>DASWRL010000054.1:0-5279 GCA_036403195.1 Gaiellaceae bacterium
CGAACGCCGCGTGCCGCTCCTCCTCGCGCTCGAGCCGCCGCGCGAGGTCCCGCTCGCGGTGACGGAGCTGCACGAGCCTGAGGGCGAGCGCGTCGAGGTCGGGAAGGTCGTCGGGCATCAGTGCCTCTTCGCTGCGAAACCACCCGTTCCTCAGGAACCGACCAGCCCTTCGTGAGTGGATTCGAAGTGCTGGCTGATGGTAAAGGTATGGCGTGGGAATGGACGCGGAGGCCGCGGCGCGGCTCCAGAGGCTCGAGGCGGAGGAGCGCGAGCTCTCCGCGCGCCGGGCGAAGCTCCACGACCGGCTCTCGATCTTCCCGAACGACGCAGCGGCCGAGCAGGAGCGGAGGCTCTCCGCGCGCAGGCACGAGCTGCACGCCGAGATCGACCGGCTGCGGTACGGCGTCGCCCCGGTGGCGGCCGGCCGCCGGTCGTGGCTCGCGCGGACGCGCGACTCGCTCGCGGTCGAGGTCTTCCCCGGGATGGCGGCGCGCCGGCAGCGGCTGATCCGCCTCGGTGTCTTCGCCGGGCTGCTCGCGCTCGTCGACGTGTGGGTGAAGCACGTCGTCGCGACACCCGACTGGGCGTTCCACCAGCGCTCGCTCTCGTGGGCGATCGGCTCGGCGGTGCTGCTCGTTGCGGTCCTGCCGCTCGCGCGGGTCGCGTCGGCGCCCGTGACGGCCGGCGCCGCGTTCCTGAGCGGCGGCGTGCTCGGCAACCTCGTCTCCGGCGCGACGAACCACCTGCTGATCCCGAACCCGTTCCTGCTCTCCACGCCGGGAGGCGGCATCGCCTTCAACCTCGCGGACACGTTCATCGTCACGGGGAACTTCGTGCTCGTGGTGTCGCTGTCGCTGTTCGCGGTCAAGAACCGCGCGCGAATCCCGACGCCGATGGCCCTCGCGCACGCGGTGCGCGGCACGCGCTCGCGCGGGTAGCACGGCCGACTACACGGCGCGTGAGTCGAAAAGGGCCGCCTGGCCCTGCCCCACGCCGACGCACAGCGCCGCGAGGCCGATCCCGCCGCCGCGGCGGCGCAGCTCGTGCAGGAGCGACACCACGAGACGGGCGCCGCTCATGCCGAGCGGGTGGCCGAGTGCGATCGCGCCGCCGTTCACGTTCACCCGCTCCTCGTCGAGCCGGAGCTCGCGGACGACGGCGAGCGACTGCGAGGCGAAGGCCTCGTTCAGCTCGACGAGGTCGATCTGGTCGATCGCGACGCCGGTCCGCTCGAGGAGCCTGCGCACGGCGGGAACCGGGCCGATGCCCATCAGGCGCGGGTCGACCCCGGCGGCAGCCGAGCCGACGTAGCCGCCGAGCGGCTCGATCCCGAGGCGCTCGGCCTTGTCCTCGCTCGCGATCACGAGCGCGGCGGCGCCGTCGTTGACGCCGCTCGCGTTGCCGGCGGTCACGGTGCCGCCGTCGCGGAACGCCGGACGGAGCGACGCGAGCTTCTCGAGCGTCGTCTCGGGGCGCGGGTGCTCGTCGGCCGTCACGTCGCCGACCGGGACGAGCTCGTCGTCGAAGCGGCCCGCCGCCTGCGCCGCCGCCCATCGCTGCTGCGAGCGCAGCGCGAACGCGTCCTGGTCCTCGCGCGAGACGTTCCACTCCGCGGCGACGTTCTCGCCGGTCTCGCCCATCGACTCGAGCGGGAACATCGCCTCGAGCCGCGGGTTCGGGAACCGCCAGCCGAGGTGCGTGTCGTAGGCGACGACGTTCCCGCGCGACCACGGCCTGCCGGCCTTCATCATCGCGAGCGGCGCCCGCGTCATCGACTCGACGCCGCCCGCGACGAAAAGCTCGCCTTCGCCGGCCCTGATCGCGCGGCACGCCTCGACGACGGCCGAGAGGCCCGACGCGCACAGGCGGTTCACCGTCAGGCCCGGGATCGACTGCGGCAGGCCCGCGAGGAGCAGCGCCATCCGCGCGACGTTCCGGTTGTCCTCGCCGGCCTGGTTCGCGCAGCCGAGGATGACGTCGTCTATCTCGGCCGGGTCGATGCGGGCGCGCTCGACGGCGGCCTCGAGGGCGACGGCGGCGAGGTCGTCGGGGCGCACCTCGGCGAGCGCGCCGCCGTAGCGGCCGATCGGGGTTCTGACGGCGGCGACGACGACAGGTCTCACGGCCGTCCCATCGTGCCAGCACCGCGTCGCGCGCGGATAGGGTGAGGCCGGTGACCGGCGCCGCGCACTACACCTGGGACGCGCTGCCGCGCGAGGAGCTCGGCCCGAAGATCCGCCGGCGCATCATCACGGGCCGCTCGATGATGATCGCGCACGTCTACTTCGAGAAGGGCGCGATCGTGCCGAAGCACGCGCACCACAACGAGCAGATCACCTACATCCTCGAGGGCACGCTGCGGTTCCGCCTCGGCGAGGACGAGTCGGAGGTCGTGGACGTGCGGGCCGGCGAGGTCCTGACGATCCCGCCGCACCTCCCGCACTCCGCGGAGGCGCTCGAGGACTCGCTCGACGTCGACGTCTTCACGCCGCCGCGCGAGGACTGGCTCGACGGGAGCGACGCGTACCTTCGCTCCCCGCTCGAGTAGCGCCCCCAGGCGGCGCTCCCGGCGGGGTTGTACGGCTGACGTAAATCCGCGGCCCCGCAGCGTTTCTCGTGCGCGGGGCGCGTCGATAACGGTCCAGACGTACCAGAGGGAGAGAGCACGTGACGGTAACCGCACTTCCGGTCGAGGACGCCCAGCGGACCGCGGTCGTACAGCCCGCGCCGGCGCGCATCGGCGCCCGGCGCCCGAGCGTGTTCGGCGTATCCGTCATCGCCGTCGTCGCGATCGTGCAGCTCGCCTGGTTCGTGCTGCTCGCGTACGGCCTGTACCTCGCCGCCTGAGCGGTGCCGTAGAGTCGGCGACGTGCTCGTGACGCTACGCCTGCGCTTCGCGGACCGGCCCGACCTCGACCTCGCGGTCGAGCGACCGGAAAGCGGCGGCGACCCGCGGGAGCTGCTCGCCTCCCTCGTCGGCGACGACGGACGGATCGCCCTCGGCGACCGCGATTCGTGCCGCCTCGAGGACGTCGCGGACGTGACGATCGTCGAGCCCGTCCCGCGCGAAGGCCCCGGCTGGGAGCGCGGTCTCCAGGACGAGGACGTCGCGACGGCGCTGGACGAGAACTACGACGCCTGAATCCCGTTCCGCGCTAAGCGCGAGCCTGGTGGTCTGGTGGCCGCAGTTCCAGGAGGACTTCGACCGTCCCGTCATCGCCTGCGTGCTCTTCAACCTTCACGAACCCGCACTTCTCGAGCACGCGGACCGAGGCGACGTTGCTCATCGCGACGTATGCGTGCAGCGGACGCGCTTCGACGAGGTCGAGCAGTTCCGTGAGGGCCTGCGTCGCGAGTCCGCGGCCCCAGAACTCTCGTCCTATCCAGTACCCGACGAACCTGCGTCCGTCGTCCGCCCAGCAGCCGATGTTGCCGGCGACCGCCCCGTCGGAGACGACAGTCCAAGTCAGTGCCGATTCGTCCGCGCGCGTCTTCGCCCAGCGCGCCATGAACACGTCCCGCTCGCGTGACGGGAACGCAGCCATCGCCGCCGCTTCCGGGTCACGCTCGTGCTCGTAGAAGACGGGCAGATCCGCGTCGACGACCTCGCGCAAGACCCCCACGCCGCCAGCGTACCCGGGGTTCCGTCCATACGTAACCTGGTGCGATGCTCGACTGGCCGGACACGGTTCGCCGCTGAGCGTTTCCGTCAGTGGCCGCTCATCGAGTATGCCGCGTCCGAAACCGTTCCGTCGTCGTCCGCGGCGGCGGGCGGCGGCTACTTGATCAGCGTGAGGAGCTTGAACATCGGCAGGTACATCGAGATCACGATCGTGCCGACCATGGCTCCGACGCCGATCATGAGCACCGGCTCGATGATCGACGTGAGCGACTGGATGCTTGCGTCGACCTCGTCCTCGTAGAAGTCCGCGATCTTTCCGAGCATCTTGTCGAGCTCGCCCGTCTCTTCGCCGATGCGCACCATCTGGCTGACCATCGGCGGGAAGACCGGGTCGTCCGCGAGAGGCCCGCTGATCGGGACGCCTTCGTGCACGCGCTCGGCCGTGTGGCGGAGCGACTGCTCGATCACCCAATTGCCGGCGGTGCCGGCGGCGATCTCGAGGGCGGTGAGGATGTCGACGCCGGCCGCGACGAGCGTCGCGAGTGTCCGCGAGAGCCGCGCGAGCGCGACCTTCTGAACCACGTCGCCGATCTTCATCGGGACGCGGAGCCGGAACCGATCCCAGAGCTGCCGTCCCTGCTCCGTGCGCATCCAGCGCCGGAGCGACCAGATCGCGAACCCGACGACGGGGAAGATGATGAACCAGTAGTTGCGCAGCGTGTGAGATGCCGCGATGACGATCTTCGTCGGCGTCGGCAGCTGGCCGCCCAGCGAGTCGAACACGTTCTGGAACACCGGGACGATGAAGAGGAGCATGAAGATCAGGACGAGCGTCGCGAACGTCATGACGACGGCCGGATAGACCATCGCGCCCTTGACGCGCCGCTTCAGCTTCGTCTCGGCCTCGATCTGCGACGCGACGCGGTCGAGCACCGTGTCGAGCGTGCCCGACTGCTCACCCGCCGCGACCATCGCGACGAACAGGCGGTTGAACACGCGCGGGTGCCGCGCGAGCGCCTTCGACAGGATCGTGCCCGTCTCGACGTCGCCACGGACCTCGGCGACGATCTGCTTGAGGTACTTGTCGTCGGTCTGCTCCTCGAGCGTCACGAGCGCCGCGACGACGCTGACGCCGGCCTCGATCATCGTCGCGAGCTGGCGCGCGAAGACCTGGAGCGACTTCGGCTTGATCTTCTTGAAGGCGGATCCCGCCGAGGTCTCCCCCGCCGCCGCCTGCTCGGTGAGCGACTTCGGCAGCAGGCCCTTCGCCTGGAGCTGCTCGCGCGCCGCGGCGACGTCGGGTGCACTGAGGACGCCGGTGAGCGACATGCCCTGGGCGTTGATCGCGTCGTAGGTGAATTCAGCCATGACTCTCTCCTCTAGCGGGCGCGGTACACGACGAGCTGACGGACGTACGCGGACCCGAAGCCGGAGGCGTGGACGCTCCCCGCCTCGGTGTTGACCTGCGCGATCGTCTTGAACGGACCCGCGTAGACGACCCAGTACCCCCCGCGGAGCGGGCGGCTGTTCGACGAGTTCAGGACGGAGAGCCCGGCGATGCCCTTGCCGTTGGCCTTCCGCACGAACGCCTCGGCGCTCGACCGTCCCTTCCCGGTCGGGATCGAGGCGAGGATCACGATCCAGCCCTTGTCCACGA
>DASWRL010000055.1:0-82760 GCA_036403195.1 Gaiellaceae bacterium
TCGTCCCAGCCCGAGAACAGGAACCGGCCGAGGAGCGACTGCGCCTCGGGCCGCTTCAACCCCGTCCCCGCCATCGCCGCCTCGAGCACCGACCCGCGTTCGTCGAGCTCCGCCTCGTGCTGCGAGAAGTACGCGGGCACGACGCCGTGGCCGAGCCGCACCCGCCCGGCGGCGGGTGCGCGTCTGCCCAGGATCGTCTCGAGGAGGGTCGTCTTGCCGGACCCGTTCGGCCCGACGAGGGCGACGTGCTCGCCCCGCTCGACCGCGAACGACGCCGACTCGAGCAGGAGCTTGTCGCCCGCCGCGACGCGCAGGCCGTCCGCGACGACGACGTCCCGCCCCGACCGGGCCGGCTTCAGGAACTCGAAGCCGAGCGTCCGGCGCCGGTGATCGGGCGCGGTGACGCGGTTCGCCTGGAGCTTCTCGATCTGCTTCAGCTTCGCCTGCGCCTGGCGCGCCTTCGACGCCTTCGCGCGGAACCGCTCGACGAACCGCTCGAGCCGCTCGAGCTCATCGGCCTGCCGCTCGGCCGTCTTTGCCTGGTGGAGGTCGCGCGCCGCCTGCTCGCGGCGCCAGACGTGCCACGCGCCCGGGAAGTACACGGACTTGCCGCCCTCCAGCTCGAGGACGGCGGTCGTCACCGCCTCGAGGAACCAGCGGTCGTGCGCGACGAGCACGACGGCGGCGTCGAGCGTCCGGAGCATCTCCTCGAGCCATTCGAGCGACTCGATGTCGAGGTGGTTCGTCGGCTCGTCGAGGAGCAGCAGGTCGGGTTGCGAGGCGAGCGCGCGTGCCAGCGACGCGCGGGTGAGCTCGCCGCCCGAGAACGTCGCCAGCGGCCTGTCGAGGTCGTCGTCCGTGAACCCGAGGCCGCGGACGACCGAGGCGGCGCGGTCGCGCCAGTCGTAGCCGCCGGCGTGCTCGAGCCGCGCCTGCGCCTCGGCGTAGCGTCGCAGCGTCGCCGCGTCGTGGTCGCCGCCGGCCATCCGCTGCTCGAGCGCGCGCAGCTCGCCCTCGACCGCGGCGAGGTCAGAGGTGCCGGCGAGCACGTAGTCGCGCAGGGGGCGCGCGGACTCCGCCGGGGGGCGCTGGTCGTGCAGCGCGACGCGCGCGCCCTTCTCCCACGCGAGCTCGCCGCCCTCGAGCGAGATCTCGCCGGCGAGCGCCCGCAGCAGCGTCGTCTTCCCCGCGCCGTTCGGCCCGGCGAGCGCGAGTCGGTCGCGGCGCTCCACCTTGAACGAGACGCCGTCGAACAGGACGCTGCCCGAGAGCTCCTTGCGGAGCGCCGATGCGATCAGGACGGCCACGGTTCCAAACTATCCTCCGCTCCCGTGGTCCGGATCGTCTCGCTCGACGTCGGCTCCTCCTCGGTGCGGGCGGTGGCGTACGGCGAGGACGGCGTCGCCGAGCCCGGCGACGCGCACCTTCCGTACGGCACGTACGACGCCGATGCGCTCGTGGACGCGTGCCGCGCGGTCCTCGGCCACGTCGGCGAGGGCGACGCGCTTGCCATCTCCTGCTTCTGGCACTCGCTGCTCCCGCTCGACCGCCGCGACCGTCCGCTCGGGCCCGTGCTGACGTGGCGCGACCTCGTCGGCGCGCCGCCGCCGCTCGACGCAGAGGCGTACCACGCCCGCACGGGCTGCTTCCTGCACCCGGCGTTCTGGCCGGCGAAGATCGCGGCGATCGACGCGCCGCGGTACGTCTCGTTCTGCGACTACCTGCTGTGGAAGCTCGTCGGCGAGCTCCGGACGAGCGTCTCGACCGCGAGCGGCACGGGCCTCTTCGATCCGAACCGGCTCGCGTGGGACGGAGAGACGCTCGAGGCGCTCGGGCTCGAGCCGTCCCGGCTCGCGCCAGTCTCGGACGAGCCGGTCGCCGGCGTCTGGCCCGCGCTGGGTGACGGCGCGTGCTCGAACGTCGGCGCCGGATGCACCGGCCGCGGCCGCGCCGCCGTGATGGTCGGCACCTCCGCCGCGGCGCGCGTCGTCTACGCGGCGGAGGAGGCGACGCCGCGGCCGGGGCTCTTCCTCTACCGCGTCGACGACCGCCGCTTCTGCGAGGGCGGCGCGCTCTCCGACGGCGGGAACCTGCACGCCTGGCTCCTGCAGACGCTTCGCGCCGACGACCTCGACGAGATCGCGGACCGCCCGCCGGGCGCGCACGGGCTGACGTTCCTGCCCTTCCTCGGCGGCGAGCGGTCGCTCGGCTG
Source organism: Gaiellaceae bacterium (assembly GCA_036403195.1). Classification (GTDB taxonomy): domain Bacteria; phylum Actinomycetota; class Thermoleophilia; order Gaiellales; family Gaiellaceae; genus PALSA-600. The sequence goes on from DASWRL010000055.1 coordinate 2,213, forward strand.
GAACCCGGACCGCAGGGGGCTCGTGCACGGGCTCTCGTTCGCGACGACGCCGGCCGACATCGCGCAGGCTGCGCTCGAGGGCGTCGCGTATCGCCTCGTCGACGTCCTCGCGGCGATCGGCGGCCTCGAGGCCGTCGTCGCGACCGGCGGCGGGCTGCTCGCGAACCCGGGCTGGCTGCAGGTGCTCGCGGACGCGCTCGGGCGGCCCGTCGAGGTCTCGGGCGTCGCCGAGGGTTCGGCGCGCGGCGCCGCCGTCGTGACGCTCGAGCGGCTCGGGCTGCCGACGCCCCCGGCGCCGGTCGCGCGCGTCGTCGAGCCGCGGCGTGACCGCCACGAAATCCATCTGCACGCGTTGGAAGAACAACGGAGACTGATGCGTCTGGAGGAGGCGACATGATCGCGATCGTGGGAGGCGGCCTCGCGGCCGCGAAGGTCGTCGAGAGCTACCGCGCGGCCGGGGGGACCGACGAGATCCTCGTGTGGTCGCAGGACCCGCACGGGCCGTACCACCGGCCGGGCCTCTCGAAGCGCGTCCTCCGCGGCGAGGCGCCGCCGGAGAGCGTCCTGATCGACGTGCAGGGAGCCGAGGTGCGGAAGGAGCGCCTCGACGCGCTCCCCGCCGCGGACGTCGTCGTGATCGCCACCGGCGCGCGGCCGCGCCCGCTCCCCGACGCGCTCGTGCTGCGGACGATCGACGACTCGCTCGAGCTTCGGCGGCGCGCCGAGAGCGCGACGACCGCCACCGTCGTCGGCGGCGGCTTCATCGGCTGCGAGGTCGCGGCCTCGCTCACGCAGCTCGGCCTGCGCGTGACGCAGATCGTGCGCGAGCCGATGCTCTTCGCGGCCCTCCAGTGCCCGCCGCTCTCGGACGCGCTGCACGACACGTACCGCGCGCACGGCGTCGACCTCCGGCTCGGCGCGACCGAGATCCCGCCCGCCGACCTGCTCGTCGCGGGCGTCGGCGTCGAGCCGAACGTCGAGCTCGCGCGCGACGCGGGCCTCGAGGTCCGCAGCGGCGTCGTCGTCGACGAGCGATTCCGCACGTCGCGCCCGGGCGTCTATGCGATCGGCGACGTCGCGGAGTTCTTCGACCCGCTCTACGGGCGGCACCGGCGCATCGAGCACTGGTCGAACTCCGCCTACCACGGCACGACGCTGGGCCGGATCCTCGCGGGCGACGAGGAGGCGCGGTACGACACCGTGTCCGCCTTCTTCTCCGAGGAGTTCGGGCGGACGTTCCGGTTCTTCGGCGACCCGACGGGCCACGACGCGACCGACCTCGACGGTGACTTCTCCGGCGAGAAGGCCGTGTACCGGTTCCGGCAGGGGCGGCGGACGCTGGCCGCCGCCGCGACCGGTCTCGACGACGACGAGCAGACCGCGCTGAAGGAGGAGATCAGCGCCGCGGCGGCGCAGGCTTAGTCGTTACGCTCGCGGGGGAAGCGCACCCCCGGGAGGAGACTTGCCGAACTCGGAGATCGAACAGCTCTCCATCGACACGATCCGGACGCTGTCGATGGACATGGTGCAGCAGGCGAACGCAGGTCATCCGGGGACCGCGATGGCGCTCGCGCCGGTCGTGTACCTCCTGTACGCGGAGGTGATGCAGCACAACCCCGCGCACCCGCACTGGCCGAACCGCGACCGCTTCATCCTGAGCGCGGGCCACGCGTGCGTCGTCCAGTACTCGGCGCTGCACCTGACCGGATACAACCTGTCGATGGAGGAGCTCAAGCGGTTCCGCCAGTGGCAGTCGAAGACGCCGGGCCACCCCGAGTTCCGTCACACCGAAGGCGTCGAGGTGACGACCGGGCCGCTCGGGCAGGGATTCGCGAACGGCGTCGGGATGGGGATCGCGGAGCGGTTCCTCGCCGACACGTTCAACCGCCCCGGCCACGCGCCGGTCGTCGACCACCGCGTCTACGTCATCTGCTCCGACGGCGACCTGATGGAGGGCGTGTCGTACGAGGCGGCCTCGCTCGCCGGCACGAACGGCCTCGGCAAGCTCGTCTACTTCTATGACGACAACCGGATCACGATCGACGGCACCACGTCGATCTCGTTCACCGAGGATCGCGCAGCGCGGTTCGAGGCGCTCGGATGGCACGTGCAGTCGGTCGCCGACGCAAACGACCTGGCCGCGCTCCGCCACGCGATCGCGAGTGCGCACGCCGAGGAGGCGCGGCCGTCGCTGATCGTCGTCCGCTCCCACATCGCCTTCGGCGCGCCGCGCGCCGTCGACACGGCGAAGTCGCACGGGTCGCCGCTCGGCGTCGAGGAGGTGCGCGCGACGAAGGAGGCGCTCGGGTGGGATCCGGACAGGCAGTTCTTCGTCCCCGACGAGGTGTCCGACCACATGCGCGCGATCGACCGCGGGAACGAGGCGGAGACCGCGTGGAACACCCGCTTCGCGCAGTGGTCGGAGGCGTTCCCCGAGGCCCGCGAGACGTGGGACGCGGCGTGGGACGGACGTGTCGGCGCGTGGGACCTGCCCGTGTGGGAGCCGGGGGACGATCTCGCGACGCGGGACGCGGGGAAGGCGGTCATGCAGGCGTTCAAGGACGCCGTCCCGACGATGATCGGCGGAGCGGCCGATCTCGTCGAGTCGACGAAGACGGAGTTCGTCGGGGGCGGGCTCTTCTCGGCGCGCTGGTCGGGGCGGAACATCGCGTTCGGCATCCGCGAGCACGCGATGGGGTCCCTCGTCAACGGCATCGCCGCGCACGGCGGCTGCCTGAAGCCGTACGGGTCGACGTTCCTGATCTTCAGCGACTACATGCGCCCGCCGGTGCGCCTCTCGGCGCTCATGGGGCTTCCGGTCGTCTGGGTCTGGACGCACGACTCGGTCGGCCTCGGCGAGGACGGGCCGACCCACCAGCCGGTGGAGACCTACGCCGCGCTGCGCGCGATCCCGAACCTGTGGTTCGTGCGGCCGGCCGACGCCAACGAGACGGCCTGGGCGTGGAAGGTCGCGCTCGAGCGGAGCGACGGGCCGGTGGCGCTGTCGCTCTCGCGTCAGAAGGTCCCGACCCTCGACCGCTCGGACCTCGGGGCCGCGGCCGGCCTCGAGCGCGGCGCCTACGTCCTCTGGGACTCCGGCTCGTCGCCCGACCTCGTCCTGATCGCGACCGGCGCCGAGGTGGGGCTCGCGCTCGAGGCGGGCCGGCGGCTCGCGGCCGAGGGCACCGCCGTCCGCGTCGTCTCGATGCCGTGCTGGGAGCTCTTCGAGCTCCAGCCGGCCGAGTACCGCAACGAGGTGCTGCCGCCGGAGGTCGCCGCGCGGCTCTCGATCGAGCCGGGCGTCGCGCTGGGTTGGGCGCGCTGGGTCGGCGACCGCGGGGCGTCCCTGTCGCTCGAGCACTACGGGGCGTCGGCGCCGGGGACGACGGTCCTCGAGCAGTTCGGGTACACCGCGGACAACGTCGTCGCCCGGGCGTCGGCGCTGCTGGAGCGCGTCGCGTGAACGAGGCCGAGGCGGTGAGGACGTTCCTGTCGGTCGTCTCGCCGGGGTTCGTCATCGACGGCGAGCTGCCGTCGGTGCGCCTCGAGGGGATCGAGGTCCGGCAGGACGGCCACGCGATCGCGATGGTGCAGGCGGACGGCATGACGATGCCGCTCCGGTTCACGTTCGACGAGGGCAAGATCGCGCGGGTGGAGGTGCTGTGAGGGTCGCGGTGGCGTTCGACCACCGCGGCGTCCACCTCCGTGATGCTGTCCTCGATGCGCTCCAGGGCCACGACATCGTCGACTTCGGCACCGACACCGACGCGGTCCGCATCGACTACCCCGACAAGGCGCGCGAGGTCGGCGAGGCGATCCAGGACGGGCGCGCGGAGCGGTCGATCCTCGTCTGCGGCTCAGGGGTCGGCGCGTCGGTCGCGGCCTGCAAGCTGACCGGGATCCGCGCGGCGATCTGCCACGACGCGTACTCGGCGCATCAGGGCGTCGAGCACGACGACATGAACGTGCTGTGCCTCGGTTCCGAGGTCGTCGGCCCCTCGCTCGCGCGCGAGCTCGTGACGGCGTTTCTGAACGCGACGTTCGACGGCGGGGAGCGATACGTCTCCCGGCTGCTGAAGGTCGCCGAGATGGAAAGGACGATGAAGGATGGCTAAGTCGCGGCTGCATGAGCTCGCGGCGCGGGGGCAGTCGATCTGGTTCGACACGCTCTCGCGCGACCTCGTCCACTCGGGCGAGCTGAAGCGGATGATGGAGGAGGACGCGGTCACCGGCGTCACGTCGAACCCGACGATCTTCCAGAAGGCGCTCTCCTCGGGCGACGCGTACGACGACGACATGCGCAAGCTGCTCGCCGAGATGGACGACCCGGAGCAGATCTTCTTCTCGCTCGCGCTGCAGGACATCCGCGACGCATGCGACGTCCTGAAGCCCGCGTACGAGACGTCGAACGGGGTCGACGGCTACGTGTCGATGGAGGTGCTGCCGGCCCTCGCGTACGACACGGAGCGGACGTTCGCGCAGGCGCGGTGGATCGCGACGGAGGTTGACCGGCCGAATCTCTACGTGAAGATCCCGGCCACGATGGCCGGCCTGCCGGCGATCGAGGACTGCATCGCGCACGGGACGTCGATCAACATCACGCTGATCTTCTCCCTCCAGCGCTACGAGGCCGTCGTCGAGGCGTACCTGCGCGGGCTCGAGCGGCTCGTCGCGGGCGGCGGCGACCCGTCGAAGATCGCGTCGGTCGCGTCCTTCTTCGTGTCGCGCGTCGACACCGAGGCGGACCGGCTGCTCGAGGCGGCCGGCCATCCCGAGCTCCAGGGGAAGCTGGCGGTGGCGAACGCGAAGCTCGCCTACCAGCACTTCCTCGAGGCGTTCGCGGGGCCGCGGTGGGAGTTCCTCGAGGGCAAGGGCGCGACGAAGCAGCGCTGCCTGTGGGCCTCGACGTCCGCGAAGAACCCCGCGTACCGCGACGTCCTCTACGTCGAGGAGCTCGTCGGGCCGGAGACGGTGAACACGATGCCCCTCGAGACGATCCGCGCCTTCCAGGATCACGGCGAGGTGCGCGGCGACACCGTGCTCGAGGACGTCGACGACGCGCGCGAGCTCCTCGTCCGGCTCGAGGAGGCCGGGGTGTCGTACGACGCCGTCGTCGACACGATCGAGGCGGAGGGCGTCAAGAAGTTCGCCGACTCGTTCGACGAGATCGTCGAGAGCGTCCGCGCGAAGCGGGGCTCGCTGGCCGCCGCATGAGGTCGCCCGCGGAGATCGTCGAGCGGATCTGGGCGCGCGACCCGTCGGTGTGGACGGGCGGCGACGAGGCGAAGTGGCTCGGCTGGCTCGACGAGCCGTGGCGGATGCAGGAGGACGTCGACCTGCTGCTCCAGTTCGCGGACAGCGTCGTCGACCGGATCGACGCCGTCGTGCTGCTCGGGATGGGCGGCTCCTCGCTCGCGCCCGAGGTCATCCGGCGGACGTTCCGCCAGGAGACGTTCCACGTCCTCGACACGACGCATCCGCAGGCGATCCGCGACCTCGAGGCGAAGCTCGACGTCTCGCGCACGCTCTTCGTGTCGGCGTCGAAGTCCGGGTCGACGCTCGAGACGCGCTCGCACACGGACTACTTCCACCGGAAGGGCGGCGTCTGGGCCGCGATCACGGACCCGGGCTCGGAGCTCGAGTCGCTCGCGCGGGAGCGCGGCTTCGACGCCGTCTTCCCGGGCGAGCCGACGATCGGCGGCCGCTACTCGGCCCTGTCGCCGTTCGGGATCGTCCCGGCGGCGCTGATGGGGATCGACGTGACGCGCTTCCTCCAGCGCGCGCAGGAGATGGCGGACGCGTGCCGGCTCGCCGACGGCAACCCCGGCCTCGAGCTCGGCCTCGCCCTCGGCGAGGGCTGGCGCGAGGGCCGCGACAAGGTGTGCGTGCCCGAGAGCGAGGCCGGCTTCGGCCTCTGGGTGGAGCAGCTGATCGCGGAGTCGACGGGAAAGCAGGGGAAGGGCCTCGTCCCCGCTCCGGGCGAGTCGCCGGACGGGCCCGACCGGCAGGGGCACGACGTGCGGCTCTCCGGCGAGTACGAGCTCGGGCAGGAGTTCTTCCGCTGGGAGTTCGCCGTCGCGGTCGCCGGCTCGATCCTCGGGATCGACCCGTTCGACCAGCCCGACGTGCAGTCGGCGAAGGACAAGACGCGTGAGATCCTGGCCTCGGGCGAGGATCCCGTCGTCGCCCCGGAAGGCTCGCCGGAAGAGCTCTTCGCGCAGGCCCGGCCCGGCGACTACGTCGCGATCCTCGCGTTCGTCGATCCGACGGCGGAGAACGAGGCGAAGCTGCTGGCGCTCGCCGAGCGCGCGCGGGAGGCGACCGGGTGCGTCGTCACGCACGGGTTCGGCCCGCGGTACCTGCACTCGACGGGGCAGTTGCACAAGGGCGGGCCGGCGACGGGGCTCTTCCTGCAGGTCGTCGACGACACGGGCGACGAGCTGCCGATCCCCGATCAGCCGTTCGGTTTCGGGAAGCTGATCCGCGCGCAGGCGGCGGGCGACTTCGCGTCGTTGCAGGAGCGCGGCCGCCGGGTCGCGCGGATTCGACTGGAGGACATCTGATGCAGCTCGGGATGATCGGCCTCGGCCGCATGGGCGGCAACATGACGAAGCGCCTCGAGGAGCGCGGTCACGACATGAAGACGTACGACCCGAAGGTCGAGTCGACGGCCGGGACGCTGGAGGAGCTCCGCGACCAGCTCGACGCTCCGCGCTCGTTCTGGATGATGGTGCCGGCGGGGAAGATCACCGAGGACACGTTCGGGACGCTTCTCGAGCTGGCCGAGCGCGGCGACGTGATCGTCGACGGCGGGAACTCGTACTTCCGCGACTCGCAGGCGCGGTATGCCCGCGCGCAGGAGCGCGGCGTCCACTTCGTCGACGCCGGCGTCTCCGGCGGCGTGTGGGGCCTCGAGGTCGGCTACTGCCTCATGGTGGGCGGCGACGACGCGGCGGTCGCGCAGGTCGAGCCCGTGTTCCGCGACCTCGCTCCGGAGGACGGGTACGCGCACGTGGGCGCGGCGGGCGCGGGTCACTTCGTGAAGATGGTCCACAACGGCATCGAGTACGGCCTGATGCAGGCGTACGCCGAGGGGTTCGAGGTGATGCGCGCGTCCGAGTTCGACCTCGACCTGCACGACATCGCCGGCATCTGGCGGTACGGCTCAGTCGTCCGCTCGTGGCTCCTCGAGCTGCTGCACTCGGCGTTCGAGCTCGACGGGTCCGACCTCGAGAAGATCCGCGGCTACGTCGAGGACTCCGGCGAGGGGCGCTGGACGATCGCCGAGGCGATCGCCGAGAACGTGCCGGTGCCGGTGATCACGGCGGCGCTCTTCGCCCGGTTCGCGTCGCGGCAGGAGGAATCGTTCGCGGCGAAGGTCAACGCGGCGCTCCGCAACCAGTTCGGCGGTCACGCGGTGCGCGCGGTCGAGGTGGCGCAGGCCCAGACGCAAGATCCGCGGGCGTGAGCGTCGCCGCCGAGAACCCGCTCCTCGAGGGCCTGCGGCTGCGCCGCCGGCCCGACCCGTGCATTCTCGTCATCTTCGGCGCCTCGGGCGACCTGACGTCGAAGAAGCTGATGCCGGCGCTGTACGCGCTCGCCGTGCGGGGCCTTCTTCCCGAGCACTTCGGCATCGTCGGCGCCGCGCGCAGCGAGGAGACGGACGAGGAGTTCCGCGACCGCATGAAGCAGGCCGTGCAGGAGCACGCGCGCGACGCGTTCGACGACGAGGTCTGGTCGAAGCTCGCCGAGGGGATGCACTACATCACGCTCGACTTCGCCGACGACAGGGGCGAGGACGAGCTGCGCGACACGCTCACGAAGGTCGACGGGGAGCGAGGGACCGGCGGAAACCGCGTCTACTACTTCGCCGTCCCGCCGAGCGCGATCGGGACGCTCGTCGACGAGATCGCCGAGCGGCGCTCCGCCGAGGGGTGGGTGAGGCTGATCATCGAGAAGCCCTTCGGACACGACCTCGAGTCGGCGCGCGAGCTGACCGCGCAGATCCAGCAGCACTTCGCGGAGAACGAGGTCTTCCGGATCGACCACTACCTCGGCAAGGAGACCGTGCAGAACATGCTCGCGCTCCGGTTCGCGAACGGCATCTTCGAGCCGATCTGGAACCGCCAGTTCATCGACCACGTGCAGATCACCGTCGCGGAGTCGATCGGCATCGAGGGCCGCGCCGGCTACTACGAGCAGGCCGGCGCGATCCGCGACATCTTCCAGAACCACCTGCTGCAGCTCATCGCGATCACGGCGATGGAGCCGCCGATCGACTTCACCGCCGACTCCGTCCGGAACGAGAAGGTGAAGGTGCTGAAGTCGCTGCACACGCCGGGGCCGAAGCACCTCGTGCGCGGGCAGTACGGGGCCGGGTTCGTGGAGGGCGAGGAGGTGCGGGGGTACCGCGAGGAGGACGGCGTCGCTCCCGGATCGATGACGGAGACGTTCGTCGCGGCGAAGCTCTACGTCGACAACTGGCGCTGGGCCGACACGCCGTTCTACGTGCGCATGGGCAAGCGGCTCGCGCGGCGCGAGACGACGATCGCGATCCAGTTCAAGCGTGCGCCGCACCCGCCGTTCGACGACGGTGCCGCCGACGGCCTCCGCCCGAACGTGCTGCTCATCCACGTGCAGCCGAACGAGGGGATCTCGCTCGCGATCGGCGCGAAGGTGCCGGGGCAGGGGATGGCGATCCGCACGGTGCACATGGACTTCCTCTACGGCGGCGCTTTCCGCGAGGGGCTCCCGGACGCGTACGAGCGGCTGATCCTCGACGCGATGCTCGGCGACGCGACGCTGTTCACGCGCTCGGACGAGATCGAGGAGCAGTGGGCGCTCGTCGACGCGATCGTCGGGATGTGGCGTCGCGACCGGCCGTCGTTCCCGAACTACGCGGCCGGCACGTGGGGCCCCTCGTCGGCGGACGACCTGCTGCACCGGGACGGGCGGTCGTGGCGACGTCACTGACCCCGGGCCCGATCGAGGACGAGTGGACGGGCGAGGACGTCACCGTCGCGCAGATCGAGCGCGAGCTCGCGCGGCTGCGCTCGGAGTCGTCGCAGGAGGGGGCGCAGCCGAACCTGCGCACGTCGGTGATGACGCACATCGCCTGGGCGCCGCCGGAGTGGCAGCACGCGGCGGAGGAGACGCTCGCCGGGATGGCGGAGCGGCACCCGTCGCGGACGCTGCTGCTCGTGCCGAAGCCGGGCGAGGAGGACGGGCTCGACGCGCTCGTCTCTTTGCGGTGCTTCCCGATCGGCGACCGCGCCATCTGCGGCGAGGTGATCGAGCTCACGCTGCGCGGTGCGCGCGCGGCCGCGCCGGCGTCGATCGTCCTCCCGCTCCTCATCTCGGACCTGCCGGTGTTCTGCCGCTGGCGCGGCGAGCCCGAGTGGGGCTCGGGGTCGTTCCAGCAGCTCATGGGAGTCGCCGACCGGCTCATCGTCGACTCGACGGAGTGGGCCGACCTGCCGGCGGCGTACGGGCGGGTCGCCGAGCTGTTCGACCACGTGGCCGTCTCGGACATCGCCTGGGACCGCACGGAGCGCTGGCGCGGGCTCCTCGCGTCGCTCTGGCCGGACATCGACCGCGTCGAGACGATGCGCGTCCACGGTACCCGGGCGCAGGCGTACCTCCTGCACGGGTGGCTCGAGTCGAGGCTCGGCCACGCGCTCGCCCTGGACATCGACGACCACGACCGTCTCGAGGGGATCGACCTCGACGGCGCCGCGGCACCCTTCCCGCCGGGCAACCCCCCGAACGCGAGCGACGTCCTCTCGTCCCAGCTCGACCGCTTCACCCGCGACCGCGTCTACGAGGCCGCGGTGCGCGCAGCGGCCGCCGCGTAGACCCCTCGGTCAGACACGTGTCCGACACGTGTCTGACACACGAGAGAGCGCCGAAAGTGTCACGGTTTCGCGCCGGCGGTCACGGTGCCGGTGCGTCCTGGCAGTGTCGGAGAGTGGCCCCACCGCGGATCGAGATCGTCGGCGCGATCTACCACGTGAACAGCAAGGCCGTCCACGGGACGAAGCTGTTCGCCGACGAGAGCGACCGCGCGCTCTTCCTCCGCATGCTCGGGGCTCAGGCTCGACGCAGCGAGTGGTGCGTCCTCGCGTACTCGCTCATGACGACGCACTTCCACCTGCTCCTTCGCCTTCGGAAACCGACGCTGAGCAGCGGTTTCCACCGGCTCAACTCGCTGTACGCGCGGCTGTACAACCGGCGCCACGGCCGGCGCGGGGCGCTCTGGCAGCGGAGGTACTTCGACACGATCGTCGAGACCGAGAGCCACCTCTACGAGGTGATCCGGTACATCGCCTGGAACGCTCCGCGGGCACAGCTGTGCGATGCGCCGGAGACCTGGCCCTGGTGCGGGTACGGCGCGGCGATCGGCGTGGCGCCCAAGGATCCGCTCGTCGACGAGTCGGAGCTCCTCCGCCTCTTCGGGTCGAGTCGCTCTCAGGCACGCGAGCGGCTGCGGCAGTTCGTCGATCAGGCCGATCCCCGGCTCCGCTTCGGTCAGACACGAGTCGGACTGCTGTCAGACCGAGAGCAGTGAGACCACCTCCGGGTGCAGGAGGCCGTTCGTCGAGACGAAGCTGGCGTCGACCGCCGGGGCGCCGCCGGCGTAGGTCGTGCAGCGGCCGCCGGCCTCCTCGACGAGGAGCTGGACCGGGGCGTAGTCCCACAGCTTCATCACGCTGTCGCAGGCGACGTCGACCGCGCCCTCGGCGACGAGGCAGTGCTGCCAGAAGTCGCCGAGGCCGCGGTTCGACCACGCGCGGTCCACCACCTCCCGCCAGCCCTCCGGCATGCCCCGCGCCGACGTCGTCGACACGACGGCGTCCTCGATCCGCGCGACCGCCGAGACGCGGCACGGCACGCCGTCCGCGAAGGCGCCCTCGCCGCGCGCCGCCCACCAGCGCCGGCCGAGCACGGGCGCCGACACCAGCGAGGCGACGAGCGTGCCCTCCCGGACGAGCGCGAGCAGCGTCGCCCACACGGGGATGCCGCGCACGTAGTTCATCGTCCCGTCGATCGGGTCGACGATCCACCTCGTGTCGCCGCCGTCGTCGCCGTACTCCTCGCCGAACACGCCCTCGCCGCGCCCGGACGACGCGACGAGCGAGCGGATCGCCTCCTCCGCGTCGCGGTCGGCCTCCGACACCGGCGTCAGGTCGGGCTTCGTGTCGACGCGCAGGTCGGCGGCGCGAAACCGGTCCGTCGTGATCGCGTCCGCCGCGTCGGCGAGCCGCGCCGCGAACGCGAGGTCGTCGCTCAGGCGAGCCAGAGGTAGACGAACGCGATGCCGATCGTCCCGCCGAAGAGCACGCAGAAGAGGGCGAACAGCGCCCACCCCCACTGCACGTTCTTCCGCGCTACCTCGGTCTGCGACATCTAGACCGCCGTGTCGATCGCCATGGCGACGAAGAGCAGGGCGAGGTAGAGGAGCGAGAAGTGGAAGAGCCGGACGGCCGCGGCCCGGGCCATCGTCCGCCGCACCTCGACGGCGAGCCACAGGAACGCGGCGCCGAGGACGACCGCCGCCACGGCGTACACCGCGCCGAAGGTCCCCGCGGCCACCGGCGCGAGCGTCACCGCGACGAGCACCACCGTGTACCGGAGGATCTGCCGCGCGGTCTCGCGGTCGCCCCGCGTCACCGGCAGCATCGGCACGCCTGCGCGTGCGTAGTGCTCCTTGATCATCAGCGCGAGCGCCCAGAAGTGCGGTGGCGTCCAGACGAAGACGATCGCGAACATGACGACGGCGGCCCAGCCGAGGTGGCCGGTCGCGCCGGCGTACCCGACGAGCGGGGGCACGGCGCCCGCGGCGCCGCCGATGACGATGTTCTGCGCGGTCGACCGCTTCAGGAGCCGCGTGTACACGACGACGTAGAAGAGGTTGCCGGCGAGTGCGAGGAGCGCGGTCGGCAGGTTGACGAGCGCGTCGAGCAGCACGAACGAGAACGCGCTCAGCGCGAGACCGAACTCGAGCGCCGCGGCGGGCGGCACCCGACCGGACGCGACCGGCCGCTTCTCGGTGCGCTCGCCCATCAGGCGGTCGATGTCCCGGTCGAGGTAGTGGTTGAGCGCCGACGCGCCGCCGCACGCGAGCGCGAGGCCCGCGACCGTCAGCCCGAACGCCGGCAGCGAGCCGCCGCCGCCTGCGCCGACGACGAAGCCGGCGCCGCCGGTGAGCAGGAGCAGCGACATGATCCGCGGCTTCGTCAGCGTGACGTAGTCGCGCCACGGGCCCTGGTCGAGGTGTGACCGGAAGGCCGCCGCGGCGACCCACGCCGACGCGCCGAGCGCGAGCGCGGCGAAGGCGAGATGGGCGCCGCGGCCGGTGACGAGCGCGGCGAGCCCGAAGAGCACGAGCGCGGCGACCGCCGGCGCGAGGAGACGCCGGGCCGACACCCACGCGATCGCGACGAGCGCCGCGATCGGCGGTAGCGCGATCGCCGCGAGCACCCGGTGGGCGGTGTCCCACGCGGCCGCGCCCGAGACGACGGCGAGGCCGGTTCCGGCGACCGCGGCCAGCGCGGTGACACGCGCCCAGAGGCCCATCAGAACCCGCGCGTCTCCGCGAGCCGCCGGCGCAGGTCGCGCAGCGGCCGCGCGCTCGTCACGTACGGGACCGTCTCGAAGTTCCACGCCGGCGGCGGCGACGTCGTGTACCACTCGAGCGTGTCGGCCCGCCACGGGTCGTTCCCGACCCGGGCGCCGACCTGCGCGGTGCGCACGACGTTCGCGACGAACACGAGCGTGCCGAGCGCCATCACGTACGACCCGATCGAGGAGATGAGGTTGTACGCGAGCCACAAGCCGTGCTCGTGGTAGGTGTAGACGCGCCGCGGCATCCCGAGCATCCCGAGCATGTGCTGCGGGAAGAACGTCAGGTTGAAGCCGATGAACGTCAGCCAGAAGTGCGCCTTCCCGAGCCGTTCGTCGAGGCGGCGCCCGAACATCTTCGGCCACCAGTAGTAGAGGCCGCCGAAGATCGCGAAGATCGAGCCGCCGAAGAGCACGTAGTGGAGGTGCGCGACGACGAAGTAGGTGTCGTGCACCGCCCAGTCGATCGGGAACGCGGCGAGGAAGATGCCCGAGATGCCGCCGAGCGTGAACACGCCGATGAAGCCGAGCGCCCACAGCATCGGCGTGTCGAAGCTGAGGTTGCCGCGCCAGATCGTCGCGAGCCAGTTGAAGATCTTCACGCCCGTCGGGATCGCGATGATCATCGAGCTCAGCATGAAGAAGATGTCGAGGCCGACCGGCAGCCCGACCGCGAACATGTGGTGCGCCCACACGAGCAGCGAGTAGAACGCGATGCCTGCCGTCGAGATCGCGACGGCCTTGTAGCCGAAGATCGGCTTGCGCGCGAACACCGGGAGGATCTCCGACACGATCCCCATCGCCGGCAGGATCATGATGTAGACCTCGGGGTGGCCGAAGAACCAGAAGACGTGCTGGTACAGGAGCGGGGAGCCGCCGTGGCTCGGGTCGAAGAAGTGCGTCCCCACCTGCCGGTCGAGCAGCATAAGCGTGAGCCCGGCCGAGAGCACCGGCAGCACGAGGATCAGCAGCCAGCCGTAGGTGACGATCGTCCAGCAGAAGAGCGGGATCCGCATCCACGACATGCCGGGCGTGCGCATGTTGTGGATCGTCACGACGAAGTTGATCGCGCCCGCGAGCGACGAGATCGAGAGGATGTGCAGGCCGAGGATCCACAGGTCCTGGCCCTGGCCCGGCGCGTGCAGCGTCGAGAGCGGGACGTACGAGGTCCAGCCGTCGCGGGCGGCGCCGTACTTCGCGAAGAAGCTGAGGTACAGCACGATGCCGCCGAGCAGGTACAGCCAGTACGAGAGCGCGTTCAGGCGCGGGAACGCCATGTCGCGGGCGCCGATCATCAGCGGCACGAGGTAGTTCCCGAAGCCGGCGAGGATCGGGACGATGACGAGGAAGATCATCGTCGTCCCGTGCATCGTGACGACCTCGTTGTAGGAGTTCTTCGTCAGGACGTGCTCGCCGGGCGTGGCGAGCTGCGTACGGATCAGCAGCGCGAGCAGCCCGCCGAGCGCGAAGAAGACGAGCGCGGTGGCGATGTACAGGATCCCGATCCGCTTGTGGTCGACGGTCGTCAGCCACGACGTGACGCGGCCGCGGCGCCAGTCGGCGCGGTACGGGAGCGTGGTCTCGGCGTTCACCGCCACGTCACGAGCCTCCGCGCTTCGCGAACTGCTTCGTGTACGCGACGAGCGCGTCGATCTGGTGGTCGCTCCAGGTGCGGCCGACGGGCGGCATCTGGTTCTGCCCGTTGCGGACGAGCCTCTCGAGGCCCCTCCGGTCGGCGAGCAGCGGGTTCCCACCGAGCGCCGGCCCGATGTACGGATGGTCGAGGCGGTGGCAGCTCTGGCAGACGCCGGTCCACTCCTCGCGGCCGAGGTCGTACGTCCCCGCAGACGACGCGCGCTTCGCGACGAACGCGTCGTACTGCGCGCGCGGCACGACGTGCACGCTGCCCTTCATCGCCGCGTGCTGGATGCCGCAGAGCTCGTAGCAGCGTGCGACGTAGTCGCCCGACCGTGCCTGGAACCACGTCTTGTTGACCTTCCCGGGGATCGCGTCGTACTTGCCGCCGAAGTCGGGGACCCACCACGAGTGGATGACGTCCCAGTCGGGCGCCGTGATCCGCTCGTGGACGACCTGGTCCGCGGGCGCGACCATGCGGCCGATCGACACCGCGCCGTTCGGATAGGTGAACTGCCAGTAGAACTGCGCGCCGGTCACGTCGACCGTCGTCTCGTCCGCGGCGGCGGCCTTCGGCGCGTCGGCGATCCCGGGCAGCTTGTAGAAGAGGAACGCGCCGATCGCGGCCAGGAACACCACCGGGATCACCGTCCAGAGGATCTCGAGGCGGGTCGCGCCGTGGATCTGCGGGCCTTCCGCGGTCGCCGGGCGCTTGCCGCGGCGGTACTTGACGATGAAGGCGATCAGCGTCCCCTCGACGGCGAAGAAGATGATGCCGGTGAAGATCGCGACGAACACGAACGCGTCGTGGACGCGGTGGGCGTTCGGCGAATGGGCCTCGCCGGGGAGGAATCCCGCGTTCCCCGCGAGCGCCGTGGCAGCAACGGTGAGCGCAGCCAGGCTCGTGACGAGGATGGCGAGGATGGTGCGACGCACGGCCGGTGGCATCGTATAGGCGTGGAAGCGACGAGTCGTGCGCAGGTGCAGCTGCCGGACCACGTGACGTCTCCGTTCGAGGTGTACGTGAACGGCGTCCTCCAGCAGCCCGGAAGGGACTTCGAGCAGGTGGGACGGAGCCTCGTCTTCCGCCGCGAGCTCGCGAACGAGGGGCGGCTCGGCTTCTGGCGGTGGCTCTCGCTGTTTCTGGGCGTCGCGGGGACCTACCGGAGGAACGACGCCGTCGACGTGGTGTACGGCGACGGCGCCACCCGGAAGGTCGTGACCCTGGTGCCGTTTCCGGCGGACGAAGCCGCGCTCTAAGCTGCGCCTTCGTGGCCATCGTCGAGGATGCGCGTGCCCGCCGGCTCGGGCTGCTCCAGGCGGGGACGTCCCTCGCCGCCGTCGGCGGGATCGCCTGGTGGGCGAGTCGCCAGCGCGCGCCGCACATCCCGCTCGACGGGGGCGCGCTCGGGCGGCTCGCGCTCGCGCTCGCGATCTACGCCGCCGCGACGGGGCTCCGGGCCGAGCGCTGGCACGCGATCCTCGCGACGGCCGGCGTCGGCCGACCGCGACGCGCCGTCTACGGCCTGACGCTCGTCGGCTACATGGGCAACAACACGCTCCCGGCACGCGCCGGCGACCTGATGCGCGTGATGCTGACCGGCGGCGCCCGCCGCGTCGTCCTCGGCACGGTCATCGCCGAGCGCGCGCTCGACGCCGCCGCGCTCGCGCTCATCTTCGCCGCGGTCGTCCTCGACCGCGGCCTCGCGTTCGGGCCGCTCCCGTACGTGCTGGCCGCGGGCGTCTGCGTCCTCGCTGCCGCCGCCGCGGTCTGGCGGCTCTCGCCGCGGGCCCGCGCCGCCGCCGCACCGGTGCTCGGGGCGACGCGGGTCCTCCTCTCCCGGCGCGGACCTGCTCTGCTCGCACTGTCGCTCGTCCTCTGGGCGCTCGAGGCGGCCGTGTACGCGGCGGTCGGCGCGGCGGTCGGCGTCCACCTCGGGCTCACGGGCGCGCTGTACGTGATGGCGCTGACGAACCTCTCCGCGCTCGTGCCCGCCGCGCCCGGCTACGTCGGGACCTTCGACGCCGCCGTCCTGCTCGCGCTGCGCTCGCTCGAGCTGCCCGCGCTCGGGTACCTGCTCGTGCTCCGCTTCGTGCTCTTCGTCCCGATCACGGTCGCGGGACTCGCCGTCTTCCTCGCCCGGTACGCGCGCCGGCGGCGATGAGGAGCCGCCTCGACGCGGCGCTCGCGGCTCGCTGGCTCGTCCCGGTAGCGCTGCCGCTCCTGACGCTGATCTCGCTGTTCGTCCGCACGCGGCAGCTCCACGCCGGCTTCTGGATCGACGAGGGGATCTCGGTGGGGATCGCCCACGAGCACTGGACGTCGATCCCGCACCTGCTGCGTCAGGACGGGTCGCCGCCGCTCTACTACATGCTGCTCGGGCTGTGGGTGCGCGTCTTCGGCGACACCGAGGCGGCGACCCACTCCCTGTCGCTCGTGTTCGGCCTCCTCTGCATCCCGCTCGCGTACGCGGCGGGCCGCGCGATCTTCGGCCGCCGGGCCGGCCTCGCGGCCGCCGTGCTCGCGGCGCTCGACCCGTTCCTCACGTACTACGCCCAGGAGACGCGGATGTACGAGCTCGAGGCGCTGCTCTCGATCGTCGTCACGTGGTCGTACGTGGAGGGGATCCTGCGTGCGCGGCGCGCGTGGATCCCGCTGTTCGTCGTGGCCACGGCCCTCCTCGCGTACAGCCACAACTGGGGCCTCTTCCTGTGCGTCGGCCTCGCCGTCGCGACGCTCGTCTTCGCGCGCGACCGGCTGCGGCTGTTCCTCGTCGCGGCCGTGGGCGTCGCCGTGCTGTACCTCCCGTGGGTGCCGACGCTCCTCTCGCAGGCGGCACACACCGGCGCGCCCTGGTCGACGCGGCCCAGCTTCCACGACCTCGTCCTCTCCGCCGGAGCCGTGATCGGCGGCGACACGCCGTTCATCGCGCTCGTGCTCGTCGGCGGTGCCGCGCTGGGAGGCATCGTGCTGCACCGGCGCACGGAGGAACGGCGGGAGATCGTCGCGCTCCTGACGATCATCACGACGACGGTCGTCGTCGCGTTCGTCGCGTCGCAGATCTCGCCCGCATGGACGACCCGCTACTTCGCCGTGCTCTTCGGGCCGGTCATCCTGCTGGCGGGCGTTTCGATCGACCGCGCGCGGAGCGTCGGCTTCGCCACGCTCGTCGCGCTCGTCTTCGTCTTCGCCGGGTACTCGGTGAAGAACGACAAGGAGAACGCGCGCGGGATCATGGCGGGCGTCCGGCCGTACCTGAAGCCGGGCGAGCTGATCGTCTCCACGCACCCGGAGCAGGTGCCGGTGCTCCGCTACTACACCGGCGCGGGCTACCGGTGGGCGACGACGCTCGGGCCGACGGACGACCCGCACATCTTCGACTGGCGCGACGCCGTCACGCGCCTGAAGCAGGCGAGGGAGAAGCCCACGCTCGACGCGCTGCTCGCCACGGTGCCGAAGGGCGGCGATTTCGTCGTCGTCGCGCCCGTCTTCCGCGACTATCGCGCGTGGCGCGCCCGGTGGACGAAGCTCGTCTGGCGCAAGGCGTCCGACTGGAGCTGGATCCTCGAGCACGACCCGCGCGTCACCGTGGTCGCACACGTCCGGAGCGACGAGATCGCGCTGAAGGAGAACTACTTCAAGCCGCTTCAGGCGTTTGTCTACCGCAGAACGCGGTAGCAACGATACGATCGACGCCACGGCGACCGCCGGCCCCTCTCTCGGATGGCGAACGACACCACGCAGACGACGCTCGTCCTCGGCGGCGGCCCGGCCGGGCTGACCGCGGGCTACCTGCTGGGCAAGGAGGGCCGCGACGTGGTGGTCCTCGAGGCAGAGGACCAGGTCGGCGGGCTCGCGAAGACGGTCGAGCGCGACGGCTACCGGTTCGACCTGGGCGGCCATCGCTTCTTCACGAAGGCGCTCGAGGTGGACGACCTCTGGCACGAGG
The DNA here is from genome assembly GCA_036403195.1 of Gaiellaceae bacterium. Lineage (GTDB taxonomy): Bacteria > Actinomycetota > Thermoleophilia > Gaiellales > Gaiellaceae > PALSA-600. The sequence continues at coordinate 20,419 of DASWRL010000055.1, forward strand.
TCCTCGGCGACGAGTTCCTACGCAGGCCGCGCATGTCCCGGATCTACTGGAACAACCGCTACCTCGACTACCCGCTCCGGGGGCCGGACGTGATCCGGAAGCTCGGCCCCGTCGAGCTCGCGCGCTGCATGGCGTCGTACCTCGCCGCGGCCGCGCGGCCGAAGGGCGAGGAGGAGTCGCTCGAGCAGTGGGTGACGAACAGGTTCGGCCGCCGCCTCTTCGAGCTCTTCTTCCAGAGCTACAACGAGAAGGTCTGGGGCGTGCCGGCCTCGGAGATCCGCGCCGAGTGGGCCGCGCAGCGCATCAAGGGCCTCTCGTTCTTCTCGGCGGCGCGGGCTGCGTTCTTCGGCAACCGCGGCAACAAGATCAAGAGCCTCATCTCCGAGTTCAACTATCCGCGCTACGGCCCCGGCCAGATGTGGGACGCGATGACGGACGCGATCCGCACGCAGGGCGGCGAGGTGCTGCTGTCGGCGCCGGTGACGCGACTCGAGCTCGCCGGGAGCCGCGTCGTCGAGGTCGAGGCCGGCGGTGTCGCGTACACGCTGCCGAAAGCCGTCATCTCGTCGCTGCCGCTTCGCGAGGTCGTGCGCATGATCAAGCCGCCCGTGCCCGAGAGCGTGCTCGACGCGGCGGAAGGCCTCCGCTACCGCGACTTCCTGACGGTCGCGCTGGTGGTCGACGGCGAGGACCTCTTCCCCGACAACTGGATCTACATCCACGAGCCCGGCGTCCGCGTCGGCCGGATCCAGAACTTCCGCTCCTGGTCGCCGTGGATGGTCCCCGACCCGACAAAGGCGTGCGTCGGGATGGAGTACTTCTGCTTCGCCGGCGACGACCTGTGGTCGATGGACGACGACGACCTCGTCGACCTCGCCGCCGAGGAGCTCGCGCGCCTGCGCCTCGCGCCGAAGTCGAAGGTCGAGCGCGGCTACGCGATCCGCGTCCCGAAGGCGTACCCGATCTACGACGCCGACTATGCCGAGCGCGTCCGCGTCATCCGCCGGTTCCTCGACGGCGTCGAGAACCTGCAGCAGGTCGGACGCAACGGCCTGCACAGGTACAACAACTCCGACCACTCGATGCTGACGGCGATGCGCGCCGTCGACAACCTCATTGCCGGCGCGAACCACGACATCTGGGCAGTCAACGCCGAAAGCGTCTACCACGAGACGCACGTCGAGGACGAGCATCCGTACCGTGCGGCGCCCGAGACGCCGGAGATGGAGGCACTCGCTGCCTCCGGCACGGAGTAGGCGCCTCCTCCCGGCGGCCGCCGTCGCCGCCTCGACCGCCGCACTCGTCTGGCTCGCCCTCCCCACCGTCTGGTGGACGCCGCTCAACGTGGACGAGGAGCTGACGCTCCGCCTCTCCGACTTCTCGTTCGCCCACATCTTCCACATCGTCTCGACGCAGCGCGGCGGCGGGCCGGTGCACTTCTGGCTCGAGCACTTCCTGCTCGGCTGGTGGCCGGGCCCGGCGGCGCTGCGGGTGCCGTCGCTCGTGTTCCTCGTGCTCGCGCTGCCTGCGGTGGCGCTGATCGCGCGGCGGCTGCTCGGCGACGACGGGTCGGCCGCCGTCGTGGTTCTGACCGCGATCTCGCCGATCCCGGTGCTCTACGCGACGTTCGGGCGGCCGCACACGCTCCTGTTCGCATGGCTCATGTGGTCGACGGTGCTCGCGCTGCGCGCCGCCGACTCCGGCGACCGCCGCCTCTGGCTGGCGGCGGGTGCCGCGCTCGGACTGTCGGTGTTCGTCCACCCGACCGCGCCGCTGTACGCGCTCACCGCGTTCGGCGCGGCGTGGCTGTACGCGCCGGGTGGGATGGCCGAGCGCGTCCGGGTGTCGTGGCCGGGCGCGGTGGCGCTCCTCGTGACCCTCGTCCCCTACTACGTCAAGACGCTCCACGTGCTGAGCGACCGCTACGGCGTCGGCGGCGGCGGCCGGTCGGGACGCACGTTCTCGGGCCGCCCGGTCTGGGAGGACGCGCTCCGGTTCGTCGCCCCGGGCGGGCACGACGTCAACTACTTCACGGTGCTCGCGGTGGTCGGCGTCGCCGCGCTGCTCGCGCGGCGCCGGTACCGCCTCCTGCTCTTCTGCGCTGCGACCGTGGCGGCGCCGGTCCTGTTCTTCTCGGTCGTCCCGACGAGCGGCGACTCCGCGCTTTTCTTCGACCGCTACATGATCCCGGCGACCCCCGCGTTCCTCGTCGTCGTCGCCGCCGGGGTGCTCGCCGTCGCGGGCTGGGCGGGCCGGTTCCGCTTCGTCGTGCTCGTCCTGCTCGTCGCCGGCCTCGGAGGCGTCGAGGTGCGGTACGACCTCGCGCACCGCGATGCGACGCAGCGGATCGACGTGGACGCCATCGTCCGGGCCGTCCGCCACGAGCCGCCCGGCACCGTCCTCTTCGGGTCGACGGGGACGAGCGGCGCGAACTTCTCGGCCTTCGACTACGGGCACCCGGCCAACATCCTCGACCACCTGCTCGCGCTCCGGGAGCGGTCGCTCCGGCTCGTCGACGACGACTCGTGCGCGCGTGTCGAGCCGTTCGTGCGCGGCCCCGCGGCGCCGCGCTACGGGCTGTGGGTCTTCTACGCCGCGTCGCCGGACGAGGTGACCGCGGCCACGGGGGCGCTCGGCGCCTCGCCCGTGGCCGGGCACTACTTCGCCGTCAGGTCGGCGCGGCCGCTCCCGCCGCGGGCGCTCGTCCGCGAGGGGCTCCGGCTGCGGCTCCGCTGGAAGGCGGCCGTGCCGGTGAACCGGCGCGTCGACGAGCTCCTGCTCGCCGACCGCAGCGCCCTCGCCGGTACCTGCGTGCCCTACGGCGACCTCGGCGACCCCGACATCTCGCCGCACTGGCCTCCGGTGAAGACGACGCATCAGTAGGCTCGCGGCGTGACCGATCGCCCCGCCTGGGCCTTCCTCACCTCCCACGGATTCGTGCTCCTCGAGGTGGCGAACTCACCGGACGCGACGGTGCGCGAGATCGCCGCGCGCGTCGGGCTCACGGAGCGGCAGGCGCACCGCGTCCTCGCCGACCTCGTCGGGGCCGGCTACCTCCAGCGCCGGCGGGTGGGCCGGCGCAACCAGTACCGCGTCGACGAGACCGTGCCGATGCGGCACCCGCTCGTGCAGGACCGGCCGATCGGCGAGCTGCTCGCGGCGCTCCGCCGGCCGTGACGCGGGTCCTCATCCTGACGGCGAGCGTCGGCGAGGGGCACGACCTGCCGGCGCGCACCCTCGCGGAGCAGATCCGCGCGGAGGCGCCCGGCGCCGAGGTCGTGATCGAGGACGGGCTCCGGGCGATGGGCCGCGCGTTCGTCCTCGTCAACGAGCGGGCGCCGGGCGTCGTCTTCCACCGCTTCCGGTGGCTGTGGGACGCCGCCTTCCTGCTGTTCGTCGCGCTCGCGCCGACCCGCCGTCTCACCCAGGCCGTCGTGCGCACGGTCGGCGCCCGCGGGCTGCTTCGACTCGTGCGCGGCGTCGACCCCGACGTCGTCGTGTCGGTGTACCCGATGACGACGGAGGTGCTCGGCGGGCTGCGGCGGAGCGGCCGCCTCGCGGTGCCCGTCGTCGCCGCCATCACCGACCTCGCGATGATGCACTACTGGGCCGCGCCCGGCGTCGACCTGCACCTCGTGACGCACCCGGAGTCGATCGACGAGGTCCGGCGGGTAGCGGGCGGCCGGACGGGCGTCGAGGCAGTGCACGGCCTGACGCGGCCCGAGTTCGCGCAGCCGGTCGACCGGGGCGAGGCGCGGAGGGCTCTCGACCTCCCCGCAGACGGCCACGTCGTCCTCGTCTCCGGCGGCGGCTGGGGCGTCGGCGACCTCGACGGCGCGATCGGCACCGCCCTCGCGCGGCCCGAGGTGGACGTCGTCGCTTGCTTGTGCGGCCGCAACGAGGCGCTTCGCGCGCGCCTCGCTGCGCGGCACGGGCGCGACCCGCGCGTGCGCGTCGTCGGCTTCACGGAGCAGATGAGCGAGTGGCTCGGCGCGGCCGACGCGCTCATCCACTCCACCGGGGGCCTCACCGTCCTCGAGGCGTACGTGCGGGGCTGCCCGACGATCTCGTACGGCTGGGGCCGCGGTCACATCCGGGCGAACAACGCGGCGTTCCGCCGCTACGGCATCGCCGAGGTCGTCGGGTCGGCGCGCGAGCTCGAGCAGGCGCTCGCCGCGGCCCTGCGCACGCGGCGGGCGCCGGGCCTCGCGCTCGCGGCGCTGCCGTCGGCGGCGTCGCTCGTCCTGTCGCTCGTCGGGTGAGGCTCGACTGGCTCGTCCCGGCGCTCGCGGCGCACGCGGCGCCGCTCGCCGAACGGCTCGGGATCGAGCGGACGATCGGGCGTCGCGCGGTCGCGCTCACGTTCGACGACGGGCCGCACGAGAACGGCACGCCCGCAGTGCTGGAGGCGCTCGCCGCGGGGGGAGCGACCGCGACGTTCTTCCTCGTCGGCGAGCAGGTCCGAGCGCGGCCGGCACTCGCCCGCGCCGTCGTCGAGGCGGGCAACGAGGTCGCGCTGCACGGCGACCGCCACGTGCTGCTGCTCCGGCGCGGCGTGCGCGCGTTCGCGCGCGACCTCGACCGTGCGACAGCCGAGATCGAGGACGCGACCGGGCGGACGCCGACGCTGTACCGGCCGCCGTACGGCGTCTTCAGCTCCGGCGCGCTGGCGCTCGTCCGGGAGCGGGGGCTCCGGCCCGTGCTCTGGTCGCGCTGGGGCCGCGACTGGGAGCGGCGCGCGTCGCCGTCGTCGATCGCACGGCGTGCGACGCGGTCGCTCGCCCCGGGAGACGTCGTGCTGCTGCACGACTCCGACGCCTACAGCTCTGCGGGCTCCTGGACGAGGACCGCGGCGGCGGTGCCGTCGGTGCTCGCCGCGATCGCGGCTCTCGGCGTGGCGGCCGAGGCCGTCACCCAGCCGACGTAGCGCCGGACGCCGTCCGCGAACGGCGTCGTCGGCTCCCAGCCGAGCTCCGCCGCCGCGCGCGCGCCCGAGATGTTGCCGCCCCGGAGATCTGCGGTGCGCCCCTCGACGTGCACGATCTTCACGTCGCCGATGATGTCGCGGATCGTGCGCGCGATCGCCCGCACGCTCGTGTTCTCGCGGCCGACGAGGTTGTAGACGCGATTCGCCGCGTCGGGTGCGAGCGCGAGCGCGACGCCGTCGGCGAGGTCCTCGACGTAGACGAACCGGCGGGACTGCGTGCCGTCGCCCGCGATCGTCAGCGGCTGCCCCGCGAGCGCCTTCGCGGTGAACGCCGGGACGACGGCGGTCGGGCGTGCGCGAGGGCCGTAGGGGATGCCGAAGCGGAGGATCGTCCACTCGAGGCCGTAGAGCTCGCCGTACGACGCGGTGTACATCTCTCCGGCGATCTTCGTGGCCGTGTAGAAGTGCCGCGGCAGCCCGAGCGGCGTGTCCTCGTCGACCGACTCCGGGCCCGCGGCGTCGCCGTAGACCCAGATCGTGCTCGCGAAGACGAAGCGCCGGACGCCGACGTCGCGCGCGGCCTCGAGCAGCACCTGGGTGCCGTGGGTGTTCACCCGGTCGGTCCGCGTCGGATCGAGCGCGACGGCGTCCACGTCGGCCATCGCCGCGAGGTGGACGACGGCGTCGCATCCGTCCATTGCGAAGCGCGAGAGCTCGGGATCGCACAGATCGCCGAGCACGGTCTCGACCTCCGGCCCGTGATGGGGGGAGGGAACGAGGTCGAAGATCCGGGGTAGATGCCCTCTCGCCTGGAGCCGGTCGACCACATGCGACCCGATGAACCCGGAGCCGCCCGTCACGAGCACTCTCATCGCATCGCCTCCTCCCCCGCCGGCCGGTAGTAGAGAGGCACGCACCAGTGGTTCTCGGCGACCCAGTCCGTGTTCGGGAGGTCGAGGTCGTGCCCGAGCAGCCGGTGGCACGGCTCGTCGTAGACCTTCCCCGTCGAACGCTCGACCGGCTCGAAGACGATCACCTTGTACAGGCCCGAGACCATGCCGTCGGGAAGATGAAGCCTCGATGAGTGCACCGGGTCGACGTGGAGCCGTGCCGCCTCGTTCTTCCAGCGCACGATCTCGGGCAGGCGCTCGGTCTGCACGATCCCGATCGCGGCGGTGAACTCGTTCATCCGGAAGTTGAGCCCGTGCACCCGGTAGTCGGGCTTGCCGTAGTTGCGGAACGCCCGCGCGAACTCGAGCGCGTCCTCGTTTCGGGAGACGAGCATCCCGCCCTCGCCGGTCGAGATCGTCTTCGTCGCCGCGAACGACCAGACCCCGACGTCGCCGAACGTGCCGGCGCGGCGGCCGTCCCATTCGGCGCCGTGGGCGTGGGCGCAGTCCTCGATCAGCACGATCCCCTCGGCGGCGCAGAGCTCGGCGATGCGGTGGGAGTCGAACGCGAGGTGCCCGCCGATGTGCACGAGGACGACGGCGCGCGGGCGATGCCTGTGCACCTTCGCCTCGAGGTCGCCGAACGACATGCAAAGGTCGTCGCGGTTGCAGTCGACGAACTCGACGCGCGCGCCGGCGCTGATGGCGGCGAGCGGGGTCGCCATGAACGTGTTCGACGGGCAGAGGACGGTCTCGCCGCGGACGCCCGCCCACTCGAGTGCCGCGAGCGCGGCTCCCGTCCATCCATTGAAGGCGACGGCGCCGAGGCCGTTCGACGCCGCCCACGCCGACTCGAACTCCTGGACCATCCCGCCCTCCGACCACTGCTGCGACTCGAAGACCTGCTCCCAGAGCGCGTGCAGCCGCGCGCGGTCGCGCGCGTCGAAGCCGATCGCGAACCGCCCGAGGTCGGTGTCCCTGTCCGGGGCGAGCACCGCCCTACCCTATCGTCGCGTTTGGTCGGAGCGCGACCGCGGAATCCCCACCGGACAACAGCCGAACGTCGGGAGGAAACGCAATGTCGCTCGCACTGGTCGCCGTGGCGACCGGCGTCTGCTTCGCAGGCGCCGTCGCTGCGTTGACGATCGCCCTCAGCCGCTGAGGCCGGCCTCGCGCAGCGGCCGCCGCGCCCACGCGAAGCGGTCCGCGTACCACCCGGCGAACGGCAGGACGGTGACGCCCTGGCTCGACGACTGGACGAACCAGCCGTTGCCGAGGTAGATCGCCGTGTGGTCGACGACGGACGGCTTCGACTTGGGCCCGTTCGCGCCGAAGAACATCACGTCGCCCGGCTGGAGCTTCGCGGCCGGGATCCGGTCGGCCCGCGGCACCTCGCCGCTCATCTGGTAGGTCGTGCGGCCGCGCAGGACGCTCGCGAGCGTCCCCTCGCCGTCGTACGGCGTCAGCTTGTAGACGCGCCACACGAGCCCCGAGCAGTCGAACCCGCCGGCCGCGTGGACGCCGAACAGGGTCTGCGTGGTCGGGCTCGTGCCGCCCCAGACGTAGGGGTAGCCGACCCAGCGCACGGCCGCCGTGAGGATCCGCTGCTGCCACGGCGTCAGCGTCGGCAGCGTGAACGCGTCGGCGGCCTGTTGGACGGCCGCGACCGACGCGTCGTCGAGCGCGAGGAGGTGGGCGAAGGAGTATGCGGCCTCGGCGCGGGTGATCGGCCGGTTCGGGAGGATCTCCAGCGCGTCGTCGGGCGCCGGGTGGTTGAAGCGGAGGCCGAGCATCCGCGCGACGGCCTCGGTGCCCGTGTTCGGCGGCGGCGCGAGGCCCGCGGCGGCGAGCGTCGCCTGGATCTCGCGCGCGGCCGCGCCGAGGTCGAGGTACGCGACGAGCGCCGCGTCGAGCCGCTTCACCGTCACGGCGGCCGCCGGCGCGACGGCGCGATACAGCTTCCGGCTCGCCGGCGGAGCGGCCGGGGCGGGAGCGGCCGGGAGCGACGACTTCGCGAGCGCGAGCGGGACGGGCGCGCCGATCGGCGTGAGAGCCGCGCCCGACGCGTTCGCCACCGTCACCTTCCACGCGGCGATCGCGTAGCCGCCGTCTGCGAGCGAGACGTTGACCGCGAAAGCGTGCACGCCGTCGGCGAGCTTCAGCGTGTCGAGCGTGAGCACGTACGGCGCGAGCGACGACGTCTGGATCCCGGTGCCGTCGAGCGCGAAGTCGACGTGGTCGACCTCGCGGCCGCTGACGTCGACCTCGACCGCGACCGTGCCCGCGACGACGGCGCCGGGGCCGACGTTCGTCGTCAGCGCGAGCGGCGTCGCCTCGGGCGGCGGGACGACGGGGTGCTGGAGCGCGTCCGTCGCGGCGATCGCCTGCTCGAGCTGGCTCTGGGTGAGGGGCGACTGCGGCGCGAACCCGTCGACCGAGCTCCCGAGCACGCCCACCTGCGTGACGGCGCGGATCTGGGGCGCCGCCCAGTTCGACGGCGCCGCGGCGGCCGCACACGCGAACACGCACGCGAGCACGCAGACGAGAGCCAGACGGCGCAGCACCCTCACACGGGGACTATCGACGGTCGCGGGCGCCGGCTGAAGAGGGACCGGTCACCCGGCCGGGGGAGCGAGTCGAGAGGGGCGGGCCGCGGCGCGGCCCGCCCCGTGTCTCGGCTACGGCCAGTAGGTCGCGAAATCGGCGGCGAGCGCGGCGAGCGCGAGCGCGACCGCAAGCACAGCAGACGAGGTGAAGAACCGCATGTGGGCTGTCTCCTTGTTCGAGGTGGGACGACAGCCCCCGGGGGCAGGCCCTGATTGTTCCCGCGACGGACGGTCGCGCCAACTCCCATAGTCAACGGGTCTGACTCATGGCAGAATCAGCGCATCCCGCGCTCGCTGACGACCCACATCGACACGCCGAAGGAGGTCGGCCGCCGCCTGCGCGACGCGCGGCTCCGTGCGTCGCTCTCGCAGCGGCAGCTCGCGTTCCCCGGCTGCACCGCCGCGTACATCTCGCGCCTCGAAGGGGGCGCGCGCGTGCCGTCGCTCCAGATGATCAACCAGCTCGCGGTCCGGCTCGGGGTGTCGAGCCAGTGGCTTGCGACGGGCGTCGAGCCGCCGTCGTCGTCGGACGGCGGCGAGCTGATCGAGGCGGAGGTCGCGCTGCGCCTCGGCGAGACGGACCACGCGGAGGAGCTCTACCGCGCGCACCTCGACCCGGGCAACCCGCACCGGGCGGCGGCTCTCGCCGGTCTCGGCCAGGTGGCGTTCCGCCGCGAGCGCTTCGACGAGGCGATCCCGCTGCTCGAGCAGGCGCTGGAGGCGCGGAATCGGCGTGCGCTCGCGGAGCCGGGCGTCGTCGACACCCTCGGCCGGTGCTACGCGATCTCGGGTGCGCTCGAGTCGGCGATCGCGCTCTTCGAGGGCGCGGTCGCGGAGGCGGCGGAGGTCGACGCGCCGCTCGAGGAGCTGCGCTTCTCCGTGCTGCTCGCGAACGCCCTCATCGACGCCGCCGACTTCGGGCGTGCGGAGTCGGCGCTCGCGCGCGTGATCCGCGTCGCCGAGGAGACCGGCGACCCGCTCACGCGGGCGCGGGTCTACTGGTCGCAGTCGCGGCTCCACTCGATGCGGCACGAACCGCAGCTCGCCGGCCGGTACGCGCGGCGCGCCCTCGAGATCCTCGAGCGCACGGAGAACGACGCGTACGTCGGGATGGCCTACCACCTGCTCGCGCACTCGGAGGTGCAGGCCGGTCACGGCGAGGAGGCGCTGAGGCTCCTCGCGCGCGGCCGGGAGCTCCTCGGGCCGGAGCTGAGCGCGCGCGACGACGCGCGCTTCTCGACGGAGGAGTCCCGCGCGCTGATCCTCGCCGGCCGCTCGCGCGACGCGGCGCGCGCGGCCGCGCACGCGCTCGAGCTGCTCGACGCGCTCGGCCCCGGCGACCGCGGCCTGGCGTACGTCGCGCTCGCCGACGTCTTCCGCGTAGTCGAGGATCGCGACCGCGCGAAGATGCTGCTCGGGCAGGCGCTCGACCTGCTGCTCGCGCACGGCGCGGTGCGCGCGCTCGAGGCCGCACGGCCGCTCGCCGAGATCCTCGAGGACGAGGGCGACACCACGGGCGCGCTGTCCGTGCTGAAGCGGGCGGCGGCCGCGGCGGCGATGCCGCCCGTGCCGGTGACGCGCGGCTGAGACGCGGCTACACTCGTCGTTGCAATTTGAGCGAGTGTGGATGGTGCCGTCGGGTGCGTGCGCCTTCTTGCCCGTTCAGTGAAGTTGGCAAGGAGGTGAGAGACAGCAATGGCAACCGGAACCGTCAAGTGGTTCAACGCCGAGAAGGGGTACGGGTTCATCACGCCCGACGAGGGAGGCAAGGACCTGTTCGTGCACTTCAGCGCCATCCAGGGGAGCGGCTACCGCTCGCTCGACGAGGGCGCGAAGGTGGAGTACGAGGCCCAGCAGGGAGACAAGGGCCCCCAGGCGGCGAACGTCACGTTGATCTAGCGTCTTCGGGTGGCGCCGTCGTGCGCCACCCGAAGCACGCACCCCGGAAGGAGGGTGTGGGCCATAGCCCAGAAGGAAGACAAGGTCGAGATGACCGGCGAGATCGTCGAGGCGCTCCGGAACGGGATGTTCCGGATCAAGCTCGACAACGGTCACGAGACCCTGGGGTACACCGCCGGGAAGATGCGGCGGTTTCGCATTCGCATGAACCCGGGCGACCGCGTTCGGATCGAGCTGTCGGCATACGACCTCGACCGCGGCCGCATCGTCTACCGGCTCCGGCCGGGCGACGAGCGCCCAGAGTAAGAGGCGCGCGCTCACGTGGACGGCGAGGCCCTCGCCGCGCTCGAGCTGCCGGCGATCCTCGACCGCCTCGCTGCTTCGGCCGCGACCGAGCTCGGAGCCGCGCGGGCGCGCGACCTCGTTCCGTCGCCCGACCCGGACGAGGTCGCACTCAGGCAGGCGGTGACGGCGGAGGCGGTCGCGCTGCTCGACGACGCCGACGATCCACCCCTCGCGGGCGTCGTCGACGTGCGCGCGTTAGCAGAGCGCACGCAGCGGGACGGCGTCCTCGGGCCGGGGGAGTTGCGCGCCATTGCGACCTCGGCGCGCGTTGCGGTCGACGGGCGACGCGTCGTCGTCGGCCGGAGCGCCGTCGCGCCGCTGCTCGCCGCCGCCGCCGAGAGGATCGAGCCGTCGCTCACGGTGCTCGCGGGGGAGATCGACCGGTGCGTCGAGGACGACGGGTCGGATCTCCGCGACGGCGCGTCGCCGCTGCTCCGGAGGCTGCGGGCCGAGCTCCGGAACGGCGGCGCGCGCGTGCGCGACGAGCTCGCGCGGGTCGCGCGGTCGGCGGGCGTCGCAGATGCGCTGCAGGAGTCGTTCCTCGCCGAGCGGGCGGGGAGGCCGGTCCTCGCAGTCCGCGCGGCCGCGCGCGCGCAGGTGCCGGGGATCGTCCACGACGCGTCGGGGTCGGGACAGACCGTCTTCGTCGAGCCGCTCGCCGTCGTGGAGCTGAACAACCGGCTCGCGGAGGCGGCGGCGGAGGTGCGCGAGGAGGCGGAGCGGATCCTGCGCGAGCTCTCCGGCCGGGTCGCCGGCCACGCCGATGACCTCGTCGCGCTCGTCGAGGCGGTCGCCGAGCTCGACCTCGCGCTCGCCTGCGGCGCCCTCTCGCGCAGCTGGAGCGGCGCCGTCGTCGAGGTGGGCAGCGACGTCAGGCTGATCGGCGCGCGGCATCCGCTGCTCGACCCCGCGACGGCGGTCCCGATCGACCTCGACCTCGGCGAGCTGCGTGCCGTCGTGATCAGCGGCCCGAACACCGGCGGCAAGACCGTCGCGCTGAAGACGCTCGGGCTGGCCGCGCTCCTGCACCAGTCGGGATTGCGCCCCCCCGCCGCCGAGGCGGCGCTGCCCGTCTTCGACCACGTCCTCGCCGACATCGGCGACCGGCAGTCGATCGAGATGAGCCTGTCGACGTTCTCGGCGCACGTCCGGTCGCTCGTCGCGATCCTCGACGGCGCGACGAGCCGGTCGCTGGTGCTCCTCGACGAGATCGCCGCGGGCACCGACCCCGAGGAGGGAGCCGCGCTGGCGCAGGCGCTCCTCGACCGCCTCGCGTCGCAGGCGCGCCTCACGGTCGTGACCACGCACTACACGTCGCTCAAGGAGTGGGCGAGCGCGCGCACGGGCGTCGCGAACGCCGCGACGGGCTTCGACCCCGACACGCACGCACCGCTCTACCGGATCGCGCTCGGCCGTCCGGGCGCGTCGCACGCGCTGCGGACCGCCGAGCGGCTCGGTCTCGACCCGCAGGTCGTCGCCGACGCGCGTGCGTCCGTCGAGCCGGAGCGGCTACGCGCGTCGGAGCTTGTCGCGGAGGCCGAGGCGGCGGAGCGGGCGGCGAACGAGCGGCGGGTCGAGGCCGAGCGGACAGCGGCCCGCCTGGCCGCGCGCGAGGCCGAGCTCGAGCGCGAGGTGGAGCGGGTCCGTGCTTCGGCCGAACGCGCGCGCGCCGACGCGATCGCCGCGGCCGAGCGCGAGCTCGCCGAGGCGCGCGCCGAGATCGCGGCGCTCCGGCGAGAGCTCCGGAACGCCCGCCGCGACCGGCGCGAGCCGGAGCAGGACCGCGCGCTCGGCGCGGCGACGGAGCGGGCGCGCCGTGCGGAGCGCGCGCTCGGCGACCTCTCGCGTCCGCTCGAGGCGACGGCTCCGCTCGCGGTCGGCGACCCCGTCGAGGCACCCGACGTCGGCGTGCGCGGCACGGTCGCGTCGATCCGCGACGACGTGGCGGAGGTGGTCGGCGCCGCCGGGCAGCGCGTCCGCATCCCGCTCGCGCGCCTGCGGCCGTCGCGCGAGCGGGCGCCGGAGGAGCGGGCGCCCGTCGTCCAGGTGCGGGTGGCGGCACGCAGCGACGTCTCCGACCAGGTCGACGTGCGCGGCCGTGCGTCCGACGAGGCGCGGCGCGCGGCGCGCCTGCTCGTGGACGAGGCCGCCCTCGCCGGGCTGCGCGAGGTGCGCGTCGTCCACGGGCGCGGGACCGGCGTGTTGCGGAAGGCCGTCCGCGACGAGCTGGGGCGGCACCCGCTCGTCGAGCGGCTCGAGCCGGACGCCGACGACGGCGCCACGCTCGCGCACCTCGGGTAGCGCCGGCTCAGGCGGCGGGCTGGGCGGACGCGGGCTGCGTCCGCGCCTCGAGGAGGACCGCGCCCAGCACGATCACGCCGCCGACGAGCGTGCCGGTCGACGGCCGCTCGGAGAGGAATGCCCAGACCCAGAGCGGCCCGAGCACGATCTCGACGAGCGTGATCAGCGCGACCTCGCCCGCGGGGATCAGCCGCGCGCCGATCGTCAGGAACACCGAGCCGAGGCCGATCTGCGTCACGCCGAGCGCCGCGAGGAGCAGGACGTCCTTCCCGCCGGAGCCGCCGGTGGAGGCGAAGGGCGCCGCGACGACGAGGACGAGCAGCTGCGACAGCGCGGTCGCGGGCGCCATCGAGACGTCGCGCCGATGGCGCGTCAGCACGAGCGTCCCGGCGAACGCCGTCGTCATGAGGAGCGACAGGCCGACCCCGAACAGGCTGGAGCGGCCGGGGCCGCCGACCATGACGGCGACTCCCGCGACGGCGACGCCCATGGCGACCCACGTGCGCGGGCGCACGGGATCGCCGAGCAGGGTGCCGAGCACGGCTGCGAGGATCGGCGCGAGCGCCTGCATGAAGAGGACGTTCGCGACGGAGGCGTGATTGAGCGCGATGATGAACGAGCCGGAGGCGACGGCGAGCAGGACGACGATGCCGAGGCCGGCCCGGCCGATCGCCCGGAACGCCGCGACCGTCGAACGCCGCTCCGTCGCCACGACGTAGACCGCGACCGCGGCGGCGGCGAACGCCGCGCGTCCCGCGACCTGCATGCCGGCGCCGACCGACAGCTCGCGCTGGAAGAGCCCGGCCGTGGACCACGCGATCGCGGCGAACGCGACGAAGACGCGCCCCTTCTGCTCGTCGCTCATCGGCGACAATCAACCACGTGCTGCCGACGCGGAGCGATGTGGTCGTGATCGGCGGCGGCGTGACGGGCGCAGCGGCCCTCCACTACCTCGTGGAGCTCGGCTGTCGCGACGTGCTCCTGATCGAGCGCCACACGCTCGCGTCCGGGTCGACGGGGCGCTGCGCCGGAGGCGTCCGAACCCTCTTCTCCGACGAGCTGAACCGGCGGATCGGCGAGGAGTCCATCCGCCGCCTCGAGCGCTTCCCGGACGAGGTCGGCGTCGAGCTCGACCTGCGGCTCCCGGGGTACCTGTTCCTGCTCGACGACCCGGACGACGCGCGCCGGTTCGCGGGCGACGGCGCGGAGATGGTGACACCGGCGGCCGCGCGCGAGGCGGTCCCGCAGCTCGAGGTCGGCGACCTCGTGGCCGCGGCGTTCGACCGGCGCGCCGGCTACCTGACGCCCGATCTCGTCGTCCAGGGGTACGTGCGTGCGGCGGCCGCCGGGGGCGCGCGCGTCGTGCAGTCGTGCGCGGCGACCCGCATCGTCGCGAGCGGCGGGCGCGTCACCGCGGTCGAGACCACGGGCGGCCTCGTCGCGACCGAGCGCGTCGTCCTCGCGGCCGGCGTGTGGTCGACGGAGCTCCACCCGCTCCCGGTCGAGCGGGAGCGGCGGCTCATGTTCTTCACCGACGACGCGCCCGCATTCCCGGCGGAGCTCCCGCTCACGATCGACTTCGCCACCGGCTTCTACTTCCATCGCGAGGGCGCGGGCCTCGCGTTCGGCGGCCGCGAGCAGTCGCTCGAGGAGCTCGCGCCGGTCGCCGCGGGGCGTGTCCCGGCGATCGCAGGCCTCGGCATCAGGTCGACGTGGTGGGGGTGGTACGAGATGAGCCCCGACCACAACGCGCTCGTCGGCGCCGCCGCGGACCCCGAGGGCCTCGTCTACGCGACCGGGTTCTCCGGCCACGGCTTCCAGCAGGGCCCGGTGGTCGGCGAGCATCTCGCGGAGCTCGTCCTCGGCGTCGCGCCGACGTTCGACCTGTCCCGGCTCTCGGTCGAGCGCTTCGCGAGCGGCGCCGTCAGGGTCGAGCGGAACGTCGTCTGACAGACCGGAACGTCACCGAGTAGCGCAGCTCCTTCACCGGCGGGACGTGGTGCTCCCACTCCCACCGCGCCTCGCCCGCCAGCACGTACGCGGACCGGCGCTCGAGCAGGATCTCGGACTGTGCGTCGCCGCGCCGGAAGCGCATGCGTGCATCGGCGCCGAGCGAGATGCCGACGACGGCGTCGTAGGTCGCGTAGTCGCGGTGCCAGCCGATCGGAGCCCCGGGCGGGTAGCGCTGGACGAGCGCCTGCGCGAGCGCCTGCGGCTCGAGGCCGGCGAGCGCCGCGCCGCGGTCGCGCAGCGGCGCGAGCCAGTTCGGGACCTCGTCGCCGTACCGGAGCGCCGTGCGGCGCGCGGTCACGCCGCGCATCACGATCGGCTCGAACTCGAGCGCATCCAGGAGCTCGAGGAGCGCTCCCTCCTCGTCGAAGGCGAGGAAGTCCGGCCGGTACACGAGGCCGGCCGGGAGGGCGGCCGTCACGCCCCGCGGAGCGCGTCGGCCCCGCGGCGGAGCGACTCGTCGTCGAAGAGATAGGGCGTCGCGTTCGCGATGTCGTGGATCGGGTGGTCGGGGTCGGCGGAGCCGCCCGAGGCGTTCACCGCGTAGCGCACCGGGATCTCGTGGCAGACGCACAGGATCGTCTCCTCCGGGCGCTCCGCGATCCGCGCGAACGCCGCGCCGTAGCGCCGCGCGGCCTCGTCGAGGCTCTCGCCGCCGGGGAACGGGTCGCTGCGCCCGTGGCCGCGCTTCCACGCGCGGTACGCGTCGAGCGTCTGCCCCTCCAGGTCGCCGATGCGGATGTCGTCGAGATCGGGATCGACGACGTGCGGCACGCGCCCGGCGCGCGCGCCGAGCGCGAGCCGCGCCGTCTCCTGCGCGCGCGGGAACCGCGACGTCACGCAGAGGTCGATCGGAACGGCGGCGAGCTGCACGCCGAGCGACTGCGCCGCCTCGCGGCCTGCGTCCGACAGCCCGCGGTCGAGGGTCGGGTCGCCGTTCACGACGCCGGCGACGTTGAAAAGCGACTGGCCGTGCCTCGAGAGCAGGAGCAGGCGCATCGGCGGGACGGTAGCGGGCGCTCAGGTCCGCGGCGCCTCCGTCCGATACATGTTGCAATGCGCAAGCCGCACCCGTACGCGCTCCCGCCCGCGGCCGCAGTCGCCGCCGCCGCCGGCGCCGACGCGCTGATCGCGCTCCTGCGTGAGGCGCAGGGTGGCTTCCGCTCGGGCTACGCGCCGCTCCTCGTCCTGCCCGTGCTCGGCGTCGCATTCGTCGGCTCGCGGCGCGCCGTCCTCGCGGTCGTCGCGACGACCGCGGCGACGCTCGTGGCGCCGATCGCCGTCGCAGGCGCGCCCGACTACCCGTCGAGCTCGCTCCGCGGCGCCGTGCTGCTCACGCTCGTCAGCGCCGTCGTCGGCCTCGTCACGCTGGGGTTCGGTCGCGCGCTCCGAGCGGAGCGGGCGGTTCTCGAGCAGCGTGCGTCGCTCCTCGACCGGCTCGTCGCCACGCACACCGCGATCGCGATGAGCGACTTCGGTCTCGACGACGTTCTCGAGACCGTGGCGGGCGCCGCGCTCGAGTTGACGGGCGCGGACGGCGCGGTCGTCGAGCTGCCGGAGGGCGAGGAGATGGTGTACCGCGCCGTCGCCGGCGCCGCCGCGGGCTTCGCCGGGCTTCGCCTGCCGATCACGGGATCTGCCTCCGGCGAGTGCCTTGCCGCCGCGCAGCCGCTCGTGGTGTCCGACGTCGAGCGGGACGATCGCGTCGACCGCGAGTCCGCACGGCGGGTCGGCGCGCGCTCGATGGTGCTCGTCCCGCTCGTCTACGCCGGCTCGGTCGCCGGCGTCCTCAAGGTCTACTCGCGAGCGCCCGGCGCCGTCGCGGCCGACGAGGCGCGCGTCCTCGGGCTGCTCGGCAACGTGATCGGCACCGGCCTCGCGCGCGCGGAGCTGCTCGCGACGATGGCGGAGCATGCGCGCACCGACGCGCTGACGGAGCTCGCCAACCGCCGCAGCTGGGACGAGCAGCTCGTGCGCGCGATCGCGCACGCCGAGCGCACGAACGAGACGGTGAGCGTCGCCATCTGCGACGTCGACGGCCTCAAGGAGGTCAACGACCGCGAGGGGCACGCCGCCGGCGACGCCCTCATCCGCGCGGTCGCCGACTGCTGGCGCGCGGGCGCCCGCGCGAGCGACCTGGTCGCGCGCATCGGCGGCGACGAGTTCGCCCTGCTCCTTCCCGGCGCCGACGAGCTCGCCTCGGTCGAGATCGTCGAGCGGCTCATGGAGCTCCTCCCGCCCGGGCGCACCGTGTCGTTCGGCGTCGCCGAGTGGGACCTCCGCGAGAGCGCCGAGGATCTGACGGCTCGCGCGGATCTCCGGATGTACGCCGCGAAGCGGCACGCGCGCGCGGCGGCGCGGTAGCGCAGCGCCGTGTGCCCCGAATGGGGGTCGGCGCGACGCGTCGGGGAGCCGAAGCAGTCGTGATGCCCCGGCCGAGGTGGGTCACGCTCGCGTTCGCCGCGTTCTCCGCGGTGGTCGCCGTGCACGCCGTCGGGAGCGTGTTCGGCCACCTCCCCGAGCTCGCGGGCCTCAACCTCGCCGACCTCGGCGTCTTCGGCGCCTCGGCGCTCCTCCTCGTGCGCGCAGTCAGGCCCGATGCGCGTGGGACGTGGCTGCCGCTCGCGCTCGGCGCCGTCTCCTACTCCGCCGGCTTCGTCGTCTACGCGGAGCTCGTGGCCGGCCGGCATCACATCTCGACCCCGTCGGCCGCCGACCCGCTCTGGCTCGGCCTGTACCCGGGCGCGTACGCCACGATCGTGCTGCTCGTCGTGCGCCGGCTCGAGCGCTCGGACGCCGGGCTCTGGCTCGACGGGATCGTCGCCGCGCTCGCGACGACCGCCCTCGGCTCCGCCTTCCTCTTCCGGCCGGTCCTGCACGCCGCCACCGGCGGCCCGGCGACCGTCGTCACGACGCTCGCGTACCCGCTCGGCGATGTGGTGCTGCTCGCGCTCGTCGCCACCGCCGCGGTGCTGACGGGCGCGCGGCCCGCGAGGACGTGGGCGCTGTTCGGCGGCGGGTTCGCCGTGCTCGGCCTTGGCGACGCCGTCTACGTCGGCCTCGCGACCACCGGGCGGTACGCACCGGGCCACCTGCTGGACGCGGCGTGGGCGGCGGGGCTGCTGATGCTCGCGGCGTGCGCGTGGCAGCGCGACTCGACCGAGGTCGCGACCGCGGCGCACGGCGTGCACCGCCTCGTGCTCGCGGTCCCGGCCGCGGTCGTCGCGGTCGTCCTGCTCGTCGCGGGACGCTCGACGATCGGCACGGTCGGCGTCACCCTCGCGGGGTTGACGCTCATGATCGCGGTCGCGCGGATGGCGTACGCGGCGATCCTCGAGGCGCGGCTCGAGGTGACGCGGACGCAGGCGGTCACGGACGAGCTCACGGGCCTCGCGAACCGGCGCCTCCTCCTGGAGGATCTCGACCGCGCCGTCGCGACCGCGACCGCCGAGACGCCGAGCGCGCTCGTGCTCTTCGACCTGAACGGCTTCAAGCACTACAACGACACGTGGGGCCACCTCGAGGGCGACCGTCTCCTGCGCGAGCTCGCGACACGGCTCGAGCGTGAGGTCGGGGGCGAGGGGCGCGCGTACCGGCTCGGCGGCGACGAGTTCTGCGCGCTCCTGCGCGGCGACCCGCACGCGCTCGACGAGCTCCTGCCCCGCCTCGAGCAGGCGCTCAGTCATGCGCACGAGATCGCCGCCGTCGGCGCCTCCTACGGCGTCGCGCTCCTGCCGCACGAGGCGCGCGCGGCGAGCGAGGCGCTCGCGCTGGCCGACCGCCGGATGTACGAGCGCAAGGAGCTCGAGCGCCGCTCGACCCGGCTGCAGATGCGCGACCTCCTGCTCACCGTGCTCGAGGAGCAGAGGCCGGACCTGCACCACCATTCGACGACCGTGTCGCGGCTCGCGAGGGCGGTGGCGGTCGCGCTCGGGCTGCCCGCCAAGGACGTGGATCTCGTGGCGCTCGCCGCGGAGCTGCACGACGTGGGGAAGGTCGCGATCCCGGACGCGGTCCTGTCGAAGCCGGGGCCGCTCGACACCGAGGAGTGGGGCCTGATGCGCACGCACCCGGTCGTGGGGGAACGGATCCTGCTCGCGGTGCCGCCGCTCCAGCCCGTCGGCGGCATCGTCCGCGCGACGCACGAGCGGTGGGACGGCGACGGCTACCCGGACGCGATCGCCGGCGAGGCGATCCCGCTGCCCGCGCGCATCGTCTCGGCGTGCGACGCGTTCGACGCGATGATCTCCGATCGTCCGTACTGCGCGGCGATGACCGTCGACGACGCGGTTGCGGAGCTGCGACGGAACGCCGGGTCGCAGTTCGATCCCGTCGTCGTCGACGCGCTCGTTGCCGCGGTCGGCGCCGAGGCGACGGCGCCGCGCCCGTCTCTGCCGCCGCGGCGGCCGGTCGCCGAGCCGCGCCTGTCGACGATCGCGAGCCTGCGCGGCCTGCTCGAGGTCACGCGCCTCGTGCGGCGGGCGGGATCGCTCACGAGCGTCCTCGATGCGCTCGCCGGGACCGTGGCCGAGTCGCTCGGGCTCGGGATCGTCGTCATCAACCTGCGCCGCCCGGACACCGAGGTGTTCGACGTGGTGACGGTGCACGGCAGCGCGGAGGTGCGCCAGGGGCTCCTCGGCACCTCGAACGGCTGGGCCGAGTGGGAGCCGCTGCTCGACGAGCGGTTCCGGCGGCGCGGCGCCTACCACATCCGCGCGGGCGAGTACGACTGGTCCGAGCTCGAGGGGTCGCGCGTCGTGGTCGGCGACCCTGCGGGCGACGACCCGTGGCTCTGGCATCCGGAGGACGAGCTCTTCGTGCCGTTCTACGGCTCCGACGGCGGCCTCCTCGGCATCTTCTCGGTCGGCGAGCCGCGGAGCGGCCGGCGGCCCTCCGACGAGGAGCTCGACGTCCTGGTCGCGATGGCCGAGCACGCCGCGGTCGCGGTCGAGAGCCTGCAGACCGCACACGGGGACCGGCCGCAGCTCGTGCCCGTCCGGAACATCCGGTAGCCCCTCGGCGCAGGTAGCGCGGCACGCGAGACTGGGCGGACGCCGCCGCAGGAGCCTCCGGGCGAGCCTCGCGTGCCGCGCATCGCATCGTCTCGCGGCGCGGGCGGCGCGGCAACTAGCCGATCAGGCGGTCCTTCGCCGAATCAGCCGGGCGGGCGCCGCTGCTGGAGGCGGCCCGAGCAGTCGGGGCACAGCGTCTCGCGCTCGCGCTCGGCCCTCTCGTCCTCGGCGGGGGCGACGGCGGTCCAGCCCGTCGCGGTGAAGACTCGGTGACACCAGGCACACCGGCGCACGTCCATCGCCACGACGTCGGCCACTCGATGACCATCACCCAGTCGAGGGATGGAGTCAACCCCTCGACGCGTCACCGGCGACGTTCGTGCGGCGGTTGTCCGACGCCCGCTTCGCGACTACTGTCGGAGCGGGGAGAGTGGTGCGGAACCTGCGGCACAGGATCAGGTCGGTCGACGACGCCGAGCACTTCGCGCGGCGCCGGCTGCCCCGGGCGCTCGTCCAGCGGATCGAGGGCGGCGCCGGGCGCGGCGTCACCGCGGCCGCGAACACGGCGATCTTCGACGAGATGCGCTTCCAGCCGCGGGCGGGAGTCTGGACGCCGCTGCGCTCGCTCGCCACGACCGTCCTCGGGCACCGGATCGCCATGCCCGTGATCACCGCGCCGGTCACGAACCTCCGCGTGTTCCATCGTGACGGGGAGGTCGGCGTCGCGCGGGCGGCCGGCGACGCGGGGACGATCGCGTGCATCGGCGCGTTCAGCGGGTTCCCGATCGAGGCGGTCGCCGCGGCCGCGAGCGGCACGCTGTTCTTCCAGCTCTACTACCTCGGCGGTCGCGACGCGGCCGAGTCGCTGATCCGGCGCGTCCGCGACGCCGGCGTCGGCGCCCTCGTCGTGACGATGGACGCGCCGACGTGGATGCGGCGCGAGCGCCCGGTGGGCGAGCGGGTGCGCGACCTGGGCGGAGGCCGGCAGTCGCTGCTGCGCTTCGCGCCGCACGCGGCGGCCCGGCCGCGCTGGGCGGCGGGGTTCGTGCGTGACGGGATGCGCGTCGAGTCGCCGATGGCGCTGCGCCCGGACGGCGGCCGGATGGCGTTCTGGGAGGCGGCGGGGTCGCTGGTGCGCCGGCCGCCGACGTGGGACGACCTGCCGTGGATCCGCGAGGTCTTCGGCGGCCCCGTCGTCGTCAAGGGAGTGCTCTCGGCGGACGACGCGCGGCGTGCGGTGAGCGAGGGCGCGGCGGGGGTCGTCGTCTCCAACCACGGAGGGAACACGCTCGACGGGCTGCCGACGACGCTCGAGGCCCTGCCGGAGGTCGTCGCCGCGGTCGGCGACGAGGTGGACGTGCTCCTCGACGGGGGCATCCGGCGCGGGTCCGACGTCGTCAAGGCGCTCGCGCTCGGAGCGCGGGCGGTGCTGATCGGCCGCGCGTACATGTGGGGCCACGCGGCGGCGGGCGCCGCCGGCGTCGCGCGGGTCCTCGACATCCTCCGCCTCGAGATCGACTCGACGCTCCAGCTCCTCGGCTGCGCCTCCGTGGAGGAGCTCGACGAGTCCTACGTGCGCCTCCCGCGCTCGCGCGTCCGCTCGTCCTAGAGCGTCGCCGTCAGCGCCGCACGCTCGTCGTCCGTCAGCGGGCGCGACCGCCCCGTCTCCTCGTCCCGCGCCACGAGGACGGCGCTCGCCTCGGCGACGAGCTCGCCGCCGCGGGTCGAGACCGTCTCCCGCGTCGTGAAGCTCGACGTCCCGATCCGCTCGAGCGAGCACAGGGCGACCACCGCGTCGTCCTCGAGCCGCAGCTCGCGGCGGTAATCGACCTCGACGTGTGCGACGACGAACGACCAGACGCGCGCGGGGTCGCGCAGCGCGAGCCCCAGCCACTCGTCGCGCGCCTCCTCGAGGTACGTCAGGAACACGACGTGGTTGACGTGGCCGAACGCGTCGAGGTCGCGCCAGCGGATCTCGATCGGCTTCTCGTGTGTCAGCGGAAGCCCTCCGCCGCCTCGCGCGCCTCCGCCGTCTGCGCGAGCACCGCGTAGGCGAGGCGCTCGATCAGAGTCGCCGACTCGCGCGATGCCTCGGGCAGGTTGTCGATGAGAGCCTTCGTGACCGCGACCGCGGTCGCGGGAAGACCGGCCAGACGGTGCGCGAGCTCGCGCGCGCGCAGGTTGGCGTTCGGCGCGACCTCGGTCACGAGGCCGGCCTGCAACGCCTCGGCTGCGGCGAGTCGCTCGCCGAGGAGGATGAGGCGCTTGGCGCCGGCCTGTCCCAGCAGGCGGGTCGCGCGAAGCGTTCCACCGGAGCTCGGCAGGATCCCGATCCCGATCTCGGGAAACCCCAGGACGGCGGTGTCGTCCGCCACCCGGAAGTCTGCTGCGAGCGCGAGCTCGAGCCCCGCTCCGAGGCACCAGCCGTGCAGCGCGACCACCGTCGGTTGTGGCAGCGCCGCGAACTCCTCGTAGACGCCGCCCGTCTCGCGGTAGTACTGCAGCGCCGCCGCCGCGTCGCGTTCGGCGAACTCGGTGATGTCCGCACCGGCGGAGAACGCGCGGCCCGCACCCTCGACCGCGACGGCACGGCTCGAACGAACCTCGTCCGACACGAGCGCCTCGTGAAGCTCGCGCTCCACCGCCGTCGAGATCGCGTTCAGCTTCTCGTCGCGGTCCAGGCGAACCACGGCGACCGCACCGTCCCGCTCGACGTGCACAAAGCTCATCGAATGACCTCCTTGATCTCGTTCGCGGCGGCGACCGCGCGCCGACCGACCTCGGCGAGCCGCTCGCGCGGCAGGCGGTGCTCGCTGCCCCACACGCTCACGATCGCGACGGGCCGGCCCTGCTCCGAGAGCACCGGCGCCGACGCGCCGAACAGCGACTCCTCGAGCTCGCCGACGCACGTGGCGAACCCGGCGCGGCGCACGTCGGCCAGCTCGGCGTCGAGCATCTTGCGGTCGGTGATGGTCGTGCCCGTGAACCGGTCGAGCCGGCTCCCGAGCGCGGCGTCCTGCTCGTCGCGCGACATGAACGCGAGGTACGCCTTCCCCGTCGAGGTCGCGTGCAGCGGCACCGTGCGGCCGAACCAGTTCGGCGCCATGATCTGCGGCGGGTCGACCTGGTCGACGTAGACGAGGCGGAAGCGCTTCGCGACGGCGAGGTTCGTGGCCTCGCCCGTGTCGCCGGCGAGGCGCTCGAGGACCGGGCGCGCCTGCCGAACGAGCGGGTCGGGCTCCATCCCCGCGGCGAGCCGCAGGAACGAGTAGCCGAGGCTGTAGCGCTGGCTCACGGGGTCGCGCTCGACGAGCCCGTGCGCGTCGAGCGTCGCGAGCAGCCGCCATGCAGTGCTGCGGTTCAGGCCGCACGCGGCTGCGAGCTCGAGCACCGTCGGCGGCTGCCGGCTGTCGGCGATCGCCTTGATCAGCGCCGCCGCACGGTCGACCGACTGGATCGTCCGCGGCCGCCCGGTCGAGCGCTCCTCCGTCACGCCGCATCCTCCGCGAGCGCGACGACCTCGCGCCGGAACGGCACCGCGTCGCCGGGCGGGTCGTCGTCGAGCTCCTCTGCGAACCGGCGCCCGTCCCACACCGCCGTCGCGATCGTGCCGGGAGCGAGCGCGTCGCCGACCGCCCGCGCCGACGGCGCGGCTGCGAGCGCGTCGTTCGGGAGGCGCGCCGTGACGAGGAGGACCGCCTCCACCGGCACGTGCCGCTCCCGCTCGGTCCACGTGCACGCAAGGCGCGCCTCGCCCGCGTCCGCGCCGAGCAGCGTGTGCGCCGTGAGCAGCTCGACGCCCGCCTCGACGAGCCGCCGGTGGATGCGCGGCTGCTCCATCGTGTTCACCGTCCACTCCGAGACGCGGGCCGCGGGCGTCGCGAGCGAGACCCGCAGCCCCTCGCCCGCGAGGAGCTCCGCGAGCGCGCCGCCGAGGTAGTAGTGGTCGTCGTCGAAGACGAGCACGCGCTCGCCCACCGGCCGCGCGCCGTCGAGGACGTCGTCCGGCGTCAGCACCTCGACCCCGGCGAGCGCGAGCGGACGCGTGTGCCACCGACCGACGCCGTCGGCGCGCCACCGCGCGCCCGTCGCGACGGCGACGTGGTCGAACCCGTACTCGGCGATCTCCTCGGGCGTCACCTCGCTCTCGAGCGCGACCTCGACGTTCGGGAGCTTCGCGAGCTGCGCCCTCCGGTAGTCGACGACCCGGATCCACGGCGCGAGGCCCGGCAGCCGCGCCTCGCGGAGCACCCGGCCGCCGAGCTCGCGCGTCGCCTCGGCGAGCGTCACCTCGTAGCCGCGCTTGCCGAGGGCGGTGGCGGCCTCGAGCCCCGCAGGCCCCGCGCCGACGACGAGCACCCGTGCGTCCGAGCCGCGCGGCCTGAACCGCTCCGGGTGCCACCCGCGCCGCCACTCCTCGCCCATCGACGGGTTCTGCGTGCAGCGGATCGGCGTGGCGGTCCAGTCGCCGGTGACGCACACGTTGCAGCCGATGCACTCGCGGATGTCCTCGAGCCGGCCCTCCTCGATCTTCCGCGGCAGGAACGGGTCGGCGATCGACGGGCGCGCGGCGCCGACGAGGTCGAGCACGCCGCCGCGCACCAGGCGCACCATCGTGTCGGGGGAGGTGAGCCAGCCGACTCCGACGACCGGCTTCGTCGTCAGCTCCTTGATGCCGCGGAAGTAGTCCTCGGTCCACGCCTCGCGGCCGAAGCGCGACGTGATCGAGTCGTCCTCCCACGCTCCGACCATCACGTCCCAGACGTCGGGGAGCTCGCCGACGAGGGCGAACAGCTGCTCGATCTCGCCGCGCCCGATGCCCTCGTCGCCGAGCAGCTCGTCGACGACGATCCGGCACGCGACGGCGGCGCGGCCGTCGCATTCCTCGCGCGTGTCCTCGAGCACCTCGCGCAGGAGCCGCGCCCGGTTCTCGAGCGCGCCGCCGTACTCGTCGTCGCGCAGGTTCGTGCGCCGCGACAGGAAGTGCTGCAGGGTCGTGAGGCCGTGCGCCGCGTAGACGTACACGACGTCGTAGCCGGCCGCGAGCGAGCGGCGGACGGCCGCCCGGTGCCTGCGGCGGAGCGCCGCCACGTCGTCGCGGGTCATCGCGCGCGCCTGCACCGGCTCGTATCCCGCCACCGGGAGGTGCGACGGCCCGACGGGCGGAATGCGCCCGTAGAGGTTCCCGGCGCTCATGCCGCTGTGGACGAGCTCGATACCGGCGAGGGAGCCGTGGGCGTGCACCGCGTCGACGAGCCGCGCGTGCGCCGGCACGTCCGCGTCGTCCCAGAGCCGCCCCTCGACGAACCCGCCCACGTCGGAGTCGGGGTGGATCTCGACCTCCTCCGTGCAGACGACGGCCCATCCGCCTTCGGCCTTGACGCCGCGCATCACGGCGTGTGCCGTCGGGTCGCGATGGCCCATCCCGTTGCAGTGCGGGACCTGGAAGAACCGGTTGCGCGCGACGACCGGGCCGAGCGCGACGGGCTCGAAGAGCACGTCGTACCTCGCGTCGCGCGTCACGACCGCGGGAAGAGGCTCCGCGCGACGATCAGGCGCATGATGTCGCTCGTGCCGTCCCAGATCTCGTCGAGCTTCGCGTCGCGGAGCCACTTCTGCGGGAACGAGTCCCGGATGTAGCCCGCGCCGCCGAGCGTCTGCACGGCCGCCCACGTCGCGAACCCGGACGCCTCGGAGGCCGCGAGCTTCGCCATCGCCGCCTCGACGGCGAACGGCCGGCCGGCGTCGGCGAGCCCGGCCGCGTGCAGGGTCATGAGCCGCGCCTGGTCGAGCTTCACCTTCGCGTCCGCGAGCCGGAACGACACGGCCTGGAACTCGTGGATCGCGCGGCCGAACGCCTGCCGGCCGCGCGCGTGCTCGACCGCGTGCTCGAGCGCGGCCCGACCGACGCCGAGCGTCGCCGCCGCGAGCTGCACGCGCGCCACGTCGAAGACCCGGAGCAGGCCGGTGAACGCCTCGCCCTCGGCGCCGAGCCGCCGCTCGTCGGGGACGAAGCACTCGCGGAAGTGCAGCTCGCCCGCGGGGAAGCAGCGGCTGCCCATCTTCGGCAGGCGGTCGCCGCGCACGAAGCCCTCGTCCCCGTTCTCGACGACGAACGCGGTGATCCCGCGCGCCCGGAGCGACGGGTCGATCGTGGCGAAGACGATGCACAGGTCGGCGATCGGCGCGTTCCCGATGAACGTCTTCGTGCCGTCGAGGACGTAGCCGCCGTCGACCTTCCGTGCCGTGGTCTCGATCGCGGCCGCGTCGGAGCCGTGCTCCGGCTCGGTGATCGCGACCGCGCACGCCGGCGGGTCGGCGGCGCAGAGCGGCGCGACGTACCGGCGGCGCTGCTCGTCCGAGCCGAGCTCCAGCACGGGCCCCGCGAAGAACCCGCCCTGCGCGAGCACCCAGAAGATGGGCGAGTCGCCCCACGCCAGCTCCTCGATCACGCCGCACCGGTCGCGGAGGCCGGTGATGCCGCCGCCGCCGAGCTCGCCCGGCAGGTCGTAGCAGGTGAGGCCGAGCGCCGCCGCCCGCCGGACGAGCTCGTGCGGGTACTCCTCGGTCTCGTCGTGCCGGAGCGCCGCCGGGCGCATCTCGTCGGACGCGAAGCGCCGCGCGGCCGCGAGGACCGTCTCGAGCTCCGTCGCCTGTGCCGTCGCGCTGTGCATAGTACGAACTGCCGTCGAGCATGGCGCACGCGCACCCGCGCGTCAAGCGCCTTGACCGCACGGTTGAGCGAGCATAGGGTCCGGCCCGTCGCGCCATGTGCACCTGCTGTTCGCATCTCGAACGATGAACTGGGACGTGTTCGTCACCTGCGCGGTCACGGGCGCCGGCGACACCGTCGCCCGCAGCGAGCACGTCCCCGTGACGCCGGAGCAGATCGCGGACGCCGCCGTCGGCGCGGCGCGCGCGGGGGCCGCCGTCGTCCACCTGCACGTGCGCGACCCCGCCACGGGGAGGGGCGCGCGGGACCCGGCGCTGTACCGCGAGGCGGTCGAGCGGATCCGCGGCTCGGGTGTCGACGTCGTCCTCAACCTGACCGCCGGCATGGGGGGCGACCTCGTGCTCGGTGGCGAGGCGAGCCCGCTCCCCCCGGACGCCGACGGGACCGACATGGTCGGCGCCGCCGAGCGGCTCGCGCACGTCGAGGAGCTCCTGCCCGAGATCTGCACGCTGGACTGCGGGACGATGAACTTCGCGGCCGGCGGCGACTACGTGATGGTGAACACGCCGGCGATGCTGCGTGCGATGGCGGCGCGCGTGCAGGAGCTCGCCGTGCGCCCGGAGCTCGAGGTGTTCGACACGGGCCACCTCGTGCTCGTCCACGAGCTGATCGCCGAGGGGCTCGTCGACGACCCGCCGCTCGTGCAGCTGTGCACGGGGATCCCGTACGGCGCACCCGACGACGCGGGGACGCTGCTCGCGATGGTGAACCGGCTGCCGCCGAACGCGGTCTTCTCCACCTTCTCGATCGGGCGGATGCAGCTGCCGTTCGTCGCGCTCGCGCCGGTCGTCGGCGGGAACGTGCGCGTCGGGCTCGAGGACAACCTGTACCTCTCGCGGGGCCGGCTCGCGACGAACGCCGAGCTCGTCGAGCGCGCGGTGGCGATCCTCGAGGCGATGAACGTGCGCGTCCTCGGGCCGGCAGAGGTGCGCGAGAAGCTCGGCCTGCGCGTTCGTGTCTGAGCGCCCGCGGGCCGTCGCCCTCCTCGGCGGCGGAGTGATCGGAGCCGGCTGGGCGGCGCGGTTCGTCCTGAACGGCGTCGACGTGCGGGTGTTCGACCCCGACCCGTGCACGCCGGAGGCGGTCGAGGAGGTGCTCGCGAACGCGCGCCGCGCGTACGCGCGCCTGACGCTCGCGCCGCTCCCGCCCGAGGGGCGCGTCGAGCTCGCCGCGTCGGTCGAGGAGGCGGTCGACGGCGTCGACCTCGTGCAGGAGTCCGCACCCGAGCAGGTCGCGCTGAAACGGCGGCTCCTCGCCGCGGCGGACGCGGCGGCCCCGCGTGGAGCCGTGCTCTGCTCGTCGACCTCGGGGCTCCTCCCGACGGAGCTGCAGGGCGAGATGACCCGGCCCGAGCGGCTCGTCGTCGGCCACCCCTTCAACCCCGTCTACCTGCTGCCGCTGGTCGAGGTCTGCGGCGGCCGCGCCACCTCTCCGGAGACCGTCGAGCGTGCGGCCGCGGCCTATCGCTCCGTGGGGATGCGCGTGCTCCACGTGCGCACCGAGATCGACGGCTTCGTGGCCGACCGCCTCCTGGAGGCGCTCTGGCGCGAGGCGCTCTGGCTCGTCAACGACGGCGTCGCGACCGCCGGCGAGGTCGACGACGCGATCCGGTTCGGCGCGGGCCTCCGCTGGGCCTTCATGGGCACGTTCCTCACCTACCGGATCGCGGGCGGCACGGCCGGGATGCGGCACTTCATGGCGCAGTTCGGGCCGGCCCTCGCGTGGCCGTGGACGAAGCTCACGGACGTGCCGGAGCTGACGGACGAGCTGCTCGACACGATCGTCGCGCAGTCGGACGCGCAGGCCGCGGGCCGCTCGGCTCGCGACCTCGAGCGCGAGCGCGACGACGCGCTCGTCGCGATCCTGCAGGGGCTCCGAGGCGTCGGCGCCGGCGCCGGCGCGACGCTCCTCGACTGGGAGCGCGACCTCGTCCGGCATGCCGGCGGCGGTGGCGGCGAGCGCCGCGTGCCCGCCGACTGGGTCGACTACAACGGCCATGTCCACGAGAGCCGCTACCTGCAGGCGTTCGGCGACGCGACCGACGTGCTCCTCGGTTCGCTCGGCGTCGATCCCGCCGTCGGGAGCTACGTCACCGCCGAGACGCACCTCCGTCACCTCCGGCCGCTCCACGCCGGCGACGGCTTCGCGGTCGACACGCAGGTGCTGGCGGCGGACGACAAGCGCCTCCACGTGTTCCACGTGCTGCGTCGCGCGGGGGAGGCGGAGCCCGCCGCGACCGCCGAGCAGATGCTCCTCCACGTCGACGCCGCGACGGGTCGCGTCGCCCCCGCCGCGGCCGCGGTGCGCGACCGCGCCGGGCGACTGCGCGACGCGCACGCGGCGCTCCCGGCGCCGACCGGAGCCGGCCGCGCCGTCGGCGCGCGATGAGCCGCGACCTCCGGCCGCTCTTCGAGCCGCGGTCGCTCGCGATCGTCGGCGTCTCGACCGACCCCGAGAAGTGGGGCTACTGGTTCGCCCGGGACGCGGCGAAGGGAGCCCACCGGCGCGCCGTCCACCTCGTCGGCCGGAGCGGCGGCGAGGTGCACGGGCTGCCGATCCACCGCTCGCTGCGGGACCTGCCGGAGCCGCCGGAGCTCGTCGTCCTCAGCGTCCCGGCCTCGGCGCTCGCCGGCGCGGTCGACGAGGCGCTCGCCGCCGGCGCCCGGGCGCTCGTCGCGATCGCGGCGGGGCTCGGCGAGCTCGGCCCCGAGGGCGCCGAGCAGGAACGGGCGATCGTCGCGCGCGTGCGGGAGGCCGGCGCGGTGATGCTCGGCCCGAACTGCCTCGGCGTCTTCGACGCGGCGGCGGAGCTCGATCTCGCCTCGAACCCGCTCCCGCCGGGGCCCGTCGGCCTCGTGTCGCAGAGCGGGAACATCGCCCTCGAGACGGGCCTCCTGCTGGCCGACCTCGGGCTCGGGTTCTCCCGCCTCGCGTCCGTCGGGAACCAGGCGGACCTCGACGTCACCGACGTGCTCCGGTCGCTCGCGGCGCACGACGGCACGCGCGCGATCGGCGTCTACTGCGAGGACTTCCGCGACGGCCGCGCGTTCGCCGAGGCCGCGCGGACGGCGGGGAAGCCGGTCGTCCTGCTCACGGTCGGCCGGACGGGCGCCGCCCGGCGTGCCGCGCGCTCGCACACCGGCGCCCTCACGAGCGACCTCGCCGCCGTCGACGCGGCCTGCCGCGCCGCGGGCGTCCACCGCGTCGAGACGCCGCGCGAGCTCGTCGACGCCCTGCAGGCGCTCCTCGGGCGCGAGCGGCCGAGCGGCCGGCGCGTCGCGGTCGTCGGCGACGGCGGCGGGTACGGCGCGGTCGCGAGCGACCTCCTCGGCGCGACCGGCCTCGAGCTGCCGGTGCTGGGCGAGGCGACGCAGGCGGCGCTCCGGGCGACGCTCCCTCCGACCGCCGCGACCGCGAACCCGGTCGACCTCGCGGGCGCCGGCGAGCAGGACACCTTCAGCTTCGCCCGCACGACCCGCACGCTGCTCGAGTCGGGCGACGTGGACGCGGTGCTCTTCACGGCGTACTTCGGCGGCTACTCGAGCCAGTCGGACGAGCTGCGCGAGCGCGAGGAGGCCGTCGCGGCGGAGCTCGCGGCCGCAGCCCACGCGACGGGGCGGCCCCTCGTAGTCCACACGATGTACTGGGACGCGCCGCCCGCGCGCCTCCTGCGCCGTTCCGGGATCGCCGTCTACCGCGCCGTCGAGTCCGCGGTCGCAGCGCTCGCCGCGCTCGCCGCCGAGGAAGGGCGGCTGCACGAGCCGCTCCCGCGCGTCCCCGCGCCGGCCGCGCCGGTGGCCGCGACGGGGTACGCCGACGCGCGCGCCGCGCTCGCGGCGGCGGGGGTGCCGTTCGGCGCCGCGCGGACCGCGGCGACGCGCGACGACGCCGTCGCCGCGGCCGGCGCGCTCGGGTACCCGGTGGTCCTGAAGGCGCTCGGCGCGCTTCACAAGTCGGACGGCGGCGGGGTCGTCGTCGGCCTCGGCGACGCCGACGCGGTTGCGGCGGCCGCCGACGCGCTCGCTGCAGAGACGTATTCGGTGGAGGCGATGGAGGACACCGCCGCGGGCGTGGAGCTCCTCGCGGGTGCGCGGTGGGACGCGCGGTTCGGCCCCGTCGTCGTCGTCGGCGCGGGCGGCATCCACGCGGAGCTCTTCCGCGACACGGCAGCGGCACTCGCGCCCGTCGACGCGGATCGCGCGGCGGCCATGATCCGGTCGCTCGCCTGTGCGCCGCTCCTCCTCGGCGCGCGCGGGCGGCCGCCGCTCGACGTCGCCGCCGCGGCGGACGCCGTCGCGGCGCTCTCGCGGTTCGCCGCAGAGCACCCGGAGCTCGCCGAGCTCGAGGTGAACCCGCTGCTCGTCCGCGAGCGCGGCGCCGTCGGCCTCGACGCGCGACTCGTCGCTGCGTCGATCGCCTAGCCCGCGGGCGCGGGCAGGACGCGCAGCGCGTCCGGCGGCAGGTGCGCGAGCACGGCCGTCCCCTGCGCGAACTCGTGCGGGACACCGTCGTTCACGAGCGACGCGTGCACCACGTCGCCCGTCGCGAGGCGGATGACGAGCTGCTGCGACGACCCGAGGTACACGACTCGCTCGACCATGCCGGGGACGCGGTTCTCGCCCGGTGCCCCGTACGGCTCGACGCGGATGCGCTCCGGGCGGATCAGGGCGCGGCAGTCGCCGGCCGCAGCGGCGCCGGCGGCGCGCAGCCGGAAGTCGCCGAGCTCGACGCTGCCGTCGCCGCCCACCGTCACCGGCATCAGGTTCGACACGCCGAGGAAGTCGGCGACGAAGGCCGTGAGCGGCGCCTCGTACATCTCGGCCGGCGTCGCGACCTGCTCCACGCGGCCGTCCGACATCACCGCGATCCGGTCCGACATCGTCAGCGCCTCCTCCTGGTCGTGCGTGACGTAGACGAACGTGATCCCGAACTGCTCCTGGATCGACTTCAGCTCGAGCTGGAGCGCCTTCCGCAGCTTCGCGTCGAGTGCGCCGAGCGGCTCGTCGAGCAGCAGCACCGACGGGTTGAGCACGAGCGCGCGCGCGAGCGCGACGCGCTGCTGCTGACCGCCCGAGAGCTGCGCGGGCCGCCGGTGCTCGAGCCCGCCGAGGCGCACGGCCTCGAGGATGCGGGTTACGCGGTCGCGGATCTCGGGGCGTCGCACGCGCCTGCGGCGCAGGCCGAACGCGACGTTGTCGAACACGTCGAGGTGGGGGAACAGCGCGTAGCTCTGGAAGACGGTGTTGACCTTCCGCCGGTGCGGCGGCGTCGCCGCCATGTCGACGCCGTCGAGCAGGATCTTCCCGTCGTCCGGGCGCTCGAAGCCGGCGATCAGGCGGAGCGTCGTCGTCTTGCCGCAGCCCGACGGGCCGAGCAGCGAGAAGAACTCGCCGCCGGCGATCGCGACGTCGATGCCGTCGACCGCCGCGACGTCGGAGAACGACTTGCGGAGCCCGACCAGGTCGATCGCGCCGCCCGCCACGTCAGACCTCGAGCGCCGCGAGCTCGCTCACCGCGCCGCCCTTCCCCGCCTGGTAGCGGCTGAACCGCTTGTACACGAGCGCCGCGGCGCCGACGGCTATGAGGGTGGCGACGACCATCACCGTCGCGAGCGCGTTCAGCGCGGGCGTCGTCGTGCCGCGCACGCTGGAGTAGATCTTGATCGGCACCGTCTGCGTCGACTCGTTCGACGAGAGGTAGTCGGTCACGACGAAGTCGTCGATCGAGAGCGCGAACACGACCATCAGGCTCGCGAAGATCGCGGGCGCGAGGAGCGGCAGCAGCACGAGCCGGAGCGCGCCGACGGGCGACGCGCCGAGGTCGCGAGCGGCCTCCTCGTACTCCTTCCCGATCGAGAGGAGCCGGCTGCGCACGACGATCACCACGTACGAGATCGAGAACGTCACCTGACCGAGCACCTGCGCCGTCGTTCCGAGCTGCAGCTTGTACAGCGTCACGAAGACGAGCAGGAGCGAGACCGCCATCACGATCTCGGGTGTCACGAGCGGGAAGAGCATCAGGAAGTTGACCGGACGCGCGCCGAACCCGCGCCAGCGCGTGAGCCCGAGCGCGAGGCCCACCCCGAGCGGGACCGCGACCAGCATGTCGAAGCCCGCCAGCTTCAGGCTCTGCTCCAGCGCGCCGCGCATCGACGGGTCGTGGAGCACCGACAGGTTCGGGTCGCGCCAGTACCAGCGGAGCGAGAAGCCCTGCCAGACGCTGCGCGAGCGGCCGTCGTTGAACGAGAAGAGGATCGCGACCACGACGGGCGCGACCGACCACACCATGTAGAGCCACGTGACGGCGGCGAGCGCGCGCGGCTTGCCCCACGGGTTCGCCCACCAGTCCCGGAAGCGCCTCATCCGTCGACGCCCGTCCGCGACGCGCGCACGGTCACCCAGAGGTAGTAGGACATCAGCACGGCGAGGACGACGGAGAGCACGACGACGAGCGAGGCGCCGACCGTCCGCTGCGGCCCGCCCTGGAAGTAGAGGTTGATCTGGTTGCCGATCATCGACGTCCGCGGCGACCCCGAGATGACGTCGTTCGTGTAGTAGTCGCCGAACATCGGCAGCGCGATCAGGACGCTCGCGGCGAGGATCCCGTGCCGGGAGAGCGGGAGCGTCACGTGCAGGAACGTGCCGAAGGGGCTCGCGCCGAGGTCGCGGCCGGCCTCGAGCACGTGGCGCTCGATGCGGTCGAGCGTCGCGTACAGCGGCAGGATCAGGTACGGCACGTACCCGTAGACCAGCGCGAGGATCACCGACGACGACCGCCCGTCGAGCCACCCGTACGGGTGCGACAGCACGCCCAGGTCGACGAGCGTCCGGTTGACGAGGCCGTCGGGCAGGAGGAGCCCGACCCACGCGAGCATCCGCATCAGGTAGCTGACCCAGAACGGGACGACGAGCAGGACGAGCAGCAGCGTCTTCGTGCGCCGCGCGTGACGCGCCAGGTAATACGCGACGGGGTACCCGATCGCGAGGCAGCCCGCGAGCGCGATGCCGACGTACGCGAACGTCCGCACGAAGACGATCCAGAACGGCCTGCCGGGGCGCAGGTCGCGGAGCACGTCGCGCATCGTCGTGGCCTGCCAGTGCAGCGGATCCCAGACGGGCACGGGGTTCGAGAAGATCGGGTCGACCTTCCCGAACGCGACCGCGAGCACCGCGTACGTCGGCACGAGGAAGAGGAGGACGAGCCATGCCGCGCCCGGCAGCGCGAAGCTCGGCCAGAAGAACCGCCGCGTCAACCGGTCAGCCGGCCTTGAAGCCCGACCAGTCGTTCTGCCAGGTCGCCTGCCCCTGGGTCGTGAGCGGCAGCAGCGCCACGCCGTTCACGAAGTCGCTCTCGCGCACGATCGTCGAGGCGAGGTTCTTCGGGATGTAGCCCTGCGCGATGACCTTGTCGGGGTTGATCGTCCTGAGCGGGGGCATGTAGCCCATCCACGAGAAGTTCTTCAGCGCGTGGTCGTTCGCGAGCAGGAAGTTCAGGAAGTGGTGGGCGAGCACCGGGTTCTTCGCGCCGCGCAGGATCGTGACCATGTCGCTGCCGACGACGGCGTTCTTCGCCGGGCGCCAGTAGGCGACGCGCGTGACCGGCACGCCCTTCGGCATGTAGTTGATCGCGCCGGCGATGTCGCCCGACCACGCCTGCGACAGCCACGTCGCGCCGGTCGGCACGTCCGTGTAGTCCGTCGTGTTCGTCTTCACGTTCACGGTCTTCGTCAGCTGCTTCAGGTCGTTCGCGGCCGCCTGGACGAGCTTCGGGTCCTCCGTGTTCACGTCGTGGACGCCTCGGTGCAGGAGCGCCATCGCGAGCGCCTCGCGCTGGTCGTCGAGGATGGCCACCTTGCCGGCGTACGGCTTCGCGTGCCAGAACACGTCGTACCCGTTCGCGAACGAGGTCGGCGGCTTCTTCACCTTGTCGGTGCGCCAGGCGATCCCGGTCGTGTAGATCATGTACGGCACCGAGTAGCGCGAGTGCACGTCGTAGAACGGGCTCTGCAGCTGCGGCCAGACGTTCCGCAGGTTCGGCAGGTACGCGTGGTTCACGGGCTGGATGAGCTTGCCGGCGACCGCGCGCGAGAGGTACTCGACGGTCGCGAACCAGACGTCGAAGCCCGCCTGTCCCGACGTCAGCTTCGCGAGCGCCTCCTCCTCGTTCGCGAACGTCGTGACCTTGACCTTCACGCCGTACTGCTTCTGGAAGTCCTTCACGACGGCCGGGTTGATGTAGTCCGACCAGTTGAAGACGTTGAGCGGCCCGCGCTCGGTGCTCTTCCCCGCAGGGATCGGGTCGTTGTCGGAGTAGAGCGGGAGCGTCACCGGGTGGTTCCGCCGTGCGAGCGGGATCCCGCCCGGCCCGACCGGGCCGCCCGCGAACGCGCCGGCGGCGCGCAGCAGCGCGTCGGCGCCCGACAACGCAGCGACCGAGCCGGCCGAGGTGAAGAGGAACTGGCGCCTGGTGGTCCTGCGCTCGCGCGGGTGCATGTGGTCGTCCCCCCGGGGTCGTCGTTCGCACAATGCAAACCGACGTAGCACGATGTGTCAAGACGCCGTATATGCTTCGGGCGGAGATGGGCGAGTTCCGGACGACGCTGCCGGGTCGCGACTACCACGCAGCCGAGGTGTTCGACCTCGAGCGGGAGCGCATCTTCTTCCGCGAGTGGATGTACGCCGCGCGCGCCGACGAGGCGCCCGAGCCGGGGGACTTCGTCACGGTCGACGTCGCCGGCGAGAGCGTCGTCGTCGTCCGCGGCAAGGACGGCGAGCTCCGCGGGTTCTACAACGTGTGCCGGCACCGCGGCTCCCGGCTCTGCGACCCCGAGTCGCACGGGCACGCGAAGGGCGCGATCAAGTGCCCCTACCACGCCTGGAGCTACGCGTACGACGGCCGGCTCGTGGGCACGCCGCTCGTCGACCGGGACGAGATCGACCGTGCGTCGCTCGGGCTGTGGCCGGTCCAGGTCGACGTCTGGCAGGGGTTCGTGTTCGTGAACCTCGGCGAGCCGGGGCCGACGCTTCGCGAGGCGCTCGAGGAGCTCCCGGACAAGCCGCTCCAGTACGAGCGGTGGCGCATGGACGAGCTGCGGACCGCCCGCCGGACCCTGAGCGAGGTCGCGGCCAACTGGAAGGTGCTCGTGGAGAATTACAACGAGTGCCTGCACTGCCCGACCGTCCACCCCGAGCTCTCTCGGGTCGCGCCGGCGTTCGGCAAGGGCATGGTGTTCGAGCCCGACCGCCCCGACTGGGGCGTGTCGATCGTCGGCGGCGGCGTCGGGTACACGGCGAGCGGCACCACCACGATCCCCGTGATGCCGGGCCTCGACGAGCACTCGGCGAGCTCGATGTACGGCGCCACGGTGCTGCCCAACATGTTCATCGACCTCACCGGCACCGTCGTCGTCGCGACGCGCCTCCAGCCGCGGAGCGCGGAGCACACGACGATCGTCACCGACTACCTCTTCCGGCCGGAGGTCGTGGAGGACCCGTCGTTCGACCCGAGCGAGGTCGTCGACTTCTCGGAGCTCGTCGCACACCAGGACTACGTCGTGTGCGAGCGCGTCCAGCAGGGCGTCCGCTCGCGCGCATTCGACCACGGCGTGTTCGCGAAGAAGGACGAGCTTCCCTACCGCTTCACCCAGCGCTACCTGGCGGCGCGCGACGGCGCCTAGCGCAGTCGTCGTCGGGGCCGGCTTCGCCGGGCTCGCCGCGGCGGACGAGCTCGCCCGCTCGGGAGCGGAGGTCGTCGTGCTCGAGGCGCGCGACCGCGTGGGCGGGCGCGTCTGGTCGGCGCCGCTCCCGGGCGGCACGGTCGTCGAGCGCGGGGCGGAGTTCGTCCTCCCGGGATACGAGGCGCTCACACGCGTCGCGGGCCGCCTCGGGCTCGCGCTCCGCGAGAAGGGGACGCTCTACGGCGACCGCGAGCCGCGCGACGGCGCCCCGGTCGCGCGGGAGGACGTCGCGGCGGCGGTCGCCTCGCTGCGTCCGGCGGGCGGGTCGCTCGCGGACGCGCTCGCCGCGCTCGCGCCGCCGCTCCGGGAGGCGGTCGGAGCGCGGCTCGCCGTCTCGACGGCCTACGAGCTCGACGACCAGCCCGCGGCGATCCTCGCCGACGGCGCCGCCGGGTTCGGCGATTTCCCGAGCCACTCGGTCGTCGGCGGCAACGACGCGATTGCACACGCGCTCGCGGCGCCGCTCGACGTGCGGCTCGGGGAGAAGGTCGAGATGGTCGAGTGGTGGGAGGACGGCGTCCGGGTCGACGGCCTCGACGCCGACGTCGCCGTGCTCGCCGCGCCGGCTACCGCGACGCTCGCCATCCGCTTCGAGCCGCCGCTCCCGGCCTGGAAGCATCGTGCCCTCGCCGGCGTGCGCTACGGCGCCGCGGCGAAGCTGTTCCTCCCGCTCGCCGAGCCCGTCGCGCCGAGCGCAACCCTCTCGGTGCGCGGCAGGTTCTGGACGTGGACCGAGACCGGCGTCGCCGCCGCCTCCTCGTTCGCAGGGACGCCGGAGGCGCTCGAGCGCCTGGCGGTCGCCGACGGGCCGGCGCGGTTCGCAGAGGAGGTGCGGCGGCTCCGGCCCGACCTGCCGTTCACGAGCGAGGAGCCCGAGCTCGCGACGTGGCCCGAGGGCGCGTACTCCGCTCGCACGATCTCCTCGCCGATGGACGACGAGGCCCTCGCCCGCCCGCTTGGCCCGCTCGCGTTCGCCGGCGAGCACACCGCCGGGCCGTGGCACGGGTTGATGGAGGGAGCGCTCAGGAGCGGCGCCCGCGCGGCGGGAGACCTCCTCGCGCGCTACTCGTCCGTCAGCTCGAGGTGAACCTCGATGCCGGCTGCGCGCTGCGCCGCCTCCCACGCGCGGAGCCGCAGGTACAGCTCGAGGCGCATCGCGTCGTCGCGGTACGAGCCGAGGAGGCTGACGCGGACGGCACTCGCTCCCGACGGCTCGACCGCGACGTCGCTCGCCTCGCGCAGGTGCGCAAGGAGGAGCTCGGCAGCTCGGCTGCTGTTCGCTCGGACGATGGTCATCGATGCCGCAGCCGGCGACGCGGCCGGCTCAGCTGACATTGAGGTGCCGCGAACCGCGGGGCAATCGCTCGTTCGGATGAGCGGGGCGCGATCCGCCGCGTTCGCGCCGCGTCAGCCGCCGCGCGCGGGGTCCCGCGGACGGAAGAGGAGGACGCGGCCGACACGGTCCTCGTCGCGCGCGAGCGGCACGAACGAGTTCGGCTGGTACCGCTCGGGCTCGTCGAACGGCCGGGCGCACGCGCCCGGTCCGGCGTAGACGGCGGTGCAGAGGCGGAGCGCCCGGCAGCACGGGCACTGCTCGTACCAGAAGTGCGTGCCGAAGTCGTCGACGACCCAGTCCTCCTTCAGGGAGTACCGCGAGCAGTCGTCGCAGAAGTGGACGCCGGAGCCGTTGGGGTAGTACGCCGCGATGGGAGAGGGATCGGCGCCGGGGCGCCGTCGCTTGAGGGGGCCGAACTAGCCGTTCGGCCAGTGCCGCCCGAAGCCGCCGGGAGTTCGATTCGGTCATGGATCTCGGGGGAGGAGTCCACGCCGCACTGTCCGCGCGTCACCGCGCGATCCTGCAGGCGATCGGCCTGCACGGCGCCGACGAGGCGGCACTCGGCGCGCTCGCGCGCAGCCGCGAGTTCGACGACCTGACGCACGGCGGCCTCGTCACGTTCTGGCATCCGCTCGCCGTGCACCGTCCGGGCGTCGCCGGCGGGCGCCCCGGGGCGTGGTGCCTCACGGAGCCGGGCGCAGCCGCCCTCGAGCTCCCACCCGTCCGGTTCGCGTAGCGGCCTTCAGGAGCGGGTCGGGCCGACCGGCTCGCGGCGCATCTCGACCATGCCCTCGACGAACGTCTCGCGCACGTCGGCCATCGCCGGCCGCGGGTCCTCGACCCACGACTTCGGCAGCGAGGCACGCGCCCGTTCCCGCGCGCGACGCTCCCGCCGCCAGTAGAGCTCGAACCGTCTGTCCACCATGCCGCGGCGCAGGTATCGGCACGCCGCGCGGCCGACTTGAGCGGCGCGCGGCACGGCCTCTCCCGCCGGGGTAGACGGAGCGGAAGAGGGCCGGGACGGGAGCTCAGCTGCCGCGGACGGGGGAGAGGATCGTCCGGCGCGAGGTGTCCCGCACACCCCCAGGGTCGCCTGTCGGCGGCGCCCCCCGTATTACGCCACCGTTGCGACGTGGTAAGGAATCGACGCGAGCTTCGCCAGGTAGGCTCGCCGGCGTGAAGCTCGCGGTGATCGGCGGCGGCGGGTTCCGCGCCCCGCACATGCTCGAGGCGATCGCGTCGCTCGCGAGCCGCGGCGTCTCGGTCGACGACGTCGTCTTCCACGACCTCGCCCCGGACCGCCTCGAGCTGATGGGCCGCGTGCTCCGGGCGCTGCGCCGCGAGCGCGGGTGGGACGTCGACTTCCGGCTCTCCACGAGCCTCGAGGACGCGGTCGAGGGAGCCGACTACGTCTTCGCGGCGATCCGGGTCGGCGGCGCCGAGGCGCGCGCGACCGACGAGGCGATCGCCCTCGGGGAGGACTCCGTGGGGCAGGAGACGACGGGCCCCGCGGGCATCGCGTACGCGCTGCGGACGATCCCGGTGATGAGCGCCGTCGCAGAGGCCGTCGCCGGCCGCGCCGCGCCGCACGCGCGGCTCCTCAACTTCACGAATCCGGCGGGGCTCATCACGCAGGCGCTCGTCGAGATCCTCGGCGACCGCGTGATCGGGATCTGCGACGGGCCGCCTGACCTCTACCTCCGGGTCGCACGTGCGCTCGACGCGGACTCCGAGGATCTCTGGTTCGACTACTTCGGCCTGAACCACCTCGGATGGCTGCGGCGCGTGGTCGGCCCCGCCGGTGACGAGCTCCCGGGGCTGCTCGCCGACGACGCCGCGCTCGGGACGCTCGACGAGGCGGAGGCGTTCGGCAGCGAGCTCCTGCGCACGCTCGGGATGATCCCGATGGAGTACCTCGTCTACTACTACCGCCATTCGGAGGTGGTCGAGGGCCTCAGGCGCACCGGCGCGACGCGCGGCTCCTTCCTCGCGGAGCAGCAGGCACGCTTCTACGCGGCGGAGACCGCGGGCGACGACGACGCCCTCGCCGTGTGGCGCGGCGCGGCGGCCGAGCGTGAGGAGACCTACGGCATGGACGTCCGCTCCGCCGTCGGCGGGCCGCCGACCCGGACGCTCGAGACGGGAGGCACCGGAGGGTATGCCGGAGTCGCGGCGGACGTCGTCGCGCTGCTCGAGGGGGGAGGACCCGGGTACGCGACGCTGAACGTCCGGAACCGCGGCGCGCTTCCGTTCCTCGCTGCCGACGACGTGGTGGAGGTGCCGTGCCTCGTCACGCGGAGCGGCGCGCAGCCCGTCGCCGTCGGGGACGTGCCGCTGCACGCACGCGCGCTGATCGAGACGGTGAAGTCGGTCGAGCGGACGACGGTCGAGGCCGCGCGCACGGGCTCGGCGGCGCTCGCGGTCTGGGCGCTCGCGCAGCACCCGCTCGTCGCGTCGTACGGCGCGGCGGAGCGCCTCTTCGCCGCCTACCGGAGCGCACATCCGACGCTCGCGGCGACGTTCGGCGGCTGAGCTCGAGCGGCGTGCCGCGAGGGCGGCGTCGCGTAGTGTCCCCGCGTGGAGTACCGCATGCTCGGGCAGACGGGCGTCGAGGTCAGCGCCCTGTGCCTCGGGGCGATGATGTTCGGCGCCTGGGGAAACCCGGATCACGAGGATTCGCTGCGGGTCGTCGACCGGGCGCTCGACGCCGGCGTCAACTTCATCGACACGGCCGACGTCTACTCGCGCGGCGAGTCCGAGGAGATCGTCGGCAAGGCGCTGAAGGGCAGACGCGACTCGGTCGTGCTCGCCACGAAGGTGCACGGCGCGATGGGCGACGACCGAAACGAGCGCGGCAACTCGCGCCGCTGGATCATCCGCGAGTGCGAGGCGAGCCTCCGGCGCCTCGGCACCGAGTGGATCGACCTCTACCAGGTTCACCGCTGGGACCCGTGGACCGGCCACGACGAGACGCTCGCCGCGCTCACCGACCTCGTCCGCGCCGGCAAGGTGCGGTACCTCGGCTCGTCGACGTATCCGCCCGGACAGATCGTGCGAGCGCAGTGGGCGGCCGAGCGGCGCGGCCGCGAGCGATTCGTGTGCGAGCAGCCTCCGTACTCGCTGCTCGTCCGCGGGGTCGAGGCGGAGGTCCTGCCGACCTGCCAGGAGTACGGCATGGGCGTGATCCCGTGGAGCCCGCTCGCCGGGGGCTGGTTGAGCGGCCGCTGGCGAAAGGGGCAGGAGCCGCCCCGGAGCACGCGGGCGGACCGGCTGCCCGCGCGCTACGACCTCTCGCTGCCCGCGAACCAGCGCAAGCTCGAGGCCGCCGACGCCCTCGCGCGGCTCGCGGAGGAGGCCGGGATGACCCTCGTCCATCTCGCGCTCGCGTTCGTCCTCGGCCACCCCGCGGTGAGCGCGGCGATCATTGGGCCGCGCACC
This sequence comes from Gaiellaceae bacterium, assembly GCA_036403195.1. Classification (GTDB taxonomy): domain Bacteria; phylum Actinomycetota; class Thermoleophilia; order Gaiellales; family Gaiellaceae; genus PALSA-600. The sequence goes on from DASWRL010000055.1 coordinate 61,652, forward strand.
ATGGAGCAGCTCGAGAGCCAGCTCGGCGCGGTCGACGTCCGGCTCGACGCCGCGCTCCTCGACCGGATCGACGAGATCGTCCCTCCCGGCACGAACTTCAGCCTCGCCGACGCGGGGTTCACGCCGCCCGCGCTCGCCGACGCGTCGCTGCGCCGCCGCTAGACCCGGTTCGGAGGCTCGCGGCCCTCGACGAGCACGTCCCGCAGCGCCGACACCGCGAGCATCCCCATCCGGATGCGCGTGTCGCGGGTCGCGCTGCCGAGGTGGGGCGTGAGGACGACGTTCTCGAGCCCGAGCAGCGCGTCGGGCACCTCGGGCTCGCGCTCGTAGACGTCGAGCGCGGCGCCGGCGAGCCTGCCGGTGCGCAGCGCCTCGACGAGCGCCGCCTCGTCGACGACCGCCCCGCGGGCCGTGTTCACGAGCACCGCCTCGGGCCGCATCGCCGCGAGCGCGGCCGCGTCGATCAGGTGGCGCGTGGCCGGCCGGAGCGGGACGTGCAGGCTCACGACGTCCGCCTCCGCGAGGCGCGCATGCAGGTCGTCGCCGCTCCCGGCGTACGAGACGACGGCGCCGAGCGCTTCCGCGAGCTTCCCGGTGGCGCGCCCGATCCTGCCGGGCCCGACCACCAGGAACCGCGCGCCCCTGAGGCTGCGGCCGAGCATGAACTCGAGGCTGAACGACCACGGCTGCCGGGCGCGCACGAACCGGTCCCCCTCGGCGACGCGCCGGAGGAGCGCGAGCGCTGCGGCGATCGCGAGCTCCGCCGTCGCGTCCGTGAGCACGTCGGGGGTGTTCGCGACGACGATCCCGCGGCGCCGCACCTCCTCCAGGTCGATGTTGTCGACCCCGACCGCGTAGTTCGCGACGACGCGGAGGCCCGGCCCGGCACCGTCGAGGAACGGCGCGTCGACGCGCGTCGTCAGGAGCGACAGGATCCCGTCCACGCCGGCGGGGGTGGGCGCGACCTCGAACGACGCGGCGAGCGCCTCCGCGATCTCGTGCGGGACGGCGCCGGTGACGTGCACGCGGGGACGGGCCACGTCTTCCATGCCGCGACGTTACCGTTGGGGGCCGTGCGGGTCGCCCTCTTCGTCACCTGTGTCGGCGACGCCGTGCTGCCGGATGTCGGCCGCGCGACCGTCGAGGTGCTCGAGCGCCTCGGCCACGAGGTCGTGTTCCCGGCGGAGCAGACGTGCTGCGGGCAGATGCACCTGAACAGCGGCTACGAGCGGGAGGGGCGCCGGCTCGCGCGGCGGTTCGAGCGCACGTTCGGCTCGTTCGAGGCCGTCGTCGCGCCGTCGTCGTCGTGCGTCGGGACGCTGCGCGAGGCGTTCGGGATCGCGAACGTCCACGAGCTGTCCGAGCTGCTCGTCGGCCGCCTCGGTGTCGAGGACGTCGGCGCGTCGTTCCCGCACCGCGTCGCCTACCACTCGACGTGTCACTCGCTGCGCATGACGAGGGTCGGCGACGCGCCGCTCCGGCTCCTGCGCGCGGTGCGCGGGCTCGAGCTCGTCGACCTGCCACGCTCCGACGAGTGCTGCGGGTTCGGCGGGACGTTCGCGGTCAAGAACGCCGAGACGTCGACGGCGATGGCCGACGACAAGTGCGCGGCGATCGAGTCGACCGGGGCGGAGGTCTGCACCGCGCTCGACGGGTCGTGCCTGCTGCAGATCGGCGGCCGCCTCGAGCGCCGCGGCTCGGCCGTGCGGACGATGCACCTCGCGGAGATCCTCGCGTCGCGGGCCGGCCCGTGACGGCGATCCGGAGCTTCGCGGAGGCGGCGCACGAGGAGCTCGCGAACACGCAGCTGCGCGCGAACCTGCGCAACGCCACCGACACGATCCGCGCGAAGCGGGCCCTCGTCGTCGAGGAGGTCGCCGACTGGGAGGAGCTCCGGCGGGCGGGGGCCGCCATCAAGGACGAGGTGCTCGCCCACCTCGACCGCTACCTGGAGCAGTTCGCCGACGCGGTCGAGGCGGCGGGCGGGGAGGTGCACTGGGCCGCGGACGCCGCCGAGGCGAACTCGGCCGTCGTCGAGGTCGCACGCCGTCACGGCGCCGGCGGCGTCGTGAAGATGAAGTCGCTGACGACGGACGAGATCCGGCTGAACGAGGCGCTCGCCGCAGCGGGGATCGAGGCGCTCGAGACGGACTTCGCCGAGCTCATCCTCCAGCTCGACGGCGACTGGCCGTCGCACATCCTCGTGCCCGCGATCCACCGCAACCGTCGCGAGATCCGCGACCTGTTCGCGCGCACGATCGCGCCCGGGCTGACGTCCGACGATCCGGCCGCGCTCGCCGAGGCTTCGCGCGTGTTCCTGCGCGAGCGCTTCCTCGGCGCGCGGGTCGGCGTCAGCGGCGCCAACTTCGCCGTCGCCGAGACCGGGACGATCTGCGTCGTCGAGTCCGAGGGGAACGGGCGGATGTGCACGACGCTCCCCGAGGTGCTCGTCTCCGTCGTCGGGATCGAGAAGCTCGTCCCGACGCTGGCCGACCTCGAGGTCTTCCTGCAGCTGCTCCCGCGCTCGTCGACGGGCGAGCGCATGAACCCGTACACGTCGCTGTGGACCGGCGTCCACCCGGGCGACGGGCCGCGCGAGCTCCACGTCGTGCTGCTCGACAACGGCCGGACGCGCGTCCTCGCCGACGCGTACGGGCGCGAGGCGCTCCGGTGCATCCGCTGCAGCGCCTGCCTCAACGTCTGCCCGGTCTACTCGCGCACCGGCGGCCACGCCTACGGCTCGGTCTACCCGGGCCCGATCGGCGCGATCCTGACGCCTCAGCTCCTCGGCATCGAGCGGGCGCCGTCGCTGCCGTTCGCCTCGAGCCTCTGCGGCGCGTGCGCCGACGTGTGCCCGGTGCGGATCGACATCCCGGGCATCCTCGTCCACCTGCGCGCCCGCGCCGTCGAGGCGACGCGCCGGCCGGCGGAGCGGCTCGCCTTCGGTCTCGCCGGCCGCGTCTTCGGGCGGCCGCGGCTCTTCGCGCTCGCCGAGCGGGCCGGTCGCCTCGCGCAGCGTCCGCTCGTCCGCGGCGGGCGCATCCGGTCGCTGCCCGGGCCGCTCCGGGCGTGGACGCGCTCGCGCGACCTCCGGCCGCTCGCGCCGCAGTCGTTCCGCGAATGGTGGCGTTCGCGCTGACGGGGCGCGAGGCGATGCTCGCCCGCGTTCGCGCGTCGCTCGGCGCGGGCGGGATCGTGGCGCCGGTGCCGCGGGAGTACCGGCGCACGGGCGGCCGCTCCCCCGCCGAGCGCGTCGCGCTCTTCTGCGAGCGGGTGGAGGACTACCGCGCGCGCGTCGTTCGGGTAGGGGCCGGCGGCGTCGCGGACGCGGTCGCGGCCGTCGCGGCGGGGCTCCGGCTCTGCGTCCCCGACGGCGTGCCGGACGCGTGGGTCCCTCCGGTCCTGACGCGGGTGCGCGACGAGGCGCTCACGGCGCCCGAGCTCGACCGCCTCGACGGCGTCCTCACCGGCTGCACGGTCGCGATCGCCGAGACCGGCACCGTCGTCCTCACCTCGGCGCCCGACGAGGGCCGCCGCGCGCTCACGCTCGTGCCCGACCTGCACGTGGTCGTCGTGAGCGAGCACAGCGTCGTCGAGACGGTCCCGGAGGCCATCGAGGCGGTCGCTCGCGTCGTGCGCGACGAGCGCCGGCCGGTGACGTTCGTCTCGGGCCCGTCCGCCACGTCGGACATCGAGCTCGACCGGGTCGAGGGCGTCCACGGGCCACGCCGCCTCGTCGTGATCGTCGTCGCCGACCGTGTAGGGTCGAGGCCGTGATCGCCCTCCCCCAGAAGATCGTCTGCGTCGGCCTCAACTACCGCGACCACGCCGAGGAGCAGGGAGTCGACCTGCCGGAGCGGCCGCTCCTGTTCGCGAAGTGGCCGAACACGCTGATCGGGTCGGGCGACCCGATCAGGATCCCGCCGATCAGCCAGAAGGTGGACTACGAGGCCGAGCTCGGCGTCGTGATCGGCAGCCGGGCCTCGCGCGTCGACGCGGCCGATGCGCTCGGGCACGTCGAGGGCTACGTCGTCGCGAACGACGTCTCCGGCCGCGACCTGCAGTTCGCCGACGGCCAGTGGGTGCGGGGCAAGTCGCTCGACTCGTTCCTGCCCGTCTCGGAGCTCGTCCCGGCGTCGGCCGTGCCGGACCCGCAGGCGCTCGCGATCCGGGCGATCCTGAACGGTGAGGTGATGCAGGACTCGACGACGGCGAACATGATCTTCGGGGTCGCGGAGATCGTCTCGTTCGTGTCGCAGGCGATCACGCTCGAGCCCGGCGACCTGATCATCACCGGCACCCCCGCGGGTGTCGGCGCGTTCCGCGATCCGCCCGTCTGGCTGAAGCCGGGCGACGAGATCACGATCGAGGTCGACGGCGTCGGCTCGATCACGAACCCCGTCACCGCGGCCTGATCCACCCACCGAGGAAGGAGGACACGCGACATGTCGTTCGTACTGGTCGTGCGCATGAAGGTGAAGGAGGGCGAGGAGGAGCGCGCCGTGGAGCTGATGCGCGAGCTCGCCGAGGCGACGCGACAGGAGTCGGGATGCGAGGCCTACGTGCCGTGCCGCGACCCGGAGGACGCCGGTTCCTTCCTCTTCTACGAGCAGTACCGCGACAAGGCGGCGTTCGAGGCGCACGGGGCGAGCGACCACTTCCAGCGGCTCGCCGTCGGCCAGCTGTGGGACCTGCTGGAGTCGCGCGAGCGGACGTTCTTCGAGACGGTCGTCTGACGCCGCGTGCGGCGGGGCCCGCTGCTCGCCGCGCTGTTCCTCGCGGCGCTGACGCTTCGCCCGCAGCTCGTCGGCGTCGGGCCGCTGCTCCCGGCGATCAAGGACGACCTCGGCGTCAGCCACGCCGTCGCGGGGCTGCTCGGCACGATCCCAGTCCTGTGCATGGGGCTCTTCGCCCCGCCCGCGCCGTACCTCGTCGCGCGCGCCGGGTCACGGCTGGCGGTCGCCGCGGCCGTCCTCGCGATCGGCGCGTTCGGCGTGGCGCGGGCCGTCGTCCCCGGCGCCGCCGGTGTCGTCCTGCTGACCGTCCCGGTCGGGATCGGGATGGGGCTCGCCGGCGCCATGCTGCCGGTCGCGGTCAAGGAGCGGTTCGCCGACCGGCCGGGCTTCGCCACCGGCGTCTACACCGCCGGCATGACCGTCGGCTCGGCGGTCGCGGCCGCCGCTGCCGTCCCGCTGGCACACCTCGGCAACGGGTGGCGGACGCCGCTCCTCGTCTTCGCGGGTGGGAGCGTGGCGCTCGGCGCGCTGTGGCTCGTGCTCACCCGGACGGAGCCCGTCCACGTCCGCGTCGACACGCGCCCGCTCCGGCTGCCGTTCCGCAGCCCGCTCGCGTGGCGGCTCGTCGCGGCGTTCTTCTTCATGTCGTCCGTGTTCTACGGCCTCAACTCGTGGCTCCCCGACGCGTACGTCGAGCGCGGCTGGAGCGAGAGCTCCGCCGGCGCGCTGCTCGCGATCCTGAACACGCTCACCATCCCCGTCGGCTTCGCCGTCGCGTGGGCCGCCGACCATCGCGGGCAGCGGCGCATGTGGCTCGCGGCGGCCGCCGCCCTGCAGCTCGTCGCGCTCGTCGGCGTCGTGACGGTGCCGTCGGCGGGCTGGCTGTGGGCGGTCGTCCTCGGGATCGCGATCGGCCCGCTCTTCCCGCTCACGATGACCCTTCCCCTGGACGCGACCACGCGCCCCGCCGAGGTCGCCTCGCTGGCCGGGATGATGCTCGGCGTCGGCTACACGCTCTCGGCGACGTCGCCCCTCCTCCTTGGCGCGATCCGCGACCTCACCGGCGGCTTCACCGCCGTCCTCTGGACGCTCGTCGGCGCGGCGGCGGCGCTCCTCCTCGTCGACGCGTCGTTCAGCCCGGAGCGGCTCCGCTCGTCGGCCCTCGCGCTCGAGCGTCAGGGGTCGACGTAGATCGTGACGACCTCGGTGTAGAACTCGATCGCGGCGCGGCCCTGCTCGTGCGGGCCGAACCCGCTCTGCTTGATCCCGCCGAACGGCACGTGCACGTCGGCGCCCGCCGTCTGCGAGTTCACGTGCAGCAGGCCGGCCTGCGCCTCGTCCTGGAACCGGGTCGCGGTCGCGAGGCTCGCCGTGAAGATCGACGCCGAGAGGCCGAACGGGACCGCGTTCGCGCGCGCGAGCGCCTCGTCAAGGTCGCCGAAGCGGTAGAGGCTCGTCACCGGCCCGAACACCTCCTCGCACGACAGGAACGCGTCGTCGCGCACGCCCTCGAAGACGGTCGGCGGCAGCAGGTACGCCTCCTCGTGCGCCCGCTCGCCGCCCGTGACGACCTCGCCGCCGTCGTTCCGGCCGCGCTCGATCGCGGCCACGATCTCGTCGAACTGGGAGCGGTTCACGATCGGCCCGACCTCGGTCTCGACGTCAAGCGGGTCGCCGACGCGGCCGCGCTCGATCCGCCCGAGGAACGCGTCGCGGAACGCGTCGTAGACGGCGTCCTGCACGTAGATGCGTCGCGTCGCCGTGCACTTCTGCCCGGCCGACCAGAAGGCGCCGGCGTAGGCCGCCTCGGCAGCGCGGGCCAGGTCGGCGTCGTCCATCACGATCAGCGGGTTGTGCCCGCCGAGCTCGAGCTGGACGCGCTTCCCCGCCCGCGTCGCCTCGTCGCGCACGCCGTGGCCCGTCGGCACCGACCCGGTGAACGAGATCGCCCGCACGCGCGGGTCGCGCACGAGCGCGGCGCCCGCCGACGAGCCGCGGCCGGTCAGGACGTTCAGGACGCCGGCGGGCAGCCCGGCCTCGGCGAACGCCTCCGCGACGTGCAGCCCCGTGCGCGGCGCCTCGTACGCGAGCTTGAGGACGACGGTGTTCCCGTACATGAGCGCGGGCGCGAGCTTCCAGACGGGGATCGCGATCGGGAAGTTCCACGGGGTGATCAGCCCGACGACGCCGACCGGGCGGCGCCGTGTCGACACCTGGCGGCCGTTGAGCGCCTGCTCGAAGTGCTCCCCGACGGGGCGGAACGCCTCCGACGCGGAGTAGCGCAGGATCTGCGCGGCGCGGAGCGTCTCGCCTCGCGCCTCGCGCAGCGGCTTCCCCATCTCCCGCGACATGTCGCGGGCCACGTCGTCGGCGCGCCGCTCGAGCGATGCCGCCGCCGCGACCAGGTACGCGCCGCGCGCGGCGAGCGGGAGCCGCGACCAGGCCGGGAACGCGGCGTGCGCCGCCTCGACGGCGGCGTCGACGTCCGCCTCCCCCGACGACGCGAAGGACCCGACGGCCTCGGACGGCCGCCAGGGGTTCGTCTTCTCGTACGTGTCGCCGCCGTGCGCCTCGGCCCAGTCGCCGGCGATGTAGTTCCGTCCGCTCATCCCTCTCCTCCCACGGTGTTCACGAGCGTGCCGATGCCGTCGATCGTGATCTCGACGCGATGGCCCGGCAGCAGGGTGTAGTCGTCCTCCGGCACGAGCCCGGTCCCCGTGAGGAGCACCGAGCCCGCAGGCACGGGATTGTCGCGGACCACCCACTCGACGAGCTCGCGCGGCGTCCGGCGCATCTTGGCGGTCGACGTCGCGCCGTCGAACAGCTCGCGGCCGCCGCCGTCCTCGATGCGGAGGCGGATCGTCCACGCCGCCTCCCAGTCGTCCGGGACGACCAGCACCGGCCCGATCGCGCACCCGCCGGCGAAGATCTTCGCCTGCGGGATGTAGAGCGGGTTCGCGCCCTCGATGTCGCGGCTCGACACGTCGTTCCCGGCCGTCACCGCGACGGGCTCGCCGCCGTGGCCGATGACGACGCCGAGCTCCGGCTCGGGCACGTTCCAGCGCGCGTCCGCCCGGGTGCGGATGGTGCCGCCGGGGCCGACCGTCCGGCGCATCGCCGCGTCCTTCAGGAAGAGCTCGGGCCGGTCGGCGTCGTAGACGAGCGCGTACACGTCACGGGCGTCGGTCGCGGCCTCCTCCAGCCGCGCGTCCCTGCTGCGCTCGTAGGTGACGCCGGCGCACCAGATCTCGGGGGCCTCGACGGGCGCGAGCAGCTCGAGCTCCTCGAGCGGCGCCGTCGCCGTCACGGTGCCGTGGCCGGCCAGCGCCTCCAGCGGGTCGTCGTGGTCGAGCACCTCGGCGGTGCCGTCGTCGCGCAGCCGCGCCGCGCGGGTCTCGCCGCCGTGCCGCACGCGCGCGACGCGGGTCAATAGGTGGCCCGGCCGCCCGAGATGTCGAAGCACGCGCCGGTCGAGAACGTCATCTCGTCGCTCGCGAGCCAGCAGATCAGCGCCGCGACCTCGGCCGGCTTCCCCATCCTCGCCAGCGGGATCCGGGAGGTCATGTAGGCAACGTGCTCGTCGGAGATCTGGCCGAGGATCGGCGTGTCGATCACCGCCGGCGCGATGCAGTTGACGAGCACGCCGCTTCCGGCGACGTCCTTGCCGATCGCCTTCGTCAGGCCGATCACCGCCGCCTTGGACGACGAGTAGGGACCCGCCATCGGGTTCCCCTCCTTGCCGGCGATCGACGCGACGTTCACGATCCGGCCGTATGCGTTCTCCTTCATCTTCGGCAGCGCGGCGCGGTTCGCGTAGAAGACGCCGTCGAGGTTGATCGCGTGCACGCGCCGCCATTCGTCGTCGGTGATCTCCTCGGTGTGCAGGGAGTCGCCTCCGACGCCGGCGGCGCACACGAGCACGTCGAGCCGCGGGAGCGCGTCGACGGCGGCGCGCAGGGCCGCGGGGTCGCGGACGTCCTGCCCGTTCTCCAGGTCGAACACGTGCACGTCGGCGCCGCCTGCCCGCAGCCGCTCCGCGGCGGCTGCGCCGATGCCGCTCGCGCCGCCCGTGACGAGCGCGACTCTCCCCTCGAACCCGTAGTGGTTGGCCATGCCTCATTTCTATACGGTCTCGCGCATGGCCGAGGACGCCGCCCGCCGGTACCCGCTCGGCGCCGGCGGCGACGTCCGCACGCCCGGCGGCCTCCGCGTCGACGAGCTCACGCTCGCGGACGAGCGGGTGACGCGCGACGAGCTGCGCGCGACGCCGGAGACGCTGCGGCTGCAGGCGGACGTCGCGGAGGCGGCGGGCCGCGCGCCCCTCGCGGCGAACCTGCGCCGCGCCGCCGAGCTCGCGGCGGTGCCGCAGGACGTCGTGCTCGAGATCTACACCGCGCTCCGCCCGCGCCGGTCGACCGCCGACGAGCTCGAGGGATGGGCGCGGCGGCTCGACGCCGCCGGGGCCTCGGCGACGGCGGCGTTCGTGCGCGAGGCGGCAGAGGTGTACTCCGAGCGAGGGCTCCTTGCCTGATCCCGCGCGGTCGCGGCGGTTCGGCGACCGTGCCGGGAGCGGGCTCCGGCGCGAGGTGCTGATCGAGCCGCTCGCCGAGCTCGGCCTCGTCGCGTTCGACGGCCCGAACGACCCCGAGCCGTCGCTCGTCCTCGACGATGGGCGTGTCGTCGAGCTCGACGGCCGCCGCGAGGAGAGCTGGGACGTGCTCGACCACTTCGTCGCGCGCAACGGGATCGACGCGGACGCGGCGCGCGAGGCGGCGGCGCTCGGCGATCTCGAGATCGCGCGGCGGCTCGTCGACGTGAGCGTCCCGCGCTCCGACCTCGTCCGCCTGTCGCGCGGCCTCTCGCCCGGCCGGCTCGCGCGCGTCGTCGCGATGCTCGACCCCGTCGAGCTGATGTTCGCGCTGAAGAAGCTGCGCGCGCGCCACGCGCCGGCGAACCAGGCGCACGTGACGAACCTCAAGGAGAACCCCGCGCTCCTCGCCGCCGACGCCGCCGAGGCGGCGGCACGCGGGTTCGCCGAGCTCGAGACCACCGTGGGCGTCTCCCGCTACGCCCCGCTGAACGCGCTCGCGATCCTCGTCGGCGGGCAGACCGGGCGGCCCGGCGTGATGACGCAGTGCGCCGTCGAGGAGCGCCTGAACCTCCGCCTTGCGATCCAGGGCCTCGTGACGTACGCCGAGCCGCTGTCGGTGTACGGCACGGAGGCGGTCTTCGTCGACGGCGACGACACGCCGTGGTCGAAGGCGTTCCTCGCCTCGGCGTACGCGTCCCGCGGCGTGAAGGTCCGCTTCACCTCGGGCGGCGGGTCCGAGGCGCTGATGGGCGAGTCCGAGGGCAAGTCGCTCCTCTACCTCGAGGCGCGGTGCCTCGCGGTCGTCCGCGCCGCGGGCTCGCAGGGCGTGCAGAACGGGTCGATCTCGTGCATCGCGCTCGCGCTGTCACTGCCGGGCGGCACGCGCGAGGTGCTCGCCGAGAATGTGCTCGCGGCCTGGCTCGACCTGGAGGTGGCGTCGGGCAACGACGCGATCGCGAGCCACTCGGACATCCGGAAGACGGCGAAGCTGATGGGGCAGTTCCTGCCGGGGACGGACTTCGTCACGTCCGGCTACTCGACGATGCCCCGCTACGACAACATGTTCGGCGGCGGCAACTACGACTCGCAGGACTTCGACGAGTGGCTGACGATGCAGCGCGACTGGCAGGTCGACGCCGGGATCGAGCCGCTGTCGGAGGACGACGCGCTCGCGGTCCGGCGGCGCGGCGCGCGCGCGGTGCAGGCCGTGTTCGAGGAGCTCGGGTTCCCGCCCGTCACCGACGAGGAGGTCGCGCTCGCGGCGACGTGCCTCGACTCCCGCGACCTCCCCGACCGCGACCGCGCCGCCGACGTGCTCGCGGGCGACCGCGTGCTCGCCGAGGGGATCAGCGGCCTCGACGTCGCGCGCGTCCTGGCGCGGCGCGGGTTCGGCGACGTGGCGGAGGCGATCTTCGACATGCAGCGGCAGCGCGTCGCTGCGGACTACCTGCAGACCGCCGCCGTGATCGCCGCCGACGGCACCGTCCTGTCGGCGGTGAACTCGCCGAACGACTACCGCGGCCCCGGGACCGGGTACCGGCTGGAAGGGGAGCGCTGGGAGCGCCTCCGGCGCCTGCCGCATGCCGTCGACGCGCGGCTCCTCGGCGCCGCCGCGCAGGCGGAGCCGCTCCTGCGAGAGCTCGGCGAGGCGCGCGCGAGCGACGACCCGGCCGACGTCGTCGTGGCGGTCGGCCCCGCGTTCGGCGGCGCGCTCGGCGAGACGATCAACGGCCTCGGCCACGCCGACGTGCTCGCCGCGGTCGTCGACGGGATCCGTGAGGGCGGGGCGGCGCCGCGCGTCGTTCGCGTTCGCCGCTCGGCGGACGTCGCGTTCATCGGCCACGACGGCGCGTGCCTCGCCGGCTCGCGCGTCGCGGTCGGGCTCCAGTCGAAGGGAACCGCGCTGATCCACCGCGCGGACCTGGAGCCGCTCGACAACCTGGAGCTGTTCGGGATGGCCCCGCTCCTGACGCTCGCGTCCTACCGTCAGATCGGCCTCAACGCCGCCGGGTACGCGGTCGGCCATGCCGTCGCGCCGGTCCCGACGATGCTCGACAACTACGCGCGCACGAAGCTGATCGTGCGGACGACCCTCCTGCACGCCCGCGAGGCCGCCGAGGTCGTCCGCGGCGCGCCTCCGGTCGCGGTCGAGCCCGCCGCCGTCGTCGTGCCGTAGCGACGGCTACCCGCTCGCGTAGCGCGCGGCGAGGCCGACCGCTCCCGTCGAGCCCGCGAGCGCTGCCTGCGCCGTAGCGATCGCCGTGAGCGCCGCCTCGTCCTCGAGGCCCGGCACCGAGACGACGGCGCCCCGCTCGAGGTCGGCGAGGCTCGCCGCCACCACGTCCTGCGGCTCCATGCGCGTGCGGCCGGCCATGTCCATCCCCTGCCGGGTGTGGAACTCGGTGCGCACGACGCCGGGGCACAGCACCTGCACGCGCACGCCGCTCCCGGCGAGCTCGGCCGCCAGCACCTGGGTGAACGTGACGAGGAACGACTTCGTCGCCGCGTACACCGCCCGTCTCGGCAGGTGCGGCGCCTCCCACTCGCCGCTCCAGGCGAGCAGCGAGGCGACGTTGACGACGGCGCCCGACCCGCGCTCGACCATTCCCGGGAGCACCGCCCGCGTCAGCAGCACCGGCGCGAGCACGTTCAGCTGCACGAGCTCCTGCGCCCTGGCGGGGTCGAGCTCCCCGAACGGCGCGTAGTGCGCGAGGGCGGCGTTGTTCACGAGCAGGTCGAGCGGCTCCTCGAGCGCCGCCACACGTACGGCCTCGAGCCCCTCCGGCGTGCCCAGGTCCGCCTGGAGCGGCCGCACGTCGACGTCGAGCGCGGCGGCGAGCCGCTCGAGGCGGTCGCGGCGCCGCGCGACGACGACGAGGTCGTACCCCTCGGCCGCGAGCCGCTTCGCGTAGGCCTCGCCGATCCCCGACGACGCGCCCGTGACGAGGGCGCGCCGCCGGCTCATGCCTCGTCCCAGGGCTTCCCGTTCCGCCCCCAGCGGTGGGCGTCGTGACCCTCGACGATCACCCAGGTGTGCTCCCTCAGCTCCGGGGCCTCGAGCGTCTCGAGGAGCGTCTCGGTCAGCCGGTCGATCAGCTTCGCCTCGAGCTCCGGCGTCAGCCGGCGCTCGAACAGCTCCACGCGCACGAGCGGCACCGCTACCGCTCCACGTGGCCCGAGCCGCCGTCGGGGCCGAGCACGAGGTCGAGGTCGCGGTCCGGGACGTGGTCGAGCGGGACCGGAGCGAGCGCCTCCATGAACGTCACGCCGCCCTCCGAGTAGAGCTTGTGGTGCAGGCCGCGGTTCACGACGACGACGTCGCCCGGGCGCAGCGTCGTCGTGTCGTCCTCGATCGTCATCTCGACCTCGCCCTCGAGGACGAACATCACCTGCTCGGTGTCGTCGTGCTTGTGCCACGGCACCTGCTTGCCGGGCTCGTAGTTGACGCGGCAGAGGAGCACCTGCTCGCCGCCGATCGCGTGCAGCCGCACGCCGTCGACGAACTCCCAGGCGTCGCGGCCGTTCCACGTGCGGAACGGCCGCGAGCCGGTCGCCTCAGGGCTCGACACCGTAGAACCCCTCGCCGCGGTTGGACGAGACGCTGGCGACCGACAGATGCTCGTCGTGGATCACCCACTTCCCGTCCCGGCGCGGCTCCTTCTTCGCCGCGAGCGCCGCGAGGACGCGGTCGGGCGTCGCGGGCATCTCCGTGATCCAGACGCCGACCGCGTCGTGAATCGCGTTCGCGATCGCCGGAGGCTGCGCGTTGTTCGCCATCTCCCCGATCGCCTTCGCGCCGAACGGGCCGTCCTCGGACGGGTTCTCGATGATGACGTTGTCGAGCTCCGGCAGGTCGGTGAACGCCGGACCGAGGTACGACCCGAACTGCCCCCCGCGGTGCTCGACCGAGGGGTAGTACGGGTACGACGTCTCGAGCAGCCCGAGCCCGAGGCCCATGATCGCCCCGCCCTCGATCTGCCCCTCGACGAGCGTCGGGTTGATCGCGCGGCCGACGTCGTAGACCTGCGTCATCCGCGTGACGACCACCTCTCCCGTCTCGTCGTCGACCTCGACCTCCGCGACGCACGCCGCGTAGGAGATCGCCGAGTGCGGTTCGATCTCCACCTGGCCGGTCGCATCGTCGACCTCGGCGAACGGCTTCAGCGCCGTCGACGACCCGGAGATCAGCTCGCCGTAGTTGTACGTCGCCGCGCCGGCGACCTCTGCGACGCCGATCGACTTCTGCGGCGCGCCCCTGGCGACGACCTGGCCGTCCGCGATCTCGAGATCGGACGGGTCGATCTCGAGCTCGCGCGAGGCGATGTCGAGGATCCGCTCGCGCACCCGCTCGGCGGCGAGCCGGACCGCGTTGCCGCCGATGAACGTGCCGCGCGACGCGAACGTCCCGGTGCAGACCGCGGACGAGTCGGTGTTCGTGTTGTCCATCGTCACCCAGTCGTACGGGACGCCGAGCGCGTCGGCGACGATCTGGGTGTGCACGGTCTTCGACCCCTGGCCGATGTCGACGGTGCCCGAGAACACGTCGACGCGACCGTCCGGCTTGAGCTTGATCCACGCCTGGCTCGGATCGCCGTTCTGGTTCATGCCCGTCGGGTACTCGATCGTCGCGAACCCGCGACCGCGGTGCTTCGCCATCAGGCCCCCTCTCCGTTCAGTCGCTGTTGCTCGACGAGGTGCTCCGGCAGCAGGTCGCCGCTGCGCGGGTCAGGCGTCATCGCGCGGTACGACGCCGGCAGCTCGATGCCGACACGCTCCGCCGCGGCGAGCGTGACCGGCACCGTCGACGGGTCCTTCAGCACGACGCCGTTGCCGCTCGTGTCACCGACCCGGTTCGCGTTCCTGAGCCGGAGCTCCCACGGGTCCATCCCGATGATCTCGGCGATCCGGTTCAGGTGCGTCTCGACCGCGAACGACACCGACGTGACGCCGAAGCCGCGCATGGCGGTCGTCGGGACGCGGTTCGTGAACACGACGAAGCCGTCGAACCGGAGGTTCGGGATCGTGTACGCGCCGGAGTGGTGGAACGCGTGCTTCGTGACGCCGTACGGCGAGAACCGCGCGTACGCACCGGCGTCGTGGAGCGTCACCGTCCGCCGGCCGAGGATCCAGCCGTCGCTCGTCACCGCATCCTGCAGCTCGATGTGCCACGGCGCCCGCGTCGACGAGACGAGCATCTCCTCCTCGCGCGTCCACCGCCACTTCACCGGCCGCCTCGCCTTCAGCGCGAGCAGCGCGCAGATCGTGTCGGTCGCGGTGTCGACCTTCCCGCCGAACCCGCCGCCGACGGTACCGCCCACGAACTTCAGCTTGTTCAGCGGCACCTGGAGGTGGGCGGCGACGACGCCCATCGAGAAGTACATCGCCTGCGTGCAGGAGTAGATCGTCAGCCGCCCGCTCGCCTCGGGGACGGCGAGGCACACCTGGGTCTCGAGCGGCATCTGCTCGATCGCCTGCGGGCGGTACACCCCCTGGACGATCACGTCCGCGCGGTCGAACGCCCGGTCGAGGTCGCCCTTCCGCACGCGGCGATGGTTGTACGTGCCGTAGTGCGGATAGACGTTGCCCCACTGGTGGATCTGCGGGGCGTCCGGGTCGAGCGCCGTCCGCATGTCGAAGAGCGAGGGCAGCTCCTCGAACTCGACCTCGATCGCATCGAGTGCCGCGTACGCCGCCGCCTCGGACTCCGCCGCGACAGCCGCGATCGGCTGGCCCTTGTAGCGGACGTCGTTCTCCGCGAGCAGCGGCTCGTCCGCCGGGACTCCGAGCCCCTCGAGGTGGCCGTAGACGTTCTTCGGCACGTCGGCGTGCGTGATGACCGCGTGGACGCCCTTCATCGCCGCCGCCTTCGAAGCGTCGAGGCGGACGATCCGCGCGTGGTGGTGCGGTGAGCGGAGTGCCTTCACCCAAAGGGTGCGGCCCACGCGGACGTCGTCGACGTACTGCGTGCGGCCGGTGACGTGCCCGATCCCGTCGTAGCGCGGAAGACGTGCGCCGACGGCCTTCATGCCGGGCTCCCCTTCGGCTGGACCTCCGGCTCGCCGGGGACGGAGACCGGCAGGTCCTCGACCGTCCCCGACTCCCCGCGCGAGGCCGCGAGGACCGCGTCGACGATCTTCACGTAGCCGGTGCAGCGGCAGTAGTGGCCGGCGAGCCCCTCGAGCACCTCGTCGCGCTCGAGCGGGCGGCCCGCCTGCTCGATCAGGTGCGTCGCGGCGACGACCATGCCGGGCGTGCAGAACCCGCACTGCGCGGCGTAGTGGTTGTAGAACGACGCCTGGACCGGGCTGAGCGCGTCCGGGCCGCCGAGCCCCTCGAGCGTCGTGATCTCGGCACCGTCGACGGCCGCGAGCGCCGTCAGGCACGACCGCCGCGGCTCCCCGTCGACGAGGACGGTGCACGTGCCGCAGCCGCCCGCCTGGCAGCCCGCCTTCGGGCTCGTGATGTCGAGCTCGTCCCGGAGGACGTGCAGGAGCGGCGTCAGCGGAGGGCTCGAGACCTCCTGCTCCATGCCGTTCACGATCAGTCTCATCTGCTCTCCAGTCGATCGAGGACGTCACGAACGAGCTTCTTCAGCACGACGCCGCGGTAGCCCGCCGACGCGACCGCGTCGTCGACCGGCGTCACGTCCTGCAGGACGTCGTCCGGGTCGCGGCTCGCCTCCACCGCGCGCAGCCGGACGGCCGTCGCCGCGATCCCGGAGGCCGCGAGGCGGAGCTCCGACGTGTCGCCGCGGACGGCGCCGACCACCGCGGCGATCGCATAGGAATGGGCGTGGCGGCGGCGCATGCCCTCGCCGGCCGTGCGCCGGTCGGCGTCGTCGAACTCCACCTCGAGGACGAGGCGGCCGGTGCGGTCGCCCGCGAGGAAGTCCTCGATCGCGTCCGTCCGCTCGCCGCCCGCGCCGGTCGAGCGCACCCGAGCGCCGAGCGCGATCAGCGGTGCGCCGAGGTCGCCGCGCTGTGCGTCGGCCCCCGGCGGCGCGCAGATGTTCCCGCCGACCGTCGCGTTCCGCCGCACCTCGGCGTCGGCGACGTGCCGTGCCGTGTCGGCGAGGATCTCGACGGGGTGGTCGACGAGCGCGGACACCGGGACCATGGCCCCGATCACGGTCCGCCCGTCGAGGCTGCGGATCGTGTCGAGGCCCGCGCCGTGGAGCAGCAGCGCACGCTCCGGCCGCACCCTCCCCGCTGCGATCTCGGGGAGGACGATCGTGCCGCCGGCGACGACCGTCAGGCCCTCGCCGGTGCCGTACAGGGAAACCGCCTCCTCGGCGGAGCTCGGAACCAGCACCTGATCAGTCATGCGCTCGATTGTATGGACGTGTCGAGCCGGGTTGCGACGGTGGATTGGCAGTACCCTCCGGTCATGGCGCCCGGGTCGATCGACGAGCTCGAGGCGGCGCTCGCCGGCGCCTCGTACCTCACGGACCGCGGGCTCGCGACGGCGCTCTACCTGTCGCTCGTGCTCGAGAAGCCGCTCCTGCTCGAGGGCGAGGCCGGGGTGGGGAAGACCGAGGCGGCGAAGGCCGTGGCCGCGGCGCTCGACGCGCCGCTCATTCGCCTCCAGTGCTACGAGGGCCTCGACATCGCGCACGCCGTCTACGAGTGGAACTACGCGCGGCAGCTCCTGCACATCCGCGCGGCCGAGGCCGGCACGGTCGACGAGGCGGAGCTCTTCGGGCCGGAGTTCCTGATCCGCCGGCCCGTGCTCGAGGCGCTCGAGTCGGAGCGGCGGGCGCTCCTCCTGATCGACGAGATCGACCGTGCCGACGAGGAGTTCGAGGCGTTCCTGCTCGAGGTGCTCTCGGACTTCCAGGTGACGATCCCGGAGCTCGGGACCGTGCACGCACGTCAGCGGCCGTACGTGATCCTGACGTCGAACCGGACGCGCGAGCTGCACGACGCGCTGAAGCGGCGCTGTCTGTACCACTGGATCGGCCACCCGTCGCTCGAGCGCGAGATCGCGATCGTCGAGCTGCGCGTCCCCGGCGTGCCGGGGCGCCTGGCCGAGCAGTCGGCGCGGTTCGCGGCGCAGCTGCGCTCGCTCGACCTGCAGAAGCCGCCGGGCATCGCCGAGACGATCGACTGGGTCCGCGCGCTGACGGCGCTCGGCCGCCAGGAGCTCGACGTGGAGCACGTGCAGGCGACCCTGGGGTCGCTGCTCAAGTACCACGAGGATCTGCTCGCGCTGCGCGACGACGCGCTCGCCGACCTCGTGGCGCAGAGCCGTGCCTGAGACGCGCGCGCCCCACGCGGTCGTCAGGCACGTCGTCGTGTTCGGCCGCGTGCTGCGCGAGGGCGGGCTCGAGGTCGGGCCCGGCCGCGTCGCCGACGCGCTGCGCGGCCTCGACCGCGTCGAGCTCGCGCGCCAGGACGACGTCTACTGGACGCTCCGTCAGACGCTCGTCTCGCGCCGCGAGGACCTCGAGGTGTTCGACCAGGCGTTCGACGCGTGGTTCCTCCGCCTTCCCGGGGCGCGCCCGCTGCGGGAGGCCGAGCGCCCCAGGCCCGGCGAGCGCCGGAAGGGCGCGACGCCCGGCCCCGGCCCCGAGGTCGACGGCGGCGAGATCGAGAGCGGGGCGTGGAGCGCCGACGAGCTCCTTCGGACACGTGACTTCGCCGCGATGACCCACGACGAGTTCGCGAAGGCCCGCGCGCTCATCCGGACGATCGCGCTGGGCCGGCCGCGGCGCCGCACGCACCGTCTCCGCCCGGACCGCCGCGGGTCGACGCTCGACGTCCGCGCGCTCGTGCGCGCGGCGCTCGCCACCGGCGGCGACCCGGTGCGGCGGACGTTCAGGAGTCGCGGCACCGCGCCGCGGAAGCTCGTGCTGCTGCTCGACGTGTCGGGCTCGATGGAGGCCTACTCCCGGGCGCTCCTCCTCTACCTGCACGCCGCGCGCGGCTCGGGGCGCGGGGTCGAGACCTTCGCGTTCGGCACGCGGCTCACGCGCCTCACCTCGGAGCTCGCGACGCGCGACCCCGATGCCGCGCTCGCGGCCGCGTCGGGGCGGGTCCTCGACTGGTCGGGCGGGACGAGGATCGGCGACTCGCTGAAGGCGTACAACGACGAATGGGGACGACGCGCGCTCACGCGCGGCGCCGTCGTCGTGATCCTCTCCGACGGCTGCGAGCGAGGCGAGCCCGAGCTCGTCGAGGCCGAGATGCGGCGCCTCGCACGGCAGGCGTTCGCCGTCGTGTGGGTCAACCCGCTGAAGGCGCACCCGGACTACGAGCCGCTCGCCGGCGGGATGGCCGCCGCCCTGCCGTACGTCGACCGTCTGCTGTCCGGCCACGACGTGGCGAGCCTCGAGGCGCTGGGTACTGTTCTGCAGGGAATCGAGCGGAGGCACCAGGCGTGAAGGAGATCGTCGACGAGGTGGAGCGCTGGCGGTCGCGCGGCGAGCGCGTCGCGATCGCGACCGTGGTCGCGACGAGGAAGTCCGCGCCTCGCCCCGTCGGCGCGAAGCTCGCGATCTCCGAGACGGGCGCGATGTGCGGCTCGGTCTCCGGCGGCTGCGTCGAGAACGACGTCGCGGTGCAGGCGCTCGAGGTGCTCGAGACCGGCCAGCAGCGCCTGCTGACCTACGGGATCACCGAGGACCAGGCGCTCGGCGTCGGCCTGCCGTGCGGCGGCGAGATCGACGTCCTGCTCGAGCGCCTCGATTGAGCCTCGCCGACGCGCTGCTCGAGGTCGCCCGCGGCGACGAGCGGGCGGTGCTGCTCACGGTCCTCGACGGCGAGCTCGCCGGCAGGAAGCTCCTCGTCCGGCTCGACCGCGGCGAGCAGCTGGGGGACGCGCCGGAGCGGCTCGCCGCGATCGCGCACGAGGTCCGGCGGAGCGGCATCGTCGAGCACGAGGGAGCACGCGTCTTCGCCGACGTCTACGGGCCGCCGCCGCGGCTCGTCGTCGTCGGCGCGGTCGACACCGGCGAGGCGCTGTGCTCCGGCGCGCGTGCGCTCGGGTGGCACACCGCCTGCGTCGACGCCCGCGCGCAGTTCGCGACGCACGAGCGCGTCCCGAGCGCGGAGCGGATCGTCGTCGCGTGGCCCGAGGAGGGTCTCGCCGAGGCGGGCCTCGACCGCGACACGGCCGTCGTCGTGCTGACCCACGACGAGAAGTTCGACGTCCCCGCGCTGGCCGTCGCCCTTCGCAGCGACGCGTTCTACGTGGCGGCGCTCGGCAGCCGGTCGGCGCAGGAGTCGCGCCGCGCGCGCCTGCTCGAGGCGGGGCTGACGGAGGACGAGCTGGCGCGGCTGCACGGGCCGGCGGGCCTCGACATCGGCGCGGATAGCCCCGCCGAGACGGCGGTCTCGATCCTCGCCGAGGCGCTCGCCGTCCGCGCGGGACGCGGCGGCGGGCCGCTGCGCTCGTCGGGTGCGCGCATCCACGTCGAGCGCTAGACGCGCGAAGCCGGCCGCTGATACGGTCGCGCGCGGTACCGGGTCAACGCTGACGAGGAGGCCAACAGATGCCGGTCGACGTGCGGTCGGAGAAGGTGCGCGAGCTGGTCGACGAGGACGCGCCGGTCGAGCAGGTCGCAACCGGGTTCACGTTCACCGAGGGCCCGATCTGGATGGACGACGGCTCGCTCCACTTCAGCGACATGCCGGGCGACAAGCGCCGGCGCTGGCACCCGCAGGAAGGCGTGACCGTCCTGCTCGACCCGAGCCGCAAGTGCAACGGCATGACGCGCGACGACGCGGGGAACCTGATCGTCTGCGAGCACGTCACGAGCTCGGTCGTCCGCGAGTCGCCCGACGGGCGCCGCGACATCCTCGCCTACCACTGGCAGGGCTCGTACCTGAACAGCCCGAACGACGTGATCGTCGCGTCGGATGGGTCGATCATCTTCTCCGACCCCACCTACGGCCGAATGCCCGGGTTCGGCATCGAGCGCGCGCAGGAGCTCGATTTCCAGGGCGTCTACCGGATCCCGCCCGGCGGCGGCCCGGACGACCTCCAGCTCCTCGTCGACGACTTCGAGCAGCCGAACGGCCTGTGCTTCTCGCCCGACGAGTCGCTGCTCTACATCAACGACACCGTGCGGGCGCACATCCGTGTCTTCGACGTCGGGGCGGAGCACGCGCTCTCGAACGGGCGCGTCTTCGCGGAAGGGATCGGCGACGGCGACCTCGCGAAGGGCGGCCTCGTCGACGGGATGAAGCTCGACGAGCGCGGCAACGTCTACGTCACCGGGCCCGACGGCGTGTGGATCTTCGCCCCGGACGGCGAGCACCTCGGCGTCATCGAGGTGCCGGAGTCGGTCGGGAACGTCAACTGGGGCGAGGACGGCTGGAGCTCGCTGTTCATCCCGGCGTCGACGTCCGTGTACCGCGTGCGGATGAAGGTCGCGGGCAATCGACTCGGCTACATGCGTTAGGAGGAGTGGTGGACAGGATCGACCCGAAGCGCGCTGCGCTCGTCATCCAGGACCTGCAGAACGACGTGATCATCGAGGGAGGGGCATTCGCCGACTCGGGCGCGCCGGCGCACGCGACGTCGCAGAACGTCGTCGCCAACGTGAAGGGCCTCGCCGAGGCGTGCCGGCGCGCGGGCGTCCCGGTGATCCACGTCTGGTACATCGTCGAGGCCGGCGCGCCGGGCCTGAAGCAGAACGCGCCGCTCTTCGAGGGCGTGAAGGGCGCGAACGCGCTCGTCCGCGGCTCGTGGGGCGCGGCCCCGGTCGACGGGCTCGAGCCGCAGGACGGCGACCACGTCGTCGAGAAGATGCGGATGAACGGGTTCTACGAGACGCGGC
>DASWRL010000056.1:0-1743 GCA_036403195.1 Gaiellaceae bacterium
CGCCGCCGGCGGATTCGGCCCCGACGTCGCGCCGCAGACGGTGATGCGCCCCTCACGGGCAGCGACGTCGAGCGACGTTCGCCACGTGGCCTCGCCGACATGGTCGACGACGACGTCTGCGCCGTGGCCGGCCGTCGCCTCCTTCACCGCGGCCTTCACGTCGCCGCTCGCGTGGTTCACAGTCACGTCGGCGCCGAGCTCCCGCGCGCGATCGAGCTTGGCGTCGCTCGACGAGGTCACGATCGTGCGCGCACCGAGTGCCTTCGCTATCGCGAGGCCCGCGGTCGAGACGCCCGAGCCGATTCCCCACAACAGCACCCACTCGCCCTCCTGCAGGCGCGCGCGCGTGACGAGCATGCGGTACGCGGTCTCGAATACGAGCGGGAAAGCCGCCGCTTCCTCGAAGGAAAGCTCCTCCGGGATCGGGTAGACGTTGGTCGCGGGGACGGCGATCAGCTCGGCGTTCGTGCCGTCGCCATGCTCGCCGATGACGTGGATCGCGCCGCCGGCGGCCTCCACTCCCGGATTGATCACCACCCGCTCGCCGAGCTCGAACCCGCCGACTCCGTCGCCCAGAGCCTCGACGACTCCCGCGCCGTCGGCGCCGAGGATGCGCGGCTTCGGGACGGAGGGGAGGCCCTTGCGGATCCAGACGTCCAGATGGTTGAGCGCGGAGGCGTGGAGGCGGATCAGCACCTCGCCCGGGCCGGCCACCGGATCCGCGGCCTCTTCCAGCACGAGAACCTCCGGGCCGCCGTCCTCATGGATTCGTACCGCCCGCACGCCGGGCAGACTATCGGCGTGACGGATCAGGATCTGCAGAGGCTGGGTGCCGAGCTCGGGCTCGATGTCGTCGGTGCGGCGGCCGCGGCACCCTACAAGGAGACCGAGCGCCACATCCGCGAGCGCAGCGCCCGGGGGCTCTTCGCCGACATGAAGTTCACCATGGCGCGTCCGCAGGAGTCGTGCCATCCGGAGAGCCTCATCGCCGGAGCCCGCACGGTGGTCTCGGCGGCGCTCTGCTACTACGCCGAGGAGCCCGGCCGAGCCGAAGGCAGCGGGAGGCTCCCCCGGTACACCTGGGACGACGCCTACGCCAGGTTGCGCGAGAAGCTCGACGAGCTCGGCCGCCGAATCGGAGGCGAGTATCGCGTGCTCGTGGACGCCAACCAGCACGTGGACCGGGAGGGTGCCGCTCGCAGCGGGGTCGGGTTCTACGGCAAGAACACGGTGCTGATCACGAAACGGCACGGGTCCTGGGTCGTCCTCGGAACACTGATCAGCGACCAGCAGATCGAACCGACGCCGCCGCTCGACCTCGACTGCGGCTCGTGCAGGATCTGCGTCGACGCGTGTCCGACCGGAGCGCTCGACCTGCCCGGGACGCTCGACGCGACGCGCTGCCTCTCGTACTGGACGCAGGCGCCGGCGTCGATCCCCGAGGAGTATCGCGCCGAGCTCGGCGCCCAGGTCTACGGCTGTGACATCTGCCAGGACGTCTGCCCGTGGAACCGCGGCATCGAGAAGCGCCGCGTCGGCTCCGCGCCCGCAGCAGGTGCCGAGCCGCACGTGTCGCTCGTCGAATGGCTGCGTGCCGACCCGGACGAGCTCCGTCGGCGCTACGACCGGTTGTACGTTCCGCGCAACGACGGCCGCTGGCTTCGGCGCAATGCCCTCGTCGCCGCGGGCAACGTCGGCGGGAGGGAGGAACGTCTCGCGGTCGAGCCCTATTGCCACGACGAC
>DASWRL010000057.1:0-51048 GCA_036403195.1 Gaiellaceae bacterium
TCGACGGCCGGATCGAGCTGCGCCCTCGCCTCAACACCTGAGGAGCGGAAGGAGCCGCCCGCGCGAGTGCCGGGCTCGGCGGACGGCTCCGGACCCCCAGAGAGGACGGTGGTCTCCGCTCATCTTGGCGCGTCCCGGCCGCGCTTCCAGTGACGGCGACGTCAGCCGTGCCGCGGGAGCGGGTGGGTCTCGAGGCGCGTGCCGCTGCGCCGTCGCCTCGCGGCGCCGGCCGCAGCGCCTGTCGCGAGCGCGCCGCAGACGCCCGCTGCGAGGTACCAGAAGGTCCCCGACGGCGCCACGAGCTTCAGGCCGCTCACCATCAGCACCGCGGCGAGGACGACGCGCAGACGCGAGTCGCTCGTGCGGACGGAGAGCTCGCTGCCGACGAGGACGCCCGGGATCGACCCGACGAGGAGCCAGACGACGGCGTGCAGGTCGACGTTCCCGGCCACGAGGTGGCCGATCCCCGCCACCCAGAGCAGGCCGGCGGCGTGGAGCAGATCGGTGCCGACGACCTTCGACGCGCCGAGCGGGAACGCGATCAGCAACGTCAGGCCGAAGAAGACGCCGCTCCCCACCGAGGTCATGCCGACGATGAAGCCGCCGACTGCGCCGATCAGGACGGCCGCGACCTTGTCGCGCCGCGTGAGCACGAACGGCTCGCGGACCGTCGCCGTCGCTCCGATCGCGTTCTTCGCGACGAGCCCGCACCCACCGAGGAGGAACGCACCGCCGAGCACCCAGGCTGCGGTCCCGGAGGTGCCGGACCCTCCCGCGAGGTAGCGCGACGCGACGGCCACTCCCAGGAGCGACAGCGGCGCGGAGCCGACGAACATCCAGCCGCTCAGCTGCCCCGAGACCGTCCCGAGCCGCCGGTGGCGCAGCGCGCCGACGCTCTTGAAGATCGCGCCGTGCAGGACGTCGGTCCCCACCGCGGTCACCGGCTGGAAGCCGAGGAGGAGCACGAGGATCGGGGTCATCAGCGACCCGCCTCCCATCCCCGTCGCGCCGACGAGGCCCCCGACCAGCAGGCCGGTGAGCACGAACTGCCACGTCACGTCGATCTCTCCCCCCTGTGAAGACGCTCTCGCAGCTTGACTCGGAAGGTCGCGCGACGCAACCTGCCGCGCCGTAGGCTCCGGGCGTGACGAACCTCGAGGCCGACGTGGTCGTCGTCGGCGCCGGCATCGCGGGGCTGACGGCGGCGCGGGAGCTCGTCGCGGCCGGACGCGACGTGATCGTGCTCGAGGCGCGCGACCGCGTCGGCGGGCGCGTGCTGAACGTCGAGCTCGCCGGCGGGACGAACGAGCTCGGCGGCCAGTGGGTCGCGCCCTACCAGCACGCCCTCCACGAGCTCGTCGCCGAGCTGGGCCTCGAGCTCTTCCCCGCGCACCGGACCGGCCGCCACGTCTACGTCGACCGGAGCGGCGTCCGCCACCTCTACCGCAGCGACCTGGGCGAGGACCCGCTGCCGCCGGCGTCCGCAGAGGCGTACGCACGTGCAGTCGGCACGCTGGACGCGCTCGTCGCGGAGCTCGACGTCGACGCACCGTGGACGCACCCGCGGGCGGCGGAGCTCGACGCCCTGCCGTTCGAGCGGTGGCTGCTCGACGAGGTCGGCGACGTGCTCGCCCGTGACCTGCTCCGCGCGTGGCTCTCGGGCGGGTACATGACGAAGCCGTCGCACACGTTCTCGGTCCTCACCGCGCTCGCCACGATCGCCGGGGCGGGGTCGGTCGCGAACCTGCTCGAGCCCGACCTGTGCCTGAACGCGCGGGTGGTCGGCGGCGCGCAGGCGATCCCACTCCGGCTCGCGGAGCTCGTCGGCCCCGAGCGCGTCCGGCTCTCGTGCCCCGTGCGCACGATCCGGTGGACCGGGTCGCGCGTCGTCGCGGCCGGCGACGGAGCGACCGTGTCCGCGCGCCGTGCGATCGTCGCGGTCCCGCCGAACGTCGCCGGCGCGATCGCCTTCGAGCCCGCGCTCCCCGCGTGGCGCGCCCGGATCCACCAGTCGATGACGCAGGGCGACGTGATCAAGGTGCTCGCGGCGTACGAGCGGCCGTTCTGGCGCGACGCGGGCCTCGCGGGCGAGGGGTTCGCGCCCTACGCGCTCGTGCGCGAGGTGTACGACAACTCGCCGCCGTCGGGAAGCCCAGGCGTGCTCTGCGTCTTCCTCGCCGCCGAGCGGGCCGAGGCGGCCGAGAGGCTCGCTCCGGACGAGCGCCGGCGGCTCGTGCTCGACGGGCTCGCGTCGTTCTTCGGCCCGGAGGCGCTCGCGCCGGTGGCGGTCGAGGAGCGGAACTGGTCGGAGGAGGAATGGACGCGGGGCGCCTACGCGGCGACGTTCTCGATCGGGAGCCTCGCCCGCTACGGGCCCGACCTCCGTCGGCCCGTCGGCCCGATCGCCTGGGCGTGCTCCGACATCGCCGGCGTCGGCCACATGCACATGGAGGGCGCCGTCCGCTCGGGGCGCGAGGCCGCGGCGGCCGTCGCCGTCTGAGCTACCGCGCCGGCCGCGGCGTGGGCCGGCCGTAGTGGAAGCCCTGCGCGCTCTCGCAGCCGAGCTCCTGGACGACGGCGTCCTGGGCGGGTCGTTCGATCCCCTCCGCGACGAGGCGCGTGCCGAGCGCCGTCCCCAGGCTCACGATCGCGTCGAGGAGCGCACGCCCCGACGCGTCCGTGTCGACGGCCGACGTGAAGCTGCGGTCGATCTTCACGATGTCGATCGGCAGGCGCTGCAGGTAGACGAGCGATCCGTACCCCGTGCCGAAGTCGTCGAGCGCGATCTTCACGCCCTTCGCACGGAGCAGCGTCAGCCGCTGCTCGACGTCGCTCGTGTCGATGACCGCGCTCTCGGTGATCTCGAGGACGAGCTGCTCGGGTGGGAGCCTCGAGGCCTCGAGCGCCTCCTCGACGTGGCCGACGAAGCCGGAGTTCTGGAGCTGTCGCGCGGCGACGTTCACGGCGATCTCGAGCGGCCGCCCAGCCGCGCGCTCGAGCTCGGCGGCCGCGAGACAGGCCTGTGCGAGCACCCACCGCCCGATCGGCACGATCAGCCCCGTCGCCTCGGCAAGCGGGATGAACTCGCCCGGCGGCAGCAGCCCGAGCTCGGGGTGCTGCCAGCGCAGCAGCGCCTCGTAGCCGGTGACCTCACCGTTCCCGAGCGAGACGATCGGCTGGTAGTGCAGCCGCAGCTCTCCCGCGTCGAGCGCCGCGCCGAGCTCCTCGATGCGGTGGAAGCGGATCAGGGCGGCCTCGTCGAGGCGAGGATCGTAGAAGGCGAAGCCGACGCCCGGCTGTGACTTCGCGCGGTACATCGCCGCGTCCGCCTCCTTCAGGAGCTGAGCCGGGTCGTCGCCGATCGAGATGCCGATGCTCGTCTCGACCGCGAGGCGGCGCCCGTCGATCTCGACGGGCTCCGACAGCATCTCGTGCAGGCGCTGCGCGACCATCGAGACGTCGGTCGGGTCCGTCACGTGCTCGACCATGACGGCGAACTCGTCGCCGCCGAGCCGCGCGACCGTGTCCGCCGGCCGCACCGTGTGCCGCAGCCGCTCCGCGAGGCCGCGGAGCACCTCGTCGCCGATGTGGTGCCCGAACCGGTCGTTCACGCCCTTGAAGCCGTTGACGTCGAAGAACAAGATCGCCGTCAGCTCGCCAGGCGCGCGAACCGCGGCCGTCGCGCGTGCAAGGCGGTCGTTGAAGTGCGCCCGGTTCGCGACGCCCGTCAGCGGGTCGTAGAGCGCCTGCCGCCGCAGCTGCTCCTCGGCCTCGCGCTCGGGCGAGATGTCGAGGAGATACCCCTGCAGGAAGAGCGGCGACCCGTCGTCGTCCTTCACGACGACACCGTCGTCGCGCACCCACACGATGCGACCGTCGCGACCGCGCAGGCGATACTCGAGCCGGAGCGGCTCGTGCGTCGCGTGCGTCCGCTCGTGTGCGGCGAGGACGTCGTCGCGGTCGTCGGGGTGCAGCAGCTTCACGAACAGGTCGGGATCCTCCCGCCACTCGTCCACCGAGTAGCCGAGCATCGCCTCGATCTGGCGGCTGGTGAAGATGTTCGAGCTCGTCGCGTCGAGCGCGTCGACGTAGATCACGAGCGGCAGCTGCTCGACGAGCGTGCGGTAGCGACGCTCGAGCTCGCGGCGCTCGACGGCGCCGGCCTCGGCCTCGCGGATCGCCGCCTCGCGCTCGAGCACGAGGCTCGCGAACCCCGCGGACACCTCGCCGACCTCGAGCTCGCGATCGCTCGGAGCGCGAGGTGTGCGGTAGTAGAGCGCGAAGGTGCCGAGGACGTCGCCGGCCGCATCGAGGATCGGTGTCGACCAGCACGCGCGGATGTCGTGGGCCGCGGCGAGGTCGCGGAAGCCCTCCCACAGCGGGTCGACCGTCACGTCCTCGACGACCACGGTCTGCTTCAAGGCCGCCGCGGCGCCGCACGACCCGACGGTCGGGCCGATACGAAGGCCGTCCACCGCGGCGGAGAACTCGTCGCTGAGACCGGGCGCGACGAACGTGTGCAGCGTCTCGGTCTCGCGGTCGAGGAGGAGCACCGATGCGATCGCACCCGGCGACTGCGACTCGATCAGCTCGACGAGGAGCTCGATGACCGAACGGGCGTCCGCGCCGGCGGCCGCCTCGTTCAGGAGCTCGCGCTGCGCGCGCAGGAACGCGAGCAGGCGGTCATGGACTTCGTGGGCAGCCGCAAGCGAGGCCACCCCCGGGAAATCGGTACGACGCGGTCATCGCAACGTCACCCGAACGAGGGACACCGGGAGCCTGGTGGTACGGTCGCGCCTGTGACGCCGACGGACGATCAGCTCGTCGCGGCGCTCCGTGCGGGAGACGAGGACGCGTTCCGGACGATCGTCCGCGAGTGGGGGCCGTCGCTCCTCCGAGTGGCCCAGATCTTCACCCCGACGCGCGCGGTCGCGGAGGACGTCGTCGGGGAGACATGGCTCCGTGTCCTGCGCGCGCTCGACACCTTCGAGGGGCGGTCGTCGCTGAAGACGTGGGTCTTCCGCATCCTCGTCAACACGGCGAAGACGCGGGCGCAGCGGGAGGGGAGGACGATCCCGTTCTCGGCCCTGCAGGACGCCTGGCGGGTGCCCGAGGCCGCCGTCGAGCCCGAGCGCTTCCTGCCCGACGACCACCCGCAGCACCCCGGCGGGTGGGCGGCGCCGCCCCGGCAGCTCCCGGAGGAGCGCCTCCTCGCCGCCGAGACGCGCGAGCGCATCGCCGAGGCGATCGAGGCGCTCCCGGCGAACCAGCGGGCGGTGATCTCGCTGAGGGACGTCGAGGGGTGGTCGAGCGACGAGGTCCGTAACGCGCTCGACGTCTCCGAGGTCAACCAGAGAGTCCTCCTGCACCGCGCCCGCGCACGGGTGAGGCGCGCGCTCGAGGACTACCTTGCGCCGGACGCCACATGATCGACGCCGAAGCCCTCAGCTGCCAGGAGCTCGTCGAGCTCGTCACCGACTACCTCGAGGGCGCACTCGACGAGCGCGACGTGCGGGCCTTCGAGGCCCACATCGCGGGCTGCGACGGGTGCACGGAGTACCTCGAGCAGCTGCGCGCGACGATCCGCGTGACGGGGACGTTGACCCTCGAGGACGTCTCGCCGGCGGCCGAGGCCGCGCTCCTGCAGGCGTTTCGCGACTGGCAGAGAAGCTCTCAGGCGAGCCCTTAACACCGCGCTCAAAGCGCCTCGCTACGGTCGAGGCCGCCCAGGGATCGAACGAGGAGGGAGTTCAGAATCGTGCTGAGAGCCGCACGTCTCACGCTGCTCGCGGTCACCGCATGGCTGGTGATCGGCGCGGCCACGGCGACCGCGTCGCCGACGATGCCAATCGGGTTCTTCGACGACCCGACGTTCCGGTGGTCGACCGACCGGATGCAGAACCTGCAGGAAGCGTCCTCCGACGGCGCGTCCATCGTCCACACGACGGCGAACTGGGCGACGATCGCCCCGACGAGGCCCGCGGACGCGCTGAACGGCGACGACCCCGCCTACCACCTCGCCGACCTCGACGAGCTCGTGCAGCAGTCGAGCAACTTCGGCATGCGCGTGATGGTCGACATCACCGGGACGCCGAAGTGGGCGAACGGGAACACGACGCCGAACCACTTGCCGCGCCGGCTCACCGACCTGACCGCGTTCGCGCGGATGCTCGCGTCGCGGTACGACGGCGCGACCGGGAAGGGATACGTCGGCCTCTACTCCGTGTGGAACGAGCCGAACCTCCAGCTCTTCCTCACGCCGCAGTTCGTCGGCAAGAAGATCGTCGGCCCGGCGAACTACGCGAAGCTCTTCAAGGCGGCGTACGCCGGGATCAAGGCGGGGAACCGGCGCGCGCTGGTCGCGATCGGCGAGACGTCGGCGCGCGGCCGCGACAAGCCCATCTCGGGCATCAGCGCGTCGATCGCGCCCGGCACCTTCGCACGGCTGCTGGCGCAGCAGAAAGGCCTGCGCTTCGACGCGTGGGCGCATCACCCGTACCCGACCGCTCCGAACCTGCCGCCGCTCCAGCGCGTGCGGTACCCCAACGTCACGCTCTCGACGATGCCGAAGTTCGAGGCGGACCTGAAGAAGTGGTTCCACCGCACGGTTCCGGTCTGGATCACGGAGTACGGCCACGAGACCAAGCCGGGTGAGCCGCACGGCGTCACGACGTCGAAGCAGGCCGCGTGGGCGAAGCAGGCGCTGACGATCGCACGGAAGGACCAGAACATCCAGATGTTCATCTGGTTCACCTTCCGCGACAGCTCGGGGAACCCGTGGCAGAGCGGCCTGCTCGCGCCTTCGGGGACGCCGAAGCCGGCATTCGCGTCGTTCGGCTCCGTCGCCCGGCAGACGAACGGGATCGTCATGCCGGTGCGCGCGGGTGTCGCGCCGACCGTCGCCGTGTACTTCCCGTACCTCTACTACTACAACGCCCCGGGCACGGTGTGCGGCATGACCTACACCGTGAAGGACGGCGGCAAGTTCGTCGTGAACGGCCAGCCGGCGGTGCCGCTCCGCGCCGACCAGTCGCTCGGGATCCCGCTGGCGTTCAAGCCGGTGAAGGGTCACACCTACACGGTCACGATCGTCGCGAACGACCCGCACGGCCACACCGAGGCCGAGACGGCGCTCCTCCGCGCGTAACCGTGCGCCTCCGCCTCCTCCGCATCAGCGGAGGAGGCGGAGGACGAGCGCGACGGCCGACACGGCCGCCACCACGCCGGCCGCCGTGAGCGCGAGCCCGGAGGCGGGGGAGACCGCGGCGGCGGCGACGAGGACGAAGCTGACGAGACCTGCCGCGGCGACGACCGCGGCGACCGTCAGCGACCGCCGGACGACGAGTACTCGCTCCTCGTGGATCCGCCTGTCGTCCTCGAGCGACCATGCTGCGAGCTCCGCGGCGAGCAGGAGGCCGGCGCCCACGAGCGGCGCCCAGCCGTCGACGAGGCGGTCGTGCGCGTGCGCGAGGACGTAGCCGACGCCGGCGAGGCCGACCGCCCACGGCAGGAACGACGGCGCCCGCACGAGCAGCCCGACGACCAGCACGAGCGCCGCCGCGAGGACGAAGCCGGCACCCGCCCGGCCGAGCGGCCCGCCCGTCGCCGCCGCGTCCGCGGCGACTGCGAGCACTGCGCTGACCGACGCTAGCCCCGTCGTCAGGCGCGTGCGAACCGAGCGTGCCGGCGGAATGCCCTCACCTCCTCGAGCACGGCCTGCAGCGGGACCTCGTCGCGCCATTCCGCCACGCCGACGCCGGCGCGCTGCAGGCGGTGGCGGAGCGCGTCGCGGCGCAGCAGCCAGATGTCGTACGCGAGCGCGTCCACTCCGGCCGGCGGCCGACTCGTGAACGGCACGGGCGACACGTCGACGACGGAGACGTCGCGCCCGCGGGCCCGCAGGTCGAGCAGCGCGTCGACCGACCGCTCGTCGAGAAGCGGCGACAGCGCGATCACGAGCGCGCTCGGCGGCAACGTCCGCGGCGGGATGACGTCGATGTCGGCCCAGTAGTGCGAGAGGACTATCTCGGTGTCGAGCAGCGCGTCGACGATCCGGTACAGCTGCACCGTCCCCATCCCCGGCTCGAGCCATCGCAGGATGCCGCCGAACGAGATCAACCCGACCCGGTCACGCCGGCGGATGTACGCGTCGGCGAGCGCCGCCGTCGCCCGCACCGCGAGGTCGAGCGTCCCTCGCTCGCCGGCGCGCGCCTCGGCGAAGGAGTCGACGAAGAGGATGACGTCGGTGTTCCGCTCGGGGTGGGACTCGTTCACCCACAGGTCGCCGCGTCGTGCGCTCACGCGCCAGTTCACGCGCTTCACGGCGTCCCCGGGCGCCCAGGTGCGGACGTCCGCGAACTCGATCCCTTCGCCCTTGCGCCTCGCGACCTCGCTGCCCGCGAACACCTGTGTCTCGCGCGGCTGCAGGATGCGGGTCAGCGTCTCCGCGTCGGGATAGACGCGCACGTGCGGCGCCTGCGGGAGCACGCCCTCGGCGACGAACAGGCCGAGCGCGTCGCGTGTGCGCACGTGGACGGGGCCGAGCTGGTGGGCGCCCCAGCGCGCCGCGCGCAGCGTCGACTCGAGCACCCGCTCCTCGCCGCGCCCGAGCCGGAGCGCCGCCGCCTGCCTGCCGTCGACGAGCTCGAGGCCCTCCGGGAGCCGCACGAACAGGTCGAGTCGCTCGACCGGCGAGTGCGCGCGGAGGCGGATCCGGAGCTCGACCTCGTCGCCCTCGACGGCCCGCTCTCCCGCCTCGACCTCGGCGGTGAACGACGGGCGCGCGGCCAGGCCGAGGCCCGCACCCAGCGCCACCAGGAACGGGGCCGTCAGAGCCACGATCTCGGGCCGGCCGACGACGAGCGCCGCGAGCAGCCCGAACCCCGACAGTGCGGCGTACGCGGCGAGCTTCGGCGACGCGCGCCGCGTCACCGGCGCGGAAGGTCCTCGGCGGCCGGCGTCGGGACGGCGTCGAGGCGCTCGCGCACGACGTCCTCGGCCGAGATCCGCCGCACCCACAACTCCGGGCGGAGCGTGAGCCGGTGCGCGAGCGCCGGCACGGCGACCGCCTTCACGTCGTCGGGCGTCACGAAGTCGCGTCCCGCGACGGCGGCGCGGCAGCGCGAGAGCTTGAGCAGCGCGAGCGAGCCGCGCGGCGACGCGCCGACCTGCACCGACGGCGTCTCGCGCGTCGCCGCGACGACGTCGACCATGTAGAGGCCGACCGCCTCCGAGACGTGCACGTCCTCGCACGCCCGCTGCAGGTCGAGCAGCGTCGACCCGTCGATGACCGGCTCGAGCGCCACCTCGTCGGTGCGCCGCGCGGCACGGTCGGCGAGCAGGCGCCACTCGTCCTCGCGCGCGGGGTAGCCGACCGACATGCGGAGCAGGAACCGGTCGAGCTGCGCCTCGGGCAGCGGGTACGTGCCCTCGTACTCGATCGGGTTCTGCGTCGCGAGGACGAGGAACGGAGGCGCGAGCCGGCGCGTCTCTCCCTCGGTCGTCACCTGGCGCTCCTGCATCGCCTCGAGGAGCGCGGCCTGCGTCTTCGGGGGCGCCCGGTTGATCTCGTCGGCGAGCAGGAGGTTCGCGAAGATCGGTCCGGGGCGGAACCGGAAGTCGCCGTCGCGCTGGTCGTAGATAGACGAGCCGGTGACGTCGGACGGCATCAGGTCGGGCGTGAACTGGATGCGCGAGAAGTCCATCGAGCACGCCTGCGCGAACGACCGCGCCATCAGCGTCTTCGCGAGGCCCGGATAGTCCTCGAGGAGGACGTGGCCGTCCCCGAGCAGCCCCAGCAGCAGCAGCTCGAGCGCCTCACGCTTCCCGACCACCGCCTTCTCGACCTCGTCCACCACGCGGCCCGCGACCGCGGCGACCTCCGCGAGCTCCATCGCTACAGCCGCTCCAGGCCGGCCACGAGCTCGGCGAGCTCCTCCGGCGGGATCCCGGGCGCGAAGCGGTCCTCGGGCTCGGGACGGTCCGGCCGGAGGAGCTCCCACCACCGGCCGAGCGTCTCCGGCCCCGGCCGGCGCCCCGCCCGCTCGAGCCGTGCCTCGGCGATCTCCCTGAGGTGCGGCAGCAGGCGCGTGTGCAGGTCGTACGCGTTCCCGATCGAGAGCGAGACCTCGCGCTCGACCTTCGCGAGCTGCGGGACGGGTGGTGGCCGGTCGCGCCGCTCGTCGAGCGCCCGTCGGAGCTCGGAGCGCTGCGCGCGCGGGACCGTCGCCGCGACGGCCGAGACGACGACGAGCATCAGCAGCGCGCCGAGGAACAGGACGTACACGTGGAGCGCGACGCCCCGGTCGCCCGGGGCCTGCAGCGCGACGAACACCGCCGCGGCCGTGGCGAGGACGAAGAGGACGGCGACGTCGACCGCGTGCCGTCTCACGGCGCGGCGGCCTGCAGGTCGTCGCGGATCGCGCGCAGCGAGTCCACGGCGTCCTGCTTCATCGCGGCGTCGATCGCGTGGTCGCTGAAGCGCGCCTGCTCGAAGAGCGCGGTGAGCCTGCGCACCGCCTCGACGCGCGTGGTGAGGCCGAGGAGCAGGCGCCGCAGGTACTCCGCCGGCGTCTCGCTCGCGCGACGGTGGAGGCCGTGACGGTCGAAGACCCGCTCCATCCGCGCGTACGCGGCGATCACTGCTCGCCGCGCGTCGGCCTCGGCGAGGAGGTCGTCGATCGCGTCGTCGAGCGACTGCGCCACGTCCTCCGCGACCGTCGGCGCTGCCACGACGGCCAGCTCCCCGCGTCGTGCGCGGGCGCGCAGGTACCAGGCGGCCGCTACGGCGGCGAGCACGAGCGCGGCCCAGAGCACCGGGTACTGGAACGTGGGGTGGTACGCGTCGGCTCCGCCCGGGTGCGCCGCCCTGCGCGCCAGCGACGTCATCGGGCTCGGCAGGATCGGATGACGGTCGAAGAAGTGCGAGTGCGCGCGCAGGTACGTGGCGACGCTGACGACGCCGAGGACGAGGAACATGACGCCGAGGCTGCGCGCCACCCGCGCCTGCATGCTCCGCTGGTTCTGCGCACGGAACTCGCGCATCTGGATCGTGTACGCGTAGAGCGCGAACGGGATCATCAGCGCGAAGAGGACGAGGAACACGCTCATCGCCCAGTTGACGTAGCCGGGGGTGGTCGTCGTGCCCGACGTCCGGCCGAAGCCGCTCCGGCTCGCGAGGGCGACGACCGCGAGCAGCACGAGCAGCGCGACGAGCGCCCCGAGGACGCGCACGCTCCGCCCACGCCCGTCGGGAAGCGGTTGCATCTGCTGGGACGTTAGACGCCGATCGGCGGGATTCGTTGCGGGAATCGACTAGGGTCCCCGCTCGTGGCCGGCCTCGAAGGGAAGCGCGCGATCGTCACCGGTGCGTCGAGCGGCATCGGCGCGGCGACGGCCGATGCCCTCCGCGACGCGGGCGCGGTCGTCTTCACGGGCTCGCGGCGTGAGGGCAACCTGGACGTGAGGGATCCGGCGAGCTGCCGGACGTTCGTCGACGCGGCGCTCGAGCAGCTGGGCGGGCTCGAGATTCTCGTCAACAACGCGGGGCTCTCCCGCGGCCGCGACCCGGTGTGGGACTCGCGCGAGGAGGACGAGCGCGAGGTCGTCGAGACGAACGTCCTCGGGCTGATGCGCATGACGCGCCTCTGCGTCCCGCACCTCGTCGCCTCCGGCGCGGGCCACATCGTCAACCTGGGCTCCGTCGCGGGGATCTGGGCGTACCCGAACGGCTCGTCGTACGTCGCCTCCAAGTTCGCGGTCCACGGCTACACGCGGGCGCTGCGCGACGACCTCCAGGGGAAGCCGGTCCGCGTCACGAACGTCGCGCCCGGCCTCGTCGAGACCGACTTCTCGCTCGTCCGGTTCAAGGGCGACGAGGAGCGGGCGCGTGCCGTCTACTCCGACGTCGCGCTCGGGGGGCCGCTGCGCGCCGAGGACGTCACCGACTGCATCATGTTCGCGCTCACGCGGCCGCCGCACGTGAACGTCGACGAGATCGTGCTGATGGCGCTCGCCCAGGTCTCCGGCGGGAACATCCTCCGCGAGCCCGGCTGATCTACGCGCCGCCGCTGCGCCAGTTGGGCCGGAGGTACGCCTCGTGGAACCCGCCGCGCAGGATGTTGCGGTAGCTCTGGTCGGGCCCGCTCGGCACACGCTCGCCCGTCTCCGTCGAGAGCCGCCGCGCTCCGAGTCGCCGCGCGCACTCGATCCGCGCGGCGATCAGCGCGCGCTGTGCGCCCCGCCGGCGGAACGCCGGTCTCGTGGCGGCGATCCCGAGCCACGCCTGCTCGCCGTCGCTGTAGAGCGCCGCGGCGGCGGCCGGCTCGTCGCCGGCCCAGGCGACGAACGAGTGCCACCCGGGGGCGCCGACGAAGCCGCAGAGGCCGGCGGCGACCTCCGACGGGATGCCGAACCCCTCGGCGAACGCGACCGCGAACGCGTCGGAGTCGAGCGATTCCTCGACGCCCAGGTCGGTCGGCACCGGCTCGGACGGACGGTCGTCGCGGCGGAACTTCATCCAGGCATGGCCGGGCGCGTAGCCGTGGCGCCTGAGCGCGTCCTCGAGCCCGAGGTACCCGGGCGGCACCGAGACGACGTGCGCGTGGCCCGCGAACCACGCGGCGATCTCGCCGACGTCGACGTGAGCGCCGACCGGGAGCGCGCGGTTCAGCTCGGGGGCCGGGGCGCCCGGGTGCTGCAGGCACATCGCCCCGCCTGCCATCCCGGCCCGCCCTCCGCCGAGCGTCACGGCGTCGCGCATCGCCTGCGCCTCGACCCGCTCGAGCTCGTTCACGCGCCGCGCTCCTTGTCCCAGTAGCGGCGGAGGCCGGCCCACGACTGCCAGAACGGCGCGACGCGGTCGTACAGCACGGCGTCCCCGCCCGCGTCCTCCCGCGCCGCGGCGACGAATTCGTCGCGATCCATCCCCGCGCCGACGCGTGCCACCCAGCGGTCGAGCTCGAGCTCCAGCCGGTCGAGGTGCGGCTCGACGTCCTCGTGGACGCCGAAGTGGACGAGTGCGAGCCGCTGTGGGCGCCGAGCGCGGATCTCGGCCACGGTCGCGTGCCAGTCGTCGACCGAGAGGTCGGGCGGCGGCGACACGGGCAGGACGTACGACGCGCCCGGCATGCGGACACCGGCGGCGTCGCCGGCGAGCAGCGTTCCGTCGCGGAGGTAGCTGACGTGGTGCGTCGCGTGCCCGGGAGTCGGGAACGCCTCCCACCCGAGGACGTCCCCGTCCGCGACGCGGACGTTCTCCTCCGGCACCGGCACGAGCTCACCCCACAGCGTGTCGAACGTGTCGCCGTACAGGCGCCGCGCAGACGCCTCGAGCCGGGCCGGTCCGACCACGTGCGGCCGTCCGACGCTCCCGACCCAGACGGTCAGCTCCGGATGCCGTCGCACGAGCGTCCCGGCGGCGCCGGCGTGGTCGAGATGGACGTGCGAGAGCAGCAGATGGCGCACGTCGCCGAGCTCCGCGCCGTGGGACGCGAGGCCGGCGAGGAGCGCGCCCACCGTCGACGACGGGCCGCAGTCGAAGAGGGCGAGGCCGTCGTCGGTGTCGACCAGGTAGACGCCGATCGCGTTGGGCGCGCCGCCGAAGTGCAGGTCGATCAGGCGCAACGGACGCATAACGGCATCTTCGCAGTGGTGGACCTACCGTTGGCAGCGATGAGAACGGTGCTGCTCGCTGCGACGGTCGCGCTCGCGCTCGCGCTCGTGGGCGGCGCGCGGGCCGTGGAGGCTCCGGTGGCGCCGCTGCCCGGGACCGAGCTGATCCTGATCCACTACGTCGCCCACGACGGCGTGCGCAGGCCGGCCTGGCTCGTGCTCCCCGCGGGCTACCGCGGAGGGCCGATCCCGCTCGTGATCTCCCCGCACGGGCGCGGCGTCGACGAGAACGCCAACGCGCTGCTGTGGGGCGATCTTCCGGGGGAGGGGAGGTTCGCGCTGATCGTGCCGGGCGGCGAGGGCCGGCGCCTCCACTGGTACTCGTGGGGCGCCCGCGGGCAGATCGCCGACCTCGCGCGGATGCCTGCGATCGCCCGCGCGCACGGCGTCGACGTGGAGCGGCGCCGCGTGTACGCGTTCGGAGGGTCGATGGGCGGCCAGGAGACGTTGCTGCTCGTAGCGAGGTACCCGCACCTGCTCGCGGGCGCGGCCGCGTTCGACCCCGCGACGGACATGGCCCGCCGGTATGCCGACTTCGCGGCGCTGCCCGACGGCCGGACGCTCCAGGCGCTGGCCCGACGCGAGATCGGCGGGACGCCGCGGCAGGTGCCGGGCGCGTACGCGGCGCGGAGCCCCGACCACTACGAACGCGCGATCGAACGCTCGGGCGTGCCGCTCCAGCTCTACTGGAGCTCGCGCGACCGGATCATCCGCGACCAGCGCCTCGAGACGTACGCGCTCGCCTCGGCGATCGTGCGGGCGGATCCGCGCTTCCGGCTCTGGGACTTCCACGGCGAGTGGCGTCACACCGCCGAGATGCGCTGGAACAGGCGGCTGCCACGTGCGCTCGCGCGGTTCGGGCTGCTCCCGTGGCGTGACGTGGCGGCGCTCGCGCGTCAGACGCGGGCGGCCCGCTCGGGCGCCTTCGCGAGCGCGGCCTCGAGGTCGGCGACGAGGTCGTCGGCGGCCTCGATCCCGACCGAGAGCCGCACGAGGTTCGCGGGCGGCGCGAAGGGCGCGCCGGCCGTCGAGGCGTGGGTCATCCGCGCCGGATGCTCGATCAGGCTCTCGACCCCGCCGAGGGACTCCGCGAGCTGGAAGAGCCTCGTCCGCGCCACGAGCTCGACGGCCTCCTCCGCGGTCTCGGTCAGGAACGAGACCATGCCGCCGAAGTCGCGCATCTGCGCGCGGGCCACGTCGTGACCCGGGTGCGTCGTCAGCCCCGGCCACAGCACCCGCTCGACCAGCTCGTGCCCCTCGAGGAACTCGGCGACGCGGCGCGCGTTCTCGCAGTGCTGCCGCATCCGGACGGCGAGAGTCTTCAGGCCGCGGAGGACGAGCCACGCGTCGAAGGGGCCCGGCACGGCTCCGAGCGACTTCTGCAGGAAGAAGAGCCGCTCCGCGAGCGCGTCGTCGTTGCATGCGACGAAGCCGCCGACGACGTCGCTGTGGCCGCCGAGGTACTTCGTCGTCGAGTGCACGACCGCATCGGCCCCGAGCTCGAGGGGCTGCTGCAGGTACGGCGTCGCGAACGTGTTGTCGACGACGAGCAGCGCCCCGGCGGCGTGGGCGGCGTCCGCCGCCTTCCGGATGTCGATCACGTTCAGCATCGGGTTCGACGGCGTCTCCACCCACACGAGCCGCACGTCCTCGTCGAGGTGCGACGCGAGGTTGTCGTCGAACTCCGACGCGGGGACGTACGTGAAGCGGTAGCCCTTCGGCTCGTAAACCTGCGAGGTCATCCGGTAGACGCCGCCGTAGACGTCCGCGACGAGCACGACGCGCTCGCCGGGGTCGACGAGGTGCATCAGCGTCGTCGTCGCGCCGAGCCCCGAGCTGAACGCGACGCCGTGCGCGGCGTTCTCGAGGCTCGCGAGCGCGACCTGCAGCGCGGTCCGCGTGGGGTTCGCCACGCGCGCGTAGTCGTAGCCCTTGTGGACGCCGACGGCCTCCTGGACGTATGTGGAGGTCTGGTAGATCGGCGTGATGATCGCGCCGGTCGCCGGGTCCGGCTCCTGTCCGACGTGGATCGCGCGCGTCTCGAACTCCATGCGCGCAGGTTAGAGGGTCGCGCCGAGCCAGCGCGCGAGGCTCCGCAGCGGCTTCTCGATCGGGACCGGCCCGTCCTCCCACCACGTGCCGACCACGCTGAGTCGCGAGCTCCTGCGGTCGTGGACGGGCTCGATCCGTCCGACGAGCCGGTCTCCGCGGAGGACGGGGAGGACGTAGTAGCCGTACTGCCGCTTTGCCTTCGGCACGTACATCTCGAGGCGGTACGAGAAGCTCCACAGCGCCTCCGCGCGCGCCCGGTCGTGCACGAGCCGGTCGAACGGCGACAGGAACGTCGTCCGCGCGCGCGGCACCGGCCCGTCCTCGGCGTCGGGGTGCGCGACGAGGCGGCCGCGCACGAGCCGCACGCCGAGGGCACGGAAACGCTTCTCCTCCCACACCGGGCCGGCCTGCCGCCACGTCAGGCGCTCCGTCTCCGGGTACCACCGCTCGGCGAGGTCCCAGAGCCGCTGCTTGCCGCGGCGTCCGACGACCGCGACCTCGCCGCGCGTGTTCAGCACGCCGAGCATCAGCCCCATCTTCCGCTCGCCCCACCACCGGTGCGCCTCGCGCGTGTGGCCGCTGTGGTCCTCGATCTCACGCGAGAGGAGCGGCCCGCGCCGCTCGAGCTCGCGCAGCACGTGGCGTCGGAACGACGCGTGCTCCTTCAGGAACGCCATGTGCCAGCGGTCGGTCGCGCGGTCGGTGCGGCGCATCCGCGCCTTCAGGAGCGGGAGGTCCTCGGCGGGATAGAGGAACGCGTCCCATTCCACGAGCTTCCGCTCCTCCCACAGGAGGCGGTCGAGCTCGGCCGGGTCGTAGCGGTCGCCGAGCCTGCTCCAGAGAACGAGGTGCTGAGGCGGCGCGACCGTCGCGATCGGGTCGAGCTGAAGGAAGCCGAGCTGCCGAACCGTCGACAGGACGTCCGTCGCGCTCCCGTCGAGGAGCTGTGCGCGCACCGCGATGCGCCGCCCCTCGGCGGGGGTCACGTCGCGCATTCGAGCCCGAGCGTCCGCGCCAGGCGCGCCGCAGCGCGCTCGAGCTTCTCCGTCGCGTTGCCGCGCACCCCCGGCTCCGGCGTGAATCGCCTGATCTGCAGCAGGCCGTTCGCCCGATCGGCCTTCAGGTCGGCGCGGCCGAGGAAGCGGTCGCCGGCGAGGAGTGGGAGCACGTAGTAGCCGTACACGCGCTCGTGCTCGCGCTTGTACACCTCGATCACGTGCCGGAACCCGAACACGCGGTCGAGGAGCGGGCGGTCCCAGACGAGGTTGTCGAACGGCGAGACGAGGACGGGCGGGGACGGGTCGCCGCCGAGCTCGGTCGCCGCGTCCACGTAGAACGGCGCACCGCCGTCGTCGGCGCGGACCTCGCGCAGCACGCCCTCGTCGCAGAGCGCGAGCAGATGGTGGTGGAGGCGCGCCTTCCCGCCCTTCAGGCGCCAGTGCTCGCGGACCGCCGCCTCGGTCAGCGCGCCGCGCGCGCGTACCGCGCGGACCGCGAGCGCGCGCAGGGTCTCCTCCTCCGTCGGCGTCGGCGCCCCGAGCACCGCGTCCGCGATCACGCGTTCCGGGAGGTCGTAGAGCCGCTGGAAGCTGCGGCGGCCGGCGATGACGAGGTCGCCGCGGTCCCAGAGCGCCTCGAGGACCATCTTCGCCGGCTTCCAGTTCCACATCCCGCCGCCGCCCGAGCCCTCGAAGTCGCGCGACGCGAGCGGGCCCTCCGCACGGATCCGCTCGAGCACCGGCGCCACGAGGTCGCCGTGGTCGCGGAGCGCGCGATCGTAGATCCCCCAGTGGCCGCCGCCCCGCATCACGTTGCGGAAGTGCGGCCAGAGCTCGACGGGGAGGAGCGAGGCCTCGTGCGCCCAGTACTCGAAGACGCGGCCCGCACGCAGGAGGCGCGGCACGTCCTCCGGGTCGAAGGCGCCGATCCGCGCCGCGAGCGTCAGCCGGTGCGCGCGGTCGACCGTCGAGATCGAGTCGAGTTGCACGGCCGACAGGCGCCGGATGGCGCGCTCGACGGCATCGGCGTCGGCCCGGCGGAACCGCCCGGCAAATCCCTGGGCGGCGACGATCGTCCGCCGGACCTCGGCGAGCGTGACCGTGCGCGAAGCAGTCGTCACGCGCGAGCGTCAGAGCGAGTGGGCGAGGTACTCCAGCAGGTCGCTCCGCGTGACGACGCCGACGGGCCTCCCCGCCTCCGCGACGACGACGGCGTTCGTCCCGCCCGTCAACGCGGTCACGATCTCGTCGATCCCTGCCGCGGCGTCGACGGCGGACAGCGGCCCCTGCATGGCGACCGCCACGTCCTCGTGGAGCGCGTCCGGGTTCTTGAAGACCAGGTCGAGGAGCGCGCGGTCCTGCAGCGACCCGATCACGTCGGCGAGCGTCTCGACGGCGCCGTCGCGGACGACCGGGAGCTGCGAGATGGAGTAGCGCTCCATCAGCGCGATCGCCTCCGCCACCTTCTGGTGGGACGAGACCGTCACGAGCGCCGGCGTCTCCTCCGGCTTGACCCCCAGCAGCTCGCGCACGCGCGGCGCGGGCGCGGCGCGCTCGAGGAACCCGTGCTCGATCATCCAGTTGTCGTCGAGGAACTTCGACAGGTACGAGCGGCCCGAGTCGGGCAGCATCGTGAGCACCTGCGCGCCGCGCTCGCACCCGGCCGCGTAGCGGAGGGCGCCCGCGATCGTGGTTCCCGCCGAGCCGCCGACGAGGAGGCCCTCCTCGCGCGCGAGCCGCCGGGCGGTCAGGAACGACTCGCGGTCGGAGACGCGCACCCACTCGTCGACGACCGCCGGGTCCATCGTGTCGGGCCAGGTGTCCTTCCCGATCCCCTCGACGAAGTACGGGTGCAGGTCGTCCTCGCTCTTCGCGGTGTAGACGGAGCCCTCGGGGTCGACGCCGACGATCGTGACGTGCGGCGCGTGCTCCTTGAAGTACCTGCCGACGCCGCTGATCGTGCCGCCGGTGCCGACCGAGATGACGATCGCGTCGAGCTCGCCGCCGGTCTGCTCCATGATCTCGGGCCCCGTCGTCCGGTAGTGGGCCTCCGGGTTCGCCATGTTGGAGTACTGGTCGGGCTTGAAGCCGCCCGGGATCTCCTCCGCGAGCCGAGACGACACGGAGTAGTACGACTCGGGCGAGTCGTGGTCGACGGCGGTCGGCGTGATCACCACCTCGGCGCCGTAGCCGCGCAGCATCGCGATCTTCTCCTGGCTCATCTTGTCGGGCATGACGAAGATGCAGCGGTAGCCCTTCTGGGCGGCGGCGATCGCGAGGCCGACGCCCGTGTTGCCGGAGGTCGGCTCGACGATCGTGCCGCCGGGCCGCAGCTTCCCCTCGCGCTCGGCCGCCTCGATCATCGCGAGCCCGATGCGGTCCTTGTTCGAGCCGCCGGGGTTCATGTACTCGAGCTTCGCGAGCAGCGTCGCGGGGACGTCCTCCGACAGGCGCGGCAGCCGCACGATCGGCGTGTCCCCGACGAGATCGAGGACGGTCGGGTACTCGCGGGCCATCCGTGGGGAAGCGTACCGCCGCCGCGTGCGTTCCCCTCGACATGAAGATCACAGTCATCGGCAGAGGGAATGTCGGCGGCGGCCTCGCGAAGCTCTGGCGGGCCGCCGGCCACGACGTCACCGAGGTGGGGCGAGACGGAGGCGACGCGTCGGACGCGGACGTGCTGCTCGTCGCCGTGCCCTCGAACGCGATCGCGGACGCGCTCGGCGGGGTGAGCGGGATCGACGGGAAGGTCACGATCGACGCCACCAACGGCGCCCGCGGCCGCAACGAGGCGTTCGAGTCGCTCGCACACGAGGTCAAGTCGATCGTCGGGGGGCCGACGGCGAAGTCGTTCAACCTGAACTTCGCGCGCGTGTACGACGAGGTGGCGACACAGCGCGTCCGGCCGTCGAACCTGTTCGCGGCCGAGGATGCGGCGCGTGAGGCGACGGAGCAGCTCATCCGCGATGCCGGGTACGAGCCGGCGTACGTGGGCGGCCTCGAGCGTGCGCGCCTGCTCGAGGACCACCTCGCGCTGCTGTTCGCGCTGAACCAGGCGGGCCTCGGCCCGCACTTCTACCGGTACGCGAAGCCGGGCGAGCTCTGACGGGGGTTGGTGGCGGCGCTACGCGAGCGCCGCCACCTCTTCCGTCTGCTCGAGCTCGTCGTTCCGCACGAGCGCGAGCGTCGCGACGAGGCCGACGACGCCGACCCCGACGCAGACCCAGAACGCCCACTGCGCGCCCGAGGTGAACGCGAAGGGGAACGGGTGCCCGTGCTTCACGAGCGTGTTGAAGTGGCTCAGCGTCACCGACGACGTCACCGCGACGCCGATCGCGCCGCCGACCTGCTGCGCGGTGTTGATCAGGCCCGACGCGAGCCCGGCCTCGTGCGCGTCCACCCCGGCGAGTGCCGCGATCGACACCGGGATGAAGGTGAAGGGCAGCGCGAACCCGACGAGGAGGTACCCCGGCAGCAGGTCGGACCAGTAGGACGCATGCACCGGGATCTGCGTGTACCAGGCCATGCCCGCGACCATCGCCACGAACCCGATGGTCATCACGACCTTCGCCCCGATCCGCGTCACGAGCGCCTGCGCGAGGCCGGCCCAGAGCACCGCGGTCCCGGCGGTCGCGATGAACGTGAAGCCGGTCTTCAGCGCCGACCAGCCGAGCACCTGCTGGACGTAGAGCGTGAGCACGAAGAAGTTCGCGAAGACGACCGCCCCGAGGAGCAGGCCCGCCACGTTCGCGCCCGCCACCGTGCGGACCCGGAAGATCCGGAAGGGCATGATCGGGTCCTTCGCGCGCTCCTCGGCGATCAGGAAGAACGCGAGCAGGCCGGCGGCGACCGCGATGCGCGACAGCGTCCACGTCGATCCCCAGCCGTGGTCCGGCGCCTTCGAGACGGCGTAGACGAGCTCCGCCAGCCCCAGCGTGACGAGGACGGCCCCGGCGATGTCCTGCGACGTCTCCCGGTCGGACTTGCTCTCCCGCACGAACCGCGGCGCGAGCAGGAGTGCCGTCGCGCCGACGGGGACGTTGACGAAGAAGATCCACTCCCAGCCGAGGTACTTCGTCAGCACGCCGCCGGCGAGGACGCCGACGGCCGCTCCCGAGCCGCCGATCGCGCCCCAGATGCCGAGCGCCTTGTTGCGCTCCGCGCCCTCGGCGAAGGTCGTCGTGATGATCGACAGCGCCGCCGGCGAGATGATCGCCGCGCCGAGGCCCTGGACCGCGCGTGAGGTGACGAGGACGCCCTCCGACCAGGCGAGGCCGCAGAAGAACGACGCGATCGTGAAGACGACGACGCCGACGAGGAACACCTTCCTGCGGCCGAGCAGGTCCGCCGAGCGGCCGGCGAGCAGGAGGAAGCCGCCGAAGGTGATCGAGTACGCCGTGATCACCCACTGCAGGTTGTCCCGCGAGAAGTCGAGCGCCTTGCCGATCGACGGCAGCGCGACGTTGACGATCGAGACGTCGAGCACGGTCATGAAGAACGCCGCGCACACGACGGCGAGTGCCTTCCAGCGCTGCGGGTCGACTTCGGTCATTGGGCCCCCTTCCGATGACGGATCTCTCGGCGAAACGCGACCGCGGACGATGCTATTCCGTCCGGCCGACGAGCGTCAGTGGCGGAAGT
Source organism: Gaiellaceae bacterium (assembly GCA_036403195.1). Lineage (GTDB taxonomy): Bacteria > Actinomycetota > Thermoleophilia > Gaiellales > Gaiellaceae > PALSA-600. The sequence continues at coordinate 21,363 of DASWRL010000057.1, forward strand.
GCCTCCGGCCGGTGAACACCATCGCGGCCCCCGCCTCCTCGACCACCGCCGTGACCTCCTCGTCCCGCCGGGACCCGCCGGGCTGCACGATCGCGGCGATGCCGGCGCGGACGGCGAGCTGCGGGCCGTCCGCGAACGGGAAGAACGCGTCGCTCGCGAGGACGGCGCCGCGCGTGTCGTGCCCGAGGCGGCGTGCCTTCTCCAGGGCGATGAGGACCGCATCGACGCGGCTCATCTGCCCCGCGCCGATGCCGAGCGTCTGCCGTCCGCGCGCGACGACGATCGCGTTGGACGAGACGTGCTTGCACACCCGCCAGGCGAACAGGAGGTCCTCCCACTGCTCCTCGTCGACCTCGCCGGTGACGACGCGCATCCCGTCGCGCGTCTCCACCTCGCCGTCGCGGTCCTGCACGAGCAGGCTGCCGAGCAGGCGCTCGAAATCCTGCTCGCCCGGCGTGTCCGACCGCCGGTCGTCGTCGCGAAGGATCCGCAGCGCGCGCCGCCGCGCGAGCGACTCGACCGCTCCGTCCTCGAACGCGGGCGCGCGCACCACCTCGACGAACTGGTCCGCGATGCGGTCGGCGAGCTCGAGCGAGACCGGGTGGTTCACGATCGCCACGCAGCCGTACGCCGAGACCGGGTCGGCGGCGAGCGCGCGCTCCCACGCCTCCTCGATGGTGGGCGCGACCGCGACGCCACAGGGGTTCCCGTGCTTCACGAGCACCGCGGTCGGCTCCGTGAACTCACGGACGATCCGCCGCGCCGCGTCGAGGTCTGCGAGGTTGTTGAACGACAGCTCCTTGCCGCCGAGCTGGTCGACGCGGGAGAGCAGGTGGCGCCGCGCTCCCACCTCCCAGTAGAGCGCCGCCCCCTGGTGCGGGTTCTCGCCGTAGGGGAGGTCCGACACCTTCCGGAACGAGAGCGTGAGCTGCTCCGGGAACCGGTCGCCGTGCGAGAACCACCCGGCGATCGACGCCTCGTACGCCGCCGTCGTCGCGAACGCCTCCGCCGCCAGGCGCCGGCGCGTCTCGAGCGTCACCTCGCCGTGGTCGCGCAGCTCGCGCAGCACGATCCCGTACTGCCGCGCGTCGGAGATCGCGGCGACGTGCGCGAAGTTCTTCGCGGCCGCCCGCAGCATCGCGGGCCCGCCCACGTCGATCATCTCGATCGTCTCGTCCTCGGTCGGGCCGACGCGCCCGGCGACGGAGGCGAACGGGTAGAGGTTGACGCACACCAGGTCGATCGGCTCGATCCCCTGCTCCTCGAGCGCGGCGGTGTCGGCCGTCTCGCCGCGGCGGGCGAGGATCCCTGCGTGGATGCGCGGGTGGAGCGTCTTGACCCGGCCGCCCAGCATTTCGGGCGCGCCCGTGACCTGCTCGACGCGGGTGACCGGGAGGCCGAGCTCCTCGAGGTGCGCCGCGGTCCCGCCGGACGACACAAGCTCGAACTCGAGCTCGTGCAGGCCGTGCGCGAGCTGCTCGACGCCCTCCTTGTCCCAGACCGAGATCAGTGCGCGGCGGCGGTTCGGCACAGCTCTGTCACCACCTCTCGTAGCAACCGGTGCTCGACGACATGGATGCGCTGCTCGAGCGTCTCGCGCGGCTCCACCGGCACCTCCTCCTGAACGATCACGGGCCCCGTGTCGAGGCCCTCGTCGACGGTGTGGATCGTGACCCCGGTCGCTGCGACGCCGGCGGCGACGGCGTCGTCGAGGGCGTGGGCGCCGGGGAACGCCGGCAGCAACGACGGGTGGACGTTGACGACGCGCCCGGGGAAGCGGCGCAGGAAGGGCGCGGTGAGCAGGTGCATGTAGCCCGCGAGGACGACGATCTCGACCCCGTGCTCCTCCAGCCACGTCGCCATCACGAGGTCGCGCTCGGTGCGGTCCGTGTGGCACGCGAGCGAGAAGACGGCGGTCGGAACCCCGGCCTCCCGCGCGCGCACGAGCGCGAACGCCTCCTTCGTGTTCGTCGCTACGGCGCGCACGGGGAGGCCGGCGTCGAGGAGCGCCTGGAGGTTCGTGCCGTTGCCGCTGACGAGGACGCCGATCACGTCACGACCCCGATGACGCGCTCGCCGGGCTGCGCGCGCTCGACGATCGCGCACCAGCCGATCCCCAGGTTGAACACGCGCCGCAGCTCCTCCTCGTCCACGTGCCGCGAGAGCCAGCCGAAGACGGGCGGCCGCTCCCACGCGTCCCAGTCGAGCTCGGCGCCGCGGCCCGGCGGCAGCACGCGCACGAGGTTCCCGAGGATCCCGCCGCCGGTGACGTGCACGAAGGCCTTCGCCCGGCCCCGGAGCGCCCGCGCCTCGTCCAGGTAGAGCCGTGTGGGCGCGAGGAGGTCGTCGCCGTCGTAGTCCTCGTCCTCGAGGACGCGCCGGACGAGCGTGAACCCGTTCGCGTGGACGCCGGCGGACGGGAAGCCGACGACGGCGTCGCCGGCCGCGACCGTGGTGCCGTCGACGACGTCCCGCTTCGCGACCACGCCCACGCATGTGCCCGCGAAGTCGAGCTCGCCCTCGGCGTAGATACCCGGGAGCTCGGCGGTCTCGCCGCCGATCAGCGCGACGCCGGCGGACCGGCAGACGGCGGCCGCGCCCTCGACGAGCTCCGCCACCTCCTCGAGGCGGATCTCGTCGGCGGCGACGTAGTCGAGCAGCACGAGCGGGTCGGCGCCGCACGTCGCGACGTCGTTGATGCAGTGCGCCGCCAGGTCGGCGCCGCAGGCGCGGAGCTGACCGCGGCTGCGCGCCAGGATCAGCTTCGTCCCGACCCCGTCGGTCGACGCGGCCAGGTAGCGGTCCCCGTCGAGCGGGTGCAGCCCGGCGAAGGCGCCGAAGCCGCGCGCGCCGGTCGACTCGACGGCGGCGCGCAGCCGCTCGACGACCGAGCCGGCCGTGGCGAGCGAGACCCCTGCGGCTGCGTAGTTGCGCTCCGAGCCCAGGCTTCGCAGTCTACGAGGCCGGGCGGCCGTTCAGGCGAACCGCTCGCCGTGCAGCTCGGGGCGGCCCTCGGGGCCGCCGGGCAGGAACCGGACGAGCGTGTCGCCTACCTGGACGGCGTTGTCGGCCATCTCGAGCCCGAGGATGTCGGCGAGCGCGCCCGCCTTCGTCTCCGGCTCGTCGGCGCGCAGCTGGAGCTCGGCGATCCGGAGCCGGTCTCCCTCCGAGAGCAGCTCGTCGATCCACTCCCGCGGCGGGTGAACCTCGAGCCGGTACCCCGCGTTCGTGGCGACGAAGGTGCGCCTGCCGCCGTGCTCCTGGACGCGCAGGTTCCACTGCATCGCCCGCCCGAGCACCGACTGGAAGTCGTCCTCGTCGAGCGCCACGCCGACGTGGTCGACGCGGGGGATGCGCCAGTGCCCGGGCTGGACGACGACGTTGACCGCGCCGAGCTCGAGCTCCGACAGGCGCAGCTTGAACCCGTCGCGGTCGAGCTTCTCCCACGAGACGCCGGGCTCCACCGCGACGTGCTCGTCGCCGACGCGGCCATAGCGGGCGACGAGGTCGAAACCGAGCTTGCCGACGTATCGCGCCTCGACGTCCCGGAGCTGCGAGGTGACGAGGTGGTAGTGGAAGAGGTGCATCGCCGCTCTAGTCTTCCAAGCGGCGTGGATTCTCCGTCGCTCCTGTCGCCGTGGACGCTCGAGCCCCTGCAGGTCGTGCCCACGGTCGTGGCGGCGGCGCTGTACGTGATGCGGACGCGGTCGCTCGCCGCCCAGGGGCGTCCGGTGCCGCGCTGGCGGAGGGGGGCGTTCTGGACGGGGATCGGCCTCGTCGTCCTCGCCCTCAACTCGCCCGTCGACGCGCTCGGCGAGGAGCACTTCTTCTTCCTGCACATGACCCAGCACGTGATCCTCGGCGACCTCGCGCCGCTCTGCTTCGTGCTCGGCCTCACCGGCCCGGTCCTGCGACCGGTGCTCAAGTACCGGCTCGTCGAGCGGCTGCGGGTGCTCGCGCACCCCTTCGTCGCCTTGCCGATCTGGGCGGCGGACCTCTACCTGTGGCACATCCCGACGCTGTACGACGCGGCGCTCCACCACGACGCGATCCACGCCTTCGAGCACTTCTGCTTCTTCACCGCCGGGTGCCTGATGTGGGAGCCGGTGCTCGAGACGCTCCCGGCGCCGGCGTGGTTCGGCACGGGGATGAAGTTCGGCTACATCGCCGTCGTCAGGCTGCTCGAGACGATCCTCGGCAACGTCTTCATCTGGTCGTCCAACGCCTTCTACTCGGTGTACGTGCACCCGCCGGAGTGGGGGGTCACGCCGGTGCACGACCTGAACCTCGGCGGGATCGTGATGATGGCGGAGGGCTCGCTGGTCACCGCCGTCGTCCTCGTCTGGCTGTTCCTCCGCCTCGCGCACGAGGGCGAGCTGCGGCAGCGGCTCCTCGAGCAGGGCGTCGATCCGAAGCAGGTCCGGCGCGCCGTGCGGTACGGCCGCGCCGAGGACCTGATCGCTACACGCGCTCGAACCTGAGCTTGGCCGCGTCGGCGGGCACGCGCGTCGGGTACTCCCGCGTGAGGCACGCGCGGCAGAGCGAGGACGGCGGCCGCTGCGTCGACTCCTCGAGCCCCGCGAGCGACAGATACGCGAGCGAGGTCGCGCCGATCGCCTCGCGCACGTCCTCGACCGTCGCCCGCGCCGCGATCATCTCGTCCTCGGAGGCGAAGTCGATGCCGTAGTAGCAGGGCGACACGACCGGGGGCGAGGAGATGCGGACGTGCACCTCCGCCGCGCCGGCGTCGAACAGCATCTGGACGATCTGCCGGGTCGTCGAGCCGCGCACGATCGAGTCGTCGACGGCGACCACGCGCTTCCCCGCGACCTCCGCGAGCGGGTTGAACTTCATCCGGATCCCCTGCTCGCGCATCCCCTGCTCGGGCTGGATGAACGTGCGGCCGACGTAGCGGTTCTTGATCAGCCCCTCGCTGAAGGGGATGCCCGTCGCCCGCGCGAACCCGATCGCGGCGGGCGTGCCGGAGTCGGGGATCGGCAGCACGAGGTCGGCCTCGACCGGCGCCTCGGCGGCGAGCCGCTCGCCCATCCGGACGCGGGCGCCGTGGACCTCGACGCCGGCGAGCTTCGTGTCCGGCCGCGCCAGGTAGAAGAACTCGAAGATGCAGAGCGCGCCCTCGCCGGCCGGGTCGAGCACCTGGATCGAGCGGACGCCGTCTGCATCCGCGAGGAGCAGCTCGCCGGGCGCGAGCTCGCGCTCGAACCGGGCGCCGACGAGATCGAGCGCGCAGGTCTCCGAGGCGACGACGGGGTCGGCGCCGAGGCGCCCGAGCACGAGGGGCCGGAACCCGTGGGCGTCGCGGAACGCGAAGAGCGTGTCGTCGGCGAGGCCGACGACGCTCGCCGCGCCCTCGATCCGCCACATCATGGCTGCGAGGGCGTCCTCGAGCGGCGCGTCGTCGTCGGCGACGAGGGCGGCGATCACCTCCGAGTCCGCGCTCGAGGCGAGCGGCTTCCCGACCTCCTCGCGCAGCGCCGCGGCGTTCACGAGGTTCCCGTTGTGGCCGAGCGCCACCGTGCGCGCCCGCCCGTGGTGCACGAGTGGCTGCGCGTTCACCCACGCGTTCGCGCCGGTGGTCGAGTAGCGCGTGTGGCCGATCGCGAGCTCGCCCTCGAGCCCCGAGAGGCTGCGCTCGTCGAACACCTGCGGGACGAGCCCGAGGTCGCGCAGCGCCGTCAGCCGCCCGGACTCGCTCACGGCGATCCCCGCCGACTCCTGCCCGCGGTGCTGCAGCGCGTACAGCCCGAAGTACGAGAGCCGGGCCACGTCGCGGCCGGGCGCGCGCACGCCGAAGATGCCGCACATCTACGCCACCACCCCGAGTTCCTCGACGTCGTCCCACGGCACCTCGACGCCCGCCGCGACGGCGACGACGACGCCCTGCGCCTCGACGGCGTCCACCTCGGCGTCGCGCCCCGACCACGCCGCCGCCTCGCGCAGCGCCGCGGCGACGCCTCCGTCGGAGACGTCGTGCGCCAGGGAGAAGAGGTGTGCGTGCCGCCAGACGAACGCGACGAGGCCGTGGCCGAAGCCGCGGAGGATGAGCACGCGGTCGCCCGAGCGCCACCGGTCCGGGACGCGCGTGACGTCGCGGACGAGGCCGACGCATCCGACGACGGGCGTCGGCGGGATCGGCGCACCGCCCGTCTCGTTGTACAGCGACACGTTGCCGGAGACGACGGGTATCCCGAGCGACTCGGCGGCGAGCGATATCCCCTCGATCGCCTGCGCGAGCTCCCAGCCGATCTCCGGCTTCTCGGGGTTGCCGAAGTTGAGGCAGTCCGTGAGCGCCAGCGGCTCGCCGCCGGCGCACGCGACGTTCATCGCCGCGTCGAGGACCGCACGCCACCCTGCCTCGCGGGGATCCCGGCACCCGAGTGGCGGCCCGTCGAGCGACACGGCGATCCCGCGAGTGCCGTCGACGCGGAGGACGGCGGCATCGAGTCCCGGCCGTCGCACCGTGCGCGACCCGACCAGATGGTCGTACTGCTCGAACACCCACGTCTTCGGCTCGCGGTTCACGGGGGCGACGGGTGCCGCCTCGACGCGGTACGGGCGCTGCTCGACCTCGTACCGCGGGCATCGGTCCGTGAGGAGCTCGGCCGGGATGGAGCCGACGACCTCGCCGTCGTCGAGCGCGCGCAGGTCACCGTCGCCGGTGACCTCGCCGATGACGGTGCACGGCAGCTCCCACCGCGCGCACACCGCCTCGACCGCGCCGACGTCGCCGGGCGCGACCACCGCGACCATCCGCTCCTGCGACTCGGAGATCATGATCTCCCACGGCTCGAGGCCCGGCTCGCGCAGGGGCACGCGGTCGAGGTGGACCTCGACGCCCGCGCCGTCGCCGGCCATCTCGGAGAGCGACGACGCGAGCCCGGCCGCGCCGCAGTCCTGCAGCGACACGACGAGCCCGCGCTCGACGAGCTCGAGCGACACCTCGATCAGCGCCTTGCCGCGGAAGGGGTCGCCGATCTGGACCGACGGCCGCTTCTCGTCGGACCCCTCGAGATCCTGGGACGCGAGCACGGAGGCGCCGCCGATGCCGTCGCGGCCGGTCAGCGCGCCGTAGAGGACGACGACGTTGCCGACGCCGTCGGCGCGCGCGGACAGCACGCGCTCCGTCGGCAGCAGCCCGACGCACATCGCGTTCACGAGCGGGTTCTGCGCGTAGGCCTCGTCGAAGGCGCATTCTCCGCCGACGGTCGGCACGCCGACCGAGTTGCCGTAGTGGCCGATCCCGGCGACGGCGCGGCGGAAGTGCCAGTCGGGGCCGCCGAACCGGAGCCCGTCGAGCAGCGCGATCGGCCGTGCGCCCATCGCGACGATGTCGCGCAGGATCCCGCCGACGCCGGTCGCCGCGCCCTGGAACGGCTCGACCGCGGACGGGTGGTTGTGCGACTCGACCTTGAAGGCCACGGCCAGCCCCTCGCCGAGGTCGACGACTCCGGCGTTCTCGCCCGGGCCCTGGAGGACGCGGTCGCCGCGCGACGGCAGGCGCCGCAGGAGCGGCGCGGAGTGCTTGTAGCCGCAGTGCTCGGACCAGAGCAGCGAGAAAACCGCGAGCTCGAAGTCGTTCGGGAACCGTCCGAGCAGCTCGCGGATACGGTCGAACTCGCCGTCGGTCAGGCCGAGGCTGCGGTGGAGAGGTTCCGCGACCGAGCTCAGGCGGGCATCGTATCGGGGGCCTCCGACGGCTCCCGCCCACGCCTCTGCAGCCCGACCCGCTAGAACAGGAGCGTGACGCGCAGCCGCCCGATCGTGCTCCTCGTCGTGCTGTCACTGATCTGGGGCAGCTCGTTCATGTTCATCAAGGTCGCGGTGCGCGAGCTCGATCCGTCGACGCTGATCCTCGGACGCATCGGGATCGCGACGCTCACGCTCCTCGCCGTCGTGCCGTGGCTCGTCGGGCGCGACGCGCTCCGCGCCGACGTGCGCCGCCACTGGCCTGCGCTCGTCGCGGTCGGCCTCCTGTACACGGCGGTCCCGTTCTGGCTGCTCTCGTGGGCCGAGACCCGGATCGACTCGGGGCTCGCGTCCGTCATCCAGGCGTCGGTGCCGATCTTCAACGCGGTGCTCGCGTTCGCGTTCTTCCACGAGGAGCGCGTCGGCGGCGCGAGGCTGGTCGGCGTCGGGATCGGGTTCGTGGGCGTCGCCGTCCTCGTCGGGGCGCAGCCGCACGCGAAGATCCTCGGCGCGGTCGCGGTCGTCGCCATGGCGCTCTGCTACGCCGTCGGCGGGCTGCTCGCGAAGCGCCACCTCGCGACGGCGCGGCCGAACGTGGTCGCACTCGCGACGTCCGCAGTCGCCGCGGCCGCCGTGCTCCCGGCGGGGGTGGCGCAGGCGCCGCACCACGTCCCCGGATGGAAGGCGCTCGCGTCGGTCGCCGTCCTCGGCGTCGTCTGCACCGCGCTCGCCTACCTCCTCTTCTACACGCTCGTCGCCCGCGCGGGCGCCGGCTATGCAGCGCTCGTGACGTACCTGGTGCCGCCCGTCGCGCTCGCGTACGGTGCCGTCTTCCTCGACGAGGGGATCGGCGTGCCGGCCGTCGTCGGGCTCGTGCTCGTCCTGGCGGGGGTCACGCTCGGAACGGGTGCGACGCGCATACGATCGCGGCGATGGTCTCGCTCCGCCGCGCCGTTGCCGACGACGTCGAGTGGCTCGTCGAGCTCCTGACGGACGAGGACACGGAGCCGTACCTCCGGCCGCTCTCGGCAGAGACGATCGCCGGCGACGTCGAGCGGTCGCAGCGCGACCCCGAGCGGTTCGGGCGGCTCGTCATCGAGGTCGACGGCGCGCGGGCAGGCGTGATGGGCTTCGAGGAGCGCAGCGAGGCGCACCGGATCGCGCACCTCGGCGGCCTCGCCGTGCACCCCGACTTCCGGGGGCGCCGGATCGCCGACGAGGCGGCGCGGCAGCTGCAGCGGTACCTGCTCCACGACCTGGCGTTCCACCGGCTCGAGCTCGCCTGCTACGCGTTCAACGAGCGCGCGATCCGTCACGCCGAGCGCGTCGGGTTCGTCCGCGAGGGCGTCAAGCGGAAGGCCTACCTCCGTCACGGAGAGTGGCAGGACGCCGTCGAGTTCGCGCTCCTGCAGGAGGACCTCTCGTAGGATGCAGCCATGAGCGCCTCCTTCCTCCACACCATGGTCCGGATCACGGATCCGGCCCGGAGCCGCGCCTTCTACGAGGCGCTCGGCTTCACGTTCGAGAGCGAGATGGACATCGTCCGGAACGGCGAGAAGGAGGCCACGAACTACTTCTTCTCGCTCGGCGGCGACCGGTCGGTGCTCGAGCTCACGTTCAACCACGACGGACGCACCTACGACGTCGGCACCGGGTACGGCCACATCGCGATCGGCGTCGACGACCTCGACTCGACGCTGGCCCGGCTGAAGGACCAGGGAATCGAGCCGGAGCGGCCGCCGTACCAGGTACGGGAGGGCGGGAGCTTCCTCTGCTTCGTCCGCGACCCCGACGGCTACCGGATCGAGGTCATCGGGCGCACCGGCGACTAGGGGCCCGGATGCGCGTCGTCGCCTCGGCCGCGGCACGGTCGTTCATCCAGGAGAACGGCGGGCGCCTGTACGTCTGGCCGAAGGCGAGTCGTTGCTGCGGCGGGAGTCGGCTGCTCGCGAGCCCGCGGCCTTCGAGGAGGATCGAGTTCGCCCGGCGCCGGGACGCCGGGGAACTCGAAGTGTTCATGCCCGCCGCGATCGCGCGGGTGCCGGATGAGCTCCACCTCGAGCTGAAGCGATTCCCGCGGCGGGTCGAGGCCTACTGGGACGGCTGCGCCTGGATCCCCTGACCGTCTCGTCACCCGTCCTGGCCGGTCACGGCTTCAGCACGACCTTCAGGCAGTCGTCCTGCTTGTGCTTGAACAGCTCGTAGCCGCGCGGCGCGTCGCTCAGCGAGAGCCGGTGGGTGATCACGAACGACGGGTCGATCTCGCCGTTCAGGATCCGCTCGAGCAGAGGGCGCATGTACCGCTGCACGTGGCACTGGCCGGTCTTGATCGTGAGGCCCCTGTTCATGAGGGCCCCGATCGGGAACTTGTCCATCAGCCCGCCGTAGACGCCCATGATCGAGACGGTGCCGCCGTTCCTGCAGCTCATGATCGCCTCGCGCAGCGCGATCGGGCGCTCCGTCTCCTGGCGCAGCGCCTGCTTGACCCGGTCGTATGCGTACGTGGGGCCGTGGTGGTGGGCCTCGAGACCGACGCAGTCGATGCAGGCGTCCGGGCCGCGGCCGCCCGTCAGCTCCTTGAGCGCCTCCGGCACCTTGTCCACGTCGACGTAGTTCAGCGTCTCCGCGCCCGTGTGCTCGCGCGCCACGCGGAGCCTGTACTCGAAGCGGTCGATCACGATCACGCGCTCGGCGCCGAGCATGAACGCCGACGCTGCAGCGAACTGGCCGACGGGGCCTGCGCCCCAGATCGCGATCACGTCGCCCGGCTGGATGTCGCACACGTCGGCGCCCATGAATCCCGTCGGGAAGATGTCGGAGAGGAAGAGGACCTGCTCGTCGGGGATCGACGAGTCCTCGATCTTGATCGGACCGACGTCTGCGAACGGGACGCGCGCGTACTCGGCCTGGCCGCCGGCGAACCCGCCGGTCAGGTGCGAGTAGCCGAAGATCCCGGCCGTCGGGAAGCCGAACATCTTCTCGGCGAGCCGGGCGTTCGGGTTCGAGTTCTCGCAGACCGAGTACAGCTGCCGCCGGCACATGTCGCAGGTCCCGCAGGCGATCGGGAACGGCACGACGACCCGGTCTCCGACCTTCAGGTTGCCGACCCTCTTCCCGACCTCGACGACCTCGCCCATGAACTCGTGGCCAAGGATGTCGCCGCGCTTCATCGCCGGGACGTACCCGTCGTAGAGGTGGAGGTCGGAGCCGCAGATCGCCGTCGAGGTGATCCGCACGATGGCGTCGCGGTCGTTGAGGATCTTCGGGTCCGGGACGTTCTCGACCTCGACCGTGTTCCGTCCCATCCAGCACGTCGCTCTCATGCGGGAACCTCCTCCAGCGGCTTCGCGGGCCGCTGCTTCATGTGGTCGGCGAGCAGATGGCCGTGCGGCGTGGAGTCGGAGCGGACGACCTCGCCCGTCTCGAGGCGTTGCTTGAGCCTGCGCAGAGCATCGGCGAGCTCCGTCGCGAGATCCTTGCCGGTGAGCTTCTCGGCGGCCGCGCCGAGGTCTCCGAGCGGCGGGTCCTCGACGAAGTCGACCGCGAGCTCGACGCCGCGGGCGCCGGGCGCGTCGACGATCGAGACGTTCGCTCCGGCCGAGTCGACCTTCCGCCGCAGCTCCTCCGCCGCCACCCAGGCCTGCTCGACGTCGTCGCGTGCGGCGCCGATCGTGACGGCCTTCCGGATCCGGCGGCCGGCGACAGGCGCGCCACTCTTCGACGCGAGGTGCTTGCTCTCGAAAACGTCCGCGACCGCGACCGGGACGAGGTTCGCGAACGCGAACAGCGCACGGCCCCGCCGCCCACGGTTCCGCGCCGCCACGAGGCCGACGAGCGCCATGTCGAGGCCGTCGCCGGCGACCCGCGACCAGAGCCACGTCGTCGGGCGGGGCCTGCTGAGGATGCCGACGCCCTGGGTCACCTCGCGCGCTCCCATGAGTCGCATGACCTTCGGGGCGATCCCGTCGTCGCTCGCGCCGACGACGCGGCACAGCAGCCGCGGCGCGGTGATCTGGAACGTTCCGAGCCCGATGCTGAACCAGCCGAGGAACCTCGCGAGCTCGTCCTTGTCTCTTGCTCTGATGGCCTGCTGAGTCATTCCGTCCGTCTGCCGATCTGGCCGCGGCGTAAACATGTGCGATGCTCGCGCCGTGCTCCTCTACAACAGCACGGTCTCGGGCAATTGCTACAAGGTGCGGCTCCTGCTCGCGCACCTCGGGATCCCCTTCGAGACGCGTGAGCTCGACGTCGTCGACCGCTCGAACCGCCCGGACGTGCTCGGCGCGCTCAACCCGGCGCTGCGCGTCCCGACGATCGTTCTGGACGACGGGCGCGCGCTCGGAGAGTCGGGGGCGATCATCTGGTACTTCGGCGAGGGCACGCGATTCGTGCCCGACGACCCCTTCGCGCGGGCGCAGGTCCTTCAGTGGATGTTCTTCGAGCAGTACGACCACGAGCCTGCGATCGCGGTCGCGCGGTTCCTGATCGCGTACTCGGGCCTCGAGCCGGGGGAGTACGAGGGACGGCTCCCGGGGCTGTGGGAGCGCGGGCACAACGCGCTCGCAGCGATGGAGCGCCACCTCGCGGGCCGCGAGTGGCTCGTCTCCGACCGCCCGACGCTCGCGGACATCGCCCTCTACGCGTACACGCACGTCGCCGACGAGGGCGGCTTCGAGCTCGAGGCGTATCCGTCGGTGCGTGCGTGGCTCGACCGCGTGGCGGCGTTGCCGGGGCACGTTCCGCTCATCGCAGCGTGAGCGGCGCGCCCGTGAGGGCGCCTGCCTGCACGCGGACGACCGTGCGCCGCGGGAGCGTCCCGTGCCAGCGGAAGAACCCGCCCGCGCCGCGCGTCACCGTCGCCACACGCCGCCACGACCGGCCGACGCGCCGCTCGAGGACCGCCGACCGCCCCGCCGCCGGCGCCCGGAGCTGTCCCCACAGGCTCGCGACCGCCCCCCGCCGGCCGGTCTGCGCGAGTGGGAGCTCGTACGCGGCGAGCGCCGGCTTCGGCGTGTCGCCGATCGTGACGAGGCCGCTCTGGAAGCGTGCGAGATCGGGCTCGTCGCGATACAGGAAGTGGACCAGGAGGTCGACGCGCGGTGCGTGGTAGGCGACGTAGGCGCCCTCCGACAGGTACCGCGCCTGGAGCGGGAGCGACACGCCGAGGAGCCGGTCGGGCGGATTGCTCTGGTAGCCGTACTCGGTCAGCCAGATACGCGCATGCGGGAAGTTCCGCGTCACGAGCGCCTCGAGACGGTCGAGGGTCGCCATCGTGATCGTGCTGCACTCGACGCACCCGCCGCTGAGCGGCGACTCCCGCCTCGGGTCGAGCGGATACGGGTTGTGCGCGTAGGCGTCGAGCCTCGCGCCGGCGCGGTGCATCCCGAGCAGCCACGCGACGGGTGACAGCCCGCCCGTCGCCCCGCGCGGCGCCGTGCCTCCTCCACCGACGGACGCGCCGGGGATCGCCGCGTGGATCGCGGCGTACGCGGGGTTCAGGAGGCGCGTCACGTAGAGCGTCGGCAGCGTCGGCCGGAGCCAGCGCGCCTGGTTCGGCTCGTTCCAGATGAGCCACCGGCGCACCCACGGGTACCGCCGCGCGGCCGCGGTCGCGAACGCGCCGAACGGAGCGGCGGTCGCGGGCACGACGTTCGCGCTCTTGCCGCCGTTCGCCCAGCCGGGCGTGCCCACGAGCTGCAGCAGCACCTGGACGTGGTGGGCGTGGAGCGCGTCGAGGACGCTCCCGGCGCTCGACCAGTCGTATGCAGCGTCCGTCGGGTCTGCGGGATCGGCCGGCTCCGTCGGCGCGACGGCGTCCCAGTGGATCGTCACGCGCACCAGCCTGACGCCGATGTCCGAGAGCGTCTGCACGCGCTCGTCGACGGTTCCCGGCCCGTCGGCGAGCCAAGCGTCGTCTGTCAGGCCGTAGGCGATGCCCGCCGCGGCGTTCGAGCGCGGTGCGGCGGCGAGGAGCGCCGCGAGCAGCGCCGTCGCGCAGAGGAGGACACGCACCACGGTGGCGTGGACGGTTCCGCGCCGCGCCAAACCCGAACCGTTGTCACGCTCTTGTTGCACTTCCGTGTCACCTGCTCCACGCTTTGCGCAGTACCGTCGCCGCATGGCGAAGATCGCAACCCCCTTCGGCCCCGCGACGGTGGTGGAGCGCGTGTCGGTCGCACAGAAGGCCGGCGAGAAACGATTCGCGACGGTCGTCGAGCTCCTCGAGGGCGAGCGCGGCGAGCGGCTCGTCCGCGTCGCGTACACCACCGGCGGCATCGTCAGACGCGGCCCGGTGACGCTCCGGGAACGCGACCTCGCACGGCTGCGCGAGGCGGTCGCGAAGGTACCGGCGCTCGCCGGTGCGCTGGAGGGAGGCGCCTAGACGAGCGCACCCGCCGACAATCGAGCAGCGTCGACGAGCGATCCCAGGATCAGGCTCCCGTCGGTGCCGCCGAGAAGCGGGTCGACCGCGTGCTCCGGGTGCGGCATGAGCCCGAGCACGTTCCGCTCCGCGCTCAGGACGCCCGCGACGTCGGCGACCGACCCGTTCGGATTGCAGCCGGGCGCGTACCGGAGCACGATCTGCGATGACGCCTCGAGCTCCTCCAGCAGCTCCGGATCGGCGAACCAGCAGCCGTCGCCGTGCTTCACCGGAACGGAGATCCGCTGGCCCGTCGAGCACCGGCTCGTGAACGGCGTCGCACTCGACTCGACGACGAGTGCGACCTCGCGGCACACGAACGAGAGCGAGGAGTTCGGGCGCAGCGCGCCCGGCAGGAGGCCCGCCTCGGTGAGGATCTGGAAGCCGTTGCAGATGCCGAGCACGAGCCCGCCTTCCTCGGCGAACGACCGGACGGCGGTCATGATCGGCGAGAACCGTGCGAGCGCTCCGCAGCGGAGGTAGTCGCCGTACGAGAAGCCGCCGGGGAGCACGACGGCGCGGGTCGACGAGGGCAGTGCGCCGTCCGTGTGCCAGACGCGCGGGGCGTCTGCGCCCAGCCGCTCGAGTGCCTGCGCGGCGTCGCGGTCGTCGTTCGACCCCGGGAAGACGACCACCGGGATGAGCGGGCGGTCGCTCACGCGCCGTCCGCGAGCTCGATCTCGTAGCTCTCGATCAGCGGGTTCGTCAGGAGCTGCTCGCACATGCGCTCGAGCTGCCGCATCGCCTCCTCGCGGTCGTCGGTCGCGACGTCGAGGTCGACGAGCTTGCCGACGCGCGCCTCGTCGACGGCGAACCCGAGGTGCCGGAGCGAGCTCTCGACGGCCTGACCCTGGGGGTCGAGGATGCCCGGCTTCGGCCGGACGAGCACCGTCGCCCTCACGCGAGGACGATGCCGGGGTCGGCGAGGTAGTCGTCGAACGCGATCCCGGTCAGCCGCTCGAACGCCTCGACGTAACGCGCGCGGGTGCCCACGACCACGTCGTCCGGCAGCTCGGGCCCAGGATCCGTCTTGTCCCAGCCGAGCGACTCGCAGTAGTCGCGGACGAACTGCTTGTCGAACGACGGCGGCGTCGACCCGGGGTGGTACTCGTCGGCGGGCCAGAAGCGCGACGAGTCGGGGGTGAAGGCCTCGTCGGCGAGCACGAGCCTCCCCGCGTCGTCGACGCCGAACTCGAGCTTCGTGTCGGCGAGGATGATCCCGCGCTCGCGCGCGTGGTCCGAGGCGCGCTCGTAGAGCGCGAGCGCCAGCGCCTCGACCTCGTCGAACCTCTCCTCGCCGACCAGCTCCGCCGCGGCGGCGCGGTCGATGTTCTCGTCGTGGCCGGTCTGCGCCTTCGTCGCCGGCGTGAAGATCGGACGGGGGAGGCGCTCCGACTCGGCGAGCCCATCGGGAAGCCGGTGGCCGCAGACGAGGCCGGTCGAGCGGTAGTCCTTCCAGCCCGATCCGGACAGGTAGCCGCGGACCACGCACTCGATCGGCAGCATCTCGAGCCGGCGGCACTCCGTCGACCGGCCGTCGTCGCGCAGCGCGAGGAGGTGGTTCGGGACGACGTCGCTCGTCCGCGCGAACCAGAACCCGGACAGGCCGGTGAGGACGCGCCCCTTGTCGGGGATCTCGGTCGGGAGCACGACGTCGAACGTCGAGATGCGATCGCTCGCGACGAGCAGCAGGCGGTCGTCGTCGAGCGCGTAGAGCTCGCGGACCTTCCCGCTCCCTACGTGGACGGCTTCAGACATGGGCTGGTTCCTCCTTCGGGACGAGGCGGCGGAGACGATCGAAGACGGCGTCGAGGTTGGCGACGGTCGCGTGCAGGTCGAACACGTCGGCGAGCGCCGCGCCGTCGAGGCGATTCGTGATCTCGGCGTCGCCGCGGACGAGCTGCTCGAAGTCGAGCTCGTCGTCCCAGGCTCGCATCGCGTTCCGTTGCACGAGCCGGTACGCCTCGCCGCGGTCGAGCCCGCGCTCGACGAGGGCGAGCAGGAGCCGGTGCGAGAAGAAGAGCCCGTGCGAGGCCCACAGGTTCCGCTCCATCCGATCCGGATGGACGACGAGCCCGTCGACGACGTACCGGAAACGGTCGAGCATGTAGTCGAGCGCCTCGAACGCGTCGGGCACGACGACTCGCTCCGCCGAGGAATGGGAGATGTCGCGCTCGTGCCAGAGCGGCACGTTCTCGAGCCCGACGAGCACCGCCGCGCGGACGACGCGCGCGAGCCCCGAGATCCGCTCCGCGACCTTCGGGTTGCGCTTGTGCGGCATCGCGGAGGAGCCCTTCATGCCGGCGGCGAACGGCTCCTCGACCTCGCGCACCTCGGTCCGTGCGAGGTGGCGGATCTCGGTCGCGAACCGGTCGAGCGAGCTCGCGCAGACGCCGAGCGCGGCCAGCAGCTCGGCGTGCCGGTCGCGCGCGATGACCTGTGTCGAGACCGGGTCCGGCTCCAGGCCGAGGCGTTCGCAGGCGATCCGCTCGACCTCCGGGTCGATGGCCGCGTACGTCCCGACGGTGCCCGAGAACTGGCCGACCCGGCAGCTCTCGAGCCCGTTCCGGACCCGCTCGCGCGCCCGGTCGAGCTCGAACGCCCACCCGGCGAGCTTCCAGCCGAACGTCGTCGGCTCCGCGTGGACGCCGTGCGAGCGGCCGATGCAGATCGTGTGACGGTGCTCCTCGGCGAGCCGCGCGACAGACGCGAGCGCGTCGTCGATCCCCCGCAGGACGAGCCGGCCCGCATCCCGGATCTGCAGCGCGAGCGCGGTGTCGAGGACGTCGGAGGAGGTGAGCCCGTAGTGGAACCAGCGGCCCTCCGGCCCGAGCTGCTCGGCGACGGCGTCGACGAACGCCGCGAGGTCGTGGTCGGTCGTCCGCTCGATCTCCGCGACGCGCGCGGGCGACGGGACGGCGGCACCCGCGCGAATCGCCGCGACGTCCGCGGCCGGGACCGACCCGAGCTCGGCCCAGGCGTCGAGCGCCGCGAGCTCCACCTCGAACCAGCGTGCGAGCTTGCCCTCGTCCGACCAGATCCGGCGCATCTCCGGTCGGGCGTAGCGGGCGATCACGGGGGCCAGTGTAGAGCGGCGTCAGGTCAGCGCGACGATGCGCGCGGCGAGCACCGCGGCGTTCTTCGCGTTGTCGACGCCCACCGTCGCGACGGGCACTCCCGGCGGCATCTGGACGATCGAGAGGAGGGCGTCGAGGCCGTCGAGCACGGACTTCGACGAGCGGAGCGGGACTCCGACCACCGGCAGCTCGGTGTGGGCGGCGACGACGCCCGGGAGCGCCGCGGCGAGGCCCGCGCCGCAGATCAGCACCTTGAGCCCGCGGCCGGCGGCGCCGCGTGCGTACTCGGCGACGGCGTCGGGGGTGCGGTGGGCGGAACGGACGTCGAACTCCCACGCGATCCCGCGCGCGTCGAGCTCGTCCATCGCCGCTTGCATCCGCTCGCGGTCGGATTCGGAGCCGACGAGGATGCCGACGACGGGATCAGCCATCGACGGCGGCGGCGATGTCGGAGCGGCGGCGGAGACCGTCGAACGAGATCATGTCGGCGGCAGCGTACGCGTGGCGCCGGGCGTCGGCGACGGTCGCCCCGGTCCCGGTGACCGAGAGGATCCGGCCGCCGTTCGTGACGAGCGTGCCGCCGCGGACGGCGGTCCCGCCCTGGAAGACGAGCGTGCCGGCCTCCTCGGCGTCCCCGATGCCGGCGATCGCGGCTCCCGCGTGGTCGCTGCGCTCGGGGTAGTCGGGCCCCGTGAGGACGACCGTGACCGCTGCGTCGCCGCTCGCGGAGACGCGGACGCCGCCGAGCTCTCCGTGCGCCGCCGCCGCGAGCGCCTCGAGCAGGTCACCCTCGAGCCGCGGCATCAGCGCCTGCGTCTCCGGGTCGCCGAACCGCGCGTTGAACTCGAGCACCCGCGGCCCGTCGTCGGTCACCATCACGCCGGCGAAGAGGCAGCCGACGAACGGCGTCCCGCGCCGCGCGAGCTCGTCGACGACCGGCTGGTGGATCCGCGCGACGAGCTCCTCCTCGTCCTCGAGCCACGGCACCGGCGAGAACGCGCCCATGCCGCCCGTGTTCGGGCCCGTGTCGCCGTCGCCCGCGCGCTTGAAGTCCTGGGCGGCGCCGAGCGGCAGCGCGCGCCGGCCGTCGCACAGTGCGAAGAGCGAGACCTCCGGCCCCTCCAGGAGCTCCTCGATCACGACGCCGCCGTCGTAGCGGCGGACGGCGCGCAGCGCGTCCTCGAGCTCCTCGGCGCTCCGGCACACGAAGACGCCCTTCCCGGACGCGAGGCCGTCCGCCTTGACGACGCAGGGGGGGCGCGCGACGGCGAGCGCCTCCGCCGTCGGCACGTGCGCGGCGCGCAGCACCTCCTTCGCGAAGGCCTTCGAGCCCTCGATCCGCGCGGCGTCGGCGCCCGGCCCGAAGACGGCGATTCCGTTGCGGCGGAGCTCGTCGCCGACGCCGGCGACGAGCGGCCCTTCCGGCCCGATCACGACGAGGGCTGCATCGAGCGTCTGGGCCAGTGCGAGCAGCCCCTCGCCGTCGTCCGCACGCACCGGGTGACACCGCCCGAGCGCGGCGATCCCCGGGTTCCCCGGCGCGGCGTGCAGCTCGGTGAGCAGCGGGCTGCGCGCGATCCGCCACGCGAGCGCGTGCTCGCGCGCACCGGACCCCACGAGCACCACCTGCACCGCACGAGTCTACTTCCGGGGTTTGACGACCACGACCCGACGGGAACGCGGTCTCCGTGTTGGAGCCCGGTCTCGACGAGCACGAGTGGGTGAGCCGGTACGAGGCGCTGGAGGAGGACGTGCGCGACTCGCCGGCCGAGGCGCTCGCCGAGCTCGACGAGCTCGTGGCGGAGATGATGGAGGCGCGCGGCTATCCGCTCGTCGAGCGCGACGGCGAGGACACGACGGAGCCGGAGACGACACGGCAGTTCGCCGAGGCGCGGCGCGTCACCCGTGTCGTCGACGGCGGGGAGAGCTACGACCCGGGCGACGTCGCGAATGCGGTCGACGCCTACCGGAGCCTCTACGACTACCTCCTGAACCTCGGCCCGACCTCCGGCACGCCCGCGTAGGGCGATACTTCGGCGGTGGGCGCACCGCCGTATTCCACGACGCGGGTCGCCGTCGTCCGCGTCCCGGCGGGCGAGACGACCGACGTCGTCGCCGTCGAGGAGCCGCTTGAGATCCGGATCGGCGGCCGTCCGGTCGCCGTGACGATGCGGACGCCGGGGCACGACGAGGAGCTCGCGCTCGGCTTCGCGCTCTCCGAAGGGCTGCGGCCGCTCGAAGCGCGCCTTCCCGACGACCTCGCCGCGAACAGCGTCGAGCTGGACGCTCCAGGGTTCGACCCGGAGCGCCTCGCGCGCAGCTTCTACACCTCGAGCTCGTGCGGGGTGTGCGGGAAGGGGGCGCTCGAGGCGGTCGCCGTCGAGGCGCCGCCGGTGACGAGCGACCTGCGCGTCTCGGCCGGGCTCGTCGCGTCGCTGCCCGATCTGCTCCGCACGGCGCAGCCCGCGTTCGAGGCGACGGGCGGTCTGCACGCGACCGGCCTCTTCACCGCAGCCGCGGAGCTGCTCTGCCTGCGCGAGGACGTCGGGAGGCACAACGCGATGGACAAGGTCGTCGGGTGGGCGTTCCGCGCGGGACGGCTTCCCCTCGGCGACGCCCTCCTCTGCGTCAGCGGCCGCCTCTCGTTCGAGCTCGTCCAGAAGGCTGCGGTCGCCGGGTGCCCCATCCTCGTCGCTGTCGGCGCGCCGTCGTCGCTCGCGGTCGAGCTCGCGCGCGACCGCGGCGTCACGCTCTGCGGCTTCGTCCGCGGGGGCCGCCTCAACGTCTACACGGCGTCGTGGCGCATCGAGACCTGACGGGGATCCTCCTCGTCGGCGGCGCGAGCCGCCGGTTCGGGTCGCCGAAGGCGCTCGCGCGCGTCGGCGGTGAGACGCTCGCCGACCGCGGCCGGCGTGTGCTCGGGGAGGCCTGCGCCGAGGTGCTCGTGGTCGGCAAGCGCGGCGAGCTCGCGCTCGACGTCGTCGACGACGGCACCGACACGCGCGCGCCGATCGCGGGTGTCGTCGCGGGGCTGCGGGCGGCGGCGAACGACGTGTGCGTCGTCGTCCCGGTCGACTGCGCGTGGATCACGCCCGAGGCGATCCGTGCGCTCGGGGAGGCGTGCCGCGACGCCGCGGTCCCGCAGACGGGGCCGCTCCCCGGAGCGTGGGCGCGGACGGCGCTCCCGGTGCTCGAGCGACGCCTGGCGAGCGGCGTGCTCGCCCTCTACCGCGCGTACGAGGAGCTCGACGTCGTGACCGTCGAGCTCGACCCCGCGGTGGTCGCCGACGTCGACACGCCGGGCGACCTCACCGCCGGCGGTCCCGCGTAGCCTCGTAGCGCCGCTGCGCGCGCCGCAGCCGCTGGACGTCGGGGTCGTTGCGGCTGCCCCGCAGAATGACGACCGCGAGCACGACCGTCACGACGACGGGGACGAAGATCGAGATCGCGATCAGGGCCTGCGTCCACGCGTCGCCGCCCGAGCTCATCAGGCCAGCACGCGGTCGCGTGCGGCGCCGACGCCGACGAGCTCGATCGGGAGCCGCAGCGCCTGCGACACATACCCGACATAGTCACGCGCCGCCGCCGGAAGCTCGTCGAGGGTCGACGCGTCGTCGAGCGGCTGCGACCACCCGGGGAGGGTCTCCCACACCGGCGTCGCGTGGTGGAAGTCGGACTGGTGCGCCGGGAAGTCCTCCGTCTCGGAGCCGTCCCGCAGGCGGTAGCGAACGCACACCGGGAGCTCGTCGAAGCTCGAGAGCACGTCGAGCTTCGTGAGCGCGAGCGACGTCATCCCGTTCACGCGGACGGCGTAGCGGAGTGCGACGAGATCCAGCCAGCCGCAGCGCCGCTCGCGGCCCGTGACGGTGCCGAACTCGCCGCCGAGCTCGCGCAGCCGCGCCTGGTCAGCGCCTCGGATCTCGGAGGGGAACGGCCCCTCGCCGACCCGCGTCACGTACGCCTTCGAGACGCCGAGCACGCGGTCGATCCGGGTCGGTCCGATGCCGATCCCCGTCGCCGCTCCCGACGCGATCGGGTTCGACGACGTGACGAACGGATACGTGCCGTGGTCGAGGTCGAGGAGCGTCGCCTGCGCTCCCTCGAAGAGGACGTTCCGGCCCTCGTCGAGCGCACGGTCGACGAGCAGGGAGACGTCGCCGACGTACGGGGCGAGACGCTCCGCGAGCCCGGCGTACTGCTCCCACACCTGCTCGAGGTCGAACGGGGGCACCTCGTAGATCCGCTCGAGCCAGAGGTTCTTCTCTGCGAGGGCGACCTCGATCTTCTGGCGGAGGATCTTGGGGTCGAGGACGTCCTGGACGCGGATCCCGATCCTTGCCGCCTTGTCCGCGTACGCAGGCCCGATGCCGCGGCGCGTGGTGCCGATCTGCAGGCTCCCGAGACGGCGCTCTGACGCCTGGTCGATCGCGACGTGCCACGGCATGATCAGGTGGGCGTTGCCGGAGACGACGACGACGGAGACGTCGACCCCGCGCGAGGCGAGGTCGTCGAGCTCGTCGAGGAGCACCTGGGGGTCGACGACGCAGCCCGCTCCGATCACGGACGTCTTCCCGGAGATCACGCCGCTCGGCGTCTGTCGGATCTTGAACGTCTCGCCGCCCGCGACGATCGTGTGCCCGGCGTTCGGGCCGCCCTGGTAGCGGCCCACGACATCCGACTCCTGCGCGAGCAGGTCGACGATCTTGCCCTTCCCCTCGTCGCCCCACTGCGCACCGACCACGACGGTCGACGGCACGGAGGGAGACTAGCGCGCGAGCGTGCCGCCGGCCGCGCGGACGAGCAGCGCCGCAGCGAGCCCGAGCACGAAGGACGAGGGAGGCCCGGTGATCCAGCCGCGCACGATCGCGAGCAGCGCGCGCCGATGCACCGCCCGCGGCCGGGCGCCCGCCATCGCGCCGACGAGCGCCTGGTTCATCGACGTGAAGTAGCCGAAGGAGACGGCGACGAGGACGACGAGCGCCTGGACGAGCTGCGCCGCCGTCGCGCCCACGCGGTCGAGGTCGACGATGTCGAAGGCGACCCGGTCGAGGAGCCCGCGCCCCGTGAGGAGGACGCCGAGTGCGAGCGCGACGCCGCACACCGCGCCGGCCGCCCGCGGCGAGAGGACGCCGGGGCCGACGAGGGCGCCGCTCGCGAGCGCGACGTCGTTCGCACCCATCGCGAACGACGCGACGGCTCCGACGGCGACGAGTGCGAAGCCGACCCGGGTGACGCCTCCCAGCACGCGCGCGGCGACGAGCCCGACGGCCGCCGACGCCGCCGGTGCCGCGACCCAGATCGCGGCGAGCGTCGCGATCGTGCGCCAGTGGACGCCGACGGAGGCGCCGACGGACGTCCCGACGACCGCGCCGACGAGCAGCTGGATCGTCGACGTCGGGATCCTGACGCGGTTGTAGAGCGACGTCACGCCGAACGCGACGGCGACCACGACGACCTCGCCGAGCCGCGTCGGCCTCGCGTCGACGAGCTTTCGCCCGACGGTCGTCGCCACGTCGCCGCTCGCGAGGACCGCGCCCGCAAGCGCGAGCGGCGCCATCAGGAGGAGTGCCGTCCGCGCCGAGACGGCGCCGAGCGCGTACGGCATCCCCATGCACGCTCCCGTGTAGTGCGAGCCGATCGACCACGCGAACGAGAGCGCGAGGACGACGAGAGCGGCAGTCAAGACGGGCTCAGGCGACGAGCGTGAACCTGACGCGCCGCATCACGATGCGGTGGCCCCGCCGGCACGTGGTGAAGCCGACGTCGGCCTCGCGCCGGAGCGTCCCGTGAACGACGCACGCATCCGCGCGCAGCGACTCGCGGGCGGCCAGGCACACCTCGCACGGTTCGTCGAAGGACGTCGCCTCCGGACCGAGCCAGACGTGCTGGCGCTCGATCAACTGAGCGCCAGCTGCCTGTCGTCGTGGCGGGGGAGCGACGGCGGGCGCTCGACCCGTCGCAGCACGATCTCGTGCCCCGCGGCGCACCGGCGCGACGAGACGTCGACCTCGGCGCCGATCGCGCCGCGCACGCTCGCGACCGTCAGCGCGTCGACGAAGAGCGCGCCGGACCGCCGCGCCTCGTCGAGGCACACCTCGCACAGGCACGAGAACGAGGTGGCGGACGGCGCGATCCAGACGGTCGTCGGCGTCATGCCACAGCCGCCAGGTCGGCGAACTTCGCGTACCGCTTCTGGAACGCGAGCTTGGTCGTGTCGGTCGCTCCGTTGCGGTGCTTCGCGACGATCAGCTCGGCGATTCCTGCCGAGTCGGTGTCGTCGGGGTTGTAGTACTCGTCGCGGTAGACGAACATCACGAGGTCGGCGTCCTGCTCGATCGACCCGGACTCTCGCAGGTCGGAGAGGATCGGGCGCTTGTCATGTCGCTGCTCGACGGCGCGCGAGAGCTGCGAGAGCGCCACGATCGGCACGTCCAGGTCGCGCGCGAGCACCTTGAGCGACCGGGAGATCTGCGACACCTCCTGGACCCGGTTCTCCACGGACGTCCCGCTCGTCATCAGCTGGAGGTAGTCGACGACGACGAGCCCGAGGTTCGGCTCGCGCATCTTCAGCCGGCGGAGCTTCGAGCGGATCTCCATCATCGTGATCGACCCGGTGTCGTCGACGTAGATCGGCGCCTTCGCGAGCTTGTCGCAGGCGGCCGTGAGGCGGGGCCAGTCGTCGGCGGCGAGCTTCCCCGTCCGCAGCCGCGTCGACTCGACCTTCCCCTCCGAGCACATCAGCCGCTGCGTCACCTCGGCCTTCGACATCTCGAGCGTGAAGAGCGCGACGGGCTGGTCGTGGCGGACGGCGACGTTCGCGGCGATGCACATCGCGAGCGCCGACTTCCCCATCGACGGACGTGCGGCGACGATGATCAGGTTGCCCGGCTGGAACCCGGACGTCAGGCGGTCGAGGTCGCGGAAGCCGGAGGCAGTCCCGGTGATGTCGGAGCCGGCCTCGTAGAGCTTCGTGATCGTCTCGAACGACTCCTTGAGCAGGTCGTCGATGTGCGCGAACTCCGTCGACACGCGCTGCTGCGAGAGGTCGAAGACGATCTGCTCGGCCCGGTCGACGAGCTCGACCGTCTCGCCGGGGCGGTCGAAGCCGAGGCGGGCGATGTCGTTCCCGGCGCGGATGAGCCCGCGGAGCGTGGCCATCTCCGAGACGATTCGGGCGTAGTGCGACGCGTTCGACGCCGCTGGGACGAGTGCGGCGAGCTCGTGGATGCGCTCGGCGCCGCCCGCCGCGTCGAGCGTGCCCGCGCGGTCGAGCTCGTCGACGACGGTGATCGCGTCGACCGGCTCGCCCTTCGCGTACAGCGAGAGGATCGCCCGGAAGACGTGGCCGTGGCTCTCGCGGTAGAAGTCGGCCGCGCTCAGGTTGGTGACCTCGGTGACCGCCCCGATCGCCAGCGCGTTCAGCATCATGGCGCCGAGGACGGACTCCTCGGCGTCGAGGTTCTGCGGCGGGATCGGGGCGGTCGCGAGTGCCTGGGCAGGCGTGGCCATGCGTCCGGTAGTAGACCCTGGTTCGGGGCGTCCGGGAAGGGTGTGGAAACGTCGCCCGGAGGCCACCGATTCACCGTGGGAGGAGGAAGAAGAGAACATGTGTTCGCCCAAGTCTAGTGGACGAAACGTGCGCTCTTTGCGCCAACTTCGCGCGGAGTTCCACAGGTGTTCGCAGGCTGTGGAAAGCGCGGCCCCGCCGTCCACAGCCCGGCGGCGGGCTGTGGACTACTCCTCGGGCTGGAGCTCGGCGTCCGCGGCGGGGTCGGCCGCGGTCTCGACCTCGGGCGCCTCGGGCGCCGCGAGCTCGGCCTCGGCCGGAGGCTCCTCGCCCTCGGGGGCGACGACGACCCTCAGCTCCGCGACCACGTCCGGGAAGACCTCGAACGGGACGGTATACCGGCCGACGCGCTTGATCGTGTCCATCTGCAGCTTGCGGCGGTCGACGCGGAGGCCCTGCGCCTCGCGCAGCCGGTCGGCGACGTTCGTCGGCGTGACGGAGCCGAAGAGGGCGCCGCCGGGACCTGCGTTCACGTCGAACCGCAGCTCGACCCCGTCGATGCGCTTCGCGATCGCCCGCGCCTCGTCGACCGTCTTCGCCTCGTGCCGTGCGCGCTGCGCGTCGCGGCGCTCGAGCTCGCGGACGAGGCCGGGGGTCGCCACCTCGGCGAGCCCGCGGGGGAGCAGGTAGTTGCGCGCGTAGCCGCGCGCCACGTTCACCAGCTCGCCGCGCAGGCCGAGCTTCTCGACGTCCTGCGTGAGAACGACGTCCATCGCTACTTGTCCGCCACGTACGGGAGCAGGGCGAGCTCCCGCGCGCGCTTCACCGCGACCGCGACCTGGCGCTGGTGGCGCCGGCACGCGCCGCTGATCCGGCGCGACCGGATCTTGCCCTTCTCCGAGACGTAGCGCCTGAGCTCGTTCACGTTCTTGTAGTCGACCTCGTCCACCTTCGACTTGCAGAAGAAACAGGACTTCCGCCGCCCGCCGCCGGGTGGCGCCGTGCGCTTGCGCGATGTGGAGCGGTCGCTCTTCGGTGATGCCACTCGATTCTCCTTAGAACGGGATGTCGTCGTCTGCGCCGGCGAAGTCGGCGTCGGCGCCCTGCGACGCGCCGGCCGGCACGAACTGGTTGCCGCCGCCGCCGGCGTCGCCGCCCTCGGCGCGACCGCCGAGGAACTGAACGGTGTCGGCCACGATCTCGACCGCCTGTCGCTTCGACCCGTCCTGCGCGTCCCACTCGCGCCACTCGAGGCGGCCGTCGATCGCGACGGGCCGGCCCTTCGAGAGGTACTGCGCGCAGTTCTCGCCCTGCGCGCCCCAGACGGTGACGTCGAAGTAGTTCGGCTTCTCGGTCCACTGCCCGCTGGCGTTGTCCTTGCGGCGGGTGTTGACCGCGATCCGCAGGCTGCAGACCGACATGCCGGACGGGGTGTTCCGGAGCTCGGGGTCGCGCGTCAGGTTGCCGACGAGCACGACGCGGTTGATGTTTGCCATGGCTTCTCGCTCCTCTCCTGAAGACGTTCTCCAGGCTACTCCGACGCCGCGTCGGTGTCATCGCCGCGGCCGGCCGTGGCCGGCGCGGCCGCCGGGGCGGGCGCGGGCGCCTTCTGGTGCGTCGATCCCTGCACGCGACGGTAGGCGCCGTGGCGCAGCACGCCGTCGGTGATCTTGAGGACGCGCGTGATCTCGTCGAGCGTCTCCGGCGCGCTCGTGAACAGGAGCAGGTGGTAGACGGCCTCGGGCTTGTGCCGGATCTCGTACGCCATCCGGCGACGACCCCACGGCTCGTGGCCGTTCCAGCTGCCGCCCGACCCCTCCGCGGAGTCGCGGACGCGCTGGATGATCTCGTTGGCCCGCTCCTCGGCGAGCTCCGGGTCCAGCAGGAGCATGATCTCGTATTCGTGCACGCCCGATCTCCTTCCCACGGTCTGAGTCGGCCCCGTCTCCCGGGCGCCGCCTCGGGTGGGAGCGGCGCGACGGACGGGGCGAGAAGCGGCGGCAGTGTAGCATCGGCCCCGTGAAGCGCCTGCTGGCCCTGCTTCTCGGCGGCCTCGGGCTGCGGGCGATCCTCCGCCGCCGGCGGGCGGCCCCCGTGGACGCCTCGCCCGCCGAGGGCCTGCGGGCGAAGCTCGCCGAGACGCGCGCGACCGTGGACGCGCAGCTCGAGGACGCGGCCGAGCCCGAGACGCCGGTCGACGACCGCCGTGCCGACGTCCACGCGCAGGCGCGGCGGGCGATCGACGAGCTAAAGGACTGACGCGACGAACTCGTCCCGCTCGGCGGCCGAGAGGCGGCGGAGCGGGGGCCGCACGTCCGGCTGCATCGGGACGCCGCGTGCCGCCACGACCTCCTTCAGCGCGGCGTGCCGCGGAAAGCGTTCGATGCGCGCGCGGAGCGCGCCGGCCGCCGACGAGTCGCCGGTTCGCACCGCTTCGACGACGACGTCCGGGAACGCGGACGCGAGACCCGAGACCGCTCCCGCCGCCCCGGCCGCGAGGCCTTCTCCGATCAGCGCCTCGGCGCCGACGAGGACGTCGAGGCCGTCGAGCAGGTAGGGCGCCACCTTCTCGAACGGCGCGTCGCTGACCTTCATCCCGACGAGGTTGTCGACCGCGTCGCGGAGACGCTCGACGACGGCCACCGGGATCGCGTACCCCGACGCCGCCTGCAGCTCGTACGCGTAGAACGGCACGGGCGCGCACGCACGCGCGGCGGCGACGAGATGCGCGAGGAGCGCCTCCTCGTCGAGGACGAAGTACGGCGGCGCGATGACGGCGACGCCGTCGGCCCCGACCTCCGCCGCGTGCTCGCACAGGGCCACCGTCGCCGCCGTCGTCTGCGCGCCGCAGTGGGCGATCACCGGCAGCGGTCCCGTGACGGCGCGCTCGAGCGCGGTGCGGCGCTCGTCGACCGCGAGGTTCATGCCCTCGCCCGTCGTCCCGAGCAGCAGGACGCCGTCGATCCCGTGCCCGGCGAGGAACGCGAGGTACGGGTCGAGGACGTCGAGGTCGAGCTCCGCGCCCCCGTTCCGCATCGGCGTCAGCGCCGCCGCGATCGCGCGCGCGGTCATCGCTCGTTCGTGCACACGTGGTCGCCGGGGCCGACGAGGCGGTCGAAGAGCGCGTCGTACGCGGCGTCGCGCGTCGGGTCGTACGGCCCGAGCGGCGGGCCCTGCCACTGCACGTCGGGGGTCACGCCCGGCCCCATCACGGTGACGCGGTGCGCGTCGCCGATCGCCGGTCCGCGCGGTGTCCGGTCGGGGTAGCCGGGCGGCGGCACCTGCGGCACGAAGCTGTAACAGAACGCGCCGTTCCCGAGGTGGAGGACCTTCCCGGCGTCGTGCCGCCAGCCCAGGCCGTACGCGGAGTCGTGCGCGTCGATGTAGACGTAGCGCGCGTACCCGTCCCAGCGCTTCGTGGCCGACGGCGTCCGGAACCCGTAGACCGGCAGCCCCCGGTACGTCATCCGACCGAAGAGCCCCTGCCACGCGCCGCCGTACGTCCAGTTCTGGGAGACCTCGAGGACCGCGAGCGGGCCGGACCAGTGCGAGACGTGGAACTCGAGCTTCCCCTGGTCCGGGAGCCACGGCGCGAAGCCGCGCATCGGCAGCAGCCGCTGCCACGCCTGCACCGCCCAGTACGTGCCGTCGGGCGCCTTGCAGGCCGCAACGAGGAACGCGAGCGGCGGCCCGTCGTACGGCGCGCACCGGTTCTCGAACGCCGGCGCGGCCTCGTGGCCGAGGCTGCGGAGCCCGCCCGAGTAGTCGAACCGGAACGCGACCTGCGGCGCGTCGCGGGACGGCGGACGGGCGTTGATCGCTCCCCACACGAGGACGTGGCGGATGCGGCCGTCCGCGCGCCGGTAGGTGAGGAGTGCCTTGCCGTTCGCGTTCACCGCGAGCGTCAGGCCGCTCACCGCGAGGTCCCCGAGCGGCGCGCTCGCAGCCGCTGCGGGGGCGAGTGCGAGCGCGGCGACGACGACTGCGAGCGCCCTCACGGCGGCAAGGCTAGCGGGGCTACGCGACGAACGCCGTCGCTGCGGGAGCGACGACGGTGACGGCGATCACGGCGGCGAGCGGCCCGCCCACGAGCAGGGCCACCATTCCGATTCCAGTCGAGAGCAGGAGATTCCTCATCGCGGCACCTATCGGCAGCCGCGGAAGTCGACTACAGTGCGCGGCACGATCGGGGGATCGCTGGGGGAGGCGAGGTCAGGGTGTTTCGGCAAAACTGGAGAGAGTTCGGCTTCTGGCGCTGGTGGTGGCGCACCCGCGTCTCGACGAGCGCGAAGCACATCACGGGCCTCGCCCTGGCCGCGCTGCTGCTCGTCGGCGGCTACTTCGCGTCCGGCTGGCTGACGGGCGCGAGCGCCGCGAGCGACGGCCTCAACACCTACGTCGTGCAGACGACGGTGACGAAGATCGTGACGGTGAAGGAGCACGGCAGGACGATCGTGAAGCGCATACCGGTCGTCGTGCGCCGGACCGTCGTGAAGGCGCGCACCGCGACCGCCACCGTCGTCGACACGCGTGTCGTGACGACGCCCGGCGGCACGAAGTACGTGGTCCGGAAGGTGACGCACTACGTGCCCGTCGTGAAGAAGCACGTCGTGCGCGTCAACGGGAAGACGACGACCGTCACCGAGACGCGGCTCGTGCCGACGGTGAAGACGCAGACACAGGTCGTCACGAACCAGCAGACCGTGACGAACCAGAGCACGGTCGTCGTGAATCACACCGACACCGTGGTGCAGAACGTGACCAACGTCGTCACGAATACGACGACGGACACGATCACCCTGCCGCCGCAGACGATCACGCTCCCGCCGCTCACCGTCACCGACACCGTCGTCCAGACGGTGACGCTCCCGGTGACCGTGACGGACACCGTCACCGTCACGACCTGACGCGTTGCCTTTCGGACGCCGGCGCGGCCGGTAACGCGTCGTTCGTGCCCCGCGTCCTCGTCGCCGG
>DASWRL010000058.1:0-3732 GCA_036403195.1 Gaiellaceae bacterium
CTCCAGCAGGAGATCGACTACCTGCGCGGCGAGAAGCGCCGCGAGGTCGCCGAGCGCATCCGCGTCGCCCGCGAGTTCGGCGACATCGCGGAGAACGCGGAGTACGACGACGCGAAGAACGAGCAGGCGATGCTCGAGCACAAGATCGCGCAGCTCGAGGAGCGCCTCCTCTCTGCGCGCGTGATCACGAAGAAGGAGATCTCGAAGGACGCCGTCTCGATCGGCTCGCGTGTCCGCCTGCGCGACATGCAGGCGAACAAGACGTTCGAGTACCACATCGTCGGGTCGGCCGAGGCGAATCCGGCCGAGAACAAGCTCTCGAACGAGTCCCCGGTCGGCAAGGCGATCATGGGGAAGAAGAAGGGCGAGGTCGTCGAGGTGGCCGCGCCGCGGGGCGCGCTCAAGTTCAAGATCATGGAGATCAAGGCGGCCTGAGTCCGTAGGCTCCACCGGCGATGGAGATCGTCCGGCTGGAGCGATCGCGGTACGGCGAGGCGAGCGACGTCCTCGCCCGCGCCTTCCAGGACGATCCGGCGTGGGTCTGGCTCGTGCCCGACCCAGCACGGAGGGCGCAGCTGCTGCCGTGGCTCTTCCGGATCGGCTTCGACGTCACGGCCGCCGACGTCTACGCCACCGCCGGCTCCGTCGTCGGCGCCGCCCGCTGGCTCCCGCCGGGCCGGTCGGCGATGCGTGTCGCGGCGACGCTCCGCGCGCTCCTCGCGACGCCGTTCCGGCTCGGGACGGCGACCACGGGCTTCCTCGCGTACGGCCGCGCCGTCGAGACGCTCCGGATGGAGGTCGCGCCGGGGCCGCACTGGTACCTCGCGGGCATCGGTGTCGAGCCGGCGGCGCAGCGGCGCGGGATCGGGTCGGCGCTCCTCGTGCCCGGCCTCGACGGCGCGAAGCGCGACGGCGTCCCCGCGGTGCTGCTCACGAACAGCGAGGTCAACCTGACGTTCTACGAGCGGAACGGGTTCCGTGTCGTCCGCGAGGGCGACACGCCGAAGGGAGGGCCGCACGCCTGGGCTATGGTCAGGCGGCCGTGAGCCAAGCCCTGCCGAAGCGGTTCCCCGACCGCGACGAGGTCGCGCGCGTGCGCGACGAGGCGGGCGCCCTGGAGCCGGGCGAGGAGGGCTCCGAGACCCGCCGCCTCGCCGGCCGCGTGATGGCGCGGCGCGCGATGGGGAAGCTCGTCTTCCTCGACCTCGTCGACCGCTCGGGGCGGATCCAGCTCCTGTGCCCGGTCGCCCGGACGGGCGAGGTCGACGTGCATCTCGGCGACGTCGTGGGTGCGGCCGGGAAGCCGACGAAGAGCCGCCGCGGGGAGCCGTCGCTGATCGTCGACGAGCTCGTCCTCCTCTCGCCGATCCGCTCGCCGCTCCCCGACACGTTCCACGGGCTCACCGACGTCGAGCAGAGGTACCGCAAGCGCCACCTCGACCTGCTCATGAACGAGGACGTGCGCGAGGACTTCATCCTGCGCGCGCGGATCGTGTCGGCGATCAGGCGCTTCCTCGACGCCGACGGGTTCGTCGAGGTCGAGACGCCGATCCTGCAGCCGCGCTACGGCGGCGCGTTCGCGGAGCCGTTCGTGACACACCACAACCAGCTCGACGAGGACCTCTACCTGCGCATCGCCACCGAGCTCTACCTGAAGCGCCTGATCGTCGGCGGCCTCGAGCGCGTCTACGAGATCGGCAAGGACTTCCGGAACGAGGGCGTGACGTACAAGAACAACCCGGAGTTCACGATGCTCGAGTGGTACGAGGCGTACGCGGACTACCAGGACACGATGCGGCGCATGGAGTCACTGATCGAGTTCGTCGCGCGCGAGGCGCTCGGGACGACGAAGGTGACGTTCAGGGGGAACGACGTCGACGTGAAGGCGCCGTGGAGGCGGATGCGGCTCGTCGACGAGCTGCAGGAGCTCGATCTCTGGACACCGGACTACGACGACCTGAAGGCGCGGCTCGAGGCGCGCGACATCGACGTCTCCCGTGACACCACGTGGTCACAGCTCGTCGACAAGGCGGTGACGGCGTACGTCGAGCCGCGGCTCGTCGAGCCGACGATTCTCTACGACTACCCCGTCGAGCTCTCGCCGTTCGCGCGTGCGAGCGACGACGACCCGCGAATCGTCGAGCGCTTCGAGTACTACGTCGGCGGCATGGAGCTCGGGAACGCGTTCACCGAGCTGAACGACGCCGAGGAGCAGGCCGAGCGGTTCGCGATGCAGGCGCGCGAGGGTGCCGGCGGCAACGTCGAGGCGGAGCCGGGCGACCCCGACTACGTCGAGGCTCTCTCGTACGGCATGCCTCCGACGGGGGGTCTGGGGCTCGGGATCGACCGCCTGACGATGGTGCTCGCCGGCAAGGACTCGATCCGCGACGTGATCCTCTTTCCCGCCCAGAGAGCCAGGCGCTGAGCCGCCTCTTGTGCCGTTCGGCGCGAGGCCGGCGCCCGCGCCGCGTCGCCGCCACCCCCGACAGGGGGAGTACGATGGACGACTCAGCGAAAGGAAACCGTTTGCGCCGCCGATAGAGGCGGAAGAGAGGTCACTGAGTGTTCGAGAGATTCACCGAAAGGGCTCGCCAGGTCGTCGTGCTCGCGCAGGACGAGGCGCGCGCGCTCAAGCACAACTACATCGGCACCGAGCACATCCTGCTCGGCCTGCTGCGCGAGGAAGAGGGTCTCGCGGCGCGGGTGCTCGAGTCGCTCGACATCACCGTCGAGGAGGTGCGCGCGCAGGTCGCGCGGATCGTCGGCCAGGGCGACGAGGTGACGACGGGGCAGATCCCGTTCACGCCCCGCGCGAAGAAGGTTCTCGAGCTCGCGCTGCGCGAGGCGCTGTCGCTCGGCCACAACTACATCGGCACCGAGCACATCCTGCTCGGGCTCGTCCGCGAGAACGAGGGCGTCGCCGCACGGATCCTGCTCGACTTCGACGCCGACGCGGAGAAGATCCGGAACGAGATCATCCGCATGCTGTCCGGCCCCGGCCGCCGCCAGGGCGGCGCGCAGCAGGGAGCGGGCGAGAAGGGCAAGAGCTCGAAGCTGCTCGACCAGTTCGGCCGCAACTTCACGAAGCTCGCGAGCGAGGGCAAGCTCGACCCGGTCGTCGGACGCCAGAACGAGATCGAGCGGATCATGCAGATCCTCTCGCGCCGCACGAAGAACAACCCGGTGCTGATCGGCGAGCCGGGCGTCGGCAAGACCGCCGTCGTCGAGGGCCTCGCGCAGCGCATCTCGTCGAACCAGGTGCCCGACATCCTCAAGGGCAAGCAGATCTACAGCCTCGACCTCGCGGCCCTCGTGGCCGGGTCGAAGTACCGCGGCGAGTTCGAGGAGCGCCTGAAGAAGGTGATGAAGGAGATCACCCAGCGCGGCGACATCATCCTGTTCATCGACGAGCTGCACAACCTCGTCGGGGCGGGTGCCGCCGAAGGCGCGATCGACGCTGCGTCGATCCTCAAGCCCGCGCTGGCCCGTGGCGAGCTGCAGACCATCGGGGCGACCACGCTCGACGAGTACCGCAAGTACCTCGAGCGCGACGCCGCGCTGGAACGCCGCTTCCAGAAGATCACGGTCAACCCGCCGTCGATCGAAGAGACCGTGCAGATCCTCAAGGGCCTGCGCGACCGCTACGAGCAGCACCACAAGATCGAGATCACCGACGAGGCGCTCGTCGCCGCGGCGGAGCTCGCCGACCGGTACATCTCGGACCGGCAGCTG
>DASWRL010000059.1:0-14272 GCA_036403195.1 Gaiellaceae bacterium
GCGATCGTCGACCAGATCCTCCGGCTCCCCGAGGGCACCCGCTTCACGATCAACGCGCCCGTCGTCCGCGACCGCAAGGGCGAGTACCGCGAGCTGCTCGAGGAGCTCCGGCGCGAAGGCTTCACGCGCGTGAAGGTCGACGGCGAGCAGCGGCTGCTCGAGGAGGAGTTCGACCTCGACAAGAAGTACAAGCACACGATCGAGGTCGTCGTCGATCGCCTGGTGCTCCGCCCCGACCTGCGGACACGGCTGACGCAGTCGGTCGAGACGGCGACGCAGCTCGCCGAGGGCCTCGTCGTCGCCGACGTCGTCGACGGCGAGTCGATGACCTTCTCCGAGAACTTCGCCTGCCCGGAGCACGGCGTCTCGCTGCCCGAGCTCCAGCCGCGCATCTTCTCCTTCAACTCACCGCACGGCGCCTGCCCGCGCTGCACCGGGCTCGGCGCGCAGCAGGAGATCGACCCCGACCTGCTCGTCCCCGACCCGACCCTCTCCATCTCGCAGGGCGCGCTCGTCCCCTGGTCGGTCGGCAACTCGAGCTTCTACGAGTCGGTCATCCAGGCCATGGCCGACCGGTACGAGATCGACCTCGACGCGCCCTGGCAGGACCTCCCGGAGCGGCACCAGAGCCTGTTCCTGAACGGCACGGGAGGCGACAAGGTCTACGTCACCTACCGCAACCGGATGGGCCGCCGCCGCGCGTACACGATCGCCTTCGAGGGCATCGTCCCCAGCCTGCAGCGGCGCTACAAGGAGACCGATTCGGCCCAGCAGCGGGAGCGGATCGAGGAGTACATGAGCTTCCGCCCGTGCCCCGTCTGCAAGGGCGCGCGGCTGAAGCCCGAGGTCCTCGCCGTCACCGTCGGCGACCGCAACATCCACGCGTTCACGAAGCTGTCGATCACCGCCGCGCTGCGGTTCCTCGACGGGCTCGCGCTCACCGAGACCGAGCAGCTGATCGGGGCGCGCATCGTGAAGGAGATCCGGGAGCGGCTGACGTTCCTCGACGACGTGGGCGTCGGCTACCTGAACCTCGACCGCGCGAGCGCCACGCTCTCGGGCGGCGAGGCGCAGCGGCTTCGCCTCGCGACCCAGATCGGCTCGCAGCTCGTTGGCGTCCTCTACATCCTGGACGAGCCGTCGATCGGGCTGCACCAGCGCGACAACGACAAGCTGATCGGCACGCTGGAGCGGCTGCGCGACCTGGGCAACACCGTCGTCGTCGTGGAGCACGACGAGCAGATGATGCGCTCCGCCGACTGGCTCGTCGACATGGGGCCGGGGGCGGGCGAGCACGGCGGCCACGTCGTCGCCGAGGGCACCGCGGCGAAGGTGATGCGCAACAAGAAGTCCGTGACCGGCCGGTTCCTGTCGGGCACGCGCGCGATCCGCGTCCCCGACCGCCGCACCGGCGACCACGGCTGGTTCACGATCCTCGGGGCGGCCGAGAACAACCTGAAGGCCATCGACGTCGACTTCCCGATCGGCAGGTTCATCGCCGTCACCGGCGTCTCGGGCTCGGGGAAGTCGACGCTCGTCAACGAGATCGTCTACAAGGCGCTCGCGAACCGGCTGCACAAGATGCGGACGAAGCCGGGGGCGCACGGCGGCGTCGAGGGGATCGACGCGTTCGACAAGGTGATCGAGATCGACCAGCGGCCGATCGGGCGGACGCCGCGCTCGAACCCCGCGACGTACACCGACCTGTTCACGCACATCCGCGAGCTGTACTCCCTGACGCCCGACGCGAAGGTGCGCGGGTACAGGCCAGGCCGGTTCTCGTTCAACGTCAAGGGCGGCCGCTGCGAGACCTGCAAGGGCGACGGTCAGATCAAGATCGAGATGCATTTCCTGCCGGACGTCTACGTCCCCTGCGAGACCTGCAAGGGCAAGCGCTACAACCGCGAGACCCTGGAGGTCAGGTTCAAGGGGAAGACGATCGCCGACGTCCTCGAGATGTCGGTCGAGGAGGCGCTGCACTTCTTCGCGAAGATCCCGAAGATCCACCGGCGCCTACAGACGCTCCACGACGTCGGGCTCGACTACATGACGCTCGGCCAGCCGGCGACCACGCTCTCGGGCGGGGAGGCGCAGCGGGTGAAGCTCGCCGCGGAGCTGTGCAAGGTGGCGACCGGGCGGACGCTCTACATCCTCGACGAGCCGACGACGGGCCTCCACTTCGCGGACATCGAGAAGCTGCTCGAGGTCCTGCAGCGCCTGGTCGACGGCGGCAACACGATGCTCGTGATCGAGCACAACCTGGACGTCATCAAGCAGGCCGACTACATCGTCGATCTCGGGCCCGAGGGCGGCGACGCCGGAGGCGAGATCGTCGCGGCCGGGACGCCCGAGGAGGTCGCCGCCGTCGCAGACTCGTACACGGGGCGGTTCCTGCGGCCGCTCCTCGCGCACGACGCCGTCGCGGCGTGAACCGGCGCAGCAAGAAGGCGGTCCTCGCGGCCATCGCCGCCGTGTGCCTCGTGGTCTTCGCGGCCGGGATGGCGGCGGCGTGGAACAACCGCCACCACACGATCTGCGCGGACGGGAAGCCGCCGCTCCGCCAGCGCGGCGGGCTCCTCGGGCAGGTCGTGTACGAGTGCCAGGACGGCCGGCTCGTGACGACACCGGGCTGATGCGCGACTGGTGGCTCCGGACGCTGCTCGTCCTGCAGCACCCCCGGCCGGTGTTCGTCGCGCTGCGCGACGACTCACGCGCGTCGGTCTCCGACCGGGCGGAGCCGATCCTGCTGATCGTGTGGCTCGCGGGGATCGCCGTCGTCCTCGCGAGCGCCGCGACGTACCTCGACGACCGGACGCGCGACGGCCTCGACCTCGCGATCTGGGCGTTCCTCGCCGGCGGGATCTCCGGCGGGTTCGCGTACTTCGTCGTCGCCGCGATCCTCTACGGCGTCGTCAGGGCGTTCGGGTCGCAGGGGAGCTACCGGCGCTCGCGCCACGTCCTCGCGTTCGCGTCCGTGCCGATCGCGCTCTCGCTCCTGCTCTGGCCGGTGAAGCTCGCGCTGTACGGCGAGGCGTGGTTCCGGACGGGCGGCGGCGACACGGGCGCCGGCGGCGTCGCCTTCGACCTGCTGACGTTCGCGTTCTTCGTGTGGAGCGCGGCGCTGCTGCTCGTCGGCGTGCGCTCCGTGCACGGGTGGCCGTGGCCGCGTGCGATCGCGGCGACCGCCGTCGCGGTCGCGCTGCCGGTCGCGGCGAGCATCGCGCTCGCCGTCTAGGGCGTCCGCCGCCGCAGCGTCAGCGCGCCGAGCACGAGCGACGCCACGGCGGCGCCCGCGATCACGGCCACGTCGAGCGCGAGCCGTCCGTCGAGCGCGCCCGGCGTCGTCGCCCGCTCCAGCGCGTCGAACGCGTAGGTCAGCGGGAACGCCCACGAGACCCAGTCCAGGAGGGGCGCCATCTCGGGGCGGCGCACGAAGAGCCCGCAGAGCAGGAGCTGCGGGAAGACGAACGCCGGCATGAACTGCACCGCCTGGAACTCCGTCCGTGCGAACGCGCTCACGAGCAGGCCGAGACCGGTGCCGAGCAGGGCGTTCCCGATCGCGAGCAGCGCGACGAGCCAGGCGCCGTGCGGCGCGTCGAGCCCGAGGAACAGGAAGCCGACGCCGCAGACGATCGTCGCCTGCACGATCGCGACCAGCCCGAAGGCGAGCCCGTACCCCACGAGCAGGTCGGCCTTCGCGAGCGGCAGCGACATCAGCCGTTCCAGCGTCCCGGACGTGCGCTCGCGGAGCATGGCGACCGAGGTCACCAGGAACATCAGGATGAAGGGGTACAGGCCGCACATCGGGGCGCCGACGTGCTGGAAGACGTCGGGGCGCGCGTCGAACACGTACCGCAGCAGCACGAGGAGGAGCACGGGGACGACGAGGAGCAGCGCGACCGTGCGCGGGTCGTGGCGGAGCTGCCAGAGGACGCGGCGCCCGGTTGCGAGCGTCGCCCGCGCCGTCACGCCTCGGCGCTCCGGATCAGCGCGAGGAACGCGCGGCCGAGGTCCTGCTCGCCGGTGTCGGCGCGGAGCGCCGCCGGCGTGGTCTGCGCGAGGATCGCGCCCTCGCGCATCAGGAGGAGCTCGTCGCACTCCGCCGCCTCGTCCATCACGTGGCTCGAGACGAGGAGCGTCGTCCCCTCCTGCGCGAGGCGATGGAACGTCTCCCACAGCTCGGCCCGGAGGACCGGGTCGAGCCCCACCGTCGGCTCGTCGAGGACGAGCAGCTCGGGGCGGTTCACGAGCGCCGACGCGAGCGACACGCGTGAGACCTGGCCGCCCGAGAGCGAGCGGACGAGCCGTCCCGCCACCGGCGTCAGCCCGACCGTCTCGAGCGCCTCGCCGACCCGCTCCGGCGGCGACGCGGTGACCGCCGCGAGATAGCGGAGGTTCTGCTCCACCGTCAGGTCCCCGTACACCGACGGCGACTGCGTCACGTAGCCGACGCGGGAGCGCAGCTCGCGCGTCCCGGCCGGACGGCCCAGGACGTCCACGCGGCCGCCGGCGACGATCTGCACGCCCACGATCGAGCGCATCAGCGTCGACTTCCCGCAGCCGCTCGGCCCGAGGAGGCCGGTGACGGCACCGCGCGCGACGTCGAGCGTCAGCTCGCGGAGCACCGGGCGGCCGCCCCGCTCGACGCGGAGGCGGTCGACCCGTACCGCCGGCTCGGCGCGCACCTAGTGCGGCACCGGGACCGTCGTGGCGCCCGCGCGCGAGGCCGTGCGCGCCTCCGGCGAGAGCGACGGCAGCCACTCGAGCCACGCGGGCAGGTACCAGTTCGCCTCGCCGAGCAGCTTCATCGTCGCCGGCAGCAGCACGGCCCGCACCACCGTGGCGTCGAGGAGCACCGCGACGGCGAGGCCGAAGCCCATCTGCTGCATCTGGATGAGCGCGAGCGACGAGAAGATCCCGAACACGGCGACCATGATCACCGCTGCGCTCGTCACGGTCCCGGCCGTGCGCGTGACGCCCAGCCGCACCGCGTCGTCGGTCGTCGCGCCCGCGTCGTGGAGCTCCTTGACCCGGCTCAGGATGAACACGTGGTAGTCCATCGACAGGCCGAACAGGATCACGAACAGGAACAGCGGGATCCAGGTGACCACGGCACCGTTCGTCTGGAAGCCGAGCAGCGCGTGCAGCCAGCCGTACTGGAACACCGCGACGAGGATGCCGTAGGCGGCCGCCACCGACAGGAGGTTGAGCACCACGGCGGTCACGGCGATGACGAGCGACCGGAACGTCATCAGGAGCAGCGCGAACGCGAGCCCGAGCACGAACAGGAACACGAACGGCAGGCGCGATTGCAGGTGCCGGTTGAAGTCGTACGTGCCGGCGGTGATGCCGGTCACGGCCGTCTCGACGCCGGGCAGCGTCGTCGCGATCGGCGGGACGACGTCGTCCCGCAGCGTTCGAAGCGCGGCGAGGGATGCGGCGTTGTCGCCGTTCCCGGCGATCGCGAAGTCGATCCGGGCGACGGAGCGGTCGGGGCTGACGGTCACCTGGAACGGCGGGTAGAGCTCGCCGGTCGCGAGCGCGCGCTCGCGGAAGACGGCGTAGGCGCGCTGCATCCTCGGAGTCGTCACGTTCGGCGCCTTCACGACGAGGATGGCCGGCGTCTGCGACCCCGGGAACGCGGTCTGGATGCGCTCGTACGTCCTCACGATCCGCATGTCGTGCGGGAGGTCCACGAACGACGGCAGCTTCGTGCGCATCGTGGAGAGCGGCAGCGCACAGACGACGAGCGCCCCCGCCGCCAGCACGACCGACCGCACGGGGCGGCGCATGACGCTCCCGACGATCCGGCCCCACGCGCCGTCGTCACGCGGCCTGCCGGGGAAGATCCGGATCCTGCCGAGGTCGACGCCGTCAGCGAGCCGGTGCAGCAGCGCAGGGAGCACGGTCAACGACCCGACCATCGCGCAGAACACGACGAGCATCGTCCCGATGCTGATCGTCGTGAAGATGGCGTTGCCCGCGATGAGGATCCCCGCCATCGCGATCAGCACGGTCGCGCCGGACACGAGCACCGCCTGCCCGGACGTGCGCGCGGTCCTCAGCAGCGCCTCGTGCGGGCTCGAGCCTGCGTGCCGTTCCTCGCGGGCGCGGCGGAGGTAGAAGAGGGAGTAGTCGATCCCTACGGCCATCCCCATCATCACGATCACGGCGCCGACGGTCTGCTTGTCCGTCGGGACGAAGTGCCCGACGAGCGAATTGAGCCCGGTGGCGGCGAAGACCGCGGAGAGCGCCAGCAGCACGGGAAGCCCGGCGGCCACGAGTGCGCCGAAGGCGACGAGCAGGATCGCGACCGTCACCGGCAGCGTCGTGTACTCGGCGCGCGACATGTCGCGCTCGAACCGGGCCGAGAGCTCGTGGTTGGCGGAGGCCTGGCCGAACTCCTGGACGAGGACGCTCGGGCTCGCCGCCTGGACGGAGTCGATCGCCGCGAGGATCGGCGCGATCCTCGTGTCCGCCTTCGCCGCCTCTCCCCGGACGTCGAACTGGACGAGCGCGGAGTGGTGGTCGCGCGAGATGAGCCCCGCCGTCGGGTTCTCGATCGGCGACACGATGTTCGTGACGTCCTTCTGCAGCGAGAGCGTCTGGACGACGTTCGCGACCGCGGCGTTGAACGCCGGGGCGTCGACCGTCGCCGTCCGCGACTGGACGAGGACGCTCTCGGTGGCCGGCACCTTGAAGCCGGCGCCTTCGAGGATCTGCTGCGCGCGTGCGGCCTCGCCGTTCGCGACGTCCGAGTCCCTCAGCTTCTTGACCGGCACGACGCCGCCGACGACGGCGGCGAGGAGGGCGAGGGCGAGCCAGCCGAAGGCGGCGCGCTTCCAGTGGGCGGCGCTCCAGCGGCCGACGCGCCCTGCGAGGTTCGTGCGCATGCGGACCCCCTTCGTCGACGGGTTTCCCCCGACGGTAGGCAGCCCCGGGTGCGGGCGAATCAGCGTCTCGTGCCGACGTGCTGCGGATTGTCCCGGATCACGGGGCCGCTCGAGCGCAGCGAGCGGTCCAGCAGCGCCGCGAGCGACGGGACGACGAGCTCGGCCCCGAAGCCGGCCAGCCGCTCGGACTGCTCGGCCTCCGCGACCGCCCGCACCATGAGCCCGGCGTTCAGCGCGGCGGCGACCCCGGCGTCGCTGTGCGTGATCGAAACCGCGGCGGCGGGCGCGACGCCGAGCTCGCCGCATGCGCCGAGCAGCACGTCGGGCGCCGGGCGCGGACGCAGGCCGCGCGTCCGCATCGTCTCGGCGTCGATGACCACGTCGACGAGGTGGTCGAGCTGCGCGAGCTCGAGCATCCGGCCGGTCGACGTGCTCGCCGCGACGACGGCGCGGGGGAGGCGGGCGTGCGCCGCCGCCTGGAGGTACCGACGCGCGCCCGGGAGGGCGACGAGACGGCCGCTGCGGAGCCCGCGCTCGAAGATCGCCCGCTTGCGGGCGGCGACGGCGCGGACGGTCGTCGAGCCGGGCGGGTCGGCGGCGGAGCCGCCCGGCAGCGCGAGCCCCCGCGCCTCGAGGAACAGGTGGATCCCGTCGAGCCGCGGGCGTCCGTCGAAGTACAGGCGGTACTCGTGGTCGCGCTCGAACGGGACGAACGCCCGTCCGAGCTCCTGCGACGTCCGCAGGAGCACGGGATCGAGCGCCTCGGCCCAGGCGGCCGCGTGCAGCGCGTCGGCGTCGGTCAGCACGCCTTCGAGGTCGAGCACGACCGCGCCCGCCGACGCCGGGAGCCCGAGGAGCGGGGGCGTCACGGGCCGCGCCGGGAACCACGCGTCCTCCGGACGCCCGGCCGCGGCGGCCATCCGGCCGAGCAGCGCGGCGACCTCCTGGCGCTCCGACTGCAGCAGGCGTCGCTCGCGCTCGGCCTCCGCCGGCGCGAGGGCGTCGGCGCGCCCCGCCGCGAGCGCCCGCGCGGCCGCCTCGAGGGCCCATTCCCACTCCGCTGCCAGGACGTCGGCTTCGAGATGCATCGGGACCATCATCCGGCCGCGCCGAGCATCTCGTCTCCGTACTTGCCCGCACGTGGGTGCGGTCGACCTACCTTCCGGCGGCGGACGAGACGTACCCGGCGACCGCCGCGATCTGCGCGCCCGTCAGTTGACCCTCGAACGACGGCATCCCGCCCTTCCCGTTCGTCACGCGGTCGACGACCAGCGCGCGGGTCGGCATCGCCTGGTCGAGGTTCGGCCTCGCGTCGACCGTGCCTCCGGAGCCGGCGCCGTGGAGGGTGTGGCAGCCGCCGCACCCCGCGCTCGCGAAGACCCGCTTCCCGGCGGCGCCCGCGGTCTCTCCTCCGGAGGGCGTCGTCGCGCCTGCGGTCACGGTCTTCGTCGTCGAGTCGGCGGTCGAGCGGCCCAGGAAGAAGCCGGCGGCGCCGGCGCCCAGCGCGAGGAAGACCGCGATCATCATGATCGCGCCCTCGGCTGCGAGCAGCATCCCGTCGCCCTTCTCGCGCGCCGGCCTCGGCTCGGCGCCGCTCAGGGTCTGCCACATGTTGACGACGAACAGCACCTGCGCCACCGCGATCAGCGCGACGAACGGCAGCGCCGCACGCGTGGAGGCCTCGTAGCCCGACGGCAGCGTCGCGAACCGGCGCGGCGCGCCGTTCAGCCCCTGCCACAGCCAGAAGCCGGAGTTGACGGTGACGCCGACGAACGTCAGCCAGACGTGCCACTTCGCGAGCGACTCGCTCCAGATCGGCTTCCCGTACACGTTCGGGAGCAGGTAGTAGATCGCCGCGAAGATGACGAAGCCGATGTTGACGATCGCCATCTGGTGGAAGTGGCCGACGATCCAGAGCGTGTTGTGCACGACCTTGTCGAACGCGATCGTCGCGTTGACGACGCCCGACAGGCCGGCGGTGAGCCACGAGAAGAGGCCGAGGAAGAGGGCGGTCTCGACGGGCCCCCACTTCCACTCGGAGCGGTAGATCGTCATCCCGAGCGAGTAGAGGGACAGCGCCGACGGGATCGTCAGCGCGAACGTCGTCGGCTGCATCAGCAGGTTGAGCGTGCTCTGCGCCGAGTGGTCCGGGTAGTCGATGTAGACGTGGTGCGCCCACACGATCACGTTCGCCACCACGGCGATCGCCCACGACACGGCGATGACGTTGCCCGCGACGAGCGGCCGCCCCGCGAGCTTCGGGACGAGGAAGTAGTAGACCGCGACCGCGGGGAAGAGCAGCAGGTACACGACCGGGTGGCCGAAGAACCAGAGGACGTTCTTCGCGAGCAGCGGGTCGACGTGCACGCCCGGCGAGAACGCCTGGACGATCATCTCGACGAGCAGGACCGCGAGCGGCAGCGTCGCGATGATCATGTCGATGCCGATCACGGTCAGCGGGATCACCGCGTACGGCACCGGCCTCGGGTTCGTCGCGAAGCGCTTCGGCCACAGGTAGCCGAGGCCGAGCGCGACCCCGATGCGGTTCCCGAGGCCCGAGCGCGCCGCGTGCAGCGCCGGGCCGAGAATCGTGTGGAGGACCGACACGCACCAGGTGACGATCGAGAGGCCGACGAGGAGCACGGAGGCGGAGAAGATCGCCGTCGCCCACTTCCCCCACTGTCCCGCGCCGTGGAACGGCAACGGGTACAGGAACACCCACGACGCCGCGAAGTGCATGAGCAGCGTCGAGACGACGACGCCGCCGACCCCGACGACCATGAGCCACCATGTCGCCTCCGCGAGCGCGCGCCCGACGGGTCTCAGCTCGAACCCGACCTCCTCGAGGACCCAGTAGGCGAGCCCCATCACCGCGAACCCCGCCCAGCCGACGAACGCGCCGAGGCCGTGGGCGGTCATGAACGCGTACCACGTGTTCGGCGACAGCGTCCCGATGCCGGCCTGGCTCGTCCGGATGACGACGCCGAGCAGCCCGGAGACGAGCAGGATCGCGGTCGACGCGACGAGGTACCGCCCGACGAGGCGGCCGCTCGTCATCGCGTCACCGTGAACGAGGCGACCATCGCGTCGTGGCCGACGCCGCAGAACTCCAGGCAGAGGACGGTGTACGTGCCGGGGCGGCGGAACGTGTGGACGAGCGTCGAGTCGCGCTTCGGGACGACCTGGATCTGCGCGATGAACGTGTGGCCGCGGTAGATGCCGAAGCCGTGGTTCACGTCGTCCGAGCGCGTGACGAATGCGACGGGGACGCCGACGCGGACGCGCGACGGCACGATCTGCCACGCGAACTGCCGCGCCGTGACGTGCACGATCTGCGCGCCGGCCGGCGTCGACTTGCCGTACGGCGTGAACCAGATCGTCGCCGCGAGCAGGGCGAC
Organism: Gaiellaceae bacterium; assembly: GCA_036403195.1. Classification (GTDB taxonomy): domain Bacteria; phylum Actinomycetota; class Thermoleophilia; order Gaiellales; family Gaiellaceae; genus PALSA-600. The sequence continues at coordinate 10,292 of DASWRL010000059.1, forward strand.
CAGGATCACGACGACGACGAGGAGCCACCGCTTCTCGAACTCGGCGGCCTCGCGCGCGTCGAACGGGCCGCGATTCCGGGTGGACGCGACCACCGCGAGCGCGACGAGCACCGCGAGAACGACGACGACGCCGTAGGCGACCAGGATCGTCACGTCGGTGCCCGCCACTGGCGCTCGAAGCTAGATGAGCGCCCCGCGGCGCGTAACCCGTAGGAACTACCGGTTCGCGTAGGTGGCGGCGCCGATGCGGCGCCTCCGGCGCGGGCGCAGGGTGGTGCCATGACCGTGACCCGCAGCACGTCCAGGGCACTGACGCCGCGAGAGGGGCAGGTGGCGACCCTGCTCGCATACGGCTACACGAACGGCGAGATCGCCGCACACCTCACCATCTCGATCCGGACGGCCGAGATGCACAGGGCGAACGCGATGCGGAAGCTCGGCGCCGACAGCCGCGCCGACATCGTGCGGTGGGCGCTCGACCACGAGCTGCTCAGGTAGCGCGCACCTCGGCGAGCGCGGCGTCGAACGCTGCGAGCTCGGCGTCCGACATCGCATACGTGTGCCTCTGCTCGGGGAACGTCCCGTCGCGGACGTCCGACGCGTAGCGCTCGAGCGCGGTGCGGATCGTCGGGGCGAGCTCGGCGTACCGCTTCACGAAGCGGGGCGACGTGCCGTCGTAGAGACCGAGCAGGTCGTGCCACACGAGCACCTGCCCGTCGCACCCGCCGCCCGCGCCGATGCCGATCGTCGGGATCGCGAGGCTCTCGGTGATGCGTGCTGCCACCGGTGCCGGCACCGCCTCGAGCACGAGCGCGAAGCAGCCTGCGGCCTCGAGCGCGAGCGCGTCCTCGTGGAGGCGCACCGCCTTCGCCGCGTCGCGCCCCTGGGCCTTGAAGCCGCCGAGCATCGTCGCCGTCTGCGGCGTCAGCCCGATGTGCCCCATGACGGGGATCCCGGCGGCCGTCAGCGCGTGGACGCGCGCGAGCATCGGCCCCGCGCCCTCGAGCTTCACGGCGTCCGCCGCGCCGTCCTTGACGAAGCGGACCCCCGTCTCGATCGCCTGCTCGTCCGACACCTGGTACGAGCCGAACGGGAGGTCGGAGATCACGAGCGGGCGGCGCGCGCCGCGGTTGACGGCGCGCGTGAGCATGATCATCTCCGCGACGGTCGCGGGGACCGTCGAGTCGTGGCCGAGCACGACCATCGCCGCCGAGTCGCCGACGAGGATCAGGTCGACGCCCGCCTCGTCGGCGATCCGTCCCGACGGCGCGTCGTAGGCCGTCACCATCACGATGCGGTCGCCGCGGCGCTTCATCTCCGCGAGCTCGGGGAGCGGCAGCTTCCCGGGTGCGGGCGTCCCGGGTGCCGGCGTGCGCGGTCTGGTGGTCACGAGAGGTCTCCTTCCTCGAGGCGGACGTTGTCGATCAGCCGCGTCGCGCCGACGCGCGCGGCGACGGCGAGCGTGGGGCCGTCGAGGTCTGCGACCTCGACGTAGTCGGGCGCGAGGCCTGCCCCCTCCAGCACGGCACGCGCCGCGGCCGGGTCCCCGGTCGCGAGCGCACGCGGGATCGCGAGCGCGCGGACGCGCTCGGCGGGTGAGAGGAGGACGTTCCGCGACGACGCGGCGAGGCCGTCTGCGTCCCGCACCGTCTCGACGACGCGGATCTCGACGGGCACGTTCAGGTCCCGGACGAGCTGCTTGACGACGGCGACCTGCTGCGCGTCCTTGCGGCCGAACCAGGCCAGCTGCGGCCGCACCAGGTTGAAGAGCTTGAGGCAGACCGTGGCGACGCCGCGGAAGTGGCCGGGGCGGTGCGCTCCCTCGAGCCCCTCGGCCGCGCCGCCGGGGTCGACCCAGGTTGCGAAGCCCGGCGGGTACAGCTCGTCGGCCGGCGGCGCGAAGAGCACGTCCACGCCGTGGGCCGCAGCGAACGCGGCGTCGCGCTCCTCGTCGCGTGGGTAGCGGTCGAGGTCCGTCGGGTCGGCGAACTGCGCCGCGTTCACGAACAGGCTCGCAACGAGGACGTCGGACGCGGCGCGGCCGGCGGCGAACAGCGCAGCATGCCCCTCGTGCAGCGCGCCCATCGTCGGCACGAGGCCGACGACGCCGTGCCGAGGCAAGTCGAGCTCGGGGACCGACCGAAGGACGATCACGAGCGGGTCGCCTCCGCGAGCGCGTCGTAGACCGCGGCGTAGGGCGTGCCGGCCAGGGCGGCGCGGTGGCGCTCCACCGTCTCGGCGTCGCCCCGGGCGATCGGGCCGGTCAGCTCGAACCCGTTCTCGATCGTCCGCTCCATGAGCGGGACGAGCGCCTCCCCGGGCGCTCCCGCCCGCTCGACGAGGTCCGCGGCGACGCGGTGCAGCGTGACGAGGAAGTTCGACGCGACCGCCGCGCCGGCGTGGTAGAGCGCGCGCCGGTCGTCGGCGAGGTCGAACGGCTTCAGCCCCAGCGTCTCCGCGAGCCAGAGCCCCCGCGCGTGCGCCCCCTCGTCGTCGGCCGTCACAGCACCCCAGGCGCCGTCGAGCTGGGCGGGGCCGCCCTCTCTCGTCAGCGTCTGCAGCGGGTGCACGGAGAAGCGGCGCCGGTGCGGGTCGAGCGTCGCGAGCGGCGTGGCGCCCGAGACGTGCGCGACCCACGGCCCCTCCGGCAGCGAGCGCGCGACCTCGCCGATCGCGCGGTCCGGCACGCACAGGAGCCGCAGCCCCGCGTCCGGGCGCACGGGCACGCCGCGCTCGCGGAGGCGGGCGGCGATGGTCGTTCCGGCGCGGCCGGAGCCGATGACGGTGACGTCGTCGAACATTTGGCGCTCCAGTCCCTACGGGGTACCGGGCGCGGATAGCGTATCTCGCGCATGCGCGTGGAGGTCGACGGTGCGAGGTTGTTCCTCGACGTGGCGGGATCGCAGCTCCGGCTCGAGGGCGGCGAGCTGCGCGAGCGGCCGACCGTGCTGATCGTCCACACGGGGCCCGGAAACGACCATTCGCCGTATCGCGACCACATCGGGCCGCTCCTGGCCGAGGAGCTCCAGGTCGTCTACCTCGACCTGCGCGGCTTCGGCAGGAGCGACCTCTCGGAGCCCGCGCAGTGGAACACCGAGCGGTGGGCCGCCGACCTGCGGGCGATCACGGAGATCCTCGGGCTCGAGCGCCCGGTGATCCTCGGCGCGGGCTGGGGGTGCTACACGGCGCTCCGGTACGCGGAGCGGTGGCCCGACGCGCTGTCGAAGCTCGTGCTCGTGAACCCCGCCGCGCGGGTGGTCGTGCCGCGCATCGTCGCTTCCTTCGACGAGCTCGGAGGCCCCGCGGCCGGTGAGGCCGCCTTCAGGTTCTACGAGCACCCGAGCGAGCAGTCGATCGCGCTCTTCATGCGCGAGTGCTTCCACCTCACGGTCGGAGAGGCGAACGCCCAGCAGCTGCTGCTCGGGCAGACCTGGACGTGGACCGTCGCGGTGCACTGGATGAGCACCGAGGCGCGGACGCTCGACCTCCGCCCGGCGCTCGGAGACGTGACCGCTCCGACGCTGATCGCAGCCGGAACCGACGACCCGCAGTACCCGCGCGCCTCGATCGCGGAGGTGGTGGAGGGGATCCCCCACGCCACCGTGCGCTGGTACGACGGCGCGCGGCACTCGATCTTCCGCGACCGGCCGGAGGTGTCGCACCTCATCCGCGGCTGGATCCTCGGGTAGCCGCGAGGGCGAGGATCAGGTCGGCGGCGTGCGGGAGCGCCGCGTGGCGCGGCGCGTGCGGCACGCGCGGCTCCGCGAGCGCGTCGCGGATCGCGCGGTGCAGCTCCTGCTCGTCGGCCGCGACGCGCGCGAGGCGCGTGCGGACGAAGGCGAAGGATGCCGTCCGGAGAGAGGGTCACCATGCCGGTGCTAGGGTCTGTCACGTGCCGATCTACGACTACGTCTGCATGAGCTGTGAGTCCCACTTCGAGGAGCTCGTCGGGATGAGCGACCCCGATCCCGTGTGCCCCGA
>DASWRL010000060.1:0-9746 GCA_036403195.1 Gaiellaceae bacterium
GCGAGCGTCCACGCCTCGCGCAGGCGGTCGCGCAGGACAGCGGTCTGGATGAAGCGCTGCGCCGAGAGGCGGGCCGACGCCGGCAGCTTCCCCGGCTTCGCCTTCTGCGGCACGACGGCGGGCTTGCTCGAGAGCGGCGCGTCGGTCTCGTGTCCCGACTTGTTGCCGGCGACGCGCACGCTGACGAACGCGATGACGCCGGCGAGGAGGATGACGCCCGCGATCCACGGCAGCGCCCGCTGGAAGCTCGGCGAGACGCGGCGGCGGCGGCGAGCGGGATTCGGCTGCGAGCGGGTTGCCACCAGGAACTCTGACGGCAGCGTAGCGAGGAAGTTAGAAGACGGGCGTCTCGCGCCAGACGCCCCAGACCTCGCGCAGGGCGTCGCACATCTCCCCCATCGTGACGTACGCGCGCGCCGCGTCGACGATCGGCGGCATCAGGTTCCTCGTCTCGACGGCCGCCGCCTCCCGGAGGCGCGCGAGCGCCGCCTCGACGGCCGCGGAGTCGCGGCGCGCGCGGAGAGCCTGCACGCGCTCGACCTGCTTCCGCTCGAGCGCCGGGTCGATGCGCAGGAGCTCGGGCTCCGCCTCGTCGGCGGACTCGTAGCGGTTGACAGCGACGACGACGCGCTCGCCGCGCTCGACCTCCGCCTGGTACCGGTACGAGGCGTCGGCGATCTCGCGCTGGAAGAAGTTCTGCTTGATCGCCTCGACGGCGCCGCCGAGCTCGCGGATGCGGTCGAAGTACTCGTAGGCCTGCCGCTCGAGCTCGTCCGTCAGGTGCTCGACGAGGTACGAGCCGCCGAGCGGGTCGACGGAGTTGACGACGCCCGTCTCGTGGGCGATCACCTGCTGCGTGCGCAGGGCGATCCGCGCGGCCTCCTCGGTCGGCAGCGCGAGCGCCTCGTCGTAGGAGTTCGTGTGCAGCGACTGCGTGCCGCCGAGCACCGCCGCGAGCGCCTCGAGCGCGGTCCGGACGATGTTCACCTCGGGCTGCTGCGCCGTCAGCGAGACGCCCGCGGTCTGCGTGTGGAAGCGCATCAGCCACGAGCGCGGGTTCTGCGCGCCGTAGCGCTCGCGCAGCTCGCGCGCCCAGATCCGCCGCGCCGCGCGGTACTTCGCGATCTCCTCGAAGAAGTCGAGGTGCGCGTTGAAGAAGAAGGAGAGGCGCGGCGCGAAGGAGTCGACGTCGAGGCCGCGCTCGAGCGCCCAGTCGACGTAGGTGAAGCCGTCGGCGAGCGTGAACGCGAGCTCCTGCGCCGCCGTCGAGCCCGCCTCGCGTATGTGGTAGCCGCTGATCGAGATCGGGTGCCACAGCGGCATCTCGCGCGTGCAGAACTCGACCATGTCCGTGACGAGCCGCATCGACGGCTCCGGCGGGAAGATGTACTCCTTCTGCGCGATGTACTCCTTCAGGATGTCGGTCTGGATCGTCCCGCGGAGCCTCTCGCGCGACACGCCCTGCTCCTCGCCGACGCACGCGTAGAACGCGAGCAGGATCGCCGCCGGTGAGTTGATCGTCATCGACGTCGACACCTCGCCGAGCGGGATCCCGCCGAAGAGCGTCTCCATGTCCTCGAGCGAGTCGATCGCGACGCCCTCCCGGCCCACCTCGCCGAGCGACCGCGGGTGGTCGGAGTCGTACCCCATGAGCGTCGGCATGTCGAAGGCGGTGGAGAGCCCGGTCTGCCCGTGCTCGAGGAGGTAGCGGAACCGCGCGTTCGTCTCCTCGGCGGTGCCGAAGCCCGCGAACTGCCGCATCGTCCACAGCCGGCCGCGGTACATCGACGGGTAGACGCCCCGGGTGAAGGGGAACGCACCCGGATAGCCCAGATCACGCTCGTAGTCGACGTCCACGGTCTCCGGCGTCTGCAGCGGCTCGTTCTCGATTCCCGAGATCGTCGTGAAGGCCTCGCCCTGGCGTTCCGGCACCGCGTCGTACAGCTCCTCGCGCCATGCATCGACCGCCGTGCGCTTCCGAGGCTCAGTCGTCGCCACCCCCGGATGATGCCGCATGCCGCTACGTCTTCACGGAGACGCTCCTTCCCGCCCCGCCGAGCCGCGGCGCGACGGCGATTACGGTCACGCGCCCGCGGAGCCGCCGCGGCACGACGAACTCGACGATCCCGCGACTGCGCGGGAGGAGCTCGCGCGACCTCGGCTGCAAGATCGCCACGACGCGCCCGCGGCGGCGGACGCGAAGGACGACGACACCGTGGACGACCCGCTCGGCGACGTCGCCCCGGTTCTCGACGAGCACGTCGAGGGCGCGGCCGTGCCGTTTGCGCACCGACAGCACCGCGAGACGCCGCTGCACGCGTCCGGGCAGGCGCACCTCGACCGAGACGCCGATGCGGAGGCGAACGCCGACGCCGGCGCCGCCCGCGGTGCGCGCCGTCAGGAGCACGAGCGCGGGACGGTCGCCCGGCCGGCCGGCGCGGGCCGCGGTCGCCGAGACCGAGAACGAAGCCGTGGCGCCGGGCGGCACGACCGCCTGCGCCGGCCGGACGCGGAGGAGCGGCGTCCCCGCCGAGGTCCCGACGACGCGCGGCGTGCCGCGGACGTCGAGGGCGAAGCCGGCGACGCGGGCCGCGAGCACCTGCACCCTGCCGCTGGCGTTCGCGACGTGGATCGTGTCGGCCGCCCCCGGCCCGACCCGCACCCGTGCCGGCCAGACGGTCAGGCCGGCACGGGGGCCTGCGGAGGCGGGCGCGTCGACGGGGGCGGCGAGCGCGAGCGCGACGAGGAGCGCCCGCAGGCTCACCGCGCGATCACCGTGTAGGTGATCGACGCCGTGTACTGCCCCGCCGGGACCGTCGGGAGCGGCGCGGTGAAGCCGACCCGGGTCGGCCACACGTCACCGGTCGCGGGGCTCGGCCCGGCGCTCGAGCCGATGAGGAGGTCCGGCGCGGGCGCGACCGGGACGCCCGTCAGGACGCTCGACGAGATGCCCGCGCCGAGCATCGCCCCGGTCGGGGCGCTCGCCGAGAGGCCGAGCGGCAGGTCGCGCGGCACGAAAGCGCTCCGGTGCGCCGTGAGGCCGTACCCGACGGCGTCGTTGCTCGTCACGGTGACGTCTTCGGCCACGGGCGCGACGGTGGCGCCGGCGGCGAGCGAGCCGAAGTCGATCGTCGGCTGTGCGAGCGACACGGAGATGACGGGCTGGACCTGCAGCTGGACGGAGCCGGTCGCGGTCGCAGACGGGCCGGAACCGCCGCCGCTCCCGCCGCCGCCGGAGCAGGGCGCGAGCGGCGCGGCGGACGTCCGCGGCGCCGGTGTCGCCGTCGCGAAGTCGGCGCCGTTCCCGTCGCTGTCGGAGCAGCCGCCGCTCGCCCGGGCGATCGCGCTCGCCGCACCCGGGGCCGGCGCGGCCGCGGCGCCCTCGTAGTCGGCGGCGGTCCCGTAGCCGACGAGGTCGGCGATCGACGAGACGCCGGCGCACGAGCCCGCGGCAGCACCGCAGGTGAGCGCCGCCGTGTCGTGGACGACGGCGACCTTGCCGCCGCTCGCGGCGAGGTTCGTCGTCCCCGTCGCGTCGGCGGACGGAAGCGCCGCGCCGGTCGCACCGCCCGACGCGAGCTGCACGAGGTACGCCTGCCCGGGCGCCACGGCGCCCGCGAGCGCGGTCGTCGCCCACGACGTGCTCGCGGCGGAGGCGTACTGGAGCGTCCAGCCGGTGAGGTCGACGGTCGACGTGCCGCGGTTGAACAGCTCGACGTAGTCGTTGGCGTAGACGGCGCCGCTGTTGCCGCCGGAGGCGTAGAGCTCGGCGACGACGAGGGACGGCGAGCCGCTCGCGCGCGCGGTGACTGCGGCAGCGAGCAGCGCGAGGACGAGGGGGAGCAGGAGCAGGTGGCGTGTGCGCATGTGGTCTCCGATCGTTCGGTCGCGTGGGGTCGCCATCCGGTGTAGCGGCGGCGCGGCGCGGGCGAAATCCCCCTGGAACGATCGGCGCGCTCTCGGCGCGCTTCCGTCACGTTCTCGTCTCGTCGAGCGGGCTCAGCGCTCGCCGCCGGGCCGCCAGAGCGGCTCCGGGCGGCCGGCGTTCGCCGCGCGCGCGAGGATGAAGAGCAGGTCCGAGAGACGGTTCAGGTAGACGGGCGCGAGCGGGTTCACCGGCCGCGACTCGGATGCCTCGAGCACCCTGCGCTCGGCCCGCCGGCAGACGGCTCGCGCGACGTGCAGCCGCGCCGCCGCCTCCGAGCCTCCCGGGAGGACGAAGCTCCGCAGCTCGGGCAGCGCCGCGTTCGCCGCGTCGCAGTCGACCTCGAGCCGGTCGACGGCGTCCTGCGCGATCCGCAGCTTCCCGTCACCCGCCTCGTAGGGGACGGAGACGTCGGCGCCGAGGTCGAAGAGCTCGTTCTGGATCCGCGCGAGCCGCTCGTCGTCCGCGACGACCGCCGCCCAGCCGAGCAGCGAGTTGAGCTCGTCGACGTCGCCGTAGGCCTGCACCAGCGGGTCGAGCTTCGAGACCCGCGACCCGTCGCCGAGCGAGGTCTGCCCGCCGTCGCCGCCCCGCGTGTAAATGCGCGTCAGGCGGACGGGCTCATCGCGACGGCGTGGCAACGAGCTCCTGCCTCCCGAGGATGGAACGTGCGATCACGAGCCGCTGGATCTCGCTCGTGCCCTCGTAGATCTCGGTGATCTTCGCGTCACGGTAGTAACGCTCGACGGGGAACTCCTTCGTGTAGCCGTACCCGCCGAGCACCTGGATCGCCTCGGCCGTCTGCCGGCGGGCCATCTCGGAGGCGAACAGCTTCGCCTTCGCGCCCGCTTCGGTGTGCGGCCGGCCCTGGTCCTTCAGCCACGCTGCCCGGTGCACGAGCAGCCGGGCAGCGTCGATCTCCATCGACATGTTCGCGAGCTTGTGCTGGATCGCCTGGTAGTCGGCGATGCGGTGCCCGAACGCCTCGCGCTCGAGCGCGTACCGGCGCGCGACGTCGTAGGCCGCCTGCGCGATGCCGACGGCCTGCGCGGCGATGCCGATCCGGCCGCCGTCGAGCGTCGCCATCGCGATCCGGAAGCCGTGGTTCGGCTCCCCGAGGAGGCGGTCGGCCTCGACGAACGCGTCGACGGCGATGTCGTTGGTCGCCGACGAGTTGAGCCCGAGCTTCTCCTCCGTCCGCGTGATCTCGACCTGCGCGCCGTCGAGCACGAAGGCCGACACGCCGCGCGCGGTGCGGGTCGCGACGTCGGTGCGCGCGAAGAGGAGCACGGTGCCTCCGAACGACGCGTTCGTGATCCACTGCTTCGTGCCGCGGACGTGCCAGCCGCCGTCCTCGCGCTCCGCGGAGGTGACGAGGGCGCCGGCATCCGATCCGGAGCCGGGCTCGGTCAACGCGAAGCAGCCGATGGCCTCGCCGCGCGCGAGCGGCGGGACGAAGCGCTCCACCTGCTCCGGCGTCCCGAACGCGAGGATCGGCAACGTGCACGCCGAGGTGTGCACGGCGACCGTGACTCCGACGCCGGCGTCGGCGCGCGAGAGCTCCTCGAGCACGAGGACGTACGACACGAAGTCGGCCCCCGCCCCGCCTTGCTCCTCGGGGATGCACACGCCGAGCAGCCCGACGGCGGCGAGCCGCTCGAGGAGCTCGAGCGGGAAGGCGTGGGCGCGGTCCCATTCTGCGGCGTACGGCTCGATCTCCGTGGCCGCGAACTCACGCGCGAGCGCCTGGATCTCGCGCTGCTCCGTGCTCAGCTCGAAGTCCACGCGCGGCAGCCTACCCGGGTGCCCGCCGCCGCTACGACGCGGCCGTTACCTCCCACGTCCGGTTCTCGCCGTGCTGCTGCGTGTAGAACCAGCGCCACGACGAGCCGTGGCCGAACACGGGGATCTTTACTTGAGCTCGGGCTCGAGCTTGTAGCCCACGCCGAAGCGCGTCTGGATGAACGAGTGGCGCGACGAGTTGCGGTCGATCTTCTGCCGCAGGCGGCGCACGAACACGTCGACCGTGCGGTCGCGGTGCGTCTCCCGCCTCCCCCACACCTTCTGCAGGAGCTCGTCGCGTGTCACGACGCGCCCGCGGTCGAGCGCGAGGGTGTAGAGCAGCTTGAACTCCGTCGGCGTCAGCTCGGCGCTCCGCCCGTCGATGAACGCCTGGACCTCGCGCGGGTCGATGCGGAGCTCCTCGATCTCGATCGGGTCGCCGCGCCGCTCCTCGGCCGGCCGGACCCCGCGGCGCGCGGCGGCGCCGACGCGCGCGACGAGCTCGCGCATCGAGAACGGCTTCACGAGGTAGTCGTCGGCGCCGATCTCGAGCGCGTGCACGCGGTCGTGCTCCGTCCCGCGCGCCGACACGACGACGATCGGCGTGCCGATCCCCTCGGCGCGCGCCGTCTCGATCAGCTTCCAGCCGTCGAGCTCGGGGAGCATCAGGTCGAGCACGCAGACGTCCGGGTTCTCGAACCGGAGACGCGCGAGGCCGAGCTCGCCGCGGCCGACGACGACCGGGTCGAACCCGGCGGCGACGAGGTGGCGCGCCATCCCGTCGGCGATCACGTTGTCGTCCTCGACGATCAGCACCTTCGCCACGCGGCTAGCGTAGAACGGTTCGCGGTAGGTTCCGGGTGTCGAAATGGTGACACCCTGGTGAACGAGTCTCGGGGCGGCGACGGGACCCGCGACGATGCCGTGGTGGAAGCGGCGCGAGGCCGGTTCGACGAGCTCCGGACGGGCTTCACCGCCGCCGTCTCGCACGAGCTCCGGACGCCTCTCGCCCGGATCCTGGCGCTCCTCGACTCCGCCGAGCTCCCCGGGGCCGACGTCCACGCGCTGATCGACCAGGCGCGCATCGAGGTCGAGGACGCGGGCGCGCTGATCGACGAGATCCTCTTCCTGTCCGAGCTCGAGAGCGGCCGGGAGGTCGTCGCGCTCGGTCACACGACGGCGCTGCCCGTGCTCGAGGACGTCCTGCGCGGGCTCGAGCCCGCCGCGGCGCGCGCCGGCGTCGAGGTCGGCGCGAGCGGCGACGCGATGGCCGACGTGCCGCTCCGCCCGCGGATGCTGCGGATCGTCGCCGAGAACCTGGCGGAGAACGCGATTCGCTACTCCGGCCACGGCGCGCGCTTCTCGTTCACCGTCGCACGGTCCGGCGACTTCGTCGTCCTGACCGCAGCCGACGACGGCGCCGGCGTCCCCGAGTCCGCGCTGCCGCGCCTCTTCGAGCGGTTCTACCGGGCAGACGCGGCCCGCACGAGCCGGGGCACGGGCCTCGGGCTCGCGATCGTCAAGCACATCGTCGTCGCCGCCGGCGGCGACATCGACGCGAACGGAGGCCCCGGTCGGGGCCTCCGTATACGCGCGACGTTCCCTGCCTAGCCTCCGCTACGAATGGATCTGCTTCAGCGTCTTCTCCGCGGCGACGAGGACGGTCTTCACCGTCGACATCTTCGCGAAGGTCAGCTTCGCCGCGAACTGCGAGCCCTGGCCCTGGGTCAGCGCCCAGAAGATCAGCTTCCGGAGCTCGGCGGCGTGCGAGCTCTTCTTGTGGACGATCACGTACGTGTAGGTGCTGATCGGGTAGGCCGCCGCCGCCGACTTCGGCGGATTGACGATGTGGAGCTCGTTGTTCGCGGGCACGTTCGAGAACGCGGAGGCCGCCGCCTCGATGCGCCGGAGGCTCGGGAACAGGAAGTGCCCGGCCGAGTTGCGCACCGCCGCGAACCTGATGTGGTTCTTGATCGCGTACGCGATGTCCACGTAGCCGATCGCGCCGTTCGTGCGGGAGATCAGGCCGGCGACGCCGGATGACCCCTTCGCGCCCTGGCCGGCCGGGAACGCGGGCTGGGTCGACGTGCCGATCTTCGTCTTCCACGTGCCGTTGACCGCCGACAGGTAGTCGGTGAACGCGTAGGACGTGCCGGAGCCGTCGGAGCGGAAGACCGGCGTGATCGCCAGGTCGGGCAGGTTCGCGCCCTTGTTCAACCCTGCGATCGCCGGATCGTTCCACTTCGTGATCTGCCCGAGGAAGATCTTCGAGAGCGTGCTCCCGTCGAGGTTCAGGTGCACCGGGGCGCCCTGCACGTTGTAGGCGACGGCCACGGCCGAGAGCGCCCACGGGATCTGGATGCAGTCGGGGCAGGCAGAGACCTGCGCCGGGTTGAGCGGCGCGTCGGAGGCACCGAAATCGACCTGATTCGCCGTGATGGCGGCGATGCCCGCGCCGGACCCGACAGCGCTGTACTGCACGGTGACGCCGAATGCGTGGCCGACGGCCGGCGTCCACGCCGAGACGAGCGGCGCGACGAACGTGCTCCCCGCGCCGGTGATCGTGGTGTCGCTGCTCTTCGCGGTGGCCGAAGCGGCGATCGCCGCGACCGCGATCAGCGAAGCTCCGACGAGGGCGAGCCCTCTTTTCATGAACGTTCCTCTCCTTGTCCCTGGGGGTTTCTCGTTGGTGGTGTCGAGCGGCATTCCAGCCCGAAACGTGCCGGGCGTGGGCTGACGCGGTGTGACACCAGGGTGACGAAGTGGTTACCGGGAGACGCCGAGCTTGCGGCGCGAGCGGTCGAGCAGCATGCGGGCGGTCAGGCTCGACACGAGGACGAACATGATCAGGACGAACGCCGCGGCCCACGCCTGTTGATGGAGCACCGGGTCGGCGGACTCGGAGTCGAAGAAGATGGTGAGCGGGATCGACTGGACGGAGTGCGTCGGGTTCCACTCGACGAGCTGCCCGGCGATCGCGCACGTGAACAGGAGCGGCGCCGTCTCACCGGCCGCGCGGGCCACGGCGAGCGTCGTTCCGGTCAGGATGCCGCCGAACGACGTCGGCAGGACGACGCGAAGCACCGTCTGCCACTTCGACACGCCGAGCGCGTAGCTCGCCTCGCGGAGATGGTTCGGAACGAGGCGGAGAACCTCCATCGTCGAGCGCGCGACGAGCGGGAGCATGATCACCGCAAGCGCGAGCCCGCCGGCGAGCGCGCTCTGGTGGCGACCGATCCCGAGCAGCGGGAACTTGACCTTGACGCACAGCGCGTAGACGAAGATGCCGATGATGATCGACGGGAAGCCGTTCAGGACGTCGAGCCACAGGCGGATCTGCTGCCCGAAGCCCGTCGGTGCGAACTCGCTGACGTACACGGCCGTCAGCACGCCGATCGGGAGCGCGAGCACGGTGGCGATCGCGACCAGCAGGAACGAGCCGACGAGCGCCGGCGCGATCCCGCCCCCCGACGCATTGAAGAAGTCGGAGCTCGGCCCCTTGATGAAGAAGTCGATGCTGAGCGCACCGACGGCCCGGCTCCCGACGGACCACACGACGATGCCGAGCACCGCGATCGCACCGGCGGCCGCGAGCACCGCGAGGCCCTCCACGAGCTTGTTGACGAGCAGCCGTCTCCGTGCGCGGCCGCTCGCCTTCAGGCTGAGCACGGGCTCGTCCATCAGTCGCCTCCGGTGCGCTGGAACTCGAAACGCTTGACGACGCGCTGCGCGGCGTAGTTCGTCAGGAACGTGATGACGAGCAGCACGAGCGCGAGGTAGATCAGCGCCGCGATCTGCGTGTTCGTGGTCGCACCCTGGTACTGGTTCGCGATTCGGCTCGCGATCGTGTCGCCCGACCCGAACAGCGACGTCTTCAGCGGGATGAAGTTGCCGATCACCTGGGTGACGGCGATCGCCTCGCCGAGCGCGCGGCCGAGCCCGAGGATGACCGCGGCGGCGATCCCCGACCGCGCCGACGGGAGGATCACGCCGCGCACCGTCTCCCAGCGCGTCGCCCCGAGCGCGAAGGCGCCCTCCT
>DASWRL010000061.1:0-36477 GCA_036403195.1 Gaiellaceae bacterium
TAGCGGATCAGTGGGGATATGCAAGCTCGCCGCGCCGGTACCGCGCACACCGAACGGCGTTCTGAAGGAGGCACGCGATCGTCATCGGCCCGACGCCTCCGGGAACCGGTGTCAGGTGCCCGGCCACGTCCGCGGCGCCGGGGTCGACGTCGCCGACGATGCCGGCGTCCGTGCGGTTGATGCCGACGTCGACGACGACGGAGCCGGCCTTCACCATGTCCGGGCTGATCATCGCCGGGACACCGACCGCGGCGACGAGGAGGTCGGCGTCGAGCGTGTGCCGCTCGAGGTCGCGCGTGTGCGAGTGGCAGATCGTCACGGTGGCGTTCGCCTGCATGAGGAGGTGCGCCATCGGCTTGCCGACGATGTCGCTGCGACCCACGACGACCGCACGCGCGCCGTCGAGCTCGATCCGATACTCCGCGAGCATCGCCATCACGCCGAGCGGCGTCGCCGGGACGAGGGTCGCGCGGCCGAGGTAGAGCTGGCCCGCGTTGAACGGGTGGAAGCCGTCGACGTCCTTCGCGGGCGCGATCGCGCGGATGATCCTCGCCTCGTCGATCTGCTTCGGCAGCGGGAGCTGCACGAGGATCGCGTCGACCTCAGGGTCCGCGTCGAGCTCCTCGACCTTGGCGAGCAGATCCTCCTCGGTCGTCTCCGCCGGCAGGCGCAGGTCGGTGGCGTCGATGCCGGCCTCGACCGCGGCCTTGTGCTTCAACCGGATGTAGACGTCCGACGCGGGATCGTCGCCGACGAGGACGGTCACGAGCCCGATGTGCCCGAGGGCGCCGACCTCCTCCGCGACCTCCGCACGGATGCGCTCGGCGATGGGCTTTCCCCTGATCAACGTCGCAGTCATCTGTGCGAGTCTATTCGGCTGATGCGGTGGCCGAGGAAGAACGACGCGCGCTCGATCGAGCAGCGCCGCGCCGCGATGGCGCTCGACAGCGGCATCACGACCTCGGTCGATCTCGCGCCGTTCGCAGATGCCGCGGAGTCGCTCGTCGGAGTCGCCGTCATCCCCGTGTCGGCCGTGCCGATCCAGATCGAGCTCGGCTCGTACGAGCTCGACGACGACGGCGCGCTGGACGAGCGCGGGCGCGCGACGGAGACCGTCCACGTCCCGCTCGCGCATACCGAAGGCGGCCTGACCGCGTCCATGACGCGCGGCGCGCTCGCGGCCGGAACGGTCCGCACGTACGTGCTCCACGACCGCATCACGCGTGCGTCGTGCTTCGTCTGCGCGGACGCGGGCGACGCCGTCCTGCTCGCCCGGTGGGTCGAGCGCGAGCTGCCGGCGATGCGCGACTGGCTGGCCGCGGCCGACGACCCGTCGCTCTCGCGCCGCGCGAAGCTCCGGGGTGTCAAGACGCACGTCGTCGGGCCGATGTGCCACGTCCTGTGGCGGTGGACGACGGGCGACGCGGTCGGGCCGAACATGATGACGCGGAACGCCTACGCGCTGAACATGGGGTTCGTGATGCAGCGGGCGCCCGTGAGGCCCGAGCGCGCGATCCTGGAGGCGAACATGGGCGGCGACAAGAAGCCGTCGGCCGAGTACTTCCAGGCCGGCCACGGGAAGACCGTGCTCGCGGAAGCATTCCTCGCCGACGAGCAGATCCGGCGCGTGCTCCGCACGAGCGCCGCCGACCTCGAGGCGCTCTCGTGGGCCGGGACGCACGGCGCGATCGCGAGCGGGATGCAGTCCGTCGCGTTCACGCCCGCGTCGGCCGTCGCCGCGGTCTTCGCCGCCACCGGCCAGGACCTCGGGATGGTCGCGACGAGCTCGATGGCGCACGGCACCGGGCGCCGCGTCGACGGCGGGCTCCAGGCCTCGATCCGGTTCGGCGGGCTCGAGGTCGGCACCGTCGGCGGCGGGACGACGCTGCCGTCGGCGCGCGACTGGCTCGCGTCGATCGGGTGCGCCGGGGCCGGGAAGGTCTACCGGTTCGCGCAGATCGTCGCCGCAGCCGCGCTCTGCCTCGAGATCAGCGCATCCGCGGCGATGGCCACGGCCGGGAGCGAGAACTTCTTCCGCGCGCACCACGAGCGCGGCGGCCTCCGGTGACGCCGGCGTGATCGCGCTCGTCTTCCGTTACGAGGCGCGGGACCCGGAGGCGTTCGAGCAGGCCTTCGGGCCCGAGGGCGAGTGGGCCGCGTTCTTCCGGCAGGGGCGCGGGTACATCGGCACCGAGCTGCTCCGCGACCTCGAGGAGCCGGAGCGGTACCTAGTCGTCGACCGTTGGGAGTCGGCCGACGCGTACAACCTGTTCCTCGCCGAGCACGACGACGAGTACCTGCGCCGGGCCGACGAGTCTCGCGTCCACTACGTGCAGGAGCTCCGGTTCGGCACCTTCGAGAACGTCTGGAGCGAGTGAGCTCACCCCAGGTCCCGCCGCAGCACGACCCGGCGTGCTGGGGGTGCGGCGACAACGCCCTCGGCCTCCGGCTGCCGACGCCGGCGGAGGAGGGCCTCACCGAGTACGCGGCGTACGTCGTCTTGGACGAGCGCCACCAGGGCGGCCCGGGGCTCGTCCACGGCGGCGTCGTGTCAGCTGCGCTCGACGAGGCCGCCGGGCTCCTCGCGACCTGGTACGCCTTCCCCACCGTCACCGCGCGCATCTTCGTGCGCTACCGGCGGCCCGTGCCGATCAACACGGAGCTCCTCCTGACGGCGAGGCTCGTCGACGCGCGCGGCCGTCGACTCCACGTCGATGCGCAGCTGACGGACGGCGACGAGACGCTCGCCGAGTGCCGGGCCGCTCTCCTCCACGTTCCGCTCGAGCACTTCCTGCAGACACCGGAGGGCCGCGCCGCCGCGGAGCGGTGGCGGGGCGAGTGACCTCGACACTCGAGAGGACGCAGGTCGTGCGTGCGGCCCCTCGCGACGCGTGGGCGTTCTTCTGCGACCCGCAGAACCTCGAGGCGATCACGCCGCCCTGGCTCCACTTCCGGATCGTCGAGGCTCCCGCGACGCTCGCGGGCGGGTCGCTGATCCGCTACAGGCTGCGGGTCTTCGGCGTCCCGGTCCGCTGGCTGACGGAGATCCGGGCGTGGCACCCGCCGCGGTCGTTCGTCGACGTCCAGCTCCGCGGCCCCTATCTGATGTGGGAGCACACCCACAGGCTCAGCCCGGTCGACGGCGGCACCGAGATCCACGACCACGTCCGGTACCGCGTGCCCGGAGGGCGGCTCGTCGACATCGTGGTGCGCCGGTGGCTCGACGCGATCTTCGACTACCGCGCCCGGCGGACCGAGGAGCTGCTCGTCACGCGGACGCCTGCGCCGCGCGCAGCCGCCGGCTGAGCTCCTCGAGGAGCGCCACCGAGAGCGCCGGCTCGCCGCGAAGGAGCTTCACGAAGCGCGGGCGCGTGAGCCGCAGGCACGTCACCCGCCCGAGCGCGACCACCGTCGCCGACCGCGGGCCCCCGTCGAGCAGCGACATCTCGCCGAAGAACCCTCCGGGCCCGAGCTCGACCTCGCGAAGGCCGGGCCGCCGAACGGCGACGGCGCCGTCGAGGACCACGTACATCGCGTCGCCCATCTCGCCCGACCGGACGACGTCGGTGAGGTCGTGGAACCGCGCGATCGTCGCCACGCTCGCGATGCGCCTCAGCTGCCTCTGGGAGAGCCCCCGGAAGAGCGGCACCTCTGCGAGCACGTTCGCCCAGCCCCGTGCATCCGTCCGGCCACGATCGGTTGCTGTCACGTGTGAACCTCCTTGTCGGCCAGCTCCGTCGCACCGAAGGTCCGCCGGTTCGGTTTCAGGGTGTGTGCCGCGCGGCCGGCGACGACGACGTCGCCGCCGATCGAGGCGGCATGAAGTGCTTCGAGCTGAGCCGGGCCGTCCTCGAGGAACGCGTCGAGGATCTCGGCGAGCGCGTCGCCGTCGCCGCCGACGAGCTCGCGGAGCGCCTGCACGGATTCCGGATCGAGAACGCACTCACCTCCCGAGCCCACGTTCACTGTCGCCTCCCTGGGAAACGCCTGCCGCGGTCGAACCTACGGGACAGGACCCGGCCGTGCAAGGACCTCGACGACGCCGCGCAACCGGGTCGTCAGCAGGTGTCCTGCCCGTGAGCTGTCGAGCGTGACGTTCGGCGCGCGACCCGGCGTCGTGTGCGCCCGCTCGAGGGCCGAGGCGTCGGCGCCGAGGAGCACCGCGAAGTCGAAGCGCGACACGTCGTCGGCCCCGGCCACGTGCAGCGGCCCCGCGACGTCGAGATCGAGCAGCTCGAGGATCGCCGATGCGAGGTCGCCGACGTGCACGGGCGACCGCAGCTCGTCGACGAAGAAGCGTCGATGCTCGCGCGCGAGCCGCTCCTGCGGCCCCGGCTCCGCGCCGCCGTAGATGAGAGACGTCCGGACGATCGTCGCGTCGGGCCGCGCGTCCGCGACGAGGCGCTCGGCCTCCGCCTTCGACCGGCCGTACGAGCCGACCGGGTCGACGGGGTCGTCCTCGGTGTAGGGGCCGCGGTCGCCGCGGAAGACGAGGTCGGTCGACAGATGGACGAGCCGCCGGCTGCGGCTCGTGCGCGCGACCGCGGCCGACCCGTCGACGTTGGCCTCCCACTCGCCCGCCCCCTGGCGATACGCCGTGTGGACGACGGCGTCGACGGCGTCCATCGCCGTCGCGAGGGCGCTCTCGTCGCGCACGTCCACCCGGGCCCAATCCGCGTCGCCTCGCGGCGGCCGCTCGAACCACGTCGCGCGCACCCTCCACCCCCGTCCGGGTGCCTGCGCGACGAGCTCGCGGCCGAGGTACCCGCACCCGCCGGTGACCAAAAGCCGTTGCATAGCAGCACATCCTTAAACACCAGGGGAGACGACCGTGACCAACATTCCTTCCGAGACCGACGGCTGGCCGATGCTCGACGGCGACACCGTCGTCGTCCGCCGTGACGACACGCTCGTCGGGGCGGGCCCTCCGCGGCCGCCCGTTGCACCGCCGCCGGGCCCGGGCGCGGACAGGCGGATCGGCGCCGGGATGCTGCTCGCACTGACGGTGATCGTGCTTGCCGTCGCCGGCGTCGCGATCGCGTACCTGCTCACGCATCGCGACAGCGCCAGGGGCAGCGTGACCACCGTCGTGCTGAGCACGACTGCTCCGAAGCCGGCTGCCGCGAGCGCGGCGAAGGTGAGCGTCCCCCGCGTCGTCGGGCTGAAGGAGCAGCCTGCACTCGTCCGGTTGGCGCAGCTCGGCCTCCGTCCGAAGGAGATCTATCGCCCGACGAAGCAACCGAGCGGCGTCGTCGTCGGCCAGAAGCCGCAGGAGGCGACGAGACTCGCGAAGGGGTCCAGGGTGACGCTCGTCATCGACTCGGGCGCCGCGCAGGTCGCGCTGCCCTCGCTCACCGGGCGGTCGTTCGACGACGCGCAGGCGGCTCTCGACAAGCTCGGGCTCGACTCGACCGCGACGCAGGTCACGAGCGACCAGCCCGCCGGCACGGTCGTCGACCAGGCCCCGAAGCCGGGCACGAAGATCGCGAAGGGCTCGGTGGTGACGCTCTCGGTCGCGCGTGCGAAGGGGAGCGCGACGCCGACGACGACGGCCGGTGCGACGACCACCGCGGCGTCCTCGCCCACGACGACCGGCGCGTCCGCGCCGCCTCCGGCGCAGCCGGCGAGCGCGACCGTGCCCGACGTGACGAGCCAGACCGAGGCTGCAGCGGTACAGGCGCTGAACCGCGTCGGGATCCTCGCGAGCCTGTTCTTCATCCCGGGAGACGACCCGCTCGGAACCGTGGAGCAGCAGGCGAAGCAGGCAGGGACCGCGGTCCCGGCGCGCTCGCACATGCAGATCAACGTCTCCCGCGGACCGGGCGAGAAGCCCGACGAGCAGGTGCCGAACGTCGTCGGGCAGACCCTGCAGCAGGCGCTCACCTCGATCAACGGGGCGCACCTCCGGCTCATCTTCGTGAAGGTGGCGGTCACGTCGCGCGCGCAGGCGGGCAAGGTCGTGCAGCAGTCGCCGCTCGGCGGCGGCCACGCGCCGCAGAACGCGCAGGTCGTCGTCTTCCTGGGCGCCTACCGCGGCTGAGTCGACGAGTCGCCGCCGGCGTCGTTCAGTCGACGTCGGCGGCGACTCCGAGCATTGCGAGCTCGTCGAGCGAGGATCGCGGCGAGAGAGGCGCTACCAGCCGCGGCGCTCGAGCAGGTCGCTCGGGTCGAGCGACTGCGCCGAGATCCCGACCATCGCCTCGCCGAGACCGGCCGAGACGCGTGCGACGACGTCGGCGTCCATGTAGTGCGTGGTCGCCTCGACGATCGCGCGGGCGCGCTGCGAGGGGTTCCCCGACTTGAAGATGCCGGAGCCCACGAAGACGCCGTCGGCGCCGAGCTGCATGCAGAGCGCTGCGTCGGAAGGCGTCGCGATCCCGCCGGCGGTGAACGTCACGACCGGGAGGCGGCCGTTCTCGGCGACCCACCGCACGAGCTCGTACGGCGCCTGGAGGTGCTTGGCCTCCGCGTACAGCTCCTCGCTACGGAGCGACTGGAGGCGCCGGATTCCGCCGAAGACCGACCGCATGTGCGTGACGGCGTTGACGATGTCGCCGGTGCCGGCCTCGCCCTTCGTGCGGATCATCGCGGCGCCCTCGCCGATGCGGCGCAGAGCCTCGCCGAGGTTGGTGCAGCCGCAGACGAAGGGAACCGTGAACTGCCACTTGTCGACGTGGTGCTCGAGGTCGGCGGGCGTGAGGACCTCCGACTCGTCGATGTAGTCGACCTCGAGGGCCTGCAGGACCTGCGCCTCGACGAAGTGGCCGATGCGGCACTTGGCCATCACCGGGATCGTCACCGCCTCCTGGATGCCGCGGATCATGTCCGGGTCGGACATGCGGGCGACGCCGCCGTCGCGCCGGATGTCGGCCGGCACGCGCTCGAGCGCCATGACGGCGCACGCGCCCGCCTCCTCGGCGATCTTCGCCTGCTCCGCGTCGACGACGTCCATGATCACGCCGCCCTTCAGCATCTCGGCGAGGCCGCTCTTGACGCGCATCGTCCCGAGGTCGCTCACGGGGCGAACTGTAGCGGGAGCGTGCTCCCGGCTACGGCGCCGGCTGCGCCAGCTCGCGGCGGATGACCGCCGCCACCGCGCGCAGCGCGACCTGTGTCTCGTCGAGGCGCGGCTCCCGCGTCGTGAGCCGCTGGAGGGCGAGCCCCGGGACGAGCAGGAGATGCCAGATGCGCCGGGAGGAGCGCTGGACGAGCCGCCAGAGCTCCATCGTCAGCGCGAGCGCGAGGACGAGCACGACGGCGGGCGTCCAGACGGCGGGTGCGAGCGGCAGGAGCCGGTCGGCGCCGAACGTGACGGGGAGCGCCAGCGCGGCGAAGTTCGTGCCGCACCGCGGCGAGAACCGCGACGGCAGCGCCGCCCCCGCCCAGGTGGCGGCGAGGCGCCGTTCCTCGGCGGCTGCGATCGCGCGGTGCTCGGCCCCGTGGAGGTGGAGCGCCCGGCCGCGCAGGATCGTTGCGAGGAGGAGCAGCGACAGGGCTGCGCCCGCGACCGTCGACCAGGGGCCGCCCACGAACCCGAGCAGGAGCGGCGCGAACGCGGCGGTCAGGATGAGCCAGCGCTCGCGCCGGTTGGCCACCCCTTCGCGGCGGAACACCGGCGCGAGCGAGGCCCACAGCCGGACGAGCCCACGAGCGAGCGGGATCTGCTGGACGGCCTCCGGCGGCCGCGGCATCTCGCCCTCGCGCAGCGACCCGTCGACCCCGGCGAACGCCCAGTAGCGCTCGCTGACGATCACGACGCCGTTCGGTCGGGCCATGCCGCCGAGCCGCGGCAGCGCGAGCGCGCTGTCCGCCTGCCGGAGCAGGTCCACCGTGTCTGCCACAAACGCGTTGTAGCGCACGAAGGGCCGCCCCGCGTGGGCGGGGCGGCCCAATACCACGTGTCGTCGGACCTACCGGCTCACCAGACGCCGCGCGAGAAGAAGCCCAGCAGCGCGAGGACCAGGATGACGATGAGGATGATCCAGAGGATGCCCATCTCAGTGTTCCCCCTTTCGGTCATCACTACAACGCCGTTCCGGCTACCGTGGGTACGGGCAGCGGCAGGAGCCGTCCGATCGCAGGATCGACGCCGTAGCGGTCGCGCAGCTCGACGTACTCGGCCGCCGCGCGCCGTGCGCGGGCGGCGGACGGCGCCCGCTCGGCGCGGAGCATGAGGTTCTTCGCCGTGTGCTCCGCCGAGACGAACTCGATCACGTCGACGCGGTACCCGGAGATCTCGAGCGCCGCGGCGCGGAGGGCGTCGGTGACGAGGTCGGCCTGGCGCCCGAGCAGGAGCCCGTGGCGGAGGAGCCCGTCCTTGTCCCGGTCGGCGAGCTGCGACGCGAGCTCGTGGTGGCAGCACGGCGCGACGACGATTGCCTCCGCCCCGAGCCGCACGCCTGCCGCGATCGCGTCGTCGGTCGCGGTGTCGCACGCGTGCAGCGACACGAGCAGGTCGATCGGCCCGCCGGGCTCGTAGTCCGCGATCGCCGACACCTCGAAGCCGGCCTCCGCGTATCCGAGCTCGTCCGCGGCGCGCCGGACCGTGTCGACCACCGACGGGTTGACGTCGATGCCGACGAGGTCGACGCGCGTACCCGACTCGCGGCCGTACGCGACGAGCGCCAGGCTCATGTACGCCTTGCCGCAGCCGGCGTCGAGGACGCGGATCGACTCCCGCTCCCAGAGCGCGAGCGGCCGGAGCAGCTCGACGTAATGCTGCACCTGACGCTCCTTGTCACGCGAGCTCCCGGTCACGCGGAACAGCGGGTGCCCCGCCGGAAGCGGATGGACGCGCTCGCGGTCGTGGCGACCGGACGGCGCGTCCGGCGACGACGGGCGCGCGCGCGAGACGAGCCAGCGCCCCTTCTTCGTCCGCCGCGCATGGAGGTCGCCGTCGGGCGCGAGCAGGTGGACCGTCCGCGCCTCCGTGAGCAGCGCCTCGAGCCGCGCCGGCCACTCGGCCCGGTCGACAATCTCCGTCGCGGCGCCCGCGACGAGCTTGACCGCGCTGCCGCGCCGGAGGTCGACCGGTGTCGCCGTCAGGCGATCGACGACGAGCTTCCGCCACCCCGTGCCGAGCGCGCGCTCTCGAAGCTCCTCCACCCCGACGAGTGTGCCAGCGCGACCACGGACAGCTCCGGCGGCGGGCGCCGGATGAACGGGGCGAGCGCCCGCAGGTCGTCGGCCGCCTCCGGCGCGAGCGTGGCCTCGGCCCGCGCGACCTCGGAGAGAGCCGCCTGCCACTCGAGGCCGGACGTCCCGGCGAACGGCCGGATGCAGACGACGCGGCCCTTCGCGACATAGATGCCGCGCCGCGTGCCGTCGTGCGGCCCCGGGACGACGAGGCACACCGAGAGCGCCCGAAGCCGGCGCATCCGCTCGATCTCGCGGGCGGCGTCCTCGAGCGCGGCGATCCGGTCGCGGAGCCGTGCGGCATCCTCGAATCGGAGGTCACGCGCGAGCCGCCCGAGCTTCTCGCGCAGCTTCGGGAGCGCGTCGTCGAGCGTCTCCCACTCGACCCCCTGCAGCGCCCGCGCCGCGCGCTGCGCGCGGCGACGGCTCGTCAACGGCCCGAGCTCGCCGGGGGTCGACGAGCAGACGACGGAGTCGCCGCGCCGGCGCAGGTAGACGTACCGGTCGGGTCGTGCCGAGCGGGCGTTCGCCGGCGGGCGGAGCTCGCGGATCAGGCGGAGCTCCTCGAGCGCCGCCTCGGCCTCCGAGCCGAGGACGCGCCACTCGACGCGGTCGAGGGCCGCCAGCGCCGCCTCGACCGCCGGCCGCTGCCGCTCCGACCGGAAGTACGACCGCAGACGCGCCCGCAGGTCGCGCGCGCGCCCGACGTACAGCACCTGGTCGTGCGTGTCCCGGAACAGGTAGACGCCGGGGCGCTGCGGCGCACCGAACGCGAGGCTTCGCTTCCGTTGCACGCGGCGCGGCCGTGTCGCCGCGAGCTCGAGCAGGTCGGCGACCGTCCGCGCTCCTCGCTCCTGCGCCATCCCGATCAGGCAGAGGAGGATCTCGGCCGTCGCCTCTGCGTCCGGGAGCGCGCGGTGGCAGGGCCGCGCGTCGGTCGCGAAGCGGTAGGAGAGGGCGGCCAGGTTCGCGGGCTGCCGGCCGAGGAGGCGCCGTGCGAGCCCGACCGTGTCCACGACCGTCGCAGCGACCCGGCGTCCCGTCACCCGCATCGTCTCGTTGTCGAGGAACGCCATGTCGAACCGCGCGTTGTGCGCGACGAGGACGGCGTCGCCGGCGAAGTCGAGGAAGCGCCGGACGGCGGCGGCCACCGGCGGCGCGCGCCGCAGCTGCTCGTCGCGGAGCCCGGTCAGCGCGGCGACGGCGGGGCTCAGCCGGGCGCCCGGGTTGGCGAGGGTCTGGAACCGCTCCTCGAGCTCGAGCCCCGTGACGCGAACCGCGCCGATCTCGCACGGCCGCGCCGAGCCCGGCCGGAGCCCCGTCGTCTCGAGGTCGAACACGACGAACGTCGTGGCCTCGATCGGGAGCGCCTCGCCCGGGGGGTCGCGCAGCGCGACGAGGTCGCCGGCGAAGCGCAGCCGCGCGTCGGCGCCGACGGCGTCCTCGAGGAGCGACCGCGCGAGCCCGACGGGGACGGGCGCCCGCAGCCGCAGGACGACGCGTGCCGCCTCGTCGGCCGCGACGGGGCCGCGCCGCTCCTCGACGAGCTCGACTAGGCGGTCGGCGGCGTCGAGGCAGAGCTGCACGCGGCGATGCTAGTACGAACGTGTGTTCGTGTCCACCTTTCCGAGAGCAAGGCCCGTCAGCATCTCCCTGACCACCCGCTCGGCGACGAGCGCGGTGATGTCCGCGGACCCGACCGCCGTCGGCAGCACCTCGACGACGTCGCCGCCGACGAGCTCGACGCGTGCCGCGATCTCGCGGACCGCCCAGAGGAGGTCGACCGAGGCCATGCCACCGGGCTCGGGCGTGCCCGTGCCGGGCGCGAACGCCGGATCGAGTACGTCGACGTCGACCGTGAGGTAGACCGGGCCCTCCCCCACGCGCGCGAGCGCCTGCTCGACGACGTCACGAATCCCGAGGTCGCGGACGTCGTGCATGAAGAACGACGTGATCCCCCGGTCGCGCTGCCACGCGAACTCCTCCGGCCCCGGCCAGTAGCCGCGAAGACCGACCTGCACGTAGCGCGCACCCTCGACCGCCGCGCCCTCGACGAGGCGGTACATCGGCGTCCCGTGCGATCGCTCGACCCCGAACACCTCGCGGCCCGTGTCGGTGTGCGTGTCGAAGTGCAGGAGCCCGACCGGGCCGCGCCGCTTCGCGAGCGCGGTCACGCACGGCTCGGTGATCGAATGGTCGCCGCCGAGCGTGATCGGGACGGCGCCGGCGTCGGCGACCTCGCCGACGAGCCGCTCGATCGCTGCGTGCGAGCGAACGGGGTCGGCCGGGACGACGGCGGCGTCGCCGTAGTCGACGATGCGCAGCTCCGCGAATGCGTCCACTCCGGCCTCGAGATGCGGGCCGGGCGGGCATGACGCGGCACGGATCGCCCGAGGCGCGAACCGGGTGCCCGGACGGTCGGAGACGAGGTCGTCGGTCGGCGCGCCGAGGACGGCGACGTCGGCGCCGGCGAGATGCGCCGGGTCCTGCACGAGCGGCGCGCCGCCGAACGACAGGAACCCGGCGTAGTCGGGCTTGTCCGGGAGCGGGCGCCACCGTTCCTGCGGGTCGATCATCGGCCTTCATCCTCCCAGGCGCCCCGGCCGCCGTTCTTTTCCGCTCCGAGCGGGCCTTCGCCCGACGCGACTGTGCCACCGGCCGATGCCGCGGGTAGAGTCGGACGGCGGCATGGTGCACGTCGAGGTTCGGGGTCAGGTTCTACGGCTGCCGCGCGGGCTCGTCGAGCGCGCGCAGCAGTTCGCCGCTGCGCAGGCGGGCGTCTCTTCGCGCCTGCGCGACCTGTCGCTCGTGCTCGACTGGGCGCTGAACAGCGACCGGGTCGTCGCGCTCCGGCGGAGCGAGGTGCGCGAGCTCGAGCGGCTCGTCGACGCGCACCCGGAGCTCGACGCGCTCGCGATCGGCCTCGAGTCGGCCCGCGACCGCCGCGCCGCCTAGCGGATCCCGGTGTCCACGGAGAAGTTCTTGACGGCAAACCGCCCGGCCGGAACGACCACGGTCCACGCGCGCGCGAGCGGCTGCGACGCCATCGTCACGGTGTAGGTACCCGGCCGGAGCACGATCCGGTAGCGCCCCGCGGTGTCGGTCGTGGCCGTCCACGAGTGGTGGCGGCGCGAGAACGTCAGCGTCACGCCCTTCGCCGGTGCGCTGCAGGGCCGCTCGACAGAGCAGACGGGTGAGATCGGTCCGCGCGTCACGACGCCGCGGAGGCCTGTCGGGGCCGCGCCCGCCGGCGCCGAGGCGGCAAGCACGACTGCGGTGGCCGCGAGGAGCGTCCGCACGCGCGGATCGTAGAGCCGATCCGGTGGGGCCGCCGTTTCCGGCGGCCCCACCGGCAGGCACTCCGCTACGGAGTGACCTGCGTGATCCGCGTGTACCAGTTGGCGAGGGCGGCCCGGCTGAAGTCCGGGCACACCAGGCCGCTCGCGAGGTACTGCTGGTAGGTGCAGCTCTGGCCGATGTACTCGGAGCCCATCCAGAGCGACGTCCCGTCGCTGACGGCGGCTCCGTAGTCGCCCCAGCGCGGCCGCGGCGTGCCGTCCTCGAACGGGGAGTACGCGCGGTACTCGGAGAACCCGTCCTGCGGACCGACGCCGTTCGCCGCGATCGCGACCGATCCGACGGTCATGCTGCCGCCGGACACCTGAACCGGGGCGTACGCCGCCGACGGATAGTAGTCGCGCCCGGAGAGCGTCATCGCCATCACGCCCTTCCCGTTCGGCAGCGTCGCCACCGCGGGCATGAGGACGTTGTTGCCACCGACGGCGACATAGCCCTGCGAGGCGAGCTTGGCCTTCCCGCCCGATGGGTCGAAGGCGAACCACGCGATCCCGACCTTCTCCTGGCCGTCGACCTGGACGGCGGTGTCGAGCGCGCCGATGACGAGGCCCTGGTTGACCCAGACCTGCTGCATGCGGGCGTCGAGCGCGTCGAGCGGGCCCTCACGCTCGTCGTTCGCGTACGGGTCGGCGATCGGCTCGCCGGCCTCGGTCGTGTGGCCCGAGAGCGCACGCGAGCAGGAGAGGCCGCCGAACAGCTCGAGCGGCGTCGTGTCCTTCAGGCACGAGAGCAGCGGCAGGAGCTCGAGCGGCGCCTGCTTCTGGTCCGCCATCGGCGGCAGCGCGTACGTCTCGGTCTCGACGACCTCGTTCGCGAGGTCGGGCGTACCGCCGGTGTCGAGCCGGTTCGTGTGGCGGAGCGACCAGAGCGCGATCCGGTTGTCCGTGCCGGTCGTGTTCCCCGCCTCCGGCGCAGCCATCGAGCTGAGGAGGTACTCGGTGCCGTCAGCCGACGTCACGTAGTCGGACGGGTTCGCGTTCGCCGGCCAGACCGTGAACGCCGGGCCGCCGCCCGCGCTCAGGTTGTCGTAGTGGAGCACGTTCGTGCCGGGCGCGCCGGCGGTCAGGTTCTTCAGCGAGATCGCGTAGAGCTGGGCGCCGTTGAAGGCGTCGGAGAACCACGCGTACTCGTTCGTCGTGACGTACAGGCCGTTGGCGTCGATGCCGATGTGCGGGTAGTCGCCGAGGCACGGGCAGTGCGGGTGGACGGCGGTGCCGTTCGTGCCGTCGTCGGTGACCCAGAAGTCGTACAGGTCCCAACCGCCCGTCGGGTCGCCCGTCTTGCTGACGGCGAGGTCGATCCGGTTCGGGCCGAGCGGCGCGCCCGACTCGGGGTCGACGAAGAACGTCAATACGACCACGATGAACTTCCCGCTCGCTTGGTCGTACACGCACGACGGGTCGGTCGGCTGGGGGCCTTCCGAGAGCGTCACGCGGTTGAACTGCGACGGGTAGTTGAAGAACCGGTTCAACGACTTCGACGTGAGGAGCGTGCCGTTCGACTTCTGGTAGACGCCGATCACGCTGTTGATCGGCTCGACCACGTAGCCATTGCCGACGCAGAGACCCTGGTCGGGCGGCTCCACGGTGAACTGGTTCCCCTCGTCGGCGAAGCGTGTGTCGACCGCGCGCAGGCCGTCGAAACCGAGCGCCGCCGACCCGCTTCCGACGGGCGACGAGGGAACGCTCGCGATCGGCCCGCCGTGGCCGTGGTGGTCACGGTCGCCGGAGCGGTCGGTCGAGCCCGGGCCCTCGCCGGGGCCGCTCGTGTCCGCCTCGGCGCCGGGCTGCAGCTCCCTGGTCAGCGGCAGCTGCGTGCTGTGGGTCGTGTCGACGCCCCCGCCGGCAATCGAGGTGGTGCCGCGGGCCTCCAGCTCCTGGACGTGGACGTTGCTGCTCGAGCTGCTGCGACCCTCGGTCGTCCCGCCCGAGGGCTGCTCCGTCTTGCAGTGCTCCTTCTTCCAACGTTCCGACTTCGTCGACTGCGGCGAGCAGCCGCCACCGGAGTCGGCGCGCGCGAATGATGCGCCGCCGCTCGCCACCGCCACGACGGCGAACGCAACCCCTACCAGCCCGAGCCACCGCTTCACGGAGTCCCCTTTCCCCTGGACCCGGCCCTCCTCCCTGGGGCCGATCGGGCGACCTATGCCCTGCGACCCCGCGACCCGAACCTCGGCGACGGTTGCGCGCCGCCCGAAACGGGTACGGGACGTCATGGTTGGCGACGCGGCGGGCACCCAGCCCTCTCTCCCCTCTGCGTGCGTGCCGACGCCACCGACCCAGCTGACGTGCCAGAGCCTCGGCTCCGGCACCCCGCAGAACGTGCATCTGCGATGCTCGGCGGGTGGCCGCCGCCGCCCCGCCGACCGTAGACTTCCACCAGCACCTGTGGCCTCCGCACCTGGTCGAGGCGCTGCGGAAGCGGGCTGCGCCGCCGCGGATTCGCGGCGACCTGCTCCAGCTGCCGAGCGGCGAGTGGCCGGCCGAGGTCGCCGCGCACGATCTCGAGACGCGGGTGCGTACGCTCGACGACGACGGCATCGACCTCGCGGTGATCTCGTGCCCGCCGACGCTGGAGCTCGACGAGGAGCTGACGGAGGCCTACCACGACGGGATCCTCGAGACCGTCGCGTCGGCCGACGGCCGCCTCGTCGCGCTCGCGAGCGGGTCGGTCCGCGACGGCTTCGTCGGGACGTGCGTCCCGGCATCGGCGCTGTCCGATCTCGACACGCTGAGCCCGGTGCTCGACGCGCTCCAGGAGCGCGGGCAGCCGCTCTTCGTCCACCCCGGCGCGCACCCGGTGCCCGACGGATGCCCGCCGTGGTGGCCGTCCGTCGTCTCCTACACGTCGCAGATGCAGGCCGCCTACGCGACGTGGCTCGTCCACGGCGCCGCCGCCTGGCCGCGGCTCCGCGTCGTCTTCGCGATGCTCGCGGGCGGGGCCCCGATCCAGATCGAGCGCCTCGCCTCGCGCGGGGTGAGCACCCGGACGATCCTCCACGAGAGCATCTACCTGGAGACGTCGTCGTACGCGTCCCGCGCCCTCGACCTCGCCTTCGCGACGTACGGCGTCGGCCAGATCGTCTACGGCAGCGACCGCCCCGTCGTCGACAGCAGCGCGACGTTGCGCTCCGTCCGGGAGTTCGGTCAGGCTCTGAGCGATGCCGTCTGCCGAGACAACCCGGCCCGTATCCTGACGTGACCGAGATCCAGGCCTGGGTCCACGAACGCACGATCCCGGGTGAGAACCTCACGCGCGAGCAGCTGGCGGCGCTCGCCGAGGCACTCGGGCACGAGCGGAGGCTGTGGGAGGCGTACGTGCGCCACGACCCGCAGCAGCGGTACTTCAAGCACCTCTACCGCGACACGAACCTGGACGTGTGGCTCATCTGCTGGCTGGACGCGCAGGACACGGGCTACCACGACCACGACGTCTCCTCCGGCGCCGTCTACGTGTGCGAGGGCGACCTCGCCGAGGACTACTTCTACCGCGACGCCTCGGGATGGGTGCACGTCCGGACGCGTCCGCGGGTCGCGGGGACGGCGTTCCACTTCGACGGCTCGTCGATCCACGGGATGCGTCACTCCGGCGGCCCGCCCGCCACGTCCATCCACGTCTACTCGCCGGCGCTGTGGCGGATGGGCCACTACGAGCCGGGTGAGGGCGGTCTCCGCCGCGAGCCGATCACGTACGCCGACGAGCTGGTCTCGGGCGTCCAGTCCCTCGAGCCGACCTCGTAGCGCCCCGATCGCGGCGTGACCGTCGTCCTCACGGGCTCGGCCCTCACGCTCGAGTCGCTCGTCGCCGTCGCACGCGACGGCGCGCGCGTGGAGCTCGACGCGCAGGCGGTCGAGCGCGTCGCCGCAGCGCGTGCCGTCGCGGAAGGGGCGCTCGCCGAGGGCGCCGTCGTCTACGGGCTCTCGACGGGCGTCGGCGTCCGCAAGGACGCGCTCGTCGAGCGCGCCGAGCAGGAGGCGTTCAACCGGCGCCTCATCCTGAACCACCTGATCGGACAGGGCGCACCGGCAGCGCCCGACGTCGCGCGCGCCACGGTGCTCGTGCTCGCGAACGTCCTGGCGCGCGGAGCCACCCTGGCGCGCCCGGAGCTCGTCGAACGGCTCGTCTCTGCGCTGAACGACGGCCGGCGGCCGGCGATCCGGACGCTCGGCTCGATCGGCCAGGCCGATCTCGCGCCCATGGCCGACCTCGCCCACGACCTGTTGGACGGCGTCGTGCTCGCGCCCGGCGAGGGGCTCGCGCTCCTCAACACGAACGCCTTCGCAGTCGGAGCGGCGGCGCTCGCCGTCGCCGACTGCGAGCGGCTCGCCGCCTCGATGCTCGTCGCGGGCGCCCTCGACCTCGAGGCGTTCGCAGCGAACCTCTCCGTCGTCGATCCCGCCGTCGCGCGGGAGCGGCCGTACCGCGGGCTCGCCGACTCGGTGACGTCGCTGCGGGCGCTGCTCGAGGGCAGCGCGCTCTTCGAGCCCGGCGCCGCCCGGAACCTGCAGGACCCGCTCACGTTCCGCTGCCTCCCCCAGGTGCACGGAGCGCTCCGCGACGCGCTCGCCTTCGTCCGCGCACAGCTCGAGGTGGAGCTGAACGCCGCACAGTCGAACCCTCTCGTCGACGTCGACTCGGGCCGGATCCTGTCGGTCGGCAACTTCGACGCGCTGCCGGTGGCGGCGGCGCTCGACTTCCTGCGGATCTCGTTGGCCTCGGCGCTCACGGCCGCGAACGAGCGGATGATGAAGCTGCTGCACGCGCCGTTCTCCGGGCTTCCGGAAGGGCTGTCGGAGCAGCCGGGGAGCGCCGACGACTCGCTGAGCGAGTTCGGCGTCGCGGGCCAGGCGCTGACCGCGGAGGCACGGCTCCTCGCACACCCCGTGTCCTTCGAGCTCGCGAGCACGACGCAGGCCGAGGGGATCGAGGACCGCACCACGATGGCCCCGCTCGCGGCCCGGCGGCTCGCGGAGATGACGGCTCTCGGCGAGCGGGTGCTGGCGATCGAGCTGCTCGTCTCCGCTCAGGCGATCGACCTTCGCGGGAGCCGCCTCGGCGCGGGCACGCGGCGCGCGTACGACCTCGTGCGCGGCTGCGTCCCGTTCACGCGTGAAGGCGAGCCCGTCCCGGCGACGCTCGAGCCGCTCCGCGACCTCGTCCGCAGCGGCGTGCTCGCCGCGATCGCCGAATAGCTGCGCCTACAGGACCCGAACGAGGACAGTCACGAGGACGGCGGCGACGATGACGGCGGCGATCGTCCAGAAGACCCAGCTGTTCGCGGGCTCGTCGGGGCCGCGCTGCGCCAGGAGCGCCATTTGACGAACGTACTTCATCAGCGGCCGCGGGGGAAGCGAGTTCCGACGGCATTCCGGCCGCTGCCGAATTAACCCCGGCTCCACAGGGCTGCGCGCAGGGTATGGCGGCGGGAGGCACTCGTCGTCGGGCGCTGACCCCCTCGGCGGCGATGAGCCTCCCGCGCTCCACGAGCGGCTCGGCCGGTCTCGCTACGTCGTCGTGCGGGCGAGGAGCACGGCCCGCTTCGGGCGGAGCACGAGCGTGCCGGCGTAGATCACCGCGCTGAAGAAGAGGAGCGAGCGGTAGCCGACGAGCAGCGAGCCGTATTCGAGCATGCCGCCGAGCATCGCGCCGAGCAGGTTCGCCGCGAACGCGGCCCGCGAAGAGGCGGTCTGGCGGAAGCGGTCGGCGAAGATGAGGTTCGCGAAGAACACCGCCCCGAACTCGAGGCCGACGGCGGCGGGCACCCGCAGCTCGATCGGCAGCTGGAGCAGCGCCGACGGCGAGACGGTCGCGGCGATCGCGAGCGACGCGAACAGGCCGCCGTAGAGAAGCTCCGTGGGCAGGCGCGGGAACCGCTGCGCGATCTCGATCGCCGCGAGGACCACGACCAGGATCCCCGCGAACACGAGCGCGTTCACCACCCAGGTGGTGCCGAAGAGGAGCGCTGACTCGACGACCCCCCGCGTCTCGAGCAGGAGGAACGCGACACCCATGAGGAAGAGGTCCGTGTAGCCGACGAGCCGCCTGAACGGCCCGCCCACGGCGCGGACGGAGACGAGCGCCACGCCGAGCATCAGGGCGAGGGCGACGAGGTAGAAGCCCGGGATGGACGGCACGCGGAGGTACGGGAACGGGTGGTCGTCCCGCGCCGGCGCGGGGACCGGACGCCCGCCCGGGCTCCAGACGGCCGCGCAGGTCACGCCGCCGTCCGAGAGGACGGCGAACTTCGCGTTCCCGCTGTCGCCGTCGACGCAGGGCGCGCGGCCGTAGGCCTCGAGCAGCGTCTGCGCGTAGCGATCGACGAGCCACTGCTCGCGGTAGTAGTTGTACATCGCGAACACGCCGCCCCTCGTCAGGTGCGCGCGCGCGGTGCGCATCGCCTCGAGCGTGAACAGGTAGCTCTCGAGTCGCAGCGACGACTGTGCGGACACGAGCGTCAGCGAGTCTGGCAGCGCGAACAGGATCAGGTCGTAGCGGGAATTCGTCCGCTCCAGGAACGCCCGTCCGTCGGTGACGTGCACCGAGACGCGTGGATCCTGGTACGCGTGATCCGGTTGCAGCTCGCGCCCGAGCCGGTAGAGACGCGGGTCGATCTCGACCGCGTCGACGTGCGTGGCGCCCTCGGCGAGCGCGATCGCGACGTCCGTTCCGGTGCCGGCGCCGACGATCAGGACCTTGCCGGGCGCGCGTCCGCCGAGCCGCTGGTACGGCGCGTAGTACAGCGGCTCCTTGGCACGGCGGTAGGCGGCCGACGTGATCTGCTGGTGCGGAATGCCGTTGACGGCGACGCTGTGGACGCGCGCGTCGCCGGCGACCGCGATCTTGTAGTACGGCGACCAGCTGACTCCCGGTGCGGCCTCGCTCGCGAGCGCGAGCAGGAGGCCGGCAAGTGCGATCACGGGGACGATCGAGGACCGCCGGACGGAGAGCAGCGCGAGGAACCCGGCCGCGGCGGCCGCGCCCCACACGACCGGCGGCAGCGAGAGGAACGCGAGCACCGAGAACACGCCGATGCCGAGGAGCGAGCCGACGATGTTCAGCCGGTACGCGCGCAACGGCTCCTCCACGCGCTTGAAGCCGCGCGCGACCTCGTCCGAGATCAGCGCCATCACGATCGCCGTCACCACGAAGACGATCGGCAGCGTCAACCAGATCGGCAGTCCCGTCGTGGTGAAGTCGCCGAAGTACAGGACCTGCGAGCCTTTCCGGTCGACTTCGACCCTGAAGACGCGCACGAAGACGACGAGGACCTCCAGCGCGAGCGGCGCGGCGACGAACACGGCTCGCCCACGGTCGGCCCAGAGGAAGCCGACGCCGATGCCGAGAAAGCTCCCGAGGAGGACGAAGTTCGAGAAGTACGAGAGGTAGACGACGTTCGAGCCGAGCCACCGGATCAGGAACAGCTCGACGAACAGGAGGAGAGCGCTCGAAACCAGCAGGCGGAAGCGGGCGTCTCTCACGGCGCGCTCAGCTTGGTGGCCGCCGAGAGGCTCCACCCCGGGCGAACGGCTAGTCAGACCGGCACGACCGGGTGGGCGAGCGAAGCGAGTGCTCGACGCAGCCCCGACTCGACGCTCAGCAGGGCTGTAGCTTTGCCCAGCTCACGCTAGCGACGGCGCGAAGCCGCTTGCGGTGCTCCACCGTGGTCGTCGTGAAGTCGTAGCGTCCTGGCTTCCAACGCCCGTTCGCGCATCCGAAGCCGATAGCCCTCGCCCTGAACGTGAAGCCCATGTTCGGCCCGCCCTCGGCGCAGTTCGTCGTGCGGAACGTCCGCATGCGCCGCACTCGCCGGCTCCGCCCGTTCGACTCGATCCGCTCGACGTCGACCTTGACGTCGAGGAGCCTCGTCTCCGAACACGGTCGCGCGGTGTCGACCCAGCCGCCGCGCATGTCGACGCTCGTCGGCCCGACGAGGACGCTGCTCGTGACGTCAAGGTGCCCGATCCTTGACGAGGCGAAGACCTCGGGCTCGCCGGCGGCGAGGGCGGTCGACGCGGCGACGGCGGCGACGAGCCCACCCGCCGGCACCCTCCAGACGAACCGGCGGAGCTGGTGGCGGCCCGGGCGCTTCATATGTCTTCCGAAGTACAAGGTCGGATCCGGAGAGGGCCCGCCTGGATTCGAACCAGGGACCAAGGAATTATGAGTTCCCTGCTCTAACCGCTGAGCTACGGGCCCGCGACCGCGAGCGTAGCGCGCGCCGCGATCAGGTTCTCGCGCGCCACGTGGCCGCGGCCGCACCCGAAGCAGCGGCGACGAGCGCCGCGCGACGCAGCCTCGTGTGGCGCCGGCCGCCGAAGCCGCCGGAGGCCGATCCCCCGTCGTCCACCGGCTCGAACAGGTTCCCGGGTGAGGCCGGCGCGGAGCCGCCGGTGAAGTGGTCGTGCTCGACCTGGATCCCGAAGAGGCGGTCGACGAGCGCGGGCGTGAGCGTCCGCTGGACGGCCATGACGACGCCCATCGGCCCGACGATCACCTCGCGGCGCGGCCGCTCGGCGACGCGAGCGATCGCGGACGCGACGCGCTCCGGGGCGTAGACGGGCGAGAGCGCCTTCATCGCGCGACCCGTGTAGTTCGCGGCGTGCCGGAAGAGCGGCGTGTCGATCGACGCCGGCGAGACGACGGAGATATGTACGCCGCTGCCTCTCAGCTCGGAGCGGAGCGACGCGGCGAACCCACGGACCGCCCACTTCGAGGCGGTGTACGCGGCCGCCTGGGCTGCGCCGACGTGCGAATCGAGGGACGCCACGAGCACGAGCGTCCCGTGCCCCTGCCGCCGGAACGCGGGAATCACGGCGCGCGCGCCGTTCACGATCCCGAAGAAGTTCGTCTCGAGGACCCGGCGGAACACATCCGGCGGCGTGTCCTCGAACCGGCCGAGCTGGTACACGCCGGCGTTCCCGACGAAGACGTCGATCCGCCCGAGCTCGGCGAGCGTCCGGTTGACGAGCGTCTCGACCGCCTCCTCGTCGGTCACGTCGGTCTCCACGGCGATCGCCCGGCCGCCGAGCTCCTCGACCTCCGCCGCGGCGTCGAGGAGGAGGTGCTCGCGCCGCGCGGCCAGCGCGATGGCGTAGCCGCGCCGCGCCAGCTCGCGCGCGGTGGCGCGGCCGATGCCGCTCGAGGCTCCCGTGAGGATCGCGACGCGCACGGTGGACGGCTCCCCCGCCGCCCGACGGTCAAACGTCGCGGAGTCGTTACACTCGCGCGCGTGAAGGTCTTCCAGGCCGAGCGCTACTTCCAGACCACCGGGGGCCTTCACGTCAGCGACATCACCGACGAGGTCGGGGAGATCGTCCGCGAGTCGGGCGTCCGCGATGGGATCTGCCTCGTCTACTCGCCGCACACCACCTGCTGCGTCCGGGTGAACGAGTACGAGCGCGGGATGTTCGAGGACTTCGGCACGCTGCTCCGGCGGCTCATCCCGCACGAGACCTACTACGCGCACGACGACTGGGACCGACGCACCGAGAACATCTGCGAGGAGGACATGGAGCAGCCGAACGGCCATGCCCACTGCATGTCCATGATCCTCGGCTCGGCCGGCGAGTCGATCCCCGTCGGCGAGGGTGAGCTCTGCCTCGGGACGTGGCAGCGGGTCCTCTTCATCGAGCTCGACCGCTCGCGGCCGCGCCGCTGGCTGTGCAAGGTCGTCGGCTCGTAGGCCGCTCGGCCTAGGTCTCCTCGACCGCGAGCGGCGGCTGCGGCGAGCGCGCATCCGCGTCGAGCTCGAACACCCAGAACTCGCGCCCCATGACGTGCACCGCGACGTTGTAGACGGGGACGCCGTCGATCTCTCCCTGGAACGACCCGGCGTGCGCGTGCCCGTGGACGACGAGGTCGGGCCGGTGGTGCCGGATCGGGCCCGCGAGCCGGTCGGCACCGAGCACGAGCCACAGCCGCTCCGGCTCGCCGACGAGCGTCGCCTCGACCGGCGAGTAGTGCAGGAGCGCGATCCGGACCGCGCACGGCTCGATCGCGGCGAGGCTGCGCTCGAGGCCGTCCACGTCGCGCGTCGTCTCGGCGTACGCGTCGCGGAAGATCGGCTCGCCGAAGTTCGCCCACTGCTGGCCGAACCCGCCGACGAAGCCCTTCACGCCGGCGACGCCGACACTCGCCCCGCAGATGCGGAGGATCGTGTGCGAGCGGTCGAGCACGATCACGCCGGCCTCGGCGAGCACCCGGTTCAGGTCGCCCGGCCTGTCCGACTGCCAGTCGTGGTTCCCCAGCACAGCCACGACCGGCAGCTCGAGGTCGCGGCACGCGTCGGCGACCACGCACGCCTCGTCGACCTGACCGCGCTGCGTCAGGTCGCCCGCGAGCAGGATCACGTCGGCCTGCTCGGCGACGCGCGCGAACGCCTCGCGGACGCGGTCGCGCTCGCCGGCACCGGCGTGGATGTCGCCGGCAGCAGCGATCCGGATGCACCTCGTCACACGCGGCTCCTACCCGTGGATTGGATGCCACACGCACGGGTACCCCACCTGCTCGTGGCGGACGACGAGCAGTTCGAGCAGATCCTCGGCGCGATGAAGAAGGCGGCGGCCGCGCTCCGCGACCGAGACATCCCCTTCGCCCTCGCGGGCGGCCTCGCCGTGTACGCGCGCGGCGGCCCGCCGACGGAGCACGACGTCGACTTCCTCGTTCCCGAGGGCGACGTCGAGCAGGCGCTGCAGGTGCTCACGGACGCCGGCTTCCGCGTCGAGCGGCCGCCCGAGGGCTGGCTGGTGAAGGTGTTCGACGAGACGGGCGCGATGATCGACCTGATCTTCGCGCCGAACAGCAAGCCGGAGATGGTGCCGGAGATGCTCGACCGCGCGTCCGTCGTCGAGGTGTACGCGATCTCGATGCCGGTGATGAGCGTCACCGACGTGCTCGGCACGAAGCTCCTGACGCTGAAAGAGCACGAGGTCGACTACGAGAGCGTCCTCGAGATCGCGCGCACGTGCCGGGAGCAGATCGACTGGGACCTGCTCCGCGAGCGCACCGAGGAGTCGCCCTACGCGAAGGCGTTCTTCACGCTCGCAGAAGGGCTTGCGCTCACGCGATGAGGATCGCCGTCACCGGAGCGAGCGGGAACGTCGGCACGGCGCTCCTGCGCGCGCTCGCCGACGAGCCGGAGGTGACCTCGGTCGTCGGGATCGCGCGACGGCTGCCGTCGGCGTCGTTCCCGAAGACGGAGTGGACGCGGGCGGACGTCGCCGAGGACGACCTGCGCGCGCTCTTCGACGGAGCCGACTGCGTCGTGCACCTGGCGTGGCTGATCCAGCCCTCCCACGACCGGCTGACGACGTGGCGCGCGAACGTCCTCGGCTCGCGGCGCGTCTTCGAGGCGGCCGCCGCAGCCGGCGTCCCGGCGCTGGTCCACGCCTCGTCCGTCGGTGCCTACTCGCGTGGGCCGAAGAGTCGTGCGGTCGACGAGTCCTGGCCGACCGACGGGATCCGGACGAGCTTCTACTCGCGCGACAAGTCGGATGCGGAGCGGCTCCTCGACGAGGTTGAGGAGCGGCACCCGGAGCTCAGGGTGGTGCGGCTGCGGCCGTCGCTGATCTTCCAGCGCGCGATGGGCACGGAGGTGAAGCGCCTCTTCACGGGCCGCTGGGTCCCGCACCGGCTTGTCCTGCCGGGCCGGATCCCGGTCGTGCCCGACATCCCGGGCCTCCGGTTCCAGGTGACCCATGCCGACGACGTCGCCGACGCCTACCGGCGGGCGATCGTCTCCGACGCGCGCGGCGCCTTCAACGTCGCGGCCGACCCAGTGCTCGACCCGGACGCGCTCGCGCGGCTCCTCGGGGCGCGCAAGGTCCCGGTGCCGGCCGGGCTCGCACGTGCGCTCGTCGCCGCCACGTGGCGTCTCCACCTGCAGCCGACCCCGGAGGGGTGGGTCGACATGGCCCTCCAGACGCCCCTCCTCGACTCCACCCGGATCCGCGACGAGCTCGGGTGGGAGCCGGCGCGCGCGGCGGGCGAGGCGCTCCTCGACCTGCTCCACGGCTTCCACGACGGCGCGGGCGTGCCGACCCCGCCGCTGCGCGCGTAGCGCCCTACGCAGCCTTGATGGCGGCGATCTCGCGACGCTCCGCGAGCCGCCGGAGCGCCTCGGCCTCGAGCTGCCGCACCCGCTCGCGAGTGATGCCCATGATCCGGCCGATCTCCTCGAGCGACTTCGGGTCCGCCTCACCGGAGAGGCCGTAGCGGAGGTCGAGGATCTGCTGCTCGCGCTCGGAGAGGTCGGCGACCGCCTCGCGCAGCGCCTTCTCGGTGAGCTCGACCTCGACCTGCTCGTCGGGCG
Organism: Gaiellaceae bacterium; assembly: GCA_036403195.1. Taxonomy (GTDB): domain Bacteria; phylum Actinomycetota; class Thermoleophilia; order Gaiellales; family Gaiellaceae; genus PALSA-600. The sequence goes on from DASWRL010000061.1 coordinate 24,803, forward strand.
GCCGCTCGTCGCTCGCGAAGAGGTCGCCGAAGACGGCGGAGTCGTCGTCGCCCACCGGCTTGTCGAGCGACGCGACCGCACGCGCAGCCGACCGCACCTCCCGCACCTGCTTGAGCGGCAGCTTCGAGCGCTGTGCAACCTCCTCGTCGGTCGGCGCTCGCTCGAGCGTCGCCACGAGCTCGCGCTCGGCGCGTGAGATCTTCTGTTCGCGCTCGACGATGTGGACCGGGATCCGGATCACGCGCGACTTGTTGGCGACGCCGCGCTGCACCGCCTGGCGGATCCACCACGTCGCGTAGGTCGAGAACTTGAAGCCCTTGCGCCAGTCGAACTTCTCGGCGGCGCGGATCAGCCCGATGATCCCTTCCTGGATCAGGTCGAGGAGCGTCAACCCGTGCCCCTGGTAGCGCTTGGCGATCGAGACGACCAGCCGCAGGTTCGAGTTGACGAGCAGGTCCTTCGCCTCCTTCTCGCCCGCCTCGATCCGCTTGGCGAGCTCGACCTCCTGCGCCGCCGTCAGGAGCGGGTAGCGCCCCGCCTCGTTCAGGAAGAGCTGGAGCGAGTCCGTCGTCGCGGAGGCGACCTGCTCGTTCGTGTACGTGACCTCCTCCTCGATCGCGCGCGAGCAGTCGTCGGTCAGGTCGACGCCCGCGTGCTCGAGCCGCTCGAGCAGGCTCTCGATGTCGTCCTCCTCGAGCTCGAGCCGCGCGACGATCTCGTGCAGCTCCGTCATGTGGACGCAGCCGTGCTCCTCGCCGTGCTCGATCAGCAGCGCGATCGGATCCTGGGCCATGGTCGACGGGTACCCCGCGACGTTTCGCCCCTAACCCGAACCCGGCCGCTTCAGCGAATCCTTACAGCGCGGGAAGGGGTCGCTCAAGCCCTGCCGCTTCAGTGGCGGCATGCGCTACGGCCCCGTCCACCCCGTCCCGCCGGCCGAGATCGCGGGGGCGTCGCTCGCCACCTGGCTCGCCGTCGCCGTCGTGCTCGCGATCGTCGTGGTCGGCGGCGTGTTCCTCGCCTCCCGCCGCTAATCTGCGTCCCATGTGGTGGCTCTGGGTGCCGGTGATCATCCTCGCCGTCGTCACGGTGTTCTTCCTGCTGCTCGTGTTCCTCGGGCGGTTCCGGAACGGCGCCCTGCTCCGCCCGCTCGTCGCGAAGCTGTCGCAGGTCGGGTTCATGCGGAAGTTCTTCACGCGCGTCTCGACGGCGGCGATCGAGCGTCAGAACCCCGAGCTCGCGAGCGCGCTGAAGAAGATCAACACCGTCGCGGCGAACCCGAACCCCCAGGCCATCCAGAAGGCGATGAGCAGGCTGACGCCGGCAGAGCGGCGCGCCTACCTCGAGGCGGCGCAGGAGCAGGGCGGCGTCCCCGACACCGCGAACCGCCAGATGCGCCGGCAGGCGGAGCGCATGCAACAGCAGGCGCGCGGCGGCCGTCCCGGCGGCGGCACCTCGGCGCGCAAGCGCAAGCGGCGCTAGCGGGCGTCTACTTCTTCGTGCCGTAGGCGGAGAAGAGCAGCCGGCCGTGCTCGCACACCGGCGTCGCCGGCACGACCTTCACCTTCGTAGTCCCTCCGCCCTGGCCGGTGACGCGGAAGAACCACGCCTTCGGCTCGCAGTTCGTCCCGGCCCGCGGCTCGCCCGGCCCCGGCACGTCCGGCGAGAACCGCGCCGTCGCAAAGGTCTTCGCACCGGGGGCGAGGCGTACGAGGACGGCGGCCAGCGCGCCGGGAAACGCCGCCTTGACGTGCGTCGGGAGCGCCTTCCCCGATTTCCCCAGCAGCCGGCCCTGCGGGAGGCCCGTGACGACGCAGAGGCGCTTCGAGACGTTCCTGAGCGTGAGCTCGTACGTGATGTTCCCGGCGCCGGCGCTCCCCTTGACGGCCGAGAACGTGCCCGCGAGCTGCGTGCCGGTGCACGAAGCGAAGCTCGGCGCGGCGGAGGCGGTCGCCGCGACGGCGGCCGCGGCGACGGCGGTGAGTGCGAGAAGACGCGTCATGCCCGTGGTACGCCACCGTAGCGGCCGGCCGTCACAGGTGCTTGTAAAAGAACGCCGCGTCGCGCGGCTGCCCGAACGGGTCGAGCGCGTACCCGGGGACGATCCCGAACCGCGACCACCCGAGGCGCTCGTAGAGCCCGTCGGCGATGCCGCCGCTCACGGTGTCGAGGATCAGCAGGGTCTTGCCGTCGGCGCGCGCCTCGTCCTCGAGGCGCTCCATCAGCGCTCGGCCGATGCCGCGCCCCCGCGCGCGGCGGTGGACGACGAGCTTTGCGACGTCCGCGCGGTACTGCGAGTTCGGCGGCCAGGCGTGGGCGAGCTGGACCGACGCGGCGAGCCCGGCACCGTCGTACGCGGCAAGGATCACCCGCGTGCCGCGCTCGACCTCGGGCAGGAGCCCCTCGTAGAACGCGACCGCCTCGGCGAGCGTCAGCCCGGAGAGAAAGCTGACGGAGTCGCCGGCGTCGACGCAGTCGCAGAGGACGGCGGCGAGATCGGGAACGGCGGCGCGGGCAGCGGCGGCGTCGAGGCGGCGGATCTCCATGGCGTGATTCTGCTCGTCGCGACGGAGGGGTTGGGGTGCAACCGCTCGGGAAACGCTTCCCGCGGTGGATCCCGTCGCCGATCGGTGGTACAAGGACGCGCTCGTCTACGAGGTGTCGGTGCGCGCGTTCGCCGACGCGAACGGCGACGGGATCGGCGACTTCGCGGGCCTGACGCGCCGGCTCGACCACCTAGCAGGCCTCGGGGTGACGGCGGTGTGGCTGCTGCCGTTCCAGCCGTCGCCGGGCCGCGACGACGGCTACGACATCACCGACCACTACGGGGTCGACCCCGCGTTCGGCGACCTCGGCGACTTCGTGCGCTTCGTCGAGCACGCCCGCGACCGCGGAATGCGGGTGCTGATCGACCTCGTCCTCAACCACACCTCGAACGAGCACCCGTGGTTCCGGGCTGCGCGCGAGGGCGACCCGCGCTTCCGCGACTACTACGTGTGGGCCGACGAGAAGCCCGCGGACGCCGCGAAGGGCATCGTGTTCCCGGGGGTGCAGACGACGACGTGGTCGTACGACCGCGTCGCGAAGCGGTACTTCTTCCACCGCTTCTACGATTTCCAGCCGGACCTCAACATCGCGAACCCCGAGGTTCGCGACCAGATGGAGAAGATCATCGGGTTCTGGCTCAGCCTCGGCATCAGCGGCTTCCGGGTCGACGCCGTGCCGTTCCTGATCGAGCCGACGAGCGCCGCCAACACATCCCCGGCGCCGGAATTCGAGTGGCTGCGGGCGTTCCGCTCGTACCTCACGTGGCGCACGGGCGATGCCGTGCTCCTCGGCGAGGCGAACGTCGAGCGCGATCAGATCCAGACGTACTTCGGCGAGGGCGGCCTGCACATGCTCTTCAACTTCATCGCGAACCAGAACCTGTGGCTGGCGCTCGCGCGCGAGGAGTCGGCACCGCTCGTCGAGGCGCTGCGGGAGACGGCCGGCATTCCGGGAGCGGACCAGTGGGCGACGTTCCTGCGGAACAACGACGAGCTCGACCTCGGGCGTCTGTCGGACGACGACCGGCGGCTCGTGTTCCGGCGCTTCGCGCCGTCGAAGCGGATGCAGCTGTACGACCGGGGGATCCGCCGCCGGCTCGCGCCGATGCTCGGCGGCGACAGGCGCCGGCTGGAGCTCGCGTTCGCGCTGCTACTCGCGCTGCCCGGGACGCCGGTGCTCTTCTACGGCGACGAGATCGGCATGGGCGACGACCTGGCGCTGCGCGAGCGCGACGCGGTCCGGACGCCGATGCAATGGTCCGCCGCCGCGAACGCCGGTTTCTCGTCGGCGAAGCGCTCGCAGCTCGTCCTGCCGGTCGTCTCGCGCGGCGCCTACGGCTACCGGCGCGTGAACGTGGCGGACCAGAACCGGGACCCCGGCTCGCTGCTCCAGTTCGTGCGGCGGGCGGTGCGCGCGCGGCGCCGGCTGCCCGAGCTGGGCGTGGGCGCGTGGCAGGCGCTCCGCGTGCGCGAGCCGAGCGTGCTCGCACTCCGGTACGAGGCGGACGAGGGCGAGATGCTCGCCGTCCACAACCTCGCGGGGAAGCCGGTCCGCGTGCACGGCCTGGATGCGGCGGGGCTCGCCGACGCCTTCGCGAACCGGATCTACGGGCCGCCGCGCCGCGCACTCGAGCTCGACGCCTACGGCTTCCGCTGGCTGCAGCCCGAGGACACGCCGTAGAGTCTTGGCGGTGGCCGAGTACGCAGTCCCGATCATGCCGAGCCGCGACCTGCACGCGACGCTCGCCTTCTACACGCGACTCGGGTTCGAGAGCATCGGCGCACCACCCGAGCAGTGGGGGTACGTGATCCTCCGGCGCGGCGGCGTGCAGCTGCACTTCTACGCGGACCCCGACGTCGACCCGCTGACCACCGACCACTCCTGCTACGTCTACGTCGAGGACGCCGACGCGCTCCACGCGGAGTGGGACCGCATCGGGGTGGCGACGGACCGCGCGACCGGGAGCCGGCTGCAGGCGCCGAGCTCCACGGACTACGGGCTCCGCGAGTTCGCGCTGGTCGACCCGAGCGGCAACCTGCTGCGCGTCGGGTCGCCGCCGCTCCGCTGATCGCGCGTCAGCCTCCGTTCATCCTCGGGTTCCAGAGCTTCACGGGGGCCGTCTCCTCGTACGCCATCCCGTGCGGGTAGCTGATCAGCTCGACGTCCGTGCCGAACGGCGTCGCGAAGTAGTTGATCGACTGTCCGGCGGCCGGGCCCGACGTGAGCGTCAGCGGCCCGTCGCGCTTCGTCCCCGCCGCCTGCTGCAGCGCGCGGACGCCGCTCTCGATCCGCTCGACGTACAGGCCGACGTGGTGACCGCCCCAGTCGGAGTTCCGGCGGAACGAGCGGTCCTGGTCGGGCGAGGTGTACTGGAACAGCTCGATGCCGGGCCCGTTCCCGCCGCGCAGCACGCGGATCTGCTCGACGACCGCGCGCGGGTTCACGTCGACGAGCTGCCTCATGAACTCGCCGACGGGGTCGGCGAACGGGCCGAAGGTGAGCGGGTTGAAGAACCCGAGCTTCTCCTCGAGCCACTGCGCCGCGGCCGCGATGTCGGGAACCGTGATCCCGACGTGGTCGATGCCGAGAAGGCCCGGCACCTTGGTCACGACCGAGTCGAGCCCGTTCTCCTTCGGCGACCAGAGCGGCTTCACCCCCGGCACCTGGTAGGCCATGCCGTGCGGGTAGCTGATGAACTCGATGTACGAGTTCCACGGCGTCTTGAAGTAGTTGATCGACTGCCCCTCGGCGGGGCCGGCCGTCAGCGTGAACGGACCGAACAGCCGCTTCACGCCGCGCGAGTCCATGTACTCGATCGCTTCGTCGATGTCGGTCACGTAGAACGCGACGTGGTGGCCGCTCCAGTCCGAGTTGAGCGGCATCGTCCGGCGCTGCCCGGGCGACTCGTACGCGAACAGCTCGATGTTCGCGCTGTGCCCGATCCGGAGCATGGTGATCCGGTCGATCTTCGTGCCGCCGACGACACCGATCGACCCCTTCAGGAAGTCGCCTGCGAACGGGCCGAACGTCAGCGGCGCCGCGGCGCCGAGGATGTCCTCGAACCACTCGATCGCCTGGTTGATGTCCGGCACCGTCAGTCCGACGTGATCCATGCCGACGAGCCCGAGGTCGCCTCTCCCGGCCTGCGCAAGCGCTCCGCCCGCCGCCGCGTACGCACGCTCGACCCCGATGAGCGGCGCCGACGCCGCCGCGCCGACCGCGACCGCTCCGGCCGACAGGAACCGCCGCCTTCCGATCCTCGCCGCGTCGTGCTCCCCGCTCATGGCCTCTCCCTTCCTCGACGGGTGAACGTGCCCAGTCGAGCGTAACCGCGAGGAGGCGTCACAGCCACCCGGGCTCGCGGGGCGACGGCCGGTTCCTCCGCCGCCGCCCCCTCGCCGCGAGCGGGTCGTCCTACGCGGGGACGGCCTCCGCCGGCTTCGTGTAGTTGACGCTCTCGCCTGCGAACTCGAGCGCCTCCAGCGCCTCGCTCATGCTCATCAGCGGAATCGTCGAGCACTTGCTGAACGCGCCGCTCGATCCGAGCGCCAGGGCGAGCCCCGCCGCAGTCTTGTTGTCCGGCGCCTCCAACAGGGCGAAGCCGTCGGTGTCGCCGAACGCATACCAGAGCCCTTGGAGCTTGCAGCCCGCGTCGCTGAGGATCTGCCCGACTTTCTCCTCACGGTTCTCCGGGCTCCTGATCAGCGCCGCCCAGACCTCGGGCGTGTAGCTGAAGGTGAACATGTATTGCGGCATCCGCCGCCTCCTCCCGACCCCTGATGGATGGTCGGTCCCGATGATCCTCCGCGGCGCTCGCGGACGCAACACGGCCGCGAATCGAACCGAGGAGGATTCCCGACAGGCCCTACCGCGACTCGCCGAACCGTCGCAGGTCCTTCATCAGCAGCATCAGGTGAAGTGGATCCGTTGGCGCTTCCTCGAACCCGTATTGCTCATGCCACCGCTTCGCCCGCTCGTTACTCCCGACGCGGAAGTCCCACCGCTCTGTCGCCCGTGCCGCTTGTGCCATGACAACGTACGCACACGCAAACGGCCGCGATCAGCAGGGAGAATGGAGGCGGCGGGAATCGAACCCGCGTCCGCGGAAGCTCCGTGGCGAACGTCTACAAGCATAGGTCGCACTTGAGGTTCGCCCGGCGGCCGGTGTGCGACCGACCAACCGACGGACTAGCCCTCCTGCAGTGTCGCGCCTCGGGCGAGTGGCTCTCCTTCGGCGCCGAGCCCGCTCGTTGATGCCGCCTCCGGGACGCGGGCCTGCCCGGGGCGACACGCTGGTCTAGTCGATCAGACTAGGCAGCGAGTGCGAGGTTGTTCTCCGCACTTGCGTTTGGTTCCGGTTGTTTTAGGAGGCCGACCGGAGACCTCCGCTTGCAGCTCACCCGGAGAACCGACCACGTCGAAGCCATGGCGCCCCCGTATGTTCCGTACACCCGAATCATAGCCCCGCGGGAACGTTTTGCGACCGCCGCGACAAATGGTGGTCGATGAGGGCCGACGTCAGACTGGCGGTGCGGTGGACGACACCGACGTGATCGCGCGTTCCCTGGGCGCCCCGACCGCGTTCGAGGAGCTGTTCGAGCGCCACTACGACCGGTTTCACCGCTTCTGCCGCTCGCGCCGGCGCCGATCGCGTTCCGACGGCGCCGAGACTTCGACCTGTCCCGCGGCAGCGCCGCACCCTGGCTGTTCGGCATCGCTCTGAACCTCGTCCTCGCGACACATCGCCGCGAGCGGACGAGGCTCGGGCTCGTCCGCCGGCTCGACCGTCCGCACGAAGCGCGCGAGCGTCGAACGAGGCCTAAACGTGCTCGCCGGCGGTTCGACCAAGGTCCTGCTGCTCAGCATCGAGGACATGCCCGCGCGCACTGGACGGTGCTCCGGCACGACCCGAGAGCGGCGAAGGCGTTGAAGGCCGGCGCCGTCCTCGACTGCGGCCTCGGCTACTACACGACGACGGAGAGGGTCCTCGCGAAGATCCGTGCGAACCGGGCTACGCCCCGCGGCTCTTCAGCGCCCGTTCGATCTGCCGCTTGGCGTCGCGTTCGGCGACGTCCCGCCGCTTGTCGCGCTGCTCCTTCCCGCGGGCGACCGCAAGCTCGACCTTGACGCGGCCGTCCTTGAAGTACAGCCGCGTCGGGACGAGCGTCAGCCCCTTCTCGCGCACCTTCCCGTACAGCGAGTCGATCTCGCGGCGGTGAAGCAGCAGCTTCCGCGGCCGCAACGGCTCGTGGTTCGCGCGGTTCCCCTGCGCGTACGTCGCGATCTCGAGCCCGTGGAGCCACGCCTCACCGTCGCGGACGTCGGCGTAGGCCTGCCCCATCGTCGTCCGCCCGTCGCGCAGCGACTTCACCTCCGTACCCGTGAGGACGAGCCCGGCCTCGAAGCGCTCGAGGAGCTGGTAGTCGTGCCGGGCACGGCGATTCTCGGCGATCGTCTTCTCTGCCATTCCGGCGTCGAGAGTACCGTTGAGGGTCGGACCAGGGTGATTCCGGATGGCCGCGGAGACCGCGGCGCGGCACGGTGGAGTCATGAGCGAACACACGATCACCACACCCAGCATCAAGCGCCTCGAGCGCAGCCGCGACAGCAAGATCGTCGCCGGCGTGAGCGGCGGCCTCGGCCGCTACTTCGACATCACCCCCGCCGTCTTCCGCCTCGGCTTCGTCGTCCTGACGCTGCTCGGCGGCTCCGGCATCCTCGTCTACATCGCGGCCGTCCTCGTGATCCCGAAGGAGGGCGACGAGACGTCGATCGCGGAGGACGTGCTGCGCAAGCGGCGCGACCACCCGGTGCGCCTCGTGGCGCTCGGGCTCGTCGCGGTCGCGATCCTCTCGCTGCTCGTCCACGCCGACACCTGGCCCTCGACGGGCGCAGCGTGGCTCCTCGTCCTCATCGCCGGCCTCGTCCTCCTCTGGACGAGCCGGCGGCGCGGGATCGTCGTGGCCGTGACCGCGACGGTGGCGGTCGCCGCCGCGGCCACGATCGCAGCCGTCGCCGTGGCGTTCGCGTGGTTCGACGTCAGCCTCGGCGACGGCGTGGGCAAGCACACCTACACCCCGACGACCGCCGCCGACGTCAGCCGCACGTACGACCTCGGCGTCGGGCGCCTCGAGCTCGACCTCGGCCGGCTCCAGGCGGCGCAGCCCGTGCACGTCCGCGCCCGCCTGGGCGTGGGCGACCTCCGGATCGTCGTGCCCGCGGACGCGTCCGTGTCGCTGACGACGCACGTGAAGGTCGGCCGCATCGACGCCCTCGGGCGGCACGAGGACGGGACGAACGCGCACGTCGACACGCGGCCCGGACGCACGTTCACGGTCGACGCCGAGGTCGGGGCCGGTCACCTCGAGGTGATGCGCGCACCGTGACCCAGATCCCCGTCCTCCCGTTCGAGCGCCGCGACCACGATCGGGTCGTGGCCGGCGTCTGCGGCGGCGTCGCGGACGCGCTCGGGGTCGACCCGAGGCTCGTCCGCCTCGTCTTCACGCTGCTCGCGCTCGCCGGCGGGACCGGGATCCTCCTGTACCTCGCGCTCTGGGCGTGGAGCGACGGACGGCGCCCGGTCCTCGGCGTGGCCGTCTTCGCGGTCTCGCTGATGGCGCTTCTGCAGGCGTTCGGCGTGTCGGTCGCGGTGGGCGTCGGCGCCGGGCTCCTCGTCGGCGGGCTCGTGCTGCTCGCCCGCCGCGGCGCCACGCTCCGGCACGGCGGCTCGTTCTTCCTCCCCGGCATCGCCCTAGCGCTCGCCGGCGCGGTCGTGATGCTGAGCCACATCGGCTCGTCCCGCGGCCTCCTCGGGCCGGGTGCGCTCGCCGGCGCGTTCGCCCTCGTCCTCGGCCCCTGGGTCTGGCAGCTCGCCGGCGAGCGCGCCGACCGCATCCGCCTCGCCGAGCGCGCGACGATCGCCGCGCGGATCCACGACTCGGTGCTGCAGACGCTCGCCCTCGTCCAGCGGGACGCGGACGACGCTCGCAGGGTGCGGTCGCTCGCCCGCCGGCAGGAGCGCGAGCTCCGCCGCTGGCTCTACGGAAGCGGCTACGGCGATGCCGAGACGTTCGCCGACGCCCTCGCCGAGGCCGTCGCGGACGTCGAGGAGGCGCACGGCGTGCAGGTCGAGCTCGCGACGTCGGGCGACGCGCCGCTCGACGGGCCGATGGCCGAGGTCGTGCTCGCGGCGCGCGAGGCGATGACGAACGCGGCGAGGCACTCGGGGTCGACGGAGATCTCGGTCTACGCCGAGGCGGAGCCCGACCTCGTGTCGGTCTTCGTGCGGGACCGCGGCATCGGGTTCGACCGCACGGCGATCGGCGCCGACCGCCGCGGGATCGCAGAGTCGATCGAGGCGCGGATGCACCGCGCCGGAGGATCGGCGACGATCACGACGTCGCCCGGAGAAGGGACGGAGGTGGAGCTGGTGCTGCCGCGAGGAGGCGAATCGTGATCCGCGTCGTGCTCGTGGACGACCACGAGCTCTTCCGCGCGGGCGTCCGGAACGAGCTCGCAGGCCTCGTCGACATCGTCGGCGAGGCGGGCTCGGTCGCCGACGCGGCGCCGCTCATCCGCGAGCTCGACCCCGACGTCGTCCTGCTCGACGTCCACCTGCCGGACGGCGGCGGCGAGGGCGTGATCGCCTCCGTCGCGCCCGAGCGGCCCGGGGTCAAGTTCCTCGCGCTCTCGGTGTCGGACGCGGCCGAGGACGTGATCGGCGTCATCCGCGCCGGCGCGCGGGGCTACGTGACGAAGACGATCTCGCGCGACGAGCTCGCCGACGCCGTCAGGCGCGTCGCCGAGGGCGACGCAGTCTTCTCGCCGCGGCTCGCGGGCTTCGTGCTCGACGCCTTCCGCACGGGCGAGCCGCTCGGGGCCGACCCCGAGCTCGAGACGCTGACGCCCCGCGAGCGCGAGGTGCTGCAGCTGATCGCGCGCGGCTATCTCTACAAGGAGATCGCAGCCCGCCTCCACCTCTCCGTGAAGACCGTGGAGGCGCACGTCTCGAGCGTGCTGCGGAAGCTCCAGCTCTCGACGCGCCACGAGCTCACGCGGTGGGCGCAGGAGCGGCGTCTGGTCTAGATGCACAGGCTCGCGGTCGCCGGGCTCGTCGCCGCCGCCGTCGTCACGGCCGCGGCCGTCGTCCTGCTGAGGTCGGGCGCGAAGTCGACCGAGGCCGCCGCCCCGGCGCGCGTCGCCGCGAAGCTCGCCGCCGGCGTCCTCCCGCGCCCGGGCGTCCACCGGTACGCGCAGTCCGGGTTCGAGGAGGCGAAGGTGGGGCCGCTCCGCATCCACCGGCGCTTCCCTCCGACCGCGGTGCTCGTCGTCTCCGGCCGCGGTCACGTGGTGCAGGAGGAATGGCGGTACTCCAAGCAGCATCTCGAGGCGACCCGCACGCGCGTCCGCGGGAGCGGCAGGTACTCGGTCTGGCAGCGAACACGGCTGACGATGGTCGTCACGCAGGACGAGGCGCACGCCGCCACGCCCGTGACGCTGTCGCGCCCGAACCGGCTGCGCGTCGGGCAGCACTGGGTGCAGGACTACACCGTCGGCGGCGTCCACAGCATCTCGCGCAACAGCGTCACCGGACGCTGCGGGCCTTCCTGCTACGTCGTCGTCGCGGAGTCGGTGGTCGAGGGCGCGCACCCCGGGACGGAGCGCGACGTCACCTGGGAGAACACCGCGACAGGCCTCGACGAGCGCGAGACGATCGACCGGCGCGTCGGCGGGTCGTTCCCGTACCGGATGCACCTCGAGGTGCGGCTCATCCGCTAGGCACGCTTCGTCACCTCGAGCACCGGCTCGAGCCCGTGGAAGCGCGCGAGCCGCTCTGCCTCGTCGGCAAGCGCCGCCTTCCGGGACCGTCCGGGCGCGCCGACGAGGGCGACGGTGAGCTCGACCCGCCGACCGCGCTTCGAGCGCTCCCAGAGCCCCGCTGCGACTCCGTCGACGAGCACCAAGCGCACGCCGGCCGGCCCCTCGTACCGGCCCCGGCGGTGCGTCGCCACGAGTGCGCGCACGGCGTCGGGCACGAGCATGTCGCGCTCGCGGAAGCCCATGACGTACGCGTCGTACTCGGGGACGTGGCGGACGCACGGCGTGAGGCGCGCGAAACGAGCGTCTCC
>DASWRL010000062.1:0-25509 GCA_036403195.1 Gaiellaceae bacterium
CGCAATTCGCGAACTTCTTTCGCTGGAAAAGGCGGAGCCACCCGAACAGGTCAACCTGACCGTTCACCTAAGGCCAGACGGCAGCCTCGTCGAAGAGCCGGATGGCCTACCGACCGCCGCCGAGGCGACGGGGTCGGAGCAATCGCAGGAACGGCCGGAGGTCTGACAAAGACCACTTCGGCAGCGTCCTGGAGGCACCCGAATTTGGCTCAGTAGAACCATTCAAGCGGCGTTTTTGACGCGTCACCTGTCACGCCGGAGGTCGCGGGTTCGAGTCCCGTCGCTCCCGTCCAAGATAGCCGCCGCGCAGGCGGCTTTCTTTCGCGCTCGTCAGGGGGTGTCGGCCGCCCGAAACGTCACCGAGCCGTGGATATTCCCGCTGCGGAGCGAGATCCGCCAGACCCAGAGCACCTTCGCGAAGTCATCAGCGGCGAACCTGCACCCACGGCATCCAGGCGGGAGGCGGCGGCACCATGAACCCCAGGTGGGTGCCGTTGGGGACAACCAGCCGCCACAGCCCCGGACGTGGAAGCCTCACCACCGCGCGCCACCGCCTCGGCCCGACGCGAACGAGCCGGATCTCGAAGCCGTCGCGCGGAATGGTCGCGTGGGCACGCGATGAGTCGCCCGTCACGGTCCCGACGACCTGGTACCAGTCCCTCCGTGGCGCGACTGCGATCAGCCGAAGCCAGTCCTCGCTCGGGACGACCCAGCCGGTGCGAACCTCGACGGTGAACGGCTGCCCGACACGAGGCGCCGGATCCCCGACCGCCACTGAGAGGCGTCCCTTCGCGAGCGCCGCAGGAGCAGCGACCGCGGCCACACACAAGGCGGCAGCAACGAACCTCACGTTCCTCCTACGTTCGATCCTCGTCCGCAGGTCCGCGACTCCCTCGGTGTCAGACACCACTCCGCGCGCTCAGGTACGGATTCGGCCGGGGCGCAGCGGTCGCGACGGGCCGCCAGATGTCGCACGGCTCACCGAGATCGGCGCACGCAACGGGATGGTCGTCCTCGGCCCCCAGGGCCACCGCCCGGACAAGGCGGAGCCAATCCGGAACCGCCGCTGGAATCAGTCCTTCAGCAGGTCCCGAAGCTTCAAGGTCGTGCTGAGATTTCGAATCGTCAGATCCTTGTACGCCGGGTGCGAGGTCACCTTGCGCAATGCTGTCCGGGTCAGCGCGTCCCGGCGCGTCGCCCATGAAAAATCCCTGCCTGCTATAGCGACTTCGTCGACCCCCTCGCGCGGCGGGAGGTCATGCCTGAGCTTCGCCGGATCCACTCCACGGGCGAGGAACGCCACGTTCACCCGAAGGCTGTCGTTCCCGAACCAATGGGGAGGAAGCTCCCTGACAAGCCGGTCGAGTTCCCGCGCGTCCCGGATGACCACACGCAGTCGCAGGCCGAATCGCTGCTGGATGGCGCCCTCGAGCTGAGCCTCCAGCTTGGGCACGTTCCGCTCGCGCGAGTCGAAGAGGACGTTGCCGCTGGCGATGTACGTACTCACATCGCGGTTCCCTGCCTCCTCGACGCACGCCCTCAGATCGTTCATTCGGATCAATGACTTTCCGCCGACGTTGATCCCGCGGAGAAGCGCGACGCGTCTCAACGCGGGGGCCGTCCGCGGGGCGACATCGGCAGGAGCATCGACCCAGCCACGTCCTTCTCGCCGAGCTCCCGGATCCATCGCATCTCGATCAAGGAGAGAGGAGGGTAGCGCCCGACGCCTGAGCACCCACGCTCCGCTCGCGCCCGCCAGCCGCGCGATATCTCACGTCTCTCTCATGGAGCGCCCATCGATTCGGCGCTCGGCGCCCCTAGCGTGCAGGTCGTGGCGCTCTGCCATGGACACAAGGAGGCGACATGCACATCCAGATCATCAACTTTCACCTCAGGGGCGTGAGCGAGTCCGACTTCCGCGCGGACTGCGATCGGGTCGCACCGGCCTTTGCAGAGGTGCCCGGCCTGATCTCGAAGGTCTGGCTCGCGAACTCGACCACGAACACCTACGGAGGTGTCTACACCTGGGCGAGCCGCGAGGCGATGGACGACTACGCGAAGAGCGACCTCTTCAAGGCGGTTGCGACCAACCCGAATCTCGCGGACGTCACGTCGATCGACTTCGACGTGCTCGAGGATCCGACGAGCGTGACGCGGGGGCTCGCAGAGGTGCCCGCGTGACAAAAGGAGCCTAGACTCTTCGGCGAGGAGGGCCTCACGTGAACCGGACGATCCGTGAGCTCGTCGAGGAGCGGTCGGCCGAGATCGTCGGCCGGGCCACGGAGAAGGCCGCCCTGCTCCGGACGCTGGAGGAGGGCGGCCCGCTCGTGGTCTTCGTGCACGGGATCGCCGGCGTCGGCAAGTCGACGCTGCTCGAGGCGTTTGCGGGCGAAGCTCGCAGACGCGGCGACACCGTCGTGGTGATCGATTGCCGCTCGATCGAGCCGACCGAACGCGGCTTCCTCGACAGCCTCGGAAGCGCGGTCGGAGGAGCGCCCGCGAGCGCCGAGGAGGCGGCCGAGCGCCTGGCCGGGCTCGGGGAGCGCGTCGTGCTGGTGCTCGATACGTACGAGGTCCTGCGCCTGCTCGACAGCTGGACCCGCGAGGCCTTCGCTCCGGCGCTGCACGACAACACACGGCTGGTCCTGGCGGGGCGAGAGCCTCCCGTCGCAAGCTGGTACGCAACGCCGGGCTGGAGCGCGCTCGTGCGCACCGTCCGGCTCGGCAACCTCGACGACGGCGACGCCGGCGAGCTCCTGACGAAAGCCGGCCTCGACGCTGCCGCCGCCCGCAGGGTGAACCGGCTCGCACGAGGGCACCCGCTCTCTCTCCAGCTCGCTGCTGCGGCCGTTCGCGATCGCCCCGACATCGAGCTCGACGACATCGCGCTGCAGGCGGTCCTCGATGAGCTGACCGGTCTCTATCTCGACGGGCTCGACGGTCCGACTCGGGCGGCACTCGACGCCGCCTCGGTCGTTCGGCGGATCACGCTCTCGCTTCTCGAGGCGATGCTCCCCGATCGCGCGCCGCAGGATGCCTTCGAACGTCTACGAGCTCTCCCCTTCGTGCAGCTCGGGCACGACGGGCTCGTGATGCACGACACGATGCGCGAGACGGTCGCCCGCGCCCTGCGCGGCGTCGACCCGGTCGCCCATCGGCGCTATCGAGCAGCCGCCTGGCGAACGCTCCGCAGCGAGCTGCCGACGGTTCCCCCCGCCGACCTGTGGCGGTACACCGCGGACATGCTCTACCTGGTCGAGAACCCCGCCGTCCGCGAGGCGTTCTTCCCGACGACAGAGCATGCCTTCTCCGTCGAGAGGTCGACCCCCGCCGACGGTCCGGCGATCGCCGCGATCGCACGTCGACACGAACCGGACGCGGCTGCCACACAGTTGCTCTCGTGGTGGGAGCACTCACCACGCAGCTTCGGCGTCGTCCGCGACCGCAACGGGCGGGTCGTGGGCTTCTCGATCGTGTGCGAGCCGGACGAGGTTCCGTACGGCGCGATCGAGGCCGATCCGGTCACACGGAGCTGGCGCGAGCACTTGCGCCGAGAACCGGTTCCACGCGGACAGCGGGTGCTCTGGAACCGCCGCTGGCTGAGCGAGGACGAAGGGGAACGGCGCTCCGGCGTGCAGGCGGCCTGCTGGCTCGACATCAAACGCGCGTACATGGAGCTGAGACCGGAGCTCCGGCGTCTCTACACGACGGTCCGCGACATCGCGAGCTACATGCCGATCATTACTCCACTCGGATTCGCGGCTCTGCCGGACGCGGTCGAGCTGGACGGGGTCGACTACCACACCGTGTTCCTCGACTTCGGCCCGTCGTCGGTCGACGGATGGCTGACGAAGCTCGCGGCACGCGAGCTCCTCATTCCGGACGACTCGATACTCGATGCCGTCGAGCGCCAGCTCGTGGTCGGGGGAGAGCGCGTCGACCTGACGCGCCTCGAGTTCGAGCTCCTCGACTATCTGTACCAACGGCAAGGCAAGGTGGTCGACCGGTCGAGCCTGCTTCGTGACGTCTGGGGTTACTCGCACGTCGGCAGCAACGTGATCGACACCGTGGTGCGCTCGGTACGGAAGAAGCTGGGCGAGCGGGCGTGGATGATCGAGACTGTCCGCGGCCGCGGCTACCGGTTGCGAGCCGAAGACGACTAGCGCGCGCTCGCGTTCAGGTGCGACGGCAGAAGCCGCGAACCTGGTCGGGGAACTCGCGCACGCTGATCGGCTTTTCGAGGTAGCCGTCGAAGCCTGCGGCGAGGAACCACTCGCGGTCGCCGCGCATCGCGAAGGACGTCAGTGCGACCACGGGGATCGCCGCCGTCCGCTCGTCCGCCTTCAGCCGGCGCGCCGCCTCGGTCCCGTCGAGGTCGGGAAGGCGGATGTCCATCAGGATGACGTCGGGGAGCTCGCTCCCCGCGAGCTCGAGCGCCGCTCCCGCGCTGTCGGCTTCGAGCGTCCGGAGACCGGCGTGCTGCAGCACGTCGCGCGCGAGGCGGAGGTTCCGCTCGTTGTCGTCGACGATCAACACGAGCGCCTGGCGGCTCACTCCAGACCGGCCTCCCGGGTCTGGCGGGCCGGGAGCACGAACCGGAAGGTGCTCCCGCGCCCCTCGACGCTCTCCACCCACAGTCGGCCGCCGTGCAGCTCGACGAACCTGCGGGCGAGAGGCAGCCCGAGGCCCGTCCCCTCGTGAGCGCCCGCCTGGCGGAACTCCTGGAAGATCAGCTCCTCGTCCTCCGCCGCGATTCCGGGCCCCGTGTCCGCGACCGCGATCTCGACAGCGCCGTTCCTGCGCCGCGCCGAGACGTCGACCACGCCGCCGGCCGGCGTGAACTTGACCGCGTTCGAGAGGAGGTTGAAGACGACCTGCCGGAGCTTCCGCTCGTCCGCGTCGAGCTCGATCGGGGTCGGCTCGACCGACAGCCGCAGCTCGACGCCGTTCCGGGCCGCCTGCTCCGCGTTCACCGTGATCCCGCTCTCGAGGACGCCGCGCAGCGACACGCGCGACACGTCCAGCTCCATCCGCCCGGCCTCGACCTTCGAAAGGTCGAGCAGGTCGTTGATCAGCGCGAGCAGATGCCGCGCCGACTCGAGGACGTCGTTCGCGTAGACGAGCTGCTGCTCGTTCAGCTCGCCGAACATCTGCTCGTGCAGGACTTCGGAGAAGCCGATGATCGCGTTCAGCGGAGTGCGCAGCTCGTGCGAGACCGTGGCGAGGAACTCGGACTTGTGGCGGCTGACCGCCTCGAGCTCGTCGTACACGCGTCGAAGCTCGTCGTTCATCCGGTTAACGTTTGTCGCGAGTGCGCCCAGCTCGTCGCGATTCGACACCTCGACATGCCGCGAGAAGTCGCCGGCCGCGATCTCGGCGAGGCGTGCCTCGGTTCGCCGGATCGGCCGGACGAGCGACCAGGACAGCACGAGGCCGAGCGCCAGTGCGAGCGCGGAGCTGGCTGCGCCGACGCCGACGAACAGGTTGCGAGAGCTCACGTACGCGCTTCGGTTCTGCGCGATCAGCGCGTCGGTCTTCGCCCGCGTCGTCGTCGCGAGGCGGTCCGTGACGGCGCCGAGATCGTTGTCGTCGTCGATCATCGCGCGCAGCAGCGGCCGCGTGACCGCCCCGGGGGCATTGCGGCGGTCGAGTGCGGTGATCCGCTGCAGCGTGTGCTCGAGGGACGTGAAGTCGCCTCGGACGCGACGCAGGAGAGGCCGGTCGCCGGGAGGCGGCGTGAAGCCGAAGCCCGCCTGGTTCGACGCCGGCAGGAGCTGCGACAGCGCCGCGCCGATCGTCAGGTCGACGAGCGTCCAGCGACGTCCGCCGCCGATGGCGGACGCCGGAACGCCCACGTAGACCTTGAGGTTCGGATCCTGCGCCGCGCGGATCGACAGGAGCTGCCGCAGCTGCTGCGCCTGCGTCTGCAGTGATTGGTACGTCGCAGCGCGCAGCTGCAGCGTGCCGAGCGCCGTCACGCGCCCGTTCGACTGGCCGAGGACGCGCAGGCCGAGGACGCCGACGGCGACGAGCAGAGCGGCGATCACCGCGAACGCGACGAGCAGCTTGGTCCGCACGCCGACGGGTACGCGGCCGACAGCGCGAACGAGCGTGCTCTCGGCCGGCGCACCGCGCCGACGCATCAGGCCCGTGGCACCGCCAGCGACGGCGTTGCTCCCGCGGAGCTCGTGATCAGCCACCGGCCACCGATCCTCTGCACGTTCTGGTCGGCGGCGACGACGCTGACGATCTTCTCCGACTTCACGTCGACGTAGTGGCACTCGAAGTAGAGCGTGCCCTTGTCGCCGTTGATCGTGATCCGGATCTTGTACGACGGGGTGTCCGACACCCAGTGGTTCTGCGGCTGGAACGGCGCCGCGGTGTGCTCGAAGAAGTTCCGGATCTGCGCCTTCCCCGTGAGCGTCTGGGTGCCGATGTTGAACGTCGCGTCGGGCGCCCAGAGGGACATCATCAAAGCGACGTCGTGCGTGCTCGCAGCGTGGTGCCAGGTGCGCTCGATCTGGTCGATGGCGAGCCAGTCGGCCTTCCTCTGCAACTGCTGCGTCCGATTCGAGCTGCTGTCCGAGCTGCCGCATGCGCTCAACGCGAGCATCGCGGCGGCCATGAGGACGAGGGCCAGTGATCTCATGAAGCTCCTTTCGTGACAATGTTCACGTATTCGGGGCCGCTGGTCTAGGGTCCCGAGCGACCGATGCCGATCCGGGTCGTCGTGGCCGAAGACCAGTACCTCGTCCGCGAGGGCGTCCGGCGCCTGCTCGAGACGCGGCCGGAGATCGAGGTCGCGGCGGTGTGCGGCGATCTCGACTCGCTGCTCGCCGCGGTCGAGGAGCACGCGCCCGACGTCGTCCTCACCGACATCCGGATGCCCCCCGGGGGCGGCGACGAAGGCATCCGCGCGGCGGAGCACCTGCGGCACACACGGCCGGAGACGGCGGTGCTCGTCCTCAGCCAGTACAGCGAGCCGCGCTACGCGCTCGCGCTCCTCGAGGGCGGCGCCGCGCGCCGCGGCTACCTGCTGAAGGATCGCGTCGCCGACATCGACCAGCTCGTCGCGGCGATCCGGGCGGTCGCCGAAGGCGGTTCCGTCGTCGACCCGAAGGCGGTCGAGGCGCTCGTCGCCGCGAACACGCGCTCCGCGGAGTCCCCGGTGCAGCAGCTCACGCCGCGCGAGCGGGACGTGCTGCGGGAGATGGCCGAGGGGAAGAACAACGCCGGGATCGCGCGAACGCTGTTCCTGACCGAGCGGTCCGTCGAGAAGGTGATCCACTCGATCTTCCTCAAGCTCGGTCTCGCGTATGAAGGCGACATCCATAAGCGTGTCCGCGCCGTGATCCTCTACCTGGCCGAGTCCGGCTGACGCCGAGCCAGGAGGTCTCGCAGCACGGCGCCGTCGAGGTTCGACTTGTGCAGGTACGCGAGCGCGCCGCAGTGCTGCGCCCGGGCGGGCAGGTCTTCCTCGCGGTAGGTCGACAGCAGGACGGTCGCGGTCTCCGGATACGCGCCGGTGATCGACCGTGTCGCCTCGATGCCGCCGAGGCCCGGCATCTTGATGTCCATCAGCACGAGGTCCGGGCGCAGCGCCCCCACGAGCGCCACCGCCTCCTCGCCGGAGCTCGCTTCGCCGACGAGCTCGAAATCGGGTGTCGCCGCGAGGACGGCGCGGGCGGCGCCGCGAAACGGCGCCTGGTCGTCCGCGAGGAGGACGCGCACCGTCATGGCGCGAGCGGGATCGTGGCCGTCGCGCGACCGTCCGCGACGTCGAGGCGCCCGCCGAGCGCCGTCAAGCGGTCGGCGGCGAGAACCGGAGGGAGCGGCGACGTCGCGACGCCGACGGCGAGGCGAAGGTGCCCGTCCTCCTGCCAGGCCCGCAGCTCGATACGGTCTGCTCGCTCGGCGACCACCCCGAGCAGCTCGACGCAGGAGAAGTAGGCCGCCGCTTCGACGTCCGCCGGGTAGCGGCCGATGCCGACCACCTCCGCGTGAACCGGGACACCGCACGCAGCGGCCGCCCCACGAAGCGCCTCGGCGAGGCCGCGGTCGGGGAGGAGGGGCGGGTAGATCCGGGCGGCGAGATCACGCACCGCCTCGAGCGCCGCGCGGGCGTCGCGCGCGACCTCGTCGATCAGGCGGAGCGCCTCGACCGGGTCGTCGCCGGCGACCTCTCGCGCCAGCTGCGCGTTGACTGCGAGCGCGACGAGGTGCTGCTGCACGCCGTCGTGCAGCTCGCGCTCGATCGACCGCCGGTCGGCGTCGGCAGCCGCGACGACTCGGGCGAGCGATACACGGAGGTCGTCGGCCATGGCATGCAGTTGTCCGTCCGGGGAGCCACGACGTCAAGGGGGCCAGCACCCCATTCATCGACGTGGCTGCGTCCGCGCAAGCTGCCTGCGAGCACGGTGGGCGGCGGGCCACGCGATTCCTAGCGTCGGGGTCGGACCGGATCGCACGGTGCGATCCATGACCCGAGGGAGGAACGATGTACGGAAAGGATTCGCTCGGCGTCGCGCTCCGGGTGCTGATCGTGGGAGCGGTCGCGCTCCTCGCGGCTGTCGGCGCCCGCACCGCGCGGCCGACGACGGTGACGCTCCCACCCGGGAACACCGTCGCGCAGTGGAACAAGATCGCCGAGGACACCGTCGTGGGCTCCGGGGCGTTCCAGAACGAGGGGCTGCAGTACATGGCGTACGTCTCGACGGCTGTCTACGACGCCACGGTGGCCCTCGACCATCGGTACCAGCCGCTCCTGGCGTCGTTCCGCGCCTGGTCGCAGGCGTCGCGCGACGCCGCGATCGTCGAGGCCGCCCACAAGACGCTCGACCACTACTTCCCGGCCGCCGCCCCGACGGTCGACGCGTACGCCGCGGAGGCGCTGGCGGCGATCCCGAACGGCCCGGCGAAGCTCTCCGGCCGGAAGATCGGGGACGTCGCAGCCGATCAAGTGATCAGGTGGCGCACCGGCGACGGCCTCGTGACGCCGATCGCCTCGACGTCGAGGTTCGCGCTGCACGCGCCGGGGCCCGGTGTTTGGCGCCTGACGCCGTCCGCGTTCCAGGCACCCCAGACACCGTGGGTCGGGAGCATGCAGCCGTTCATCCTCTCGAGCGCCGGCCAGTTCCTGCCCGCGCCTCCGCCGTCGCTCTCGAGCCCGACGTGGGTCGCTGCGTACAACGAGATCAAGGCGGTCGGCGGTGCGACCAGCACCGTACGCACAGCCGAGCAGACGAACGTGGCGAAGTTCTATACCGCGAACGTCATCCGGCAGTTCAACGGCGCGGTCCGGCAGCTCGCGGACTCCCGTCATCTCGATCTCGTCGACACCGCGCGGCTCGCCGCGATGGTGAACGTCACGGGAGCGGACGCCGGCATCAGCGTGATGCGCGCGAAGTACCACTACCTCTTCTGGCGCCCCGTCACGGCGATCGACCCGACCTCCGTCAGCGCCGACGGAATGGGACCGACGCCGGGATTCGACGACCGGAACGCCGCGACCGCCGAGCAGCAAGGCTGGCGCCCGCTGCTCACGACGCCGAACCATCCCGAGTACCCGGGTGCACACCCGACGCTCACCTCGGCGATGGCAGAGGTGTTCGCCTCGTTCCTGGGGACGCAGCGGATCGACCTCGACCTGCACGGATTCGATCCGAACGGGCCGGCGGGGAACCTCAACGCCGTCCGGCACCTCACGACGACGGACGACCTCCGCACGGAGATCGTCAACGCCCGCCTCTGGGGAGGCCTGCACTACCGCTTCTCCTCGATGGCCGGCCTCGAGCTGGGCCGCAAGGTCGCGACCTACGACCTCTCGCGGGCCTTCGGCAAGACAGGCTGAACGAGGAGCTGGGGGGCCGATGCGGAGGGGCGACTCGTCGCCCCTCCGCGGAGGTCAATCGGCACTTCAGGTTCGAGCCGCCGCGGCCGATCTTGTCGACATGACCTGGGTCGGCGGCGACGAAGGCCTCACGCGCGAGGAGCTGCAGGCGATCCAGCGCGTCCTGCGGCTCGTCGCGCTCGCGGCGGCGCTCGCCGTGGCAACGGCCGCCCTGGTGTACGCGATCGGCGTCGCGCGCGGAGACCGGCCCGCCCCGCCGCCGCTCCCGCCCGCGACCGGCAGCCTCTACGGCGCGCCGTAGGCGTTCACCCGATCCGGAGCGACCGCATCAGCGGGTCGAGCCGCGCGAGAGAGCTGCCGCGCCGCTCGGCCTGCTCGCGCCGGCTCCGGCCGCCGCGCCGCACGACGGGCATTGCTGACCCACCCGCCAACTATCGCGCAGTCAGGGCTTGACGCTGTAGATCGTGCCCGCGTGGTCGCCGGCGTAGATGCGGCCGCGCGAGGCGCCGAGCGCGATGACGCCGGCGTCGAACCCGCTGAGGAAGGTCGTCAGGCGGCCGCCGCGCGGCGGCATCGTGACCACGAGCGGGCCGCGGTTCCCGAGGCCGTTGAAGAGGGCGACGTAGAGCTTCCCGTCGAGGTACGCGAGCCCCATCGGCGAGGTGTGCGGCGGGAACGTCACGAACGGCTTGGCCGCCGTCGCGCACGCCGCGGGCGCCGCCGGGCACGCGGGGAACCCGAAGTCGGCGCCGGGCGTCGCCTCGATCAGCCAGTCGGGCGGGCGCTTCGCGCCCAGGTCGTCCTGCCCCAGGTCGGACACGATCGGCCCGGCATGGCCCGGCACGAACAGGAGCTGCCACGGCTGCCGGATGCCCGTCGAGACGACGCGGATCGTCCCGTCCGCCACGTCGACCGTGAGGACGTCGTCCGCGTACGGCGTCTTCCCCGCGGCGTGATCGGCCGCGGGCTCCACCGACTCCGCGTTCGCGACCCCGGCATAGAGGACGCCGTCGCGCCGGAACGCGAGGCCGCCGAACTGGTAGAAGCCGGGCGGCCCCGTGGCGACGACGCGGCGCTTCGCGAAGCTCGTGCCGTTCCAGCCGGACCACGCGAGGATCTGCGGGCCTCCGCTCACGTAGAGCGTGCCGTCGCGGAACGCGAGCCCAGACGCGTGCGCGGGCGACCCGCCGAGGCGCACCGCCTTGCCGCCGCCGAGGACGTAGACGCCGCCGCGGACGTTCGGGTCGTCCTCGCTCCCGTAGCCCGCGACGAAGACCTTGCCGAACCCGAAGGCGAACGCCGTCGGCGTCGGCACGTGGCGGGCGACGACCGTGACCTTCTGCCCGCGGGCGGCATGGGGCACCGTCACCACGAGCGCGACGAGTGCCGTTGCGACCACCCTCACGACCGGCGCGATCGTAGCCCGAGGCCCGGCGCCCGCCGTGGATCAGCTGTCGAGCCCGCCCCCGTCCGACGGCTCGAGGTGCGCGCGGAGGCGGAGCCGGAGGCGGACACGCTCCCGCAGCGAGCGCGGGAGGTCGGTGTCGCCGTCGTCCGCCCCGGCCTCCGCCGGGTACAGGCGCTCGTCCCAGGAGATCACGTGCAGGCGCTCGATCTCCTCGACGAGCAGGACGATTGCCCGCCCCGCCGCCGAGACCTCCTCGCGCGTGTCGTGCTGAAGACCCACCCCCCAGCGCCGCAATTGCTCGAGCTCATCCGCCGTGAGCGTCGTTTCGTGCACCACGCCACACTACTCCGGCGCCTCGCCGCGCGCACTCCCTCGTAGGCGGGGGTCGACGAACAGGTAGGAGACGTCGACGAGGAGGTTCAACACCATCACCGCGAGCGCGAGGAAGACGACGCTCCCGATCGTCAACGGCAGGTCGCCGCGCTGCGCCGAGGTGCGCAGCATCCCGCCGAGCCCGGGGAGGTCGAACGCCGACTCGATGAAGACGACGCCTGCGAGCGACGTCGCCGCCTGCACGCCGAGCATCGTCACGAGCGGGACGGTGACGTTCCGGAGGACATGCGCGCGCACGATCCGGAACGAGCCGGCGCCCTTCGCGATCGCGGTGCGGACGTAGTCCGCGCCGAGCTCGTCCAGCACGAGCGACCGGATCATCAGCGTGAACAGCGCGGCGTTGACGAGGCCGAAGGTGCACCACGGCAGGATCAGGTGCGTCACCCAGCGGCCGAGCCCGTCGCAGCCGGTCGAGAGGTTGCCGACGCTGCAGTAGCCCTCCGCCGGGAGGATCGAGAGCGTGTGGCCGAAGAAGTAGCTGAGGACAAGGCCGAGCCACAACGGGTGCGCCGAGAGCCCGACGAGGACGAGCACGGTCGCGCCGCGATCGAGCTTCGACCGCGGCCGCGCGGCCGCGAGCAGCCCGAGCGGCACGGAGATGAGGAGCCAGACGACGAGGCCGCCGACGACCAGGGACGCCGTGACGGGCGCCGCCCGCACGAGCCGTGCCGACACCGCCTCGCGGGTCTCGTACGACCGCCCCAGGTCGGCGTGGCGCACGAGTCGCCAGAGATAGTGCGTGTACTCGCCCGCGACCGACCCGTGGATCCGGTACTCGACCGGAGCGCGCCGCGCGAACCGGCCCTGGCTCCGCGGCGCCGCGTACAGCGCGACGAACACGAACAGTGTGAGCGCGAGGAACGCGACGACGCTCGACGCGATCCTGCCGACCACGAACCCGGCCACCGGCCGAGCCTACGTGGCGTCCGGCGATCCGGTTCGCCGCGTCTACGATGGCTGCGGTGACCACCACCGCCGAGACCCGCACGGCCCTCGTCGAGGACCTGATGGGACGCTTCCCGCACGTCCCGCCGGAGGCGGTTCTGAAGGAGGACCTCCTGCGCACCGGGATCGCCTTCGACGAGTCGGCCCTCACCGACAACCTCGAGGGCGAGGTCAAGCCGAAGTCGTACTTCATCTTCTCGTTCGACCAGAAGCCGCTGACGGAGCTCGGCGAGGCGGCGACAAGGAGGCCGCCCGAGGAGCTCGCGCTGAGCGGCGGCCCGTACGCCCTCCGCCGCACGATCGTGTCGGTGAGGGTCAACCCCGACTCGCCGTACCGCGTCGCGCGCGGCGACGACGGGACGCTCGCGATGTCGCTCGAGGGCCGCACGCTCGCCGAGGTGACGCTGCCGCCGATGCCCGAGTACTACCGCCACCTCCTGCAGAACGGGAAGACGGTGATGGAGACGGCGCCGACGATCCAGTGGGGCTACCTCGTCTACCTCACGGTGCTGCGCCTCTGCCAGTACTTCGGCGCGCACGAGGAGTGCGGCTTCTGCGACATCAACCACAACTGGCGGCAGCACCGGAAGGCGGGCCGGCCCTACACCGGCGTGAAGCCGGTCGAGGACGTGCTCGAGGCGCTCGAGCTGATCGACCGGTACGACACCGATCGCGTCTCGACGGCGTACACGCTCACCGGCGGCTCGGTGACGTCACAGGTCGACGGGCTCGCGGAGGCGGACTTCTACGGGCGCTACGCCGAGGCGATCGAGGCGCGCTTCCCCGGCAGGTGGATCGGCAAGGTGGTCGCACAGGCGCTCCCGAAGGCGGACGTGCAGCGGTTCAAGGACTACGGCATCTCGATCTACCACCCGAACTACGAGGTGTGGGACGAGCGGCTCTTCTCGATCATCTCGCCCGGGAAGGAGCGCTACGTCGGCCGCGGCGAGTGGCACCGCCGGATCTTCGACGCCGCCGACGTGTTCGGGGCGTCGCACGTGATCCCGAACTTCGTCGCCGGCGTCGAGATGGCGAAGCCGTTCGGGTTCGAGACGGTCGACGAGGCGATCGCGTCGACGACGGAGGGGCTCGACCACTTCATGAGCCGCGGGATCACGCCGAGGTTCACGACGTGGTGCCCCGAGCCGACGACGCCGCTCGGACGCGACAACCCGAGCGGCGCGCCGCTCGAGTACCACATCCGCCTGCTCGACGCCTACCGCGACGCCCTCGGCCGCCACGGCCTGCAGCCGCCGCCCGGCTACGGCCCGGCCGGCCCGGGGAACGCCGTCTTCTCCGTCAGCTCGTTCATGGACACGCTGGAGGCGGCCGCGTGAGCGGGCTGCACGACATCTGCGCGCGCGTCGAGGACGGCGACCGCATCACGTCGGTCGAGGCCGCGACGCTGTGGCGGCACGCGTCCGACGACGAGCTCGCGCGCCTCGCGCAGGCGGCACGGGCGCGCTACCACGAGCCGGACCGCGCCACGTACATGGTGATGCGGATCATCAACTACACGAACGTGTGCGTGGCGCAGTGCGATTACTGCGCGTTCTACGTGCTGCCGAACCAGGAGGGCGGCTACGTGCTCTCCCGCGACGAGGTGTTCGCGAAGATCGACGAGCTCCTCGCCGTCGGCGGCGACCTCGTCGGCTTCAACGGCGGCTTCAACCCGCGGCTGCCGCTCGACTACTACTGCGAGCTCTTCGCGGCGGTGCGCGAGCGGTACGGCGACCGCGTCGAGTTCTACGCGCTCACGATCGCCGAGTTCCTGTACCTCGCCGACCGCGCGGGCCTCTCGCACGCCGACGCCGCTGCCCGTCTCCGCGAGGCGGGTGTCCACTGGATCACCGGCGGCGGCAGCGAGATCCTCACCGAGGGCTTCCGCAAGCGGCACGCGAAGTTCAAGTACACGGTCGCCGAGTACTTCGCCGCGCAGCGCGCGATCGTGGACGCCGGCCTGCGCACGACCGCGACGATGGTGATCGGGTTCGACGAGACGCTCGAGGAGCGGCTCGAGCACCTGCAGCGCACGCGCGACTTCCAGGACGAGACCGGCGGGCTCTTCTCGTTCCTCTGCTGGACGTACAAGCCGTACGGCACCGCCCTGGGCGGGCGCGAGATCACCCCGCGCGAGTACTGGCGGCACATCGCGCTGGCGCGGATCTTCCTCGACAACGTGAAGCACGTCCGCACCTCGGTGCTGACGCTGAACGAGGACGCCTTCCGCGCGCTCGAGTTCGGCGCCGACGACTTCGACCTCCCGATCGAGGACGAGGTGACCCAGAAGGCCGGCGCCCGGATCGAGCTCGACCTCGACCGGCTGCTCGACGTCCCGCGCACGCTCGGCTACCGCGTCGAGTACCGGCGCGCCGAGCGCCCCGCCCTGCTCGCCGGCTAGACCACCGGCCCGCGCTGCACGTGCGCGCGGGTGACGTCGGCGGGCGAGACACAGCCGACGAGCTGGAGCGCGAGCCGGATCTCGTCGCGCAGCAACTCGAGCACGTGGCGCACGCCGTCCTCCCCCGCCGCCGCGAGGCCCCAGAGCGGCGCGCGCCCGACGAGGGCGGCATGCGCGCCGAGCGCCAGCGCCTTGACGACGTCGGCGCCGCGGCGGATGCCCCCGTCGACGAGCACGGGAACCCGGCCCTCGACCGCCTCCACCACCTCCGGCAGCGCGTCGATCGTCGCGGCCACGCCGTCGAGCTGGCGACCGCCGTGGTTGGAGACGATGATCCCCGCAGCGCCGTGGTCGCACGCGAGCAGCGCATCCTCGCGCGTGAGGATGCCCTTCACGAGGACCGGCAGCCGCGAGAGCTCGGCGAGCCGTTCGACGTCGCGCCACGACACCGACGGCGACATCTGCTCCGCCGTCTGGAGCGGCGTCAGCCCGCTCCGCCCGAGCGCCGGGATCGGGACGTCGTGCGGGATCACGAAGCCCGTCCGGAAGTCGCGCTCGCGCCTCCCGAGGACCGGCGTGTCGACCGTCAGCACGAGCGCCGCGAAGCCGCTAGCCGCCGCCGCCGCGACGATCTCGCTCGTGATCGCCCAGTCGCGGAACACGTAGAGCTGGAACCAGCGCTGCGCGCCGGTCGCGGCCACCTCGTCCGGTGTCGCCGACGCGAACGTCGACAGGCACATGACGGTGCCGGCCGCGGCTGCGCCGCGCGCCACCGCGACCTCCCCGTCGGGGTGCACGACGCGCTGGTGCGCCACCGGCGCGACGAGGAGCGGCATCGACACGTCGCTCCCGAGGACGGTGGCGGCGGTGGTGCACGCACCGACGTCGACGAGCACGCGCGGCCGGAGCTGCCATCGCCTGAACGCCTCGACGTTCCAGCGAAGCGTCACCTCGTCGCCGGCGCCGCCCGCGAAGTAGCCGTGCGCCCCGGGCTCGAGCCGCTCGGCGGCGAGCGCCTCGTAGTCCCAGACGTTGATCGGCGCCGTCACCGGCGCCGATTGAACCACCCGCGAGGCGGGGGTGCGGGCTCCTCGCCGAGCGCGCGCGCACCGGCCTCGAGATCCGCAGGCAGGAGGCACATCAGGTCGTCCGCGGCGAGCCGCTCCACGTCGCCCTGCCCGAGCCGCAGCGCCTGGGCGTTCAGCGACTGCTCGAACAGCGTGCGCGCGAACCGCGCGTTCCCGAAGGACTCGCTGCGCTCGGCGTTCCCGAAGATCGCCCGCAGGGTGTTCTCGGCGCCCTCGCCGAGCGAGTACTCGTGCTCGTCGGCGAAGCGCCCGAAGATCTGCACGAGCTCCTCGGTCGAGTAGTCGGGAAAGTCGATCTCGCGTGAGAAGCGCGAGCGCAGGCCCGGGTTCGAGTCGAGGAACCGGCGCATCAGCCGCGGGTAGCCCGCAACGATCACGACGAGGCGGTGGCGGTTGTCCTCCATGCGCTTGAGCAGCGTCTCGATCGCCTCGTCGCCGAAGTCGAGCCGCTCGCCCTCGCGCGCGAGCGCGTATGCCTCGTCGACGAACAGCACCCCGTCGAGCGCGCGGCGCACGACGCGCTCCGTCTTGATCGCCGTCAGGCCGACGTACTGGCCGACGAGCCCCGCCCGGTCGACCTCGACGAGGTGGCCGCGCTTCAGCAGGCCCATCGACCGGTACATCTGCGCGAGGAGCCGCGCGACGGTCGTCTTGCCGGTGCCCGGGTTGCCGAGGAAGACGAGGTGCTGCGTCGTCGCGACCTCCGGCAGCCCCGCCTCCTTCCGCCGTGCCTGCACGCGCAGGAAGGCGACGAGCGCCCGGACCTGCTCCTTCACCGACTCGAGCCCCGGCAGCTCGTCCAGCTCCTCCAGCAGCTCCTCGAGCGGCCGGGCCGGCTCCTGGCGACGCAGCACCTCGAGGTCGAGCTCCTCCCCGATCTGGGTGCGAAGCTGCTCGCCGAGCGCCTTCAGCCCCTCGAAGGGATTCGCGGGCACGGCGGCACGGTAGCGGTTAGCTTGGCGCGCGATGCCGAGGGGGCCGATGACGCCGGCGGAGCTCAGCCGCTATGCCGAGCTGATCGTCGGCGGGTGCATCTCGCTCGGGCGCGGCGACACGCTCGTCCAGCTCGTGAGCCTCGGCCATCGCGAGCTCGCCGTCGCGGTCGCGGAGGCGGCGTACCGCGCCGGGGCGGTCGCCGTCGACGCCGCCTACGACGACAGCCGCATCTATGCGGCCAAGATCGCGCACGGGGCCGACGAGGCGCTCGGCCACCAGCCGCCGTGGCGCGCGACGCAGCTGCGCGCGCTCGGCGACGAGCGCGTCGCGGTCGTGCAGGTGCTCGGCGAGTACGAGCTGGACGCGCTCGCGGGGCTCGCTCCTGAGCGCGTCGCCGCCGACAACGCCGGCAGGAGCCGCTACCTGGCGCGCGTGCGCCGCGAAGGCCGGCTGCGCGGGACGATCTGCGCGTGGCCGACGGACGAATGGGCGGCCCGCGTGTTCCCGGGCGTCCCGGCCGAGCGCGCGAAGCGTCGACTCGCACGCGACCTGCTCTGGTTCTGCCGGCTCGGCCGCGACGACCCGCCCGGGCACGCCGGGTGGACGCGCCACCTCGCGACCCTCCGCCGCCGCGCCGAGCGCCTCACGAAGCGCGACCTGCGCGAGGTGCACCTGGTCGACGACGGCACCGATCTGCGGGTGAGGATCGCGCCGTTCTCGATGTGGCGGGGCGGCGACGAGACCGACGCGTGGGGAAACCGGGTGGCGATGAACGTGCCGACGGAGGAGTGCTTCATCTCGCCGGACGCCGCCGCGACCGAGGGCGTGTTCCGCTGCTCGAGGCCGCGGAGCTTCGGCGGCCGGATGATCGAGGGCCTCGCAGGCGAGTTCCGCGGCGGGCGGCTCGTGCGGCTCCGCGCGAAGCGCGACGCCGACCGCGACTGGCTCGCGCGCTTCCTCGCGGCGACGCCCGGGTCGGAGCGCCTCGGCGAGATCGCCCTCGTCGACGCGTCGTCGCGGATCGGGCGGACGGGCCGGATCTACTACAACGGCCTGCTCGACGAGAACGCGGCGGCGCACATCGCCCTCGGCTCCGGCTTCGCGAAGACGCGCACGGTGCCGCTCGGGCGCAGGCGCTACGGCGTGAACCGGTCGAGAACGCACATCGACGTGATGGTCGGGACGGACGCGCTCGACGCGTGGGGCGTGACGCAGGCGGGCAGGCGCGTGGCGCTCGTGCGCGACGGGAGCTGGCGTGTCTGATATGGTTAACTTCATTAATGGTTCGTGTGGTTAACGACTCCGTCGCGATCGCGAACCGGCTGAGGCCGGTCCTCCTCCGGCTCGCGCGCGAGCTGCGGCGCGAGATCCACACCCTGGGGGTCACCGGCGGGCAGGTCAGCCTGCTCGCGGCGATCAAGCACGAGCCGGGCATCACCGCCACCGAGCTGGCCGAGCGCGAGCGCGTGTCGGCGCCCGGCATGTCCGGCCACCTCGTCCGCCTCGAGGCGGCGAACCTGATCATGCGCACCCGCGCCGCCGACCGTCGCCGGATCGGGCTGTTCCTGACCCCCGACGGCGACAAGGTGCTGAAGTCCGTGCGCAACAAGCGGACGGCGTGGCTGTCGGCCCGCCTCGACCGGCTGGAGCCCGAGGAGCGCGAGGCCGTGGAGCATGCGATCGACGCCCTGGAGAAGCTGATCGCGGAGTGACGCTCCTCCGGCTCGCCTCGCGCCGCACGTTCGCCTCGCTCCGGCACCACCGCAACTACCGTCTCTTCTTCTTCGGGCAGCTCACGTCCGTCGCCGGCACGTGGATGCAGAACATCGCGCTCGCGTGGCTCGTCGTGGAGCTCGCGCCGCACTCGCGGGGCCTCGCCGTCGGCCTCCTCTCGGTGTGCCGCTTCGGCCCCTTCACGCTGCTCGGGCTGTTCGCCGGGGTCGTGACCGACCGTGTCGACAACCGGCGCACGGTGATCGTGACGCAGGCGGTGCAGATGGCGTTCTCGGCGCTGCTCGCCGTGCTCGCGCTGGTCGGTCACGTCCAGCTGTGGGAGGTCTACGGGATCGCCGCGCTCACGGGCACGGCGATCGTCTTCGACGCCCCGTCGCGGCAGAACCTGACGTTCCAGATGGTGGGCAAGGACGAGCTCCCGAACGCCGTCGCCCTCAACTCGAGCCTGTTCAACCTCGCGCGCATCTTCGGCCCGGCGCTCGCCGGTGTCCTGATCGCCGCCGTCGGCGCAGGGTGGTGCTTCGCGATCAACGCCGCGAGCTTCCTCGCCGTGCTCGCGGCGCTGCTCGCGATGCGCGTCGACGAGCTGGTCCCGCTCGAGGGCCGCCGCCGGCCGACCGTCTGGCGCGGGACGCGTGAGGGGCTCGCGTTCGCCCGCCGCAACCGGACGGTGCTCGTGACGCTCTCGATGATGGTCGTGTTCGCCTCCGTCTGCTTCAACTTCAACATCCTGCTGCCGCTCCTCGCGAAGGACACCCTCGTCGCGGGGCCGCGGACGTTCGGGATCGTCTCGGCCGCGTTCGGCGCCGGGGCTCTCGTCGGCGCGCTCTCGGCGGCGACGCTCGCGAACGCGCGCTGGCGGACGATGCTGCTCGGCGCGGGCGGCTTCGGCGTCTGCGAGCTCCTGATCGCGCCCGTCCGCGGCACGGCGGCGGCCGCGATCCTCCTGTTCGTGTGCGGGATCTTCTTCACGAGCTATACGGCGAACTCGAACGCCGCCGTGCAGCTCGCGAGCCCGGATCACCTGCGCGGTCGCGTGCTCGGCCTCTACTACTACGCGTGGAACGGCCTCGCGCCGCTCGGCGCGATCCTCGTCGGCTGGCTGTGCGACCGCGGCGGCACGGAGCTCGCGTTCGGGGTCGGCGGCACCTGCGCCGTCGCGATGACGCTCGCCGGCGCGGCCACGCTCCGTCGAGCTTCCTTGCGCGCGGGGGCGGCCAAAGTCATAAGATCGAACCCGTTTCGATCGACCTCCGCCGGGACATGAAGGGGGGCGCATGGCGCAAGTCGCGTTCGACCGGGTGAGCAAGATCTATCCGGACGGGACCAGGGCCGTCAACGAGATCAGCCTCGACATCATCGACGGGGAGTTCATGGTCCTCGTCGGGCCGTCGGGCTGCGGCAAGACGACGGCGCTGCGGATGGTGGCGGGCCTCGAGGAGATCTCCGAGGGCGTCCTCCGCATCGGCGACCGTGTCGTCAACCACGTCCCCTCGCGCGACCGCGACATCGCGATGGTGTTCCAGAGCTACGCGCTCTACCCGCACCTGTCGGTGTACGAGAACATCGCGTTCGGCCTCCGGCTGAAGAAGATGCCGAAGGACGAGATCGACGGCCGCGTGCAGCGGGCAGCGAAGCTCCTCGGGCTCGAGGAGTTCCTCAAACGGAAGCCGCGCGCGCTCTCGGGCGGCCAGCGGCAGCGGGTCGCGATGGGCCGGGCGATCGTCCGCCAGCCTGCGGCCTTCCTGATGGACGAGCCGCTCTCCAACCTCGACGCGAAGCTGCGCGTGCAGATGCGGGCGGAGATCGCGAAGCTGCAGAACGACCTCGGCGTGACGACGATCTACGTCACCCACGACCAGATCGAGGCGATGACGATGGGCGACCGCGTCGCGGTGATGCGGAAGGGCGAGCTGCAGCAGGTGGCCGACCCGCAGATCCTCTACGACCGCCCCGTGAACCTGTTCGTCGGCGGCTTCATCGGCAGCCCCGCGATGAACATGCTCGACGCCACGATCGCGCGCTCGAACGGCAGCGTCGCCGCCACGATCGGCGACCAGACGCTCGAGTTGGGCGACGAGACGCTGCAGGCGCACCCCGCGCTCCGTGACTTCGAGGGGAGGCGCGTGATCATCGGGATCCGCCCCGAGGATCTCGAGGACGCGGCGCTCGCGCCGGACGCCCCGGGCGGCCGCCACCTGCGCGGGCGGCTCGAACTCCGGGAGGCGCTCGGCTCCGAGATCATGGCGCACTTCGCGATCAAGGGCGCGCACGCCGAGACCGACGAGACGCGCGAGCTCGCACGGGACGCGGGCGCCGAGGGCGCCGACTCGCAGGTCGGCATCAAGGAGGGCGAGGCGGTGATCGTCGGCAGGTTCGGCGCCCGCTCCCGCATCAGGGAGGGCGACGAGGTCGAGGCCGTCGTCGACACCCGCGCACTGCATTTCTTCGATCCGGAGACAGGGACTGGGATCTACGACTCCCCGAAAGGAGCAACAGCGTGAATCGGAAGGTGATGGGTCTCGCGGTGGTGGTGGCGGCCGTGGCGATCGCCGCAGGCGTCGGCATCGGCAAGGCCGGTGCGACGGCGCACGGGAGCACGGCCGTGAGCGGCAAGGTGTCGATCGTGGGCGTGTGGACGGGCGCCGAGCAGAAGGCGTTCCAGGCGGTGCTCGCCGGGTTCAGCAAGAAGTACCCGGGCGTCAAGGTGTCGTACAAGTCGACGGGCGACAACACGCCGACTGTCCTCTCGACCGCCGTGGCCGGCGGGAACCCGCCGGATCTCGCGTCGGTGTCGCAGCCGGGCCTCGTCTCCGACTTCCAGAAGAAGGGCGCACTGAAGAGCCTCGACTTCGCGAAGTCGGTGCTCGCCGCGAACTATCCGGCGTCGATCGCGAACATCGGCAAGATCAAGGGCCACATCTACGGCCTCCTGATCAAGGCGGCGAACAAGTCGACCGTCTGGTACAACGTCGCGTCCTTCAAGAACGCGGGCGTCAAGGCGCCGACGACGTGGCCGCAGTTCGCGAAGGCGATCGGCACCGTCAAGGCGTCGGGCACCACGCCCCTGTCGATCGGCGGGGCGGACGGGTGGACGCTCACCGACCTGTTCGAGAACATCTACCTCCGGCAGGCGGGCGCCGCGAAGTACAACGCCCTCTCGACGCACAAGATCAAGTGGACGGATCCGTCGGTCGTGAAGGCGCTGAAGACGATGGGGACGATCCTGCAGTCCGCGAACATGGCGGGCGGCACGTCCGGAGCGCTCCAGACGGACTTCCCGACGTCGGTCTCGAACGTCTTCTCCACCTCGCCGAAGGCGGCGATGGTGATCGAGGGCGACTTCGTCCCCGGCGTCGTCGCCGGCACGAACAAGCTGAAGCCCGGCAGCGGCTACAACGTGTTCCCGTTCCCGGCGATCGGCAACACGAAGGGGTTCGTCGAGGGCGGCGGCGACGAGCTGATGATGTTCAAGGACACGCCGGCGACCCGGGCGCTCGTGAGCTACCTGGCCACGGGGGCGGCGCAGTCGATCTGGGCCAAGCGCGGCGGCTACACCGCGCCGGCGAAGACGGTCCCGGCCTCCGCGTACCCCGACGCGATCACGCGGGCGACGGCGACGGCAGTCGGCAAGGCGAAGGCGTTCGTCTTCGACCTCTCCGACCTGCAGCCGGCCTCGTTCGGCGCGACCGTGGGGCAGGGCGAGTTCAAGATCTTCCAGGACTTCCTGCGGAACCCCTCGAACGCGGACGGGATCGCCTCCTCGCTCGAGAGCGCCGCCAGCCGCGCCTACCGCGCCGGCAAGTAACGCTCGCCGACCCGCGCCACCGTAGAGGATGTCGCCACCGAGACGAGGAGGAGCGATGCCGGGCGGAACGCTGACGATGGTCGTGTACGAGGGCTGGGAGGACGAGGAGGCGTCGCGCCCCGTGCGCGACCAGGGCGTCGACGTGCGGCCGATCTACGTCGACAACGACCGCGACCTGATCGACCGGATGCGCGACGGCTCCGGTGAGATCGATCTCATCTGCATCGACAACCGCTTCGCGCGGATCGGGATCGACGAGGAGCTGCTCGTCCCGTTCGACGTCGACCGGCTGCCCGCGACCGGCGAGCTCCTGGACACGTTCGCGCGCCTCGTGACGTTCTTCGGCGACACCTGGTCGATCCCGTACGTGTGGGGGACGTGTCCCGTCTCGGTCAACGCGGGCGCGCTCGACTCCCCGCCCGAGTCGGTGCGCGACTTCGCGCGGCCCGAGTACCAGGGCAAGGTCGTGATCCGCGACGAGCCGTACAACCAGATCGTGCTCTTCGCGCGGGCGCTCGGGCACGACGACCCGTTGCGGATGACACGCGCGGAGCTCGGCGAGGTGATCGAGGCCGTGCTCGACCTGAAGGAGCGGGCGCAGGCGCCGGTGCTCGCGCTCCGCGAGCTGTACGACGTGTTGATCTCGGGCGCGAAGCCCCTCGCGACGGGCGCGGGCTGGGAGGGCGTGACGGTGGTCGCCCGCCGCCGCGGCGCCGACGTCCGCTCGTACCACCCGCGTGAGGGGGACCACGCCTGGGTCGACGCGTGGTGCCTGATGCGCGACGCGCCGAACCCCGACGCCGCATACGCGTGGGTCGACCGGATGACGGGCGCGGAGGCGCAGCGGATCGTGTGCGACAAGCTCCCGTGCGGGACCGTCAACCGAGGTGCTGCGGAGCTCGTCGCCGACGAGATCAAGGAGCTCTTCCCGACGGCCGACCTGCCGGAGCTCTTCGGGCGGCCGACGGACGTCGACCTGCCTCCGCTCCACGCCGACGGCGACGTCGCCACGTTCGCCGACTGGCGCGCCGCCTGGGACCGCGTCAGGTCGTAGCGTCGGACGCGGCGAGTGCGGCGCCGACGACGCCGGCATCGACCCCGAGCTCTGCCTCGACGATTTCGAGCGAGCGATTCGTGTCCGACCAGATGCTCGCGCGGATCGCCCCGACGAGCGCGTCGCGATAGAGGCCGCGAGCGAGGCCGAGGCCGCCGCCGAGCACGATCCGCTCCGGGTCGAGCAGGTCGACGGCGTTCCCGACGCACGAGCCGAGGACCATCGCGCCCTCGCGCACGACATCCTCCGCGCCGGCGTCTCCGCGCGCGGCCGCGCGGAGCACGTCCTCGGCGCCGTCGGCGGCGCCGCCGCGGTCGCGATACCGCGCGACAAGTCCCGCGCCGCTCGCGAGCGGCTCGACGAGGTACGACGTGCCGCCGGGCGCGAGGAGTGGGCTGTAGCCGAGCGTGCCGGCACTGCCCCGCGCACCGGGCCAAGGGACGCCGTCCTGCACGAAGACGAGCCCGATCCCGGTCCCGACCGTGAGGTACCCGAAGCTGCCGGCGCTGCGGCCGGCGCCGAGTCGCGCCTCGGCGAGCGCGGCCGCGCGGATGTCGGACTGGAGGACGACGCGGCCGGCGCGCCGGAGACGCTCGCGCACGGCGAGCCCACGCCAGCGGACGATGAACTCGCTCGTCACCTCCTGCTCGAGCGAGACGAGCTCGCACACGCCGACGCCGACGGGCGTCGCCTCGTCGGGAGCGAGCTCGTCCACGAGCGCGGCGACGTCGGCGAGCACGGCTTCGCCGCCGCGCTCGGCGCGCGTCGGAACGAGCCGCCGCGCGACGACCTTCCCCTCCGGGAGCTCGACGAGCCCGGCGGCGAGCTTCGTGCCGCCGACGTCGACGCCGACCGCGAGGCCGCGGTCCTGCACTAGCGCGCGTCGGACGGGCCGACGATCACGAACAGCGTCGCCGTCCGGCTGGAGAAGTTCTGGTACCGGTGCGGCGTCCCACCCGGGATGTAGAGCCCGTCCTCGTTGCGGAGCTCGAACCACGTCTGCCCGTCGTTCTCCGGCAGGCGGATCCCGGCCTCGCCGTCGAGCATGAACGCGAGCTCGTCGCCCTCGTGCACCTGGAGGTCGGAGCGCTGGCCCGGGTGCAGGTGCACCGTCGCCACCGTCATCCGCTCCGTGGAGACGCGGATCCCGACCAGGACGCGCTCGTCACCGTGGAGCTCCCAGAGCACGTCGTTCCCGCCGACGAGGTCCATCGTCGCCGCCGCCTGCGCCGCCTCGCGCTCCATCGGCCACCGGCCGAGCCAGCGGTCGTCGACCCCCTTGAGCTCCGTCAGCATCGGCTTCGTCCGCGCGTACGCCTGCGTGTTGCCGCTGAGCGGGCCGGGGGCGATGAACTCGAGGATGCGCGCAGACTCGAGGCCCGCCGTGAAGCCGTGGTGCCAGGTGTCGCCGCGGAAGAACACCGCCTCGCCCGGTCTCGCGACCCGAACCTCGCCCGTCTCGGGGTTGTTCATGACGAGCTCGCCCTCGAGCACGTAGTAGAGCTCGTCGGCGTCGAAGACGGTGCGGAACTCGCCCGAGTGGGTGAAGCCGCCTCCGGGGGGCATCGTGAAGACCATCAGGTGGATCTTCTCGTTCGAGATGTAGATCGCGTCGGCCACCTCGCCCGAGTCGTCGTCGCCCCACAGCTGCATCGCCACGTCGTCGCGGCGGATCAGCGTCGCGCGGTCGAACGTCGGGCGAACGGGTCTGTACGTCACGTGGTGCTCCTGTCTGCGTCGAGCGCGCCGAGGCCGGCGGAGGACGCGGTGGTGGATGAGGGAAGGGTCGGTGCAGCAGCGAGGAGTCTGCGGGTGTAGCCGTCCCGCGGAGCCCGGAGAACCGCCCCGACGTCACCTTCCTCGCAGATGCGTCCGCGGTCGAGGACGACGAG
>DASWRL010000063.1:0-22468 GCA_036403195.1 Gaiellaceae bacterium
CGTTCGCGAGCGACTTCGCCGCCCGGAAGATCGACACGCTGCGAGCGGAGCTCGAGCCGCTGCGTGCGGAGATCGCGGCGCTCGACGCGAAGCTCGGTCCGCTGCGGCGGCGACCGGAGCAGGGCTAGCCGTGTGGCCCTACCGCCGGGCGGGCTCGGGCAGGCGGGAGTTCGGCCGGCTCGTCCTGACGTCGCTCGTGAAGACGGCCCGGGCGGAGCTCGACGCGCGCCGCGACCGCGGTCAGCGGCTGCGCGCGCGACGCGCGCT
This sequence comes from Gaiellaceae bacterium, assembly GCA_036403195.1. GTDB lineage: Bacteria > Actinomycetota > Thermoleophilia > Gaiellales > Gaiellaceae > PALSA-600. The sequence continues at coordinate 268 of DASWRL010000063.1, forward strand.
GCGCCGCCTGGAAGAGCTGGAGCGCGCGCTCGCCGAGCTGGAGGAGCTCGGGTCGCCGCTCCCGCGCCCGTGGTACGACTCGGCCGGCGTCGAGGCCGCGGCCGGAGCGGTGAGCCTCGGCGCCCTCGCGCTCGTGGCGGCGGTCGTCGCCGCTCACGGCCCGAAGGGGATCGTCGTCGGCGTGCTCGACCTCGTCATGCTCGCCGCCACCGTCGCGTGGTTCGCGGTCGCCGTCGCGCGGCGCGGCGACCGGCCGACGGCGCGTCACTCGAACGAGGGATCGTCGGAGGCCGCCGCCCGTCGATAGGAGCGACATGGCGGCAAAGACCTTCTTCGACATCAACGCGATGATCGTCGAGCTCGAACAGCTCGAGCGTCAGGAGCGTCACGTTTCGGACACGCGCCGGCGGCTGCACGACCGCCTCGACGCGTTCCCGAACGACTCGCTGCGGACGCGGGAGCGGGAAATCTCGGAGGCGCGGCTGTCGCTCCACCGCCGCATCGACGAACTTCGCGCGCAGCTCGAGCTCGACGGTCGCTGATCCGGCGACAGTTCGCGGCCGCGCGGAAGGAGCGGCGGAGGCCGCAACGAAGGCCGTTGCGTGGCTGCGTACTCACTGCCTCGGGGCGTTGCGCGTGACCGCACCCGGCTGAAGGCGATGCTCTTCGAGGCGTCGGACGCCGACGCCGCCGTCGACGTGCCCGCGCGCGTCGCCGAGCTCGAGGCGAAGCTGCGGGCGATCGAGCAGCACCCAGCGATCGACACCGCGGCCGTGCGTGCGGCCGTGTCGCACACCCGCCTGATCTGCTCGCCCTCCGGCTACGCCTTCGCCGAGGTCGACGCGCCGCCGCCGCCGCCGGGATCGGCGCTCGAGCACGACGGCGAGGCGTACACGGTGTGGAAGATCGGCCCGTCGCCGCTGCCCGCCGACCCGCGTCGCTGCGCGGTCCTCGTACCGGCCTGAGTCAGGCCGCGGCCGTGGCCGGAGCGCGCCGCTCGGCCGCGAGCGCCGCGGTGAGCGCCGCGACGACGCCCGGGTCGAACTGCGTCCCCGCACAGCGGACGATCTCCGCCTCGGCGTCGGCCGCGGCAGCCGGCTGCCGGTAGGGGCGGTCGCGCGCGGTCATCGCGGCGTACGCATCGGCGACCGCGACGATCCGCGCCACGAGCGGGATCGACTGCCCGGCGAGCGCATCGGGGTACCCGCCGCCGTCCCAGCGCTCGTGCGAGGCGCGGATCGCGTCGGCGACGTGCTCGAGCCCGGGCACGCGGCCGACGATCCGCTCGCCGGCGATCGTGTGCTGCCGGACGACCTCCCACTCGCTCGCGTCGAGCGGCCCCGGCTTCAACAGGATCGAGTCCGGCACGGCGATCTTCCCGATGTCGTGGAGCCGGGCTACGGCCGCCAGCGTGTCGAGCGACACCTCCGCCTCCAGGCTGCCCGCGATCGCGAGCGCGACACGTGCGACCTCTGACGAGTGCTCGGCGAGGACGGCGTCGCGCGCCTCGAGCACCGCCTCGAGGATGCGGCGGCCCTCGTCCCCCGCGCGCCGCTCGCCGCCCTTGTCGCGATACATCCGCCGGTCGACGATCTTCAGCGCCTCGGTCGTGTCGGCCGCCTCGTCCGGGACGACGGCGGCGCCGACGGACGGCGTGATCCGGAAGCCCTCGCCCTCCTCGGTGAGGGCGACCGACGTCGCCGCGACCACGCGGTCGACGCTCTCGCGGCCCGCCGCGACGAGCGCGCAGAACTCGTCGCCGCCCAGGCGGTAGGCCTTGCCGGTGCCCTCGACGCACGCGTCGAGCTGCGCGCCGAGGCGGGTGAGGAGCGCATCCCCCGCGGGATGCCCGAAGCGGTCGTTGTACGACTTGAAGCCGTTCAGGTCGAAGAAGAGGAGCAGCGAGGGCCCCGCGCCCCGGACAGCCTCCTCGAGATCGGCGACGAGCGCGCGGCGGTTCCACAGCCCCGTCAGCGCGTCCGTCTCCGACTCGCGACGTGTCCGGTCGAGGAGGTGGACGTAGTCGGTGAAGGTCATCGCCATCCGGACGATCACCGCTCCGAGCGCGAGCGACGTCAGTGTGATGCCGACGGCGTTCAACGGGCGGAAGTGGTCGACGATCTCCATCGCGAGCGCCGCGGTGCCGAAGATGCCCGGGACGACCAGCAGCCGGTAGCCCTCGAGTTGCGCCGCGCTCACGCGTCTCGACGAGAGCGTCCCTCCCGCGGCGAGCAGGAGCATCCCGGCCGGCCAGCCGAGGTCGAGGAGCGTGCCGTACCTGTACGAGCCGGTCGCGGTCTGGACGAGGTAGACGCTGTCGGCGACCGCGAAGAGGGCGAGGCCGCTGCCGAACAGGAGCCAGCGGGCCGAGAACCGCCAGCCGCTCAGGGCGACGGCTCCGACGACGATCCCGAGCACGATCACGTCCCCGATCGGGTACGCGAGGTTCGTCGCGAGGGCGGGCTTCGAGAGGCCGGAGAGCGATCCCTCGACGGTGTCGTAGACGACGCTCGCGGCGATTCCCGCGGTCGTCAGCGCCGCGATGACGCCGTCGAGCCACAGGCTCGGGACGATCCCGCGGACCTCCTTCTGGAAGAGGACGACGAGCGCGACGTAGACGGGCGGGTAGAAGAGGAGGTAGCCGGCGTCGGCGAGCGACGGGAACGGCATCACCGCCCTCTGCTCGAGCCAGAAGGTGTAGTAGACGTTCCCCGCGCCCCAGGCGGCGATCGCCGCCCCGACCGCGAGCCACACGACGCGGTCGGGCCGCGCGCGCGCGACGAGGAGGCAGTTGAGGGCGGCGAGGCCGATCGCGGCGTTGTAGGTCCAGCGGTCGTCGAAGGTCGCGAGGGTGGCGCCGCCGGCGCCGGTGAGCATCTGGGCTGCGATCAGCGCGACGCACGCCGCCGCCAGCGACAGCGGCGCGTTCCGCGCGGCAGTTCGAAGCATCGCGCCCACGGTGTCGGTATCGACAACGCGGCGTGCACCCTTGAGTCGGCTGCCGCCCGTACCGAACGAGGGATTTCGCGCGGATCCCGCGATCGGGGGAGACCGGCGCGCGGGCGCCCGCTGACGATCCGGCGCATGAAGCGGCTCTCTCTATTCACTGCGGCCTCGATCGCCGCCGTCGCCTTCGCCCTTCCGGCGTCGGCGACTCCGAACCGGGCGATTCACGGCCATGTCGCGGCCCTCACGGCGACGTCGGTCTCCGTCAAGGACGGCAAGGGGATCACGACGACGTGCGGGGTCGGCAAGCGCTCCCCCGCGCGCACGGGGGTCTCCGTGGGCGACGCGGTCTGGATGCTCTGCGTCCACCGCGGCCACCACGGGCTGATGCTCGCGAAGCTCAGGAAGGACAGCGGCGCGTCGGCCGCGGCGGCGCAGGAGACCGCGCCGGTGAAGTTCGGCGGCGTCGTCACCGGCCTCGACGACGGATCGATCACGCTCCACGACGGTGACCGCGACCTCACCTGCTCGCTCGGCGACGGCTCGCCGTCGCTCGACGGGGTCAAGGTCGGCACGCACGTCAAGGCAGCGTGCGCGAACGGCGTCCTCGTCGCGATCGTCCCGCTCGGCCCGGGCGACGTCGGCCGGTTCTTCGTCGGCTCGGTCGTCACCGTGACGGCCGACGCGATCACGGTCCAGACGGAGCACGGCCCGGTCACCTGCACGATCACCGCGCTCTCTCCGCGCACGGCGAGCCTCAAGGAGGGCGACCGGATCGGCATCGGCTGCCGCGCGTCGACGATGGAGCTCCTGCTCGTCAGGCCCGCTCCCGCGGGCGGCGACGGCGGCGCGAGCCCGGCGCCGACGCCGCCCACCGGCGGCGTCCACACGACGCTCAAGGCGCGCGGCACGATCAGCGCGCTCGGTGACGGCACGATCAGCGTCACGACCGACGGCGGCACGGTGTCGTGCCACGTCGGCGCCTCGTCCCCGTCGCTCGACGGGCTGGAGCCCGGCGACGCGGTCGGGATCGCGTGCACAGACGGCACGCTCGTCGCGGTTCAGACGACCGCGCCCACCACGCCCCTCTGATCCGCGACGGCTGCGGCGCCCGCGACGCGGGCGCCGCAGTTCGAGCGGCCGCGCGAGACGCAGCATGGGGGCGGGAGGATTCGAACCTCCGTAGGCTGAGCCGACGGGTTTACAGCCCGTTCCCTTTGGCCGCTCGGGCACACCCCCGGGGAGCGCGGATTGTACCCTCACGCAAATGGCGCACTTCGACGTGCTCGTCGTCGGCGGCGGCCCGGCCGGCTCGACGACGGCGATCCGGCTCGCCGACGCCGGCGCGCGCGTCCTCCTCGTCGACAGGGCGGCGTTCCCCCGCGACAAGCCGTGCGGGGGCGGCCTCACGACGCGGGCGTTCGCGCAGTGCCCCGTCGATCCGACGCCCGTCGTCGAGGAGGAGGTGGACGTCGTCGAGCTCCGGTTCCGGTTCGGCGACGGCGTCGTCCGCCACGCCGCTGCGCCCGTGATCCGGATGACGCAGCGCCGGCGGCTCGACGCGTTCCTCCTCGACGCCGCACGCGAACGCGGCGTCGAGGTGCGCACGGGCACCACCGTCGACGTCACGGACGCGCCGGCCGACGTCGTCGTCGGGGCCGACGGCGCGAACGGCACGACCGCGAAGGCGCTGGGGCTCGGCGGCGGGATCGTGCAGGGCGTCGCCTACGAGGGCAACGTCGCCTACGGCGTCGTCGATCGCGACCGCTACGCGAGGCGCGCCGTCGTCGAGCTCGCGGACATCCCCGGCGGGTACGGCTGGGTGTTCCCGAAGGGCGACCACGTGAACGTCGGCGTCGGGGCCTGGCAGGCGGAAGGCCCGCGCATCCGGGAGCACCTCGCCCGCGTCTGCGACGCGCACGGGCTCGACCCGGCGCAGCTCGAGAGCCTTCGCGGGCACCGCCTGCCGCTCCGGACGCGCGAGACCCGCGTCGCGGGCGAGCGCGGCGTGCTCGTCGGCGACGCAGCCGGCCTGATCGACCCGGTGTCGGGCGACGGGATGTACGAGTGCTTCGTGTCGTCGCGGCTCGCGGCGGAGGCGATCCTCACGGGGCGGCTGGACGCCTACCCGCAGCGCCTCGACGCCGAGCTCGGGCGCCTCCACGGCGCCTCGTGGAAGCTCAAGCGCGCGCTCGACCGGTGGCCGCGGGCGAGCTGGCGGATCGCCCGCACGCAGCTCCTCTGGCGGTCGGTCGAGCGCCTGCTCCTGGGCGAGGTCGCCGCCCCGGCCGACGTGACCGGGACGGCGCGGATGCCGCTCCGGCTGCTCGACACCCTCGCGCGACTGCCCTGAAACGCCGATACCTCGGGCATCATGGGCCCCGTGGCACGTGCAACGGCGCTCTGCGCCCTGTTCGCGGCGCTCGTCGCGACGGCCACCGCGAGGGCCGACCCGACGACGACGACGACCCCCTGCTCCGCGGCAGGCCTCGTGGCGATCGTCCGCCCGGACGCGACCGCGCCCGTCACCGAAGGGCCGGCCGTCTCCGCCGCGACCGCCGCCGGCGCCGCCGCGCCCGCCTTCGCGGACCCGCAGGCCGGAGTCGAGCTCACGGGCGCGGCCGCGGGTGCGGCCGGCTGCGTCGAAGCAGACGCGCCCGGGGGCACGCATGCGGCGGCGACGAGCTGGAGCGTCTTCGACGGCGCCGTCTCGGGCGGGGCGCTCCGGGCCGACCTCCTGCCGGCCGAGGGCGACGGCTCCGGGTGGCACCTCCGCGTCCACGTCGAGAAGCTCGCCGTCGCCGGGAGCAGTGTCGACCCGATCCCGGGCGCGACCGTCGCGGTCTCGAGCTGGGGGACGCTGACGATCCGCGCGCAGGTCGAGCTCGACCGCCTGCGGCCGCTCACGTGGTGGGCGGCGGCGCTCGAGCTCCGCCTCGACCGCGCGCACGCAGGGCTCCCCGCCGGGACGATCGTCCTGATCGGCTACGCCGCCGCGAACCGGGCGCCCGCGAGCGCGGCACCCGCGCCGCCGCCCCCGGCGACCACGACCGCACCGGCGCCGGCGCCGCCCGCGCAGGCGGCGACCACGCCGAAGCCGAAGCCGAAGCCGGCGCCGGCCCGTCCCGTGAAGGCGCCCACGGCGAAGCGGCACCCCGCCGTGCGCCCGAAGCCCGCCCGGCGGACGCATCCGCGCCGTGTCGGCCGGCAGCCGCTCGCGGCGACGCCCGGGCTCGGGGGCTCCGGCTACGTCTTCCCCGTCGCCACGGGCGCCGACTGGGGCGACACCTACGGCGCCGAGCGGTCCGACGTCCCCGGCGGCTGGCACCACGGCGACGACCTCTTCGCCCCGCTCGGCACGCCCGCCGTCGCTGTCGCCGACGGCACCGTCTTCGCCGTCGGCTGGAACCGGGTCGGCGGCTGGCGCCTGTGGCTCGTCGACCGCGCGGGGAACGACTTCTACTACGCGCATCTCTCGGGGTACACGCGGCTCGCGCGGAACGGCGTGGACGTCCGCCGCGGCGACGTCCTCGGCTTCGTCGGCAACACGGGTGACGCGTTCACGACCGAGCCGCACCTCCACTTCGAGGTCCACCCGGCGCCGCTCCTCTACCTGGGCTACGACGGGGCCGTCGATCCCACGTCCTATCTGCGCGGCTGGCCGCTCCCGCAGCACGTCCACGTGCTGCCGCCCACGGCGCTCCCGGGGCGGGCGCCGGCGGGGTTCGGCTCCGCGGCCGACTACCGGCGGCTCCTCGCCGTCCGCCCGCGCCCGACGGCGAAGGCGGCTGCGCCGGCCCGGCCGGCGCCGCGCGCGACGAGGCCGCAGAGGCACGCGCTCCCCGCAGCGCCGACGCGGCTCGCGGCGACCGGGGTCCGGCACGGCGGGAACGACGGCCCCCTCGCGGTCGCGTTCGGGATCGTGCTCCTCGCGGCGGCGCTCGCCGCTCTCGTGCACGCCGCCCGCGACGGCCGCACCTGAAGGGGGTTGGGTCCGGGCCCCTCGCGGCCGATAAGCGATCCATGCGCAGGGTCGTCGACGTCCTCCTCGTGGCCGCAATCCTCGGCGCCGCCGTCTTCGGCGTGTCGAAACTCGGTCACAAGGTCGATACGACCTCGAGCTCGCTCGCCTCGCACGACTCGGAGCTCGTGCAGCCGGCGGCGAGGCACGCGTCGCATCGCAATCTCTCGCACCACACGATCGAGCTCCTCGTCCTCGGCGCGGTCGGCGCGCTCAGCGTGGTCGTGCTCGTCTCGGTGTCGGGCGCGGCCGCACGGCGCCGCCGGCGCCAGCGCTGGCGCGCCACCTGAGCCGCCCGGCGCAGTACCACTCGGACGAGGGAGCGCCTCGCGCGCCGAATCGGCCGAAGAGGTGACGAGGCGGATTGGGTGATCGATGACGGCGACGGAGGATGAGCGCGTGACGTCCGAGGCCTTGGCCGGGGCTGAACAACCTGCGCGCACGCCCCTCGGGCAGCTCCTCATCGAGGCGGGGTTCCTCACGCAGGCGCAGCTCGACGAGGCTCTCTACGAGGGGAGCCGCACCGGCGAGCGCGTCGGCGAGGTCGTCGTCCGCCGCGGGCTCGTCACCGAGGACGACGTGGCGCGGCTGCTCGCCGCACAGTGGGGGCTCGACTACGTCGAGCGCTCGTCGATCTGGTTCGACGCCGACGCGCTCGCCCGGCTCTCCCGCGAGGACGCCCAGCGCCTCGAGGCGCTCCCCACGCGCATCGAGGGCGGCCGCGTCGTCGTCGCCGTCGCGGAGCCGACCGAGCACCGCCTCGCCGCGCTCCGCGACGTGATCGGCGAGGAGACGGTCATGATCGTCGTCCCGAAGTCGGCGCTCGACGCCGGGCTCCGCAGCGACCTCCTGAAGAGCGCCGGCGGCGCCGCGGGGCAGGAGCCGCCCGGGCAGTTCGAGCCGTCGTCGCCGCCCGCGATCGAGGCCGTGCCCGACCCGGAGCCCGAGCCGCCGCCCGGAGAGGACGAGGTCGAGCCCGAGCACGCGCCCCTCGCCGCCGTCATGCCGCTTCCCGTCACCCGCGCCGAGCCGCTCCGCGAGGTGCAGATCGACTCCGACGATCCCGCTGCGGACCTCGCAGACGAGGCGCAGGCCGTGGCCGACCGCCTGCTCGCGCAGGCCGCCGCCGTGCGCCAGCAGCAGCAGGAGCTGCGGGTCAGGACGGAGCAGTACGAGGCGCGGATCGCGGAGCTCGAGCAGGCCCTCGAGGAGCGCACGCGCGCGGTCGAGGAGGCAGAGCGCGCCGCGCTCGAGCACGCCGGTGCCCTCGAGGAGCGGACGGCGCAGCTCGACCGCATCCGCCGCCAGCTCGGCGACGTCATGACCGCGCTCGAGGAGTAGGCGCTCCTAGAGGCTCGTGACGACGACGCGGACGCGCTGCACCGCGTTGTTCGCGTACCCGCCGACGTTCCACGCCGCCTCGAGCGGCTGGGTGTTTCCTGCCGCGTCGCGCGCGCGGCACGCCAGCACGTGCTCTCCCGGTGTCGCACGCCAGTCGAAGGTCCAGCGCTGCCACGCCCAGGGGCCGAGCTCGGGCGGCTCGAGCGTGGCCGCGGCCCACGTCGCGCCGTCGTCGGCGCTCACCTCGACGGTCTCGATCGCGCCGTGGCCGGACCACGCGCGCCCCTGCAGCGCCACGAGACCCGGCGTCACCGCCCGCTCGCGGGTCATGAACTCGGGGATCCCGGGCGGCACCATGAGGGCGCGCGGCAGCATCCGCTGCAGCGGCACGCCCTCGTCCGTCTCGGCATGACGCATCCGGTACCCGCGCGCCTGCTGGTAGCCGGTGAACGGCTCGTCGGCGAGCGTGACCCGCGAGAGCCACTTCACGTTCGTCATCCCGTACCAGCCCGGGACGAGCAGCCGGAGCGGGTACCCGTGCTGCGGCGGCAGCGGCGCGCCGTTGAGCTCGTACGCAAGCAGCACCTCGTCGCCCAGCGCGAGCTCGAGGGGAAGGCTTCGCTGGAACGCCTGCTCCTCGCCGCCCTCGACGCCGTGGTCGAGCCCCGTGAAGACGATCTCGGTCGCCCCGGGCCTCGCGCGCGCGAACGCGACGACGTCGCGGAGGCGTACTCCGCGCCAGCGTCCCGTCCCGACCGCCTCGTGCAGCCACGGCTGGCTGAGCGGCCGGGGGACGAGGCGCGCGCGGCCGTTCCCCGCGCACTCCATCGTCGCCACGACCTCGTGCGACGGCAGTGCACGCAGGTCCTCGAGGGAGAGCGACGCCGGCGCATCGACCTCGCCGTCGAGCTCGAGCCGCCAGGTGTCGTCCACCTGCGGGATGTCGTAGTGGACGAGCAGGTAGTGCAGGCCGACCGGCGTGACCGCCCACCGCAGCGCCTCCAGCGGCAGCCCGTGGTTCCGCGCCGCGAGCTGGAGCTCGTCCATCGTGATCCCGTCGTCGGCCACGTCCACCCGCGATCGTGTCAGACCCGGCGGCGCCTGACGAACGCGGCGATGCGGAGCGGCAGGCCGGCGACCAGCGGCGCCCGCCGCCCCAGGTCGGCGCGGTCCTCGCGGTCGAACGCACGCGCGAACCGCTGCGCGTCCTCTGCCGACTCGTACGTCTTCTCGCCGCCGGACGCGCCGCAGCGCGCGCACGTCCACCGCAGCGTCGCGCTCTCGGCGGCGAAGCGGAAGCGGTGGCCGAACAGGCGACAGGCGGCAGGCACGTTGCCGGACATGATTACGCACCGGCGGGCGGGGTACCGCGTGCGCCGTGAGTGCAGCGACCGGAGTGATCGAGACCCGGATCCCGGGCCGGCTCGACCGGCTTCCGTGGTCGCGGTTCCACTGGCTCGTCGTCGCCGGGCTCGGCACCGTCTGGATCCTCGACGGCCTCGAGGTCACGATCGTCGGCTCGATCGCGTCCCGCCTGACGGAGAAAGGGAGCGGCATCGCGATCGGCGCCGGCGGGATCGGCACCGCAGCCGCTGTCTACGTCGCCGGCGCGTGCGTCGGCGCGCTCTTCTTCGGGCAGCTCACCGACCGGTTCGGACGAAAGAAGCTGTTCGTCGCGACGCTCGCGGTGTACATCATCGCCACGGTCGCGACGGCGTTCTCGTGGACCGCCTGGTACTTCTACCTCTGCCGGTTCTTCACCGGTGCCGGGATCGGCGGCGAGTACTCGGCCATCAACTCTGCGATCGACGAGCTGATCCCGGCGCGCGTGCGCGGGCGCGTCGACCTGATCATCAACGGCTCGTACTGGGTGGGCTCGGCGGCGGGATCCGCCCTCGCGCTCGTCCTGCTCAGCTCGGCGTTCCCGAAGGACGTCGGCTGGCGCATCTCGTTCGGCCTCGGCGCCATCCTCGGCCTGACGATCATGTTCGTCCGCCGCGCCGTCCCCGAGAGCCCGCGCTGGCTCTTCATCCACGGCCGCGAGGAGGAGGCGGAGTCGATCGTCCGCAGCATCGAGGAGGGGATCGAGAGCGACACCGGCGAACGCCTCGAGGAGGTCGACGACTCGATCCGCGTGCGTCAGCGCGAGGTGATCCCGTTCCGCACGATCGCGCACACGGCGTTCTCGCTCTACCCGAAGCGCGCTTTCCTCGGGCTCGCGCTCTTCGTCGGGCAGGCGTTCCTCTACAACGGCGTCACCTTCAACCTCGGCGACCTCTTCAGCACGTTCTACGGCGTGTCGTCGTCGTTCGTTCCCGTCTACATCATCGTCTTCGCGGTCGGGAACTTCCTCGGGCCGTTCCTGCTCGGCCGCCTGTTCGACACCGTCGGGCGGATCCCGATGATCAGCGGGACGTACCTCGGGTCCGCTGCGGTCGCGGCGGTGCTCGCGTTCCTGTTCGTGGGACACACGCTGCACTCGCCCTGGGTGTTCGAGGCGTTCGTGTTCGGGACGTTCTTCCTCGCGTCGGCCGGCGCGAGCGCCGCCTACCTGACGGTGAGCGAGGTGTTCCCGATGGAGACGCGGGCGCTCGCGATCGCCTTCTTCTACGCGGTCGGCACCGGGCTCGGCGGCATCGTCGGCCCGCTGCTCTTCGGCCATCTGATCGCGACGAACAGCCGCGGCTGGGTGGCCGTCGCGTTCCTGATCGGCGCCGGCGTGATGGCGGTCGGCGGGATCGCGGAGATCTTCCTCGGGGTGAAGGCCGAGAATGCTCCGCTCGAGGACATCGCGAAGCCCCTGACCGCGGAGGAGGCCGAGCAGGGAGGCCTGCCCGGCGAAGACGGCGCCGCCGACGAGGAGAGCGAGCGGCGCTGGCAGGCCCGCGAGGAGCGGCACCGGACGCCGCGGTACCGGCCGGGCCCCGGCGCCGGCGAGACCTTCTACTCGCCGGGGATGCTCGGGACGGCCGGCGCCACGCGCCGCGCGCACCCGTCCCTCCGCGACCGTGAGATCACCGCGATCGCGGCGGCGCTGGCGGACGGCGGGCCGATGCGGATCGCGGAGCTCGAGCAGCGGCTCGGCGCGCGCAGGTGGGGGCCGGGGAGGTTCGACGGCGCCCTCGGGACCGCGATCGCCGAGGGGCGCGCGCGGCGGCTCTCGCGCACGACCGTCGCTCCACCCGACTGATCAGCGTGCGGCCAGCAGCGCGAGCTCCGTCACGCTCGTCTCCCCGTACTCCCAGAGCGAGACGCCGATCTCGCGCCGGTTTACCCGGAGGAACGCGCGCAGCTCCGGGAGCGTCGCCGCCCGCGCGACGCCGCCGATCGGATGGACCGGGAACGCGGGGTCGCCCGCCAGCCGCCGGACGAGCGCGACGTCGCGCCTGCTGTAGCCGCCGACGCGCGTCGCGCCGCGGGCGCGGTAGGTGAAGTACTCCATCGGCAGGAACACGTCGACGCTGCGCGCGAGACCGGCGAACGGATAGCCGTCCCAGTACCGCGCGCCGGCCGGGTCGATCGAGATCGCGCCGAGCGCGAGGCCCACGGGAAGCCCCGCGCGCACGCGCCGCGCGACCGCGACGGCGCGCGCCGACCGGGTGGCGAGCGAGCGGACCTCCGTCGACTCGACATCCAGCGCGAACGCGTCGAAGCCGTCGCCGCGCGGCGACCGGAAGCGGGCGCCGGCGAGCGCGTGCTCGACGTCGCGCCGCGGCGAGCGGAAGCCGGGGACGTACCAGCCGACGACGCGAGCCCCTGCGTCGTGCGCGGCGTCGAGCAGCCGCGCCGTCGCCACGGGGTGTGCGACTGCGCGCCGCTGGCGGTCGTTCGACGTCTGGAGGAACAGCGTGTCGATGCCGTACTCACGGAGCCGGGCGGCGACCTCGGCGGGGCGCCGCCGTGCCGTGCGGTCGTAGATCGAGATCCACGTCCCGGTGCCGCGGAACGCCCCGAGCGACCGTTCGGTCGACCGGGCGCCGTCGGCGCCCGCGGCGAGCGCCGCGAGCGCGGCCACTGCGGCGAAGAGGGCGGCGACGCGCACGGTGCAATCCTCGGCGCAGCCGCCGTGCGCGACCAGGGCTCGCGGTCCCATCCTCCACGCGAGCGCGGCCCATGGGTCGAACGCGCCGTTGCGGCCGGCCCGGCGCGCACGGATGATCCGTCGGCAGGATCCGGGCGAGGGAGCGCGAATCCCAGCGGGTGGTACGGACGTTGCAGAGGCGACCGGCTCCGTCCGGTCGGGAGGGAAGGATTTCGAGCCGGAGAGCGAGGTCGAAGGCACATTGACGGGTGAGGTCGGGCCGAGGTGCCAACTGACCCACCGACCACGCGTGAGGCTTCGAGGTGACACGGCCGCCGGCGATGAGCCGGCGGCCGTCGTTTTACGCCCCGCTTACGTCCGCGCAACCGGCGCGTCACCCGCTGCGGGATGATTCGTGGACATGCGCGCGCTCCTCACGCTCGCGATCGCCGCGGCGGTCGCCGTCTCGACCGGGTCGGCGACGGCCAAGAACGGCCCGCCGCCGTTCCCGAAGCTCTCGGGCGCGTGGACGCACGTCGACGTCAACAGGCGGATCAACGGCGAGTGGCACACGCTGAGCCTCGACCGCGGCCGGGTCGCGCAGGTCACGGCGACGCAGATCAAGCTGCGTGAGGCGGACGGCAGCGTCGTCCCGATCACGCTCTCGCCGGCGACGATGATCGTGTTCCGCGGCTTCGGGCCGCGGCCCGCGTACCTGCGGCGGGGCCTCTTCGCCATGACGATGCGGATCGACGACGGGCCCGCGGTGCGTGTCCGTGTGACACGCCTTCCATAATCCGGGCATGGCCGGAACGATCCTCCTGGTCGAGGACGAGCCGTCGGTCGGGGAGCTCGTGCGCGGCTACCTCCAGAAGAGCGGCTACCGCGTCGTCTGGGTGCGGTCGGGGGAGGAGTCGCTCGTCGAGCTCGAGCGGCACCCGGTGAAGCTCGTCGTGCTCGACATCGGGCTCCCCGGGATGGACGGGTTCGACGTCTGCCGGGCGATCCGCGCGAAGTCGGAGGTGCCGATCCTCATGCTCACGGCGCGCGACGAGGAGCCCGACCGCGTGATCGGCCTCGAGGTCGGGGCCGACGACTACCTGACGAAGCCGTTCTCGCCGCGCGAGCTCGTGGCGCGGATGAAGGCGATCTTCCGGCGCACGGAGCCGCACGAGCGGCGCGAGCGGTTCGCGCTCGGCGACGTGGTCCTCGACCGCGAGTCGCACGACGTCACCGTCGGCGGCCGCCTCGTGGAGCTGACGGCGAAGGAGTTCGACCTGCTCGCCTTCTTCATGGCGAACGCCGGGGTGGTCGTCTCGCGCGACCTGCTGCTCGACCGCGTGTGGGGCCAGGAGTATCCGGGCGGCACGCGCACCGTCGACGTCCACGTGGCGCAGCTCCGGCGGAAGCTCGGCCGGCCCGAGCTGATCCGGACGCTGCGGGGGACCGGCTACAAAGCGGTCGCATGAGATCGCTCCGGGCGCGCCTGTTCGCGGCGACGCTCGCGGCACTCGCGCTCACGCTGGCGCTGACGATCGGGATCGGCGCGATCCTGACGCGGCGGCAGGTCGACCGCACCCAGGCGGCCGCGCTCGCGCACCAGGCCGACGACCTCGCGCTCGACCGGCGCCAGCACGTGAGCTACCGCCGCGGGAACCAGCAGGCGGGCTCGGTGCTGATCATGGTGCAGCGGCGCACCGTCCTGGCGCCTCTCGTCCCCTCCGTCGCCCGCTCGAGCGACGGCGAGACGACGTACGGCGGCGAGCGGCAGCTGTACTCGTACAGGACGATCCCGCACCTCGGGATGCTGCTCCTCCGGCCGGCGTCGGTCCGCGAGGCGGCGTGGCGGCCCTTCCTGACGGACCTCCTCCTCGCGGCGCTCGTCGGCGTCGCGCTCGCGGCGGCCCTGTCGTACGTCGTCGCGCAGTCGATCGCGCGGCCGCTGCGGCGCGTCGCCGCGGCGACCCGCGCGCTCGCGTCGGCGGAGCGGCACGAGCCGCTCGCGCGCGAGGGCACGGTCGAGCTGCAGGGGCTCGCCGACGCGTTCAACCAGATGGCCGTCGAGCTCGCCGCGTCGCGCGAGGCCGAGCGGAACTTCCTGCTCTCGGTGAGCCACGAGCTGAAGACGCCGTTGACGGCGATCCGGGGATACGCCGAGGGGCTCGCCGAAGGCGCGTTCGAGCCCGACGAGGCCGCGCGGACGATCGTGACGGAGTCGGGGCGGCTCGAGCGCCTCGTCCGGGACCTGCTCGACCTCGCGCGGATGAACCGGTCCGAGTTCGCGGTCCGGCGCGAGCCGGTCGACCTGGCCGCGGTGGCGCGCGAGGCGGTCCGCCGGCACGAGCCGACCGCGCGGGAGCTCGGCGTCGAGCTCGTCGGGCGCGCCGAGGAGACGTGGGTCGAGGGAGACGCCGACCGGCTCCTGCAGATCGCCTCGAACCTGGTGGAGAACGCCCTCCGCGAGACGCCCTCCGGCGGGACCGTGACGGTCGCCGCGTCGCGGGACGGGCTCGTCGTCGCGGACACGGGGCCGGGAATCCCCCCGGGCGACCTGCCGCACGCGTTCGAGCGCTTCTACCTCTACGACAAGATCGGGCGCGACCGGCTCGTCGGGAGCGGCCTCGGCCTCGCGATCGTGAAGCAGCTCGCGACGGCGATGGGCGGCGACGTGCGCGTCGCGAGCGGCCCCGGCGGGACGACGTTCACGGTGTCGCTACGGGCGCAGGCCGGCGGTGTCGACGACCTCGAAGTCGGACCCGTGCAGAGCCCCGAGCGCGTGTAGCGCGTCGTTCGACCAGTGCGGGCTCGGCGCGCCCGAGACGTACCACGGCGAGCCGTTGTCGGCCAGGATCAGGCCGTAGGTCTTCATCGCCTGCGCGACCATCCGCGCCTGCGGCGGGAGCTTCGAGATGTCGACGCTCGCCTTCAGTCGCACCCGCAGCCCCATCGGCGGGAGCGCCGGGTCGTCCGAGTCGCTCGCGAAGTGGCGCGCGGGGGAGACGTACGCGCGGCGGGTCCGCGGCGCGGTGAACCGGAGCGCGTGGCGGATCGTGCCGGTCGAGGCGTCGCCGTCCCAGCGGGCGAGCCCCGGCAGGATCGCGAGGCCGGCCGCGTCGGCGGACGTCCAGCCCGCGGGCCGGAGCCGTGTCGAGCGCAGGTCGAAGACGGCGCCCGAGCCGGCGGTCCAGCCCGAGGCGGTGCGCCGCAGCGCGTAGAGCTCGTACAGGCGGCAGGTGTCGCGGTCGACGATCAGCGCGTGCCGGTCGCCGTCGCTCGGGCTCGCGGGCTGCCCCTCGATCGGGACGTTCGGCGGGATCGGGTACGGGCCGCGGTCGCTCTCGTCGGCGTACTCGAAGCGGACGCGCGACTTCGGCGTGCGACGCCCGTGCACGACGACGTACGGGATGCCGATCCGGCCTCCTTCCCAGAGCCCGCTGCCGAAGTCCGCGTGCACGCCCGCGGAGAGGCCGATCGACGCGACAAGGGCCGACGAGCCCGGCGCGACCGGCAGCGAGTCGACCCGCTCGTTCCAGGGGCTCGAGGCCGGGAAGACGGGGCAGCCGCCGACCTGCGGCGGCGGGGAGCCGGCAGTCCAGGCGGCCGCCGCGAGGGCGGCGGCGAGCGCACAGACGGCCGCGGCGGCGGCGGCGAGCCTCACGGTTGGAGCAGTAGCACCTCCCATCCGCCCGCGCGTGCCCTGAACAGGTGACGCTCGTGCAGGCGGTCGTCGCGGTGGCGCCAGAACTCGTAGGTGTCCGGGACGAGCCGGTAGCCGCCCCAGCGCTCCGGCCGCGCGGGCTCCTCGGGCTGCGCGGCCACCGCCGCCTCGAGCTCCGCCCGCGAGCCGATCGGCTCCGACTGGTGCGAGGCCGCCGCGCTCCGCCGCGAGGCCGGCGGCCGGGTCGCCCAGTACGCGTCGGACTCCGCCGGCGGGACCTGCTCGACCCGGCCCTCGACCCGCACCTGGATGCCCTCGCGGCGGAAGAGGAGCGCCGCGCGCGGGTTCGCGTCGAGCTCCCGCCCCTTGCGCGAGGTCGTGCCGGTGAAGAACGTGAAGCCGCGCGCGTCGGCGGACTTCAGCAGGAGGCACCGCGCGGACGGCCGCCCGTCCGCGGTCGCGGTCGCGAGCACCATCTCGTCGCCCTCGACCCACTCGTGGAACAGCTGCAGCGGATCCTGCGTCATCCGGGTGCCTCCTCGGGGACGTCGCGGAGCGTGCGGATCGGGGACGGGATCAGCCACAGCATCCCGGCGAGCGCGCCGACCGTGGCGATCCACAGCGTCGGGCGCACGCCGATGAACGTCCCGAGCACGCCGCCGAGGGCGGTGCCGACGGGGCGGATGCCGCTGTTCACGAGCATGAACGCGCCGGAGACGCGCGAGCGGAGGCCCGGCGGGATGATCCCCGCCGAGATCGACCCGGCCAGGATGTCGAGCAGCATGAGCCCGAAGCCCGAGACGAACTCCGACACGAAGAGGAGCGCGACGACGAGCCAGTGCGGCCCGCCGGCGGCCGGCACGAGGATGAGCGGCGCCGGGAACAGGAAGCAGCCGATCAGGAAGGCCGGGCCGAGGCCGATGCGGCGCGCGATCCGGCCGGTGACGACCGACCCGAGCACCGTCCCGATCGACGCGGCGCCGAGGACCACGCCGAGCGTGCCCGGCCGGACGTGCAGCGAGCGCGTCGCGTAGAGGAGGAACAGCGCGAAGAACATGAAGTTGAAGAGGTTGAGCGTCGCGACGCCGAGCAGCTCCGCGCGCACGATCGCATTGCCCCGGATCCAGCGTGCCCCTGCGAGCACGCCGGCGTCGTCGCCTTCGGCCTCGACGGGAGGGTCGGGAGCGCGAACGCGGCTCATGAAGAGCGCCGACCAGAAGTACGAGACCGCGTCGAGCGCGAGCGCGTACGGCCCGCGCAGCACCTGGACGAGGATGCCGCCGAGGCTCGACCCGGCGAGGAACGAGAACGCGCGGCTCCCGTGCGAGAGCGAGTTCGCTGCGACGTAGTCCTCGCGCTCGACGATCGTCTGGAAGAACCCTCCGTAGGCGACGTAGAAGAACACTGCGAGCGTGCCCGTCCCGAACGCGACGGCGTACAGCTGCGCCCAGGTGAGGTGGCCGAACGCGTAGGCGACCGGGACGGTCGCTATCAGCAGCCCGCGCGCGACGTCGGTCGCGAGCATCACCTGGCGGCGGCCGGCGCGGCGGTCGACCCAGCTGCCGGCGTGGAGCGAGAAGAGCAGGTTCGGGACGAGCGCCACCGTCGTCAGCGCGCCCATCTGGGCCGCGGACGCGTCGAGCGCCAGGACCGCCGTGAGCGGCAGCGCGATCAGCGTGATCTGGTCGCCGACGAGCGACACCGCCTGGCCGATGAAGTACCGGCGGAAGTCGGCGTTCTCGCGGAGGAGGCGGGGAAGCACCCGCCCATTCAAACCGAAGGCGGCTCGTGCGGATCAGCCGTCGCGGTGCGACGCGGGGGCCGGCGGCGCCGGTTCGCAGGCGGTCTGGGGGTCGCCCTCGCAGCAGCCGAGCTTGAACCGGCAGCGCGCGCACTGCCACGTGCCGTGACGCCATTCCATCGTCGCGCCGCAGCGCCAGCAGCTCTCCGCGTCCACGGCCCCGGAGGCTAGAGCGCGGCCAGGACGTCGGTACAATGCCGCCGCCTGGCGGCGTAGCTCAGCTGGTTAGAGCGTCGGACTCATAACCCGAAGGTCGGTGGTTCGAGCCCACCCGCCGCTACTCCGGACGCGGCTCCGGGCCGCGACGGCGGGGTCCCGCTACAATCCCGCGGCCCGAGGGCAGTGCGTCAGCGTGCCCGGGCCCACCACCTTCCAGAGAGAGACATGGCGAAGACCGGAGTCAGAGTTGCGATCACGCTCGCCTGCACGAACTGCAAGCGGCGGAACTACCAGACGACGAAGTCGAAGCGGAACACGCCCGACCGCGTCGAGTTCTCGAAGTACTGCCGCTGGTGCGGCACGCACACCGCGCACCGGGAGACGCGCTAGCGCCGTGGCCGACGCCCGTTCGGAGCGCCACCCCGCCGTCCGGCCGCAGGCGCAGCCGGAGGAGCGCCGCCGCGGTCACTTCGTCCAGGAGTCCTGGGCGGAGCTCAAGAAGGTGGAGTGGCCCAGCCAGAACCAGGTGATCCAGGGCACGGTCGTCGTGCTGATCGCCTGCATCGTCGTCGGCTCCTACCTCTACGTCAACGACATCGTCTGGAAGCACGTCGTCCAGAAGGTCTTCCTCGGTCAGTAAAGGAATCGCATGTTTCGCTGGTACGTCGTCAACACCTATTCCGGCCACGAGAACAAGGTCAAGGCCAACCTCGAGCACCGCATCGAGTCGATGGGGCAGCGGCAGCGCTTCCGCCGCGTCGTCGTCCCGACCGAGCAGGTGATCGAGACGAAGGACGGCCAGAAGGTGCAGGCCGAGAAGCGGGTCCTCCCGGGCTACGTGCTCGTGAACATGGACCTGAACGACGACGCCTGGACGGTCGTCAAGAACACGCCCGGCGTGACCGGCTTCGTCGGCGCGGGCTCGAAGCCGGTGCCGCTGTCGCAGCCCGAGGTCGACCGCATCCTCAAGACCGGGCAGGCGGCCGGCGGCGAGCGCGCGCGCACGACGATCGAGTACGCGCTCGGCGAGTCGGTGAAGGTGACATCGGGGCCGCTCTCCGACTTCGACGGCGAGATCGTCGACGTCAACCCCGACCAGCAGAAGCTCAAGGTGCTCGTCGACATCTTCGAGCGCCAGGTCCCGGTCGAGCTCGGTTTCGACCAGGTCAAGAAGCTCGACTAAAGGATTCGTATGGCGAAGAAGGTTCTCACCGTGATCAAGCTGCAGATCCCCGGCGGGCAGGCGAACCCCGCGCCGCCCGTCGGACCCGCGCTCGGTCAGCACGGCGTCAACATCATGGAGTTCTGCAAGGCGTTCAACGCGCAGACCGCCCAGGAGAACGGCCGCATCATCCCGGTCGAGATCACGGTCTATGAGGACCGGAGCTTCGACTTCATCACGAAGACGCCGCCGGCGGCGGTCCTGATCAAGGAGGCGCTCCGGCTCGAGAAGGGCTCTGCCGAGCCCAACCGCAGCAAGGTCGGGAAGCTGACCCGCGACCAGCTGCGCTCGATCGCCGAGACGAAGATGCAGGACCTGAACGCGCGCGACGTCGAGCAGGCGATGCTCGTGATCGCCGGGACGGCCCGTTCGATGGGTGTGGAGGTGGACGCCTGATGGCACAGCACGGCAGGAAGTACAACGAGGCCCGCTCGGCCGTCGACCGCGAGCACCTGTACACGCCGGTCGAGGCGATCCGGATCCTGAAGGGTGCGCCCGCGGCGAAGTTCGACGAGACGGTCGAGGTGCACATGAACCTGGGCCTGAACGTCCGCCACGCGGACGAGCAGCTGCGCGGGACGATGATGCTCCCGCACGGCACCGGCCGCGAGCAGCGGGTCGCGGTGTTCGCGGAGGGCGAGAAGGCCCGTGAGGCCGAGGAGGCAGGCGCCGACGTCGTCGGCTCCGCCGACCTCGCGAAGCGGGTGGAGGAAGGGTTCACCGACTTCGACGTCGCGATCGCGACGCCCGACCAGATGGGGAACGTCGGCCGGCTCGGCCGGATCCTCGGGCCGCGCGGGCTGATGCCGAACCCGAAGACGGGCACCGTCACCTTCGACGTCGCGAAGGCGGTCCGGGACGCGAAGGCGGGCAAGCTCGAGTACCGCACCGACCGCGGCGCGAACGTCCACATCCCGATCGGCAAGAAGTCGTTCGACGAGCGCGCGCTGGTGGAGAACTACGCGGCGCTGATCGACGAGATCGTGCGGGCGAAGCCGTCCGCCGCGAAGGGCCGCTACATCAAGAAGGTCACGCTGAGCTCCACCATGGGGCCCGGGATCCACGTCGACCCGACGCGGACGCGGGACATCGCCGAGGAGCTGGACGGCGCGGCACAGGAGGCTGTCGAGGCCACAGCCTGAGACAGCCCGTCCCCCACAGACAGCTGGCAGCCGTACGGCGGAAGCCCAGCCGAGGAGGCAGATGCACAAGTCAGAAAAAGAGAACGTCGTCGCCGAGCTGACGGAGAAGCTCCGGGCGTCGGACACGCTGATCGTGGCCGACTACCGGGGCCTCACGATGCCGCAGATCGACGCGCTGCGGACCCGGCTCGTCGAGAGCGGCGCCCGGTTCAGCGTCGTCAAGAACACGCTCACCCGCCGTGCGGCCGAGGCCGCCGGGGCCGACGCGCTCCTGGCGCTGCTCGAGGGGCCGACGGCGATCGCCTTCGTCGAGGCGGAGGGCGACGCCGTCGCCGTCGCGAAGGCGCTCGCGGACTCCGCCCGCGACACGCGGGTCCTCGAGATCCGCGGCGGCGTCATGCAGGGCCGGGTGATCTCGGGCGCCGACGTGGACGCGCTCGCGAAGCTCCCGCCGCTCGACGTGCTCCGCGGCCAGGTGATCGGCGCGATCCTGGCACCGCTGAACGCGATCGCGGGCCTGATCAACGCTCCGCTCCAGAACCTGTACGGGCTGATCGATGCGCGCATCGAGCAGCTCCAGGCCGACGAACCGGTGTCAGACACCACCGAGACCGTCGAAGAGGCTCCGGCCGCCGACGAGGTGCCCGACACCTCTCCGGCCGCCGAAGCCGAAGATGCAACCACTGAATCCCAGGAGGAGTCCCAAGATGCCGGTTGACACGATTTTCGACGAGCTCGGGAAGCTGACCGTCCTCGAGCTGGTCGAGCTCAAGAACAAGATCGAGGAGGAGTGGGGCATCACGGCCGCCGCTCCGGTGGCGGTCGCGGCAGGCCCCGCCGCGGGCGACGGCGGCGCGCCTGCCGCCGAGGAGAAGACGTCGTTCGACGTCGTCCTGACGGGCGCAGGCGCCCAGAAGATCCAGGTGATCAAGGTCGTCCGCGCCGTCACCGGCCTCGGGCTGAAGGAGGCGAAGGACCTCGTCGACTCGGCGCCGAAGCCGGTCAAGGAGGGCGTGAACCAGGAGGAGGCCGACTCGGTGAAGGCGCAGCTCGAAGAGGCCGGCGCCTCGGTCGAGATCGCCTAGCGCGACGTCGCAGGCCCCGGTGCCGGCGGGCGGAAGCGCCCGCCGGCACCGCTTTTGGCCCCTCTGCTACCTTTCCTGGGTCGGCCCAGCGGGTCACTCGCCGCACGCTTGCGGCTGGAGAGACACCTCCGCTATCGTGGGGGGTTGCGCCGACGTCCGGACACGTCCCACTTTCGCACGCCCTTTTTCCTGCTCCGCCCTCAGCAAAAAGCCAGTAAGGGAGGCTGTTCTACTTGGCCAAGACGGTCACAGCGCCTCGTGCGCGCCACACGTTCTCGCGTCTCAAGCACGTTCTCGACCTCCCCAACCTGATCGACATCCAGCGTGAGTCCTTCGAGTGGTTCCTGAACGAAGGGCTCCGCGAGACGATCGACGACATCTCGCCGATCGAGGACTACACCGGCTCGCTCGCCGTCGAGTTCGGCGACTACCGCTTCGGCGAGCCCCAGTTCTCGATCCAGGAGTGCCGCGAGAAGGATCTCACCTACCAGGCCCCGCTCTCGATGACGGTCCGCTTCGTGAACAAGGACACGGGCGAGATCCGCGAGCAGACGGTGTTCATGGGCGACTTCCCGATGATGACCGAGTGGGGCACGTTCATCATCAACGGCACCGAGCGCGTCATCGTGACGCAGCTCGTGCGCTCGCCCGGCGCCTACCTGATGGAGCCGAAGGACGCGACGAAGCAGGTCTTCACCGCGAACCTGATGCCGAGCCGCGGGTCGTGGCTCGAGCTCGAGATCGACAAGAAGGGCGTCGTCTACGCCCGGATCGACCGGAAGCGGAAGCTCCCGATCACGACGCT
>DASWRL010000064.1:0-84640 GCA_036403195.1 Gaiellaceae bacterium
AATCGGACGCCGCTCGGCACCGACCACAAGCCCCTGCAAAGCCCGATCAAAGTCGGCCCGAGTGATCCCTAGTCGATCGTCACTTGGCTCATTTCGATCCCAGGTGCGCCCACTCACTGCGACTCTGGACCGGCCCTCGGCTCGTCGTTTATCGTCAGCGTCTTGGTGCGGGACGGAGCATCCGGCGCGGTCGTGGGCGCGACCGACCTCGCTGCTCTGCTCGAGGCGATGCTCGCTTCGTCGCTCGACGCGGTGATCACGATCGATCGCGACGGGAGGGTCATCACGTTCAACGCGGCGGCCGAGCGCACGTTCGGCTACACGAGCGAGGAGGCGATCGGCCGTGACGTCGCCGAGCTGATCATCCCTCCCGCTCTCCGTGAGCGCCACTACTCGGCGATCGCCCGGCACCTCGCGACGGGGGAGACGACGATTCTCGGCCGCCGCGTGGAGCTCACGGGCATGCGCGCCGATCGCAGCGTGTTCCCGGTCGAGCTCACCGTCACGGCGGTCCCGATGGACGGGCCTCCGCTCTTCACCGCGTACCTGCGCGACGTCACCGAGCGGAAGCAGGCTGCCGAGGAGGTGCTCGCGTCGCGGGCGAGGATCGTCGAAGCGGGAGACCGGGAGCGGCAGCGGATCGAGCGCAACCTGCACGACGGCGCCCAGCAGCGGCTCGTCGCGATCTCGGTGCTGCTACGGCAGTTCGAGCGCACCGACCTGCCGGACGGGCTGCGCGACCTCGTCGACACCATCCAGAACGAGGCGACCGCCGCGATCAGCGAGCTGCGCGAACTGGCGCGGGGAATTCATCCGGCGGCCCTGACGGAGCACGGGCTCGCGGCCGCGGTGCGCGGTCTCGCCGGGCGCATGCCGTTCGCCGTCACGACCGTCATCCCGGAGGAGCGCCTCCCGCCCGCGATCGAGACCGCGTTCTACTACTCCGCTGCCGAGGGATTGACGAACGCGGCGAAGTACGCGCAGGCCGCGAACGTGAGCGTGACGGTCGCGCTCGATGCGTCGACGGCGACGTTGACAGTGACCGACGACGGTGTCGGCGCCGACGACACCGGCTCCGGCACCGGCCTGCAGGGGCTCCGCGACCGGATCGCCGCGATCGGCGGCACCCTGCGCATCGAGAGTCGACCGGCGGCCGGGACGAGCCTGATCGCGAGCGCGCCGCTCTCCTTCGAGCCTGCTTCAGATGTAGACGCAGGTTGAGTCACCGCCTCGGCGCGCTCACGCGACCGTTGGGCTCCGCCGCTCGAGCAGGAGCACGTCGCGCCACTCGCCCTCGAGCTTGCCGAGCCGCTCGCGCCGGCCGACGACGCGGAAGCCGGCGCGCTCGTGCAGACGGACGCTCGCGGCGTTCTCGGGGAAGATGCCGGTCTGGATCGTCCAGATGCCGTCGGCCTCGGTCGACGCGGCGAGCCGCTCGAGGAGGAGCAACCCGATGCCGCGGCCGCGCGCCTCGGCGGCGACGTAGACGCTGTTCTCGACGACGCCGCTGTACGCGCAACGATCGGAGACGGGGCTCGCCGCGACCCAGCCGACGACGTCGCCGTCCTGCACCGCGACGAACCGATGACGCGCGAGGTGCGCCGCGTCCCACTGCTCCCACGTCGGGACCTCCGTCTCGAGGGTCGCGTTCCCGGTCTCGATCCCCTCCCCGTAGATCCGCGCGACGCCGGGCCAGTGCTCCGGCCGGAGGTCGTCGATCGCCACCGCGCGGGTCACAGCGTCTCGCATCGACGACGGTCGGTGTACCGCACCGGGCGCGACCCTGTCAACGTGCGTCCGGTCGTGGCGGTCGCGTTTCCGGCCGACGCCGGTCGGACACGGCCGAAGCGTGCTCCCCCTCGTCGCCTACGCGAACCGCCTGCCGGTCCAGAAGGCCCGCGGCGAGTGGCAGATCTCGAGCGGCGGCCTCGTGACGGCGCTCCGACCGACGCTCTCGGGGCGCGACGGCGTGTGGGTCGGGTGGAACGGCGGCGCCTCCGACATGCCGCGCCGGCTCCCCGAGCTCGACGTCGAGCTCGACCCGGTCGACCTGACACGCCGCGAGGTCGCCGACTACTACCACGGCTTCGCCAACCGGACGCTCTGGCCGCTCCTCCACGGGCTCGTCCAGCAGCCCGTCTTCGACCGGAGCTGGTGGCGGGCCTACAGGGTCGTCAACGAGCGGTTCGCCGCCGCAGGCGGCAACCGCCCCGCCCTCCGCTGGGTCCACGACTACCAGCTGATGCTCGTGCCGGCGCTCCTCCGGGCACGCGGCGCGCAGGGGCCGATCGGCTTCTTCCTCCACATCCCGTGGACTGCGCCGGAGATCTTCGCGCGGCTCCCGTGGCGCCGCGAGATCCTCGACGGGCTGCTCGGAGCGGACGTCGTCTCGTTCCACACCGAGGAGTACCGCGACGACTTCGTCCGCACGTGCGTCGCGCTCGCGGACGCGGAGGCGCTCGGAGACGGGCGCCTGCGGACGGTGGACGGACGAGTCGTGCAGACCGCCGCTCACCCGATCTCGATCGACGCGGCCGACTACGACGAGCGCGCGCGCAGCGGGAGCACGTCGCGCCGCGCCGCACGGCTACGCGACCAGTTCGCCGGACGCCGGCTGCTGCTCGGCGTCGACCGCCTCGACTACACGAAGGGCATCCTCGAGCGGCTCCAGTCGTACGAGTTGCTGCTCGAGCTCCGGCCCGAGCTGCGGGCCTCGACGGCGCTCCTGCAGGTGGCGGTCCCGAGCCGCGGAGAGATCCCCGAGTACCGCGAGCTCCGGGCGAACGTCGAGCAGTCGGTCGGACGGATCAACGGACGCTTCACCGAGCCCGGCGGGGACGTTCCCGTCCACTACCTCCACCGCGGCGTGCCGCCCGACAGGCTGCTCGCGTACTACCGCACGGCCGACGTCTGCCTCGTCACCCCGCTCCGGGACGGGATGAACCTCGTCGCCAAGGAGTTCGTCGTCGCCCAGGCGGCAGCCGGCGGCGCGGGCGCGCTCGTCCTCAGCGAGTTCACCGGCGCCGCCGGCGAGCTCGCGGGCGAGGCCCTCCTCTGCAACCCGTTCGACCTCGAGGGGCTGGCCGCCACGATCGAGCTGGCGCTGAGCCTCGACGAGGACGACCGGCGCGCGCGCATCGAGCGTATGGCGAGACACGTGCACGAGAACGACGTCTTCGCCTGGGCGGGCCGCGAGCTCGACCTCCTCGCCACCGTGTCGCAGACGTAGGCGAACGGGCGGCAGGATTTGCCCGATGCGCCGGCTCCAGGCCGTCCTGCTCGTGCTCGCCGCGGCCACGTCGGTGCAGGGCGGCGCCGCGGTCGCCAAGTCGCTCTTCCCGAGCCTCGGGCCGCCGGGAGTCGTCTGGCTGCGGCTCCTGCTCGGGTCGGTCGCGCTGTGGGCGATCGCGCGGCCCTCGCTCGGCGGTCGGCCGTGGCGGGAGCTCCGGCTCGTCGCGGCGCTCGGAGTCGTGCTCGTCTCGATGAACGTCTGCTTCTACGAGTCGATCGCGCGGCTGCCGCTCGGCGCCGCCGTCACGGTCGAGTTCCTCGGGCCGCTCTCGGTCGCGATCCTGGCCTCGCGCAAGAAGGTCGACCTCGCGTGGATCGCGCTCGCCGGAGCGGGCGTCGCGCTCCTCGCGGAGGGCGGCGGGAAGGGGATCCACCCGCTCGGCCTCGCCCTCGCGGCGCTCGCCGGCGTGTTCTGGGGGCTCTACATCACGCTCAGCGTCCCGCTCGGCAGGGCGTTCCCCGGCGCGAGCGGCCTCGCGCCGGCGATGTTGATCGGCGCGTGCCTCATCACGCCGTGGGGCGCGGCGAGCGCGGGCGCGCACCTTCGCGACCCCCAGCTCGTCGGCGCCGCCGCGGGCGTCGGGCTCCTCTCGTCGGCGCTGCCCTGGTCGCTGGAGCTCGAGGCGCTCCGCCGCCTCCCGACGAACGTGTTCGGCGTCGTGCTGGCGCTCGAGCCGGCGGTCGCGGCGCTCGCCGGCGCCCTGTTCCTGCACGAGCACCTCGGCGTACGTGCGTGGGTCGCGATCGGCCTCGTCGTCGTCGCGAGCGCCGGGGCCGCCACCGAGACGACGCGGGCCGAGGCCGGGCCGCCGGACGTGTAGGAGCGGCTGCGCCTACCGTGCGACGGCGGAGCCGTCGACGAGCGTCGCGCCGGTCAGGCGGCAGTTCGGCACGTGCTCCTGCGCGAGAGCCAGCAGGAGCCGCTGGAGCTGGTCGCGCTGCTTCGCGTCGAGCGGGGCCAGGAACGCGTCGTCGAGCTTCCGTGCCAGCGCGCGCAGCTTCGCGAGCGTCCTCTTCCCCTCCGCCGTCATCACCACGACCTGCCGCCGGCGGTCGTCGGGGTCGCGGCGGCGCTCGACGAGCCCCTGCTCCTCCAGCTCGTCCAGCAGGCCGACGAGCTGCCCGCGGTCGTAGTCGAGCGCGTCGGCGATCGCTCCCTGCGTCTCCCGCTCGCCCTCGGCGAGCGTCGCCAGGATCGCGTAGTGGTAGGGGTGCACGCCGGCGTCCGCGTACGCGTCCGTCGACTCCTCCTTGGCCTTCATACCGAGGCGCTTGAGCAGGAACACCGGCGAAGTGATCAGCTCTTCAGGGACGCGGTTGTTCATGTCGACACAAGTGTAGCGCGCTCTATCGTTGCTGTGCTAGATTGTTGTTATGTTCAACGATATGGGTGTTCAATAGTGGTCGACTTCCTGAATTCGGCCCGGCGCCGGTGGGGCGCCCTCGTGCTCGTCGTCACGGCGCAGTTCATGGTCATCCTCGACGTCGCGATCGTGAACGTCGCGCTCCCGTCGATCAAGGCCGATCTCGGTTTCTCGGAGGCCGGGCTCCAGTGGGTCGTCTCGGCGTACGCGATCGTCTTCGGCGGGACGCTGCTGCTCGGCGGCCGGCTCGCCGATCTCCTCGGCCGCCGGCGCCTCTTCGTCGCCGGCCTCCTCCTCTTCTCGGTCGCGTCGCTCCTGTGCGGCGTCGCCTGGTCGTCCGCGTCGCTCGTCGCCTTCCGGGGCGTCCAGGGCCTCGCGGGCGCGGTGCTCGCCCCGTCGGCGCTGTCGCTCCTCATGACCTCGTTCGCCGAGGGTCGCGAGCGCAACCGCGCGCTCGGGATCTACGGCGCCGCGTCGGGGTCGGGCGCCGCCGTCGGCGTGCTCCTCGGCGGCCTGCTGACGAGCTACCTCGGCTGGACGTGGATCTTCTTCATCAACGTGCCCGTGGGCGTCGCGGCAGCCGTCCTCGCACCGTTCGTCCTGCGCGAGAGCCGGAGCGACCTCGGCCACCGGCACTTCGACGTCCGCGGAGCAATCACCGTCACCGCAGGGCTGATGATCCTCGTCTACGCGCTCTCGCGCGCCCCCGAGGACGGGTGGACGGCGCCGGCGACGCTCGCGCTCCTCGCGGCGTCGGTCGCGGCGCTCGCGGCGTTCGTCGCGATCGAACTCCGGTCGCCGTGGCCGCTCCTCCCCATGCGCATCTTCCGTCGCCGGTCGCTCGCCGCGGCCAACGGCGCCATGGCGCTGATCGGCGCGACGATGTTCTCGGAGTTCTTCGTGCTGACGCTGTACCTGCAGAACGTGCTCGGCTACAGCGCGGTCCAGAGCGGAGCGTCGTTCGTCGGGTTCGCGGGCACCGTCGTCGTCGTCTCGAACCTGGCCCAGCCGATCGTCGCGCGCGTCGGGGTCCGCCGGTCGCTCCTGCTCGGGCTGCTCCTCTCGCTCGTCTCCGTCGCGCTGCTGACGCGGCTCCCGGCCGACGGCCGGTACCTCTGGGACCTCTTCCCGTGGTTCGTCGTCGGCGGCGCAGGCGTCGGCCTGACGATCGTCCCCGTCACGATCGCGAGCCTCGAGGGCGTCGACCGCGCCGACGCCGGCGTCGCCTCCGGGCTCGTGAACACGAGCCGTCAGATCGGCGGCGCGATCGGCATCGCAGCGACGAGCGCCGTCATCGCCGGCGTCACCGGCCTCGACGCGGGGCTGCAGACCGCGATGTACGTCCTCGTCGGGATCCTCGTCGCCGCGCTGGCGCTCGTCGCGACGGCGATGCGGCCGAGCCGGGTGGCCACGCCCGAGCCGGTCGTCGAAGCCGTCGCGCTGCGGGAGGCGGCATGAGCGTCGCCGAGCGCCGGGCCAGGCGCCTCGCCGTCGACGCGCTCCTCGCGGAGCTCGACGGGCAGCGGCGCGAGCTGTACCGCCGCAAGGCCTGGGGCGTCCGGCGCGCCGGGCTGCGCGACCTCGTGCTCGACCACGAGGCGACACAGCTCGAGCTCGCCCTCGTCGTCGCAACCTGACCGTCTAGCCGGAGGGGCCGGGCCGCCACGGCCCGGCCCCGTCCCACGCGTGCCAGGCGACGATCTCGATCCACGCGCTTTGGCGCTCCGCCGTCCGGTTGCGGAACGGCACGCCGCCGTAGCGACGCGCGAGCCGGTCGATGTCCCGCAGCCCCTCGTCGCGCTCGAGCCGCTCCACGCGGCCGCGCAGGCTCACGTGACGCCCCCAGTCGTCGTTGCCGAGCACCGTCAGCGCGACACGCGGGTCGCGGCGCAGATGCTCGAGGCGGCGCCGGCTCCCGTCCATGTTCACGAGCACGCGGCCGTCGTCCCAGTCGTACCAGGTGGCGACGCTGACGGGTGAGCCGTCCGGGCGGATCGTCGCGATCACCGCCGGGTTCGGAAGCCGGAGGAACTCGACGAGCTCCTGCGGGAGCGGTGCGGCAGTCACAGCCGCGCACGCATCGAGGCACCGACGAGAGCGACGGCCGCGTCCTCGATCTCCCGCTCCGACAGGAGCACGAGGTTCGCCGCGTCCCCGAGCGGGATGAACGAGTCCCTGCTCGCGACGCGCGCGAGGAGCCCGTCGTATCCCGCGTCGACGAGCGCCGTCACGATCCCCTCGGACACGCCGCCGGTGCGACGCGTCTCGTCCACCACCAGGACGCGCCCCGTCGCATCCGCCGCCGCGAGCACGTCGTCGAGCGGGAGCGGAGCGAGCCAGCGAAGGTCGAGCACCCGCGCGTCGATCCCGCGCGCAGCGAGCGACCGCGCGACGCGAAGCGACATCCGGAGGCCGTTCCCCCACGTGACGATCGTGAGGTCCGATCCCTCGCCGTGCAGCCGCGCGGTCCCGAGCGGCGCGTCACCCTCAGCGTCGGCGAGCCACAGCCCGTCGCCGTCCTCGTGCAGGTCGCGCGTGTGGTACAGCGCGATCGGCTCGAGATAGACGCAGACGCTCCCGTCGTCGCGCGCGGCCGCAAGACACGTTCGCAGCATCGCGGCCGCGTCGTCGGCGCGCGCGGGCGAGGCGAGCACGAGCCCGGGGATGTCGCGCAACACGCCCAGCGCGTTGTCGTTGTGGAAGTGGCCGCCGAACCCCTTCTGGTAGCCGTAGCCCGCGACCCGAACGACCATCCCGTTGCGGAAGCGCCCCTGCGAGAAGAACTGCAGTGTCGCCGCCTCCCCCCGCAGCTGGTCCTCCGCGTTGTGCAGGTACGCCAGGTACTGGATCTCGGCGACCGGCAGCAGCCCGGTGAGCCCGGCGCCGAGCGCGAGGCCGAGGATCGACGTCTCGTCGAGCAGCGTGTCGAAGACGCGCGCCGCACCGAATCGCCGCTGCAGCCCGCGCGTGACGCCGTACACGCCGCCCTTGACCGCGACGTCCTCGCCGAACAGCACGACCGACGGGTCGCGCTCGAGCGCGTCCGCGAGCGCGGCGTTGATCGCCTGCGCCAGCGTCAGCTCGCCGTCGAAGGCCTTGCCCCCGCCGCTCGGCAGGTGCGAACGCGGCGCGAGCGGGCGCATCACGTCCTCGGCCGACGAGAGCTGCGGGCGGGCCGCGGCGTCGAACGCGACTGCGCGCACGCGCTCACGCTCGGCGAGGTACTCGTCGACGAGCTCCGCGCCGCTGCGTCCGGAGGCGGCGGCGAGCCACCGCGCGGTCGCGAGCAGAGGGTCCCGCTCCCAGTCGGCGCGGATCTCCTGGGGCGTCCGGTAGGCGCTCTCGACGTCGGCGCCGGCATGGCTCAGGTACCGCACCGTCCGCAGGTGCAGCACGGCCGGGCGACGCTCGGCCCGCACCCAGGCCGTGAGTCTCCGGGCGAGCTCGAGCGCCTCCTCGGGCGAGTCGCCCTCCACCGACGCGTACCGGAGCCGCGACCGGGAGCGGAGCGCCGCCTCGACCCATCCGGTGGGCGAGCGGACGCTGATCCCAAGCCCGTTGTCCTCGCACACGTAGAGGAGGGGCAGCGGCAATCCCTGGAACGCAAGGTGCTCCGAGCTGTTCAGCGCCGCCTGCGCCGTCGCGTGGTTCAGCGACGCATCGCCGAAGCTGCACACGACGACCGCGTCGTCGGGCCACGCCGACGCGACCCCGAGCCGCTTCGCCCGCTCGATCGCGAATGCGACGCCGACGGCGCGCGGGAGGTGCGACGCGATCGTCGACGTCTGGGGGATCACCGCGAGCTCGTGATGGCCGAAGACCTTGTGCCGGCCGCCCGCGATCGGCTCGTCGCGCGCCGCGGCGACCCCGAGCAGGATGTCCGGGACCCCGTCGCGACCGGCCTGCTCGGCCCGCGCGACGTAGAACGCGCCCGACCGGTAATGGAGGAGCGCCGGGTCCGTCGGCCGCAGCGCGAGCGCGACGACGGCGTTGCTCTCGTGACCCGCCGACCCGATCGAGTAGAAGCTGCGGCCCGTCTCCTTCAGCGCGCGGGCCGCGAAGTCGCACAGCCTGCTCCGCAGCTGCGCGCGCCAGATACGGTCGGCGCCCGCGGCGTCACTGCGCGCGGAGCCGCCCTCGACCTCCCGCAGCCGCGACAGCAGGTGCTGCTCGAGCGGGTCGAGGTCTGCGGTGGCCGGCGGCGCTGCGGACATCACCGCCTACCTAGCACGAATCGGCCGGGTACGCCGCCGTCGTTAGGCTCGCACGATGGCACCGTCCTCCGGACCAACGCTCTCTCCGTCACAGCTCGATACCCTGACGGCGGTCGGCGAGGTGCGGACGGCGGCGGCAGCCGACGTCCTCTACCGCGTCGGCGACGCGAGCTACCCGTTCATCGCGATCCTCGAGGGTGAGGTCGCGATCGTCGACGACGCCGGCAACGAGGTGGCCCGCCACGGCGCCTCGGCCTTCCTCGGCGAGCTGAACCTGCTCACGGGCCAGACGGTGTTCCTGAACGCGGTGGTGACGAAGGACCTGCGCTACGTCGCCGTCGACCGCGAGGCGCTCCGCCCCCTGCTGTTCGAGGACGAGCTGCTCAGCGACCTCGTCCTGTCGACGCTGATCGCGCGGCGCGAGGCGCTGCAGCTCGTGAACGGCATCGGCGTGGAGATCGTCGGCCCGCGCTCGTCGGCCGAGACGATGCGCCTCGTCGCGTACGCACGCGCGAACCGGCTGCCGTACACCTGGCGCGACGAGACGCCGCCCGGCGGCGGCGGCCTCCCGCTCGTGCGCCTGCCGGGCGGGGCGCAGCTGAACGCGCCGTCGACCGGCGAGCTCTCGCGCGCACTCGGGATCGGGCTCGAGCTCGGGCCGCGCGAGGAGGTCGACCTGGTGATCGTGGGGGGCGGGCCGGCCGGGCTCGCGGCGGCGGTCTACGGCGCGTCGGAGGGGCTGGACACGCTCGTCGTCGACAGCACCTCGCTCGGCGGGCAGGCGGGGTCGTCCCGCCGGATCGAGAACTACCTCGGCTTCCCCGCCGGCATCACCGGGTCGGAGCTCACCGGTCGTGCCGTGACGCAGGCGCGGAAGTTCGACGCGCGGACGGCGACACCGTACCGCGCGGTCGCGCTCGAGCCCGGCGACGGCCGCCACGTCGTTCGTCTCGAGGAGGGGAACGAGATCGCGGCGCGCGCGGTGCTGCTCGCGACGGGTGCGCAGTACCGCCGCCTCCCCGTTCCGCGGCTCTCCGAGTTCGAGGGCCTGAGCGTCTTCTATGCCGCGGGGCCACCGGAGGGGCAGCTGTGCGGCGGGTCACGCGTCGCGGTCGTCGGCGGCGGGAACTCGGCGGGCCAGGCTGCGGTGTGGCTCGCGCGCGGCGGCGCGCTCGTGACGCTCCTCCACCGCCGGGCCGACCTCCGGGAGACGATGTCGGACTACCTGGTCCGCGAGCTCGAACGCGCCGGCGTCGCGGTGCGCGGCGGGAGCGAGATCGCGGCGCTGCACGGCGACGACGGGAAGCTCGAGGCGGTGACGCTCACGAGCGGCGACCGCCTTCCGCTGTCGTTCCTGTTCCTGTTCCTCGGCGCCCTCCCCTGCACCGACTGGATCGGCGACGTCGTCGACCGCGACGAGCACGGGTTCATCAGGACTGGCCTCGCGCACGGACTGCTCGAGACGAGCGTGCCCGGGATCTTCGCGGCGGGCGACGTGCGCTCGGGGTCGACGAAGCGGTGCGCGACGGCCGTCGGCGAGGGGTCGATGGCCGTGCAGCTCGTCCACCGGCACCTTGCGGCTCAGAGCGCCGAGGCGAGCGCCCGCCTCGGCACCGTGAGCCACGACGGCAGGAAGCGCGCGGCGTACACGAACTCGTAGACGGCTTTCTCCGCCTCGAACGCGGCGAGGAGGCCGTCGTCGACCGTGAAGGGCGCGTCGCGCTCGGCGAGCCGCCGCTCGTACGCAGCCCGGATCCCGCCGCGGACGGCCGAGATCCACGCGGCCGCGACCGGGCCGACGATCTCGCCGCGGTCGCTGCAGACCCAGTGCGCCGCGTGGTCGACCGACCGTAGGAGCCCCGCCAGGTCGCGCAGCGGCGAGCTGCGTCTTCGGCGCTCGGCGGCGGTTTTCGTCGGCTCGCCCTCGAAGTCGACGAGCATCGGCGTGCCGCCGTCGCGGCGCAGGAACTGCCCGAGGTGGAGGTCGCCGTGGACGCGCATGAGGAGCGGCGGCTCCGAGCGGGTGAACGCCGCAAAGCGGCGCCCGAGCGCCGGCGCCGCAGCCGCGAGCTCGCCGCGGACCGGCTCGTCGAGGACCGAGAGCGCCTCGTCGAGCTCCCGCTGCGCGCGCTCCGCGAGCGCCGCCGCCTCGGCCGGCTCCGCGCGCCGCGGCCGGAATCCCTCCCCGTCCGCCGTCGCGAGGAGCGCGTGGAGGTCGGCCGTCGCCTCGCCGACCGCCGGCGCCCAGACGGCGGCCGCCGCGGAAGACGCGCCCGCCTCGCCGCGGTCGATCAGCGCGCCGAGCTCCTCCTCGGCGGCGAGCCAGCCGTCGCGGCCGTCGGCGATGTAATCCTGGAGGAGGAGCGCGCCGGCCGTCTCGCCGGCGACCGTGACGGTCGCACTGCCCCGCACCGCCGGGACGCACGCGAGGCCGCGCGCGGCCAGGTGCCGCGTGAGCTCGATCTCCGGGTGGGGCCCCGGCGTGAGCCGCCGGTAGCACTTCAGCACGAGCCGCTCGCCGAGCACCATCGATGTGTTCGACTGGTCGATGCCGAGCGGGCGCACGCCGGGATCGAGCCTGACCGCACCGGCCGGCCCGGGGCGGCCGGTGAGCTCGAGGCCGTCGCCCGGCAGCGCCGCGCCTTCGAGGCAGGCACGCGCGAGCGCCTGCCAGAGCGGGCCGTCCGCCGGCTCGAGCCGCTCGTCGTGGACCGCCGCAGGCAGCAGGTACGCCTGGCCGCCGACCCGCAGCGCGAGCAGCCATTCCGCGTCGAACGGCCCCAGCGCACCGGCGAGCTCCACGTCTGCGACGGCGGCGTCCTTCGCGCCGAACCACCGCTCCGCGGCGAGCGCCTCCCTCGTCAGCGTCGCGACGGCCGCGCGAACGTGCTCAGGCGGCACCCGCGACCCGCTCGACGAGGTCGGCCGCGGCGACGGTGCCCGGGCGGCGGCGGAGCCGTTCGCCGGCGGCGGCGCAGCGGCGGCGGAGGCGCTCGTCGGTGAGCAGGCGGTCGACGGCGTCTGCGAGCTCGCCGCCGTCGAGGGCGTAGGTCGGGAGCCGCAGCCCGTATCCCGTCTCGTGGACGCGCTGTGCGTTGTCGTGCTGGTCCCAGAAGATCGGGAGGACGAGCATCGGCCTGCCGAACCACATGCACTCGGTCGTCGTGTTGTTCCCGCCGTGTGTGATCACCGCGTCGACGTGCGGGAGGACCGACGTCTGCGGCAGGAACTCCTCACCCGTCATGTTGTCGGCGAGCTCGTACTCCGCGTGCTGCGGGCCGCGGCTGACGACGTACCGGTGCGGAGTCCGCGACAGCAGGTCGACGAGCCGCTCCATCAGCGCGACGTCCGCCGAGCCGAGCGACCCGAGGCTGAGGTAGACGAGCGCGGCGCCGTCCGCCGGCGGCGGCGTCCACGGCGCGTCGGTCGAGCGGACGCTCGTCTCGAGGTTGTGCCACGTCGGCCCGAGCGGCCGGCTGCGCGGGTAGTCGAGCTCCTGGGGATACAGCGTGAGGTTGAGCCAGGGCGACTCGTGGATCAGCTCGAGCCCGGGCAGCGGCGGCGCCCCGCGCTCGACGCAGAACTCGGAGAAGGACGCCTGCAGGTCCCGCACCCGGCGCGCGTACTCCTCGCGGAACGGCTCCCACTCCGAGCGGTCGGCGAGCGGCAGGCCCGAGAACGGCGGCGGCAGCGCCGGATCCTTCACCTCGAGGGGGTTGCACGACACGATCCGGATCCACGGCCGGCCGCTGGCGGGGATCGCCGCGAACGAGACGACGTTGTCCTCGACGACGACGGCGGGGTCGAGCTCGTCGAGGATCTCCGCGAGGCGGTCGTCGGCGTATCGCGCGCCGTCCACGAGCGCCTGCCACGTCGGCGCGATGAAGTCGCCGAGCTGCTCGAAGGTGCTCCTCCGGAACACGGGCGCCGTGTCGCGGATGAAGTCCTTCCAGAACTGCCCGGGCTCCTCCGGCTCCGCCGGTGCGGGCGCGAGCCGGATCAGGCGCTCCTCGAACCCCTTCGCCTCGAGGGTCCCCGCGAACGACTCCTCCACGACGAAGACGACGCGATGGCCGCGGCGGCGGAGCACGTCGCCGATCCCGACGCAGTTGTTCGTCGGTCCGAACGCTCCCTCGGGGAAGAAGACGATCGTCCTGCGACCGGCGTCCGCCATCCGCGCCAGTCTAAGCCTGCTCGACAGCAGTTGGACACGGCGCGCCGCCGGATCGGCTTCACCATGTGCCGACCGGCGACGCACCCCCGGCGCGCCGGGAAGGGGGTCGAGAGATGCACGACCGGCAGGCGTTCGAGTACGAGTACATCCTCGCGAAGCTGGCCGAGGTCGAGGAGGCGCTCGCGAGGATCGACAGGGCGGACGACCCGCTCGCCGAGAGCGAGACACGCCGCGTCCTCGTGGAGCAAGCGGGCAGGCTGATCGGCGCGCTCGCCGTCTACGACGAGAGCACGCGGTCGCTCAACTGAAGCGTCAGAGCACCGGGTTGCCGCCGGTGACCGGGTACGCGCCGCCGGTCATGTAGCTCGCCTCGTCCGAGGCGAGCAGGACGTAGATCGGCGCGAGCTCCTTCGGCTGCCCCGGACGGCCGAGCGGGACCTGGCTGCCGAACCCCTCGACCTGGTCGGGCGGCAACGTCGCCGGGATCAGCGGCGTCCAGATCGGCCCAGGCAGCACCGAGTTGACGCGGATCCCGCGGTCGCCGAGCTGCTGCGCGAGCCCGGCGCTGAAGTTGGCGATCGCGCCCTTCGTCGAGGCGTACGGGACGAGCGTCGGCTTCGGCTGGTCGACGTTCACGGAGGCCGTGTTGATGATCGACGCCCCGGCGCGCATGTGCGGGAGGGCTGCCTTGCAGATCCGGAACATCGCGGTGACGTTGGTCGCGAAGTGCCGGTCCCACTCGTCGTCGGGCACGTCCTCGAGCGACGCGTAGGTGCGCTGGTAGGCGGCGTTGTTCACGAGCACGTCGATGCGGCCGAACGCGTCGACGGCCGCGTCGACGACCGCGCGGCACCGCTCCGCCTCGGTCAGGTCGCCGCGCACGAGCACGGCCTTCCGGCCCGCCTCCTCGACCCACCGCTCCGTCTCGCGCGCGTCGTCGTCCTCCTCGAGGTAGGAGATCAGGACGTCGGCACCCTCGCGGGCGAAGGCGATCGCCACGGCGCGCCCGATCCCGCTGTCGGCGCCGGTGACGACCGTCGCCTTTCCCTCGAGGCGGCCGTGGCCGACGTAAGTCTCCTCGCCGTGATCGGGACGCGGATCCATCGCCGCGGTCGTGCCGGGCGGCGGCTGCTCCTGCTTCGGGACCGCGGTCACGCGCACCGTGCTGCCCGGCGAGGGCGCGGTGAAACGCGCGGTAGGCTGTCGCCGCCGTCCGGCCCCGACGGAGAGGCGGACGTGACGGCGCAGGGACATCCGAGGGCGGTCTTCCGGCGGGCGATCGAGCGCGACAACCTGCTCGTCGCGGAGACGACCCTCCGCGAGCTCGGGCGTCCCACGCTCGTCGAGCTGCTGGAGCTGACGGCGCTGATCGCGCGCAAGGACCCGCGCCGGTTCGAGCGCGTATCCGCTCGGTGGGTGTTCCGGTACCTGCAGGAGGACGCGGGCGTCCGCCTCGCCGACGTGCAGGCGGTCGTCGGCTGCCTGGCCGCGCTCGGCGGGCCGCGTCACGACGAGGTGCTCCTGGCGCTCCGTGGGCTCGCCGAGGACGTCGCGCGGCGCGTCAGGAGCTGAGCGGGAAGCCGGGGGTCCGCAACATCCGCCCGTCGGCGAGCAGCGTCATCGCCTCGTAGCCGCGCAGCCGCGCGGTCCACGCCGGCCCTCTCGTCCCCATCGCGAACGCCGCCAGGATCGCCTGCACACGAGCGACGACCCCCGCGAGGCTGAAGGGCTTCGTCCACGTAGTCGTCGCCGCCCGCGCGCAGCGCGTCGACCTTGTCTTCCACCGCGTCCTTCGCCGTCAGGAACAGGATCGCCGTCCTGAACCCCCGCTCTCGCAGCCGGCGGCCGACCTCGATCCCCGCGACGTCGGGGAGCATCCAGTCGAGGATCCGGGGCCGTCGCCGTTCGTCCGGCCGTTCACCATCGGCTCACCCTGCCACGGCCGCCTTGGAGCGGCCTGTGAGCCGGACGCTTGTTCCTGGGATTCTCTGTGAATCCGCGCGCCTGCCTACGGCGCGGCGGCGCGGACGAGCGGCGCGACCTTCGTCCCGAACAGCTCGATCGAGCGCATCACGTCCGCATGCGCCACGGGCCCGATGCTCATGTGCGCCAGGTACCGCTGCGGCCGGAACGTCTTGTGGAAGCCGAGGATCTTCTCCGCCACGTGCTCGGGCGCGCCGAGCGTCAACGGCCCGTGCGACGACTTGAGGGCGTCGTACTCCGCCCGCCCGGACGGCGGCCAGCCGCGCTCGCGGCCGATCCGGTTCATCACGGAGAGGTACGGCGCCGCGAACGCGGCGTCGGCGTCGCCGGCGGTCGGCGCGACGAACGCATGCGTGTTGATCGCGACGACTGGATCGTGCTCGTGGCCGGCCTCCTCCCACACGCGGCGGTACAGCTCGACGAACGGCTTGAAGCGGTAGGTCTGGCCGCCGATGATCGCGATCGTCAGCGGCAGCCCCAGCCGCGCCGCGCGGACGACCGACTCCGGCGTCCCCCCGACGGCGATCCACACCGGCAGCGGGTCCTGCACCGGCCGCGGCCACACGACCGCGTTCTCGAGCGGCGGGCGCTGCGTCCCCGACCAGGTGACCTGCGGCGAGCCCCGGATCGCGAGCAGCAGGTCGAGCTTCTCGGAGAACAGCTCGTCGTAGTCGTCGAGGTCGTAGCCGAAGAGCGGGAACGACTCGATGAACGAGCCGCGGCCGGCCATGATCTCGGCGCGACCGCCCGAGATCAGGTCGACGTGCGCGAACTGCTGGAAGACCCGGACCGGGTCGTCGGACGACAGCACCGTAACCGCGCTCGCGAGGCGGATCTGCCGCGTCTGCGCCGCGACGGCCGCGAGCACCGTCGTGGGCGACGAGACGAGGTAGTCGGGCCGGTGGTGCTCCCCGACGGCGAAGACCGTGAGACCGAGCTCGTCCGCGAGCCGGGCCTCCTCGAGGAGGTTCCGCATCCGCTCCTCCGGCGGCTGGCCGGGTGCGAGGTCCGCGAACGTGACGAGCCCCAGATCCACGGACGTGACCGTAGCGGGCGGATATTGTCGGTGTCGCCCAGCTACGAAAGGATCCTCCGTGAGAGCACGGCTTCTCCTGATCGCAGTCGTGAGCATCGCCCTCGTCGCGGTCCCGAGCGCCGCGTTCGGACGCGCCTCGCACGCCACCTCCAACTCGCAGACCTTCCTGGACTCGACGGGAGAGGATCCGAACGCGCCCGACATCACCGAGGTGGACGTCTCGAACGACGACAACGCGATGATCACGTTCCACGTGAAGGTCTCGAATCGGCCGACGTTCACCACCGACATGGCGTTCGTCGTCTGGCTCGACACCGACGCGAACAGCGCGACCGGCGACCCGAAGTCGCTCGGCGCCGACTACCTGATCATCTCCGACCCCACGGGGCCGGGGCTTCTGAAGTGGAACGGGTCGGGGTACGACACCGCACCGTCACAGACCTCGCTCACGGGCTCCTACGACGCGACCGGCGAGACGCTGCACGTGAGCGCCGTCGACCTCGGCGGCACGAGGCAGATCAAGTTCGCCGTGCGCGCGCTCTCCGGCCTCGCGGTCGACGCGAACGGCAACCCGGACCCGACGAACGAGCACAGTGACGACGCCCCTGCGCAGGGGTTCTTCAGCTACCTCGTGATCGCGAAGCTGACGCTGAAGCAGATCGCGTTCACGACGGCGCCGAAGCCGGCGCGGGCGGGCGGGCGGCTGACGGCGACCCTCGCCGCAACGGAGAGCGACACCGCCGGGCCCGTCGCGAAGGCGACGGTGACGTGCGTCGCGACGGTCAAGGGCGTGCGCCTCCGGGCCACGCACACGCTCGCGAACGGCGTGGCGAGCTGCTACTGGAAGCTGCCGAAGACGGCCAAGGGGAAGCTGCTCCACGGCACGATCTCGATCACCGTGCAGGGGACGACGCTCGCGAAGAGCTTCACGGCGAGGATCGGTTAGCCGACGGGGCGGCCGCCGAGCGTGCCGCGCAGGCTCGCGCCCGTGAGGCCGAGCACGCCGCGCGCGGCGGCCGCCCCGCTCACCGTCACCGCACCCTGGAACAGAAGCGGCGGGCCGACGGCCTTCAGGCGCAGCGTCCCCGACACGGTGACCCCGCGCGAATCGCTGAAGCTCGCCAGCGCGACCTTCCCGAGGGACACGGTGACCTTCCCTCCGTACAGGCCGGGGACGGATCCGGGGAGGCCCAGCTCCGCGAGAGCGAGTGCATCCGCGATCGTCTGGTGGACGACACCGAGGGTCGCCCGCGGCGAGAGGACCGTCCGGGGACGGGCCCGGCCCGGTGCAGGGAGCGTCGGCACGGGCATGACGTCGGGCTTGACCCGCGGGCACGTCTGCGCGACGGCCTGATCGAGCATCCAGGCGTGCACCTGTGCCGCGGCGCACCCGGAGAGATCGGCGTCCACGGCGTCGTGGCCGACGCCCGGCACCACGAGCAGCTGGCCGTGTGGGAACCGCGCGACCACCGACCGTGCGTCGGCTGTGGGCGTCCTCATGTCGAAGCCGCCGCTGATCGCCAGCATCGGCACGTCGGGCAGCGGCCCCGCGCCGAGCGGTGCGTCGCCGGTCGATCCGGGCCAGCGCAGGCAGAAGTCGGCGCTCCCGAACCGTCCGGCCCACGGGCCGAAAGGCCCGAGGGTGCCGGCAGGCAGCGCCGAGGCTGCCGCCTCGAGCGCGGCGAGACGCTGGTCCGGGGGCGTGGCGGCCTGCCAGGGGAACTGGCCGTCATGGCAGACGGTTGCGGCGTTGAGACCTGCGCTGAGGTCGATCGCCGGGTCCAGGTTCGAGAGGTCGTTGAGGACCGCGAGCCGGAGCAACGGCTGGAAGTCGCCGCCCCGTGCCGCGTGGAGCACGCCCGGCAGCTCGGCCGCCTCACCGGGATTGAGATCCGCACTGAGGACGATCGACAGCAGGTCGGTTCCGCCGACCGTCTTCTGGACGGTGCGGCCGGCGGGGGAAATCGCGGTCCCCGTGACCGGCTTCGCACCGAGCCGGTTCGCGACGGTCACGAGGTCGGAGACGAGCGTCGTGCCGTTGCACCCGGCCGCGCACAGCGTGCGGAGAGTGGCCGGCAGCTGGCGAAGCACGTTGGCCTCGTACGGATCGGGAAGCTCCGGAGGCAGCACGGAGGTGAGCGCGAGGCGCGCAACGTGGTCCGGATGCGCGAGGGCGTATGCCAGCGCGAGCTTCGTGCCGTACGAGACGCCGTAGAGCGCGACCTTGTCGAGGCCCAGTGACTGCCTGACCGCCTCCAGGTCCTCGGCATGGGTCGCCGTGCTGTAGAAGTTGGCCGCGGCGCCGAGCGACGCGCCACAGGTCGCGATCGCGGCCTGGTTCGCGGCCTCCGTCAGCGCGGACTGGAGGTCGGGGCAGTCGATGAGGCCGGACGCCCCGGTGCCGCGGTCGTCGTAGGCGACGAGGTCATAGCCGGGGAACAGGTAGCGGAAGAGCTGATCCGCGCGGGGGCTTCCCAGGCCGAAGACGTGCGCCGAGCCCTGGCCCGGCCCGCCGGCGATCAGGAAGATCGTGCCGCGGGCGACGCCGCCGGCCGGGAGCATCTCGACGTGCAGCGTGACGGTCCCGGGCACGGCGCCCGTCCGGTCGAGGGGCACGACGACCTGCGAGCAGACGAGCCCGTCGGCCTGTCCGCAGAAATCCTGTGAAGCCGCTCCGGCAGCGAGTCCGGACGCCGCGAGGGAGAGCGCGACCGCGGCCGCGGCGGCGAGAACGAGGGCGAGCCGTCTCACGAGTCCGGGCACTGTAGCGGCACCTCCGCGCGGCGACGACGGCCGCTGCGGCGACCTGTGCGAGAATCGGCGGGTGGCCGCGCTCTACCGCAAGTACCGCCCCCAGACGTTCGCGGAGGTCGTCGGGCAGGAGGCGGTCGTGCGGACGCTGACGAACGCGATCGAGCAGGGGAAGGTGCGCCAGGCGTACCTGTTCGCCGGCCCGCGCGGCACCGGGAAGACGTCGCTCGCGCGGATCCTCGCGAAGGCGGTCAACTGCCAGCACGGGCCGACCCCCACGCCCGACGGCACCTGCCACGCGTGCGTCGCGATCGCGAACGGCACGTCGCTCGACGTGATCGAGATGGACGCGGCGTCGCAGCGCGGCATCGACGACATCCGCGAGATCCGCGAGCGCGTCGTCCTGCAGCCGGTCGAGGGCCAGTACAAGGTCTACATCCTCGACGAGGCGCACCAGTTGACGGACGCCGCGTGGAACGCGCTCCTCAAGCTGATCGAGGAGCCGCCGCCGCACCTGATGTTCGTCTTCTGCACGACGGAGCTCCAGAAGGTGCTGCCGACGGTGCGGTCCCGCTGCCAGACGTTCGTGTTCCAGCGCCCGCGCCTCCCGGAGCTCGTCCGGAAGCTGCGGCTGATCGCCGACGGCGAGGCGATCGACGTACCCGACGCCGCGCTCGCGCTGATCGCGCGGGGCGGCCGCGGCGCCTACCGCGACGCCGAGTCGACGCTCGACCAGCTCGCGGCGGCGACGGGCGGCGCGATCACCGTGCAGGACGTCCTCCAGCTGCTCGGCGCGGTCGAGGACGAGGTGCTGTTCCGCCTCTGCGACATGGTGGCGGCCGGCGAGACCGCCGAGGCCCTCCTCTTCCTCGAGGAGCTCTCGTCCCAGGGGCAGGATCTGGGGCGGCTCGTCACCGACCTGCTCGAGCACCTCCGCCACCTGCTCCTCGTGCAGCACATGAACGAGGTGCCCGACTCGCTGCCCGTGACCGACGAGACGCGGGAGCGTCTTCGCGAGCAGGCGAACCAGCTGCCGCCGCCGACCGTGATCCGTCTGATCGACCTGCTCGCCGTCGCGGTCGACGACATGCGCCAGGGCGGCGACCCGCGCCTCCCGCTCGAGCTCGCGCTCGTGAAGGTGACGCGCCCTGCTGACGACCTCTCCCGCGAGGGGCTCGCCCTGCGGATCGCGAGGCTCGAGGAGGGCCGTCCCGCAGCCGTGGAGGCGCGGCGGCCGGCGGTCGGAGCGGACGACGCGCCCACGCCCCCCGAGCCGGCGGCGGAGCCGTTGCGCGTCGAGCTGCACCAGCTCCAGGAGGCCTGGCGCCGCAGCATCCTGCCGGCGGTCGAGTCGCGGTCGATCCCGATCGGGAAGACGCTGGCAGAGGCGCATCCGGCGGCGCTCGCGGGCGACACGCTCACGCTCGAGTTCCCGCAGACGGCGTCGTTCCACCTGAAGCTGGCGGAGGATCCGAAGAACGCCGCGATGCTCCGCGACGCGCTCTACGAGGTGACGGGGCGGAAGCTCGCCGTCGATTTCGCGCTCGGCGAAGCGGGGCATGCACAGGACGACGACGACGCCCCCACGACGGAGGAGGACGTGGTCGAGTTGATGAAGAGCACGTTCGACGCGAGGGAGCTGGAATGACCGCGCAGGGTGGAGATCGACGATGAGCTTCGACATGAACGCACTGATGAAGCAGGCGCAGGAGATGCAGGCGCAGATGGAGCAGCTGCAGGAGGAGGCGGCGCGCGAGACCGCCGAGGCATCGGCGGGCGGCGGGATGGTCACCGTCGTCGCGAGCGCCGCGGGCGAGCTCAAGGAGCTCAGGATCGACCCGAAGGCGATCGACCCCCAGGACCCCGAGATGCTCGCCGACCTCGTTCTCGCGGCCGCGAACGAGGCGCTCCGCGCGGCGCACGCGAAGGTCGAGGCGAAGATGAAGGGGATGCTCCCGCCGGACCTCGGCGGCCTGCTGCCCGGGCTCTGAACCCTCGACCACCCTCAACCACGTCTGACTCGAGTCTGACTCCTGTCGGACCAAGGGGCACAATGGCGCGGTGTTCTCCCCCGCCGTCGAGAACCTCGTCGCACAGCTGACGCGCCTGCCCGGCGTCGGGCAGCGCACGGCGCAGCGCCTCGCGTTCCACATCCTGCAGCGGCCGAAGGAGGAGGCGCTCGCACTCGCCGCCGCGCTCGAGGAGGTGAAGGAGCGCGTTCGCTTCTGCCGCGAATGCGGCAACCTGACCGAGGACGAGCTGTGCGGCATCTGCGTCGACGCGCGCCGCGACCACTCGTTGATCTGCGTCGTCGAGCAGCCGGTCGACGTCGTGTCGCTCGAGCGGACGCACGAGTTCCGCGGGCTCTACCACGTTCTTGGAGGGGCGCTCTCCCCACTCGACGGCGTGGACCCCAGCGACCTGCGCATCGACGAGCTGCTCCGGCGTGTCGAGGCGAACGGCGTCAACGAGGTCGTGCTCGCGACGAACCCGAACATGACGGGCGAGGCGACGGCGGCGTTCCTGGCGGACCGGCTACGCGGTCGCGTCCGTGTCACCCGGCTCGCGAGCGGCCTCCCCGTCGGGGGAGACCTCGAGTACGCCGACGAGGTCACTCTCGGTCGGGCGCTCAGCGGCCGGCGCGAGATGTAGCGCCTGCTCGACGACCATCGCGAGGAACCGCTCGGTCCGGTACGCGATCCAGAAGCACAGGCACGCGACCGGGACCTCGAACACCGCTGCCTCGAGGATCGCCGTCACCGCCTCGTTCCCGTGGCTCTCGAGGACGACGTCGAACCATGCGTCCGTCAGCAGCAGCGTCCCGGTCGCCGCCGCGAAGGCGCCGACCCACGGCGAGCGCCGGTACGCCGAGACCGCCGTTCCGCAGAAGCACACGGCGAGGCCGACGTCGAACCCCGACCACGCCAGGTCCCAGTGCGCCGAGTGGTGGGTCGCGGGCAGCGAGCTCGACAGCCAGATCGCCCACGGGAGCAGCCCGACGCCGACCACGCCGAAGGCGACGACGACCCACTCGCGAACCGTGGAAGGGAGCCGGACCGCCACCCGTACACTGTCGCAAAATGAGCACGATCCAATTCCCCGCCGTCCCGAGCGTCCAGTCGGTCGGCCGGACCGAAGGCCTCGTCGTGATGAAGTTCGGCGGCTCGTCGGTCGCCGACACGGACAAGCTCAAGGGCGTCGCCGAGCGGCTGGTCGCCGCGCACGAGGCGGGCGCGAAGGTCGTCGCGGTGCTCTCGGCGATGGGGAAGACGACGGACGAGCTGATCCGGCTCGCCCACGACGTGTCGCCCCAGCCGCACCCGCGCGAGTACGACATGCTCGTCTCGACGGGCGAGCGCATCTCGAACGCCCTCTGCGCGATGGCCATCCACGACCTCGGCCACGAGGCCGTCTCGTTCACCGGGTCGCAGGCCGGGATCGTCACCGACGCGACGCACACGAAGGCGAAGATCGTCGAGGTGCGCGCGCAGCGGATCCACGACGCGCTGGAGCAGGACCGCATCGTGCTCGTCGCGGGCTTCCAGGGCATCTCGACCGCGACCCACGACGTGACGACGCTCGGCC
Source organism: Gaiellaceae bacterium (assembly GCA_036403195.1). Lineage (GTDB taxonomy): Bacteria > Actinomycetota > Thermoleophilia > Gaiellales > Gaiellaceae > PALSA-600. The sequence goes on from DASWRL010000064.1 coordinate 22,399, forward strand.
GCGGCGGCTCCGACACGACGGCCGTCGCGCTCGCCGCCGCGCTCGGCGCCGACGCGTGCGAGATCTTCACGGACGTCCTCGGTGTCTTCACCGCCGACCCGCGCATCGTCCCCGACGCGCTCAAGCTCGACGCGGTCACCTACGAGGAGATGCTCGAGATGTCGGCGTCCGGGGCGAAGGTGATGGCGCTGCGGTCGATCGAGGTTGCCCGCAGCTACGGTGTGCGTCTCCGCGTGCGCTCGACGTTCGTGGACGGCGAGGGAACCTGGATCGGCGAGGAGGACGACCTGGTGCTGGAGAAGGCGATCGTGTCCGGTGTCACCCACGACACCTCCGAGGCGAAGGTGTCGATCATCGGCGTGCCCGACCGGCCCGGCATCGCGGCGCAGGTGTTCCGCGCGCTCGCGCGCGCCGGCGTCAACATCGACATGATCGTCCAGAACGTCTCGCAGAACGGCGAGGCGACGATCTCCTTCACCCTGCCGAAGACCGACCTGCCGGTCGCGGGGCCGATCCTCGACGACGTGAAGGACGAGATCGGCGCGAGCCGCATCGAGCACGACGCGGAGATCGCGAAGGTCTCGCTGATCGGAGCCGGGATGAAGAGCCACCCGGGCGTCGCCGCCGACATGTTCGACGCCCTCGCGGAGGCGGGCATCAACATCGAGATCATCTCGACGTCGTCGATCCGCGTGTCCTGCGTGATCCGCGCCGCGGAGGTCGAGCGCGCGGTGCAGGTCGTGCACGAGCGCTTCCGCGAGTACGCCCAGGAGCGGGCAGGTGTCTGAGCGCCCGACGATCGGCGTCGTCGGCGCGACGGGCGCGGTCGGCACCGTCACGCTCGCGCTCCTCGAGCGCGCGGGCTACGAGAACGTCCGCGTCTTCGCCTCGGCCCGGTCCGCCGGCACGACCCTCGGGCGGTTCACCGTCGAGGAGGCGACGCCGGAGGCGCTCGGCCGCGGCGACGTCGACCTCTTCCTCTTCTCCGTCGGCACGGGCGCCTCGCGCGAGCTCGTCCCACATGCGGTCGCGGGCGGCGCGGTCGCCGTCGACAAGTCGTCGGCCTACCGGCTCGACCCGAACTACCCGCTCGTCGTCCCCGAGGTCAACGGCGAGCGCGCGGTCGGCGGCATCATCGCCAACCCGAACTGCTGCACCATCCCGCTCACCTGCGTGCTCAAGCCGCTCCACGACGCCGTGGGGCTCGTGCGCGTGCGACTCGCGACCTACCAGTCGATGTCCGGCGCCGGCGCGAAGAGCATGGAGCGGCTTCGCGCCGAGCCGCAGGACGAGCACGACCTGCTGATGGAGTGGGAGTTCGACGGCGAGGAGTTCGACGAGGAGTCGAAGCTCCGCGCCGAGACGCGAAAGATCATGGAGCTGCCCGACCTTCCCGTCCAGGCGACGTGCGTGCGTGTCCCCGTGATGGTCGGTCACGCCGAGGCGGTGTGGATCGAAACGGAGGACGACCTCACGCCGGAGCAGGCGAAGGCGATCCTGGGCGACGCGCCGTCGGTCGCGCTGGAGGAGTTCCCCTCGCCGCGGAAGGCGACCGGCCGGGACGACGTCCTCGTGGGACGCATCCGCCGCGACCCGACCGTCGAGCGGGGCCTCGCGCTGTTCCTCGCGTGCGACAACCTGCGCAAGGGCGCCGCCCTGAACGCGATCCAGATCGCCGAGCTCGTGCTCGCGCGAGAGCAGCTCGCCGCGTAGCCGCGTGGACGTCGGCATGCTGGGGCGGTTCTTCGGCCGCCTCACCGGCGGCAACTGGCGCCCGCCGGCCGACGAGCTCCGGTTCGCGGCGGCCGCCGGGTTCGACACCGTGCAGATCCGCTCGGACCGCCCCGGCGAGCTCGAGGACGAGCTCGGGATCGCGCCGGCGGAGCTCGGGTCGCTGTTCGACGAGCACGGCCTCGAGCCGGTGCTGGAGATGCTCGTCCCGCACGACGGCGAGCGCGGGACGCTGGCACGGGCCCTCCGCGCGAACCTGCACGCGATCGAGGCGATCGGCTTCCTGCGCGTGCACGTCCACCCCGTGGGGCGGCGCGAGGCCGCCCAGGTCCTCGCCCCCGACTTCGCGGAGGCGCTCGTCGTCGCCGAGGATGCGGGCCTCGTCCTCGGCGCCGAGCACAACGCACCCGGCCACCGCCTGCTCGTCGACCCGGCGGAGATCGAGGCCCTGCTCGACGCCGTGCCGGGGCTCGGGCTCGTGTGGGACGTGAACCACACCCCGGCGGAGCACGTGGAACGGTTCCTCGCGCTGCGCGAGCGCATCACGCTCGTGCACGTGTCGGACACGCCGCTGCCCGAGACGAACCACCATCTCCCGCTCGGCCGCGGCAACGTCGACCTCGGCCCGGTGCGGACCTTCGAGGACGTGCCGCTCGTGCTCGAGATCGGCGGCCTCCCTCACTCGGGCGGCCCCGGGCTCGACACGGACGACGAGCTCGTTCGCTCGCTCGCCGTCCTGCGCGCGGACTGACTACGGCGGGGGCGCCGGCACCGGTTCCGGCAGCCCGAACGCGGTGCGGACCGCCTGGAGCACCTTCTCGCGCCGCCCCTCCTCGACCGGCTGCAGGCCGCCCAGGTCGAGGCGCGAGAGCCCGACGCGCCCCGCCGAGCGCACGACGAGGAAGCCGAAGTCGGCGAGGAAGTCCTGCGGGAAGACGGTGCGGTGCACCCGGAACCGCTCGTAGCTCGATTCGCCCTCCGCGTACCGGTACGAGAACGCCTCCAGCGCGGCGGCGCCACGGTCGCGCGCCTCGCCGATCGCGGCGAGGAAGAGCGACTGGAGCACCCACGGGCTCGACGGGTCGACCAGGTAGGCGCAGGTGACGAGCATCGCCGCGTCCGAGGGCGGGCCCGCCGGCAGCTCGGTCGCCCGCGGGAAGGCCTGCGACGGGCCGTACTGCATCGAGCCGAGCACCCGCCCGTCCGCGTCGTAGTAGACGGTCCCCCACGCGCCGAAGTCGAGCTCGACCTTCTCCATCCAGCGGTCCTTGTCGGTCGTGCGGCGCCCTCGCGTCTGCCACCAGATGCAGTCGTGGCAGACCGACGGCGCCGTCTCGAGGGTGAGCTTCGTCAGGCCGGCGAGCCGCGGCGGCATCAGCGGACGACGTCCTCGACGACGACGTTCACCGACAGGGGGGTCGTCCGCGCCATCCGCTGCAGGTACTCGACGACGCGCCGCTGCACCTCCGCCGCCACGGCGGGGATGTCGGCTCCGTAGTCGACGACGAGATGCACCTCCACCTCGTCCCCCACGACGCGCGCCGCGCGACGCTGCTTCGTGTGCACCCCGGGGACGTCGGCCGCGGCGTCCGCCGCGTAGCGCGCGAGCACGTCTGCGGAGATCACGCTGTGGCCCTCGGTCACGCGACAGATCGTAGAACCAGCTCCGTCACCTCGGGCCGCGCGAAGAACCGGAACGGCACGAACGTCGTCCCGAGCCCGGGTGAGACGTGCATCTCCGTCGACCCGCGCCGGTACAGCCCGGACGAGTACGGGGCGCGGGGGTGCGCCAGCATCAGCCTCCCGGCGCCGTACGGGAGGACGATCTGACCGGCGTGGAGGTGGCCGGACAGGATCAGGTCCCAGCGGCCGGAAGGGACGTGGTCGAGGGCCTGCGGGAAGTGGCAGAGCAGGATCCGCAGGTCGGCATCCGACGTGGGGAAACCGCTCGAGCGCTTCGCGAGCCACGACCGCGGGTCGACACCCCCGAGCTCGACGCGCCGCCCCCGGAGCTCGACCTCCACCGCCCGGTCGAGCAGCAGCTCGCCGCGCTCGAGCAGGCCGAGCTCGATGGGCTCCGAGAACGGGTCGCGCGACAGCGCGAAGTCGTGGTTCCCGAGGACGATGAACGGCCGGCCCCCGAGCCGGCCGAGCAGCTGGTTCAGGTGCCACTCGCCCGCCGGCTTCGTCAGCAGGTCGCCGGTGATGCACACGAGCTCCGGCTCACGCGCAGCGACCCAGTCGACGGCGCGGTCGACGGCGCGCAGCCCGCGCGACGGCACGCCGAGGTGGAAGTCCGACAGGTGCGCGATGCGCAGGCCGTCGAGCTCCTCCGGCAGGCGCTCCAGCGGCACCTCGAGGGCCCGGAACCGCGCCCACCCCGCCTCGAACCAGCCGTACGAGAGCCCGGCCGCGGCCGCCGCGGCGAGGCCCGTCACGAGCCGTCCCGCCGTCAGACCTCGAGCTTCTCGACGACGGGCGCCACGGAGACGACGTGGCGCTTGAACCTGAGCTCTGCCTCCTCGAGCCCGGCGGCGACGCCGACGAGCTGCGACAGATGGAGGATGGGCATCTTGAAGTCGCGGCCCGTCGCCTTCTTCAGCTTCGACTGCCAGGCGTCGAGCGACAGGTGGCAGAGCGGGCACGGCGTCACGATCGCGTCGGCTCCGGCCTCGTAGGCCTGCTCGATCGGCTGGATCAGCTCGCCGAGCGCGGTCTCCTCGCGCGCCTGGATGATCGGGAAGCCGCAGCACTTGATCTTCGCGGGGTAGTCCACCGCCTCGCCGCCGCACGCCTCGATGATGCGCTCGAGCGACCACGGGCGGTCGGGGTCCTCGAATCCCTGGATCTTCGACGGCCGCAGGATCTGGCAGCCGTAGAACGGCGCGATCTTCAGTCCCTTGAGCCCGCGGTGCGCCGCCGTCTTCAGCTGCTCGTACCCGTCGCCCTCGGCGATCTCCCACAGCAGGTGGCGCACGTCGACGTCGCGCTCGTACGCCGGGACGCCCACCGAGACGAGGTTCTCGTTGACCCGCGCACGCAGGTCGGCGTCGCCGACCAGCATGTAGTTCGCCTGACGCAGGTTGAGCGTGCAGACGTTGCACACCGTGAGCAGCGTGTCGACGCCCTCCGCGGCCGCGTACGACAGGATCCGCGCGTTCAGGTGCAGGTAGTAGTCGGGCTCGGCCTCGTGGATGTCGCCGGCGCCGCAGCACGTGACCGACTCGAGCTCGACGAGCTCGAGGCCGACCTTCGGAGCGAGCGCCTGCGTGGCCGAGTCGAGCTCCTTCGCCGACAGCGACGCGAGGCAGCCCTTGTAGTACGCCACGCGCTTCACGCGCCGCCTCCGGGCTTGTGCGTCGGCTCCCGGCCGGGAGTCACGTCGGCCTGCGTGCGCGACCCCATGCCCTCGTTCGCGCCGCCGACCATCTGCTCCTCGGCCACGTAGGGGCGGTGGAACGCGCCGGGCCGCGCGTAGATCTCGTCGAGCGTCTCGTCGCCCGAGTGGCCGTGCGCGAGCCGCGCGAGCGCGCGCTCGCCCTGCACGATCCCGTCGTAGCCGCGGCGGCCCGAGTCGCGCACCGTCAGGTCGTAGAGGCGCCGCGCCTCGCCGACGTCCTTCGCGACGTGCGGCGGGAACGGCGGCGGCACCTTGCCCTTCACCGCCAGGTCGAGCGCGAACCGCGTCTGCTTGATCGCCGAGACGACGCCCTGCGTCTTCGGGACCAGCTCCGTCTCGCGCAGCCAGCCCGTCGTCTTCGCGGACGTCACGAACCACTTCGCGTGCTTCGCGCCCATGTCGCGGTCGATCCCCTCGCGCACCGACTCGGCGCCGAGCTTCGCGATCGCGTCGCGCGGGTCGACGCCCTTCGGGCACCGCTCGTTGCAGAAGTAGCAGCGCGTGCACTCCCAGATGCCGTGCTCGCCGTTCAGCTTCTCGAGGCGCGCGACCTTCTGGCCGTCGCGCGGGTCGCCCACGAACCGCATCGCCTTGGCCAGCGCCTGCGGCCCGGTGAACAGCGGATCCGACTCCATGGCATTGCACTCGGAGACGCAGCACCCGCAGTTGATGCACAGCGCCTCCTTGTGGACCACGTTCATCCGCTCCTGCCGGATCAGGTACTCCTTGCCGTCCGGCGGCTCCTCGTAGCCCGGCTGCAGGAACGGGTCCACCGACCTGAACTTCTCCCAGAACGGCGCCATGTCGACGACGAGGTCCTTGACGATCGGCAGGTTCCCCATCGCCGAGATCACGGGCACGTGCCCTGCCTGCGCGACGTCGTACATGCGCACCTTGCAGGCGAGGACCGCCGCGCCGTCCATGCGCATCCCGCACGAGCCGCAGATCATCATCCGGCAGCTCTTCCGGTACGCGAGCGTGCCGTCGTGCCGGTCCTTGACGATATCGAGGCAGTCGAGGAGCGTTGCCTCCTCCGGCGCGTCGATCTCGAACTCCTGCAGCTCGCGCTCCCCGGTCCTCGAGTTGAAGCGCCAGATCTTCAGTCCGACCTGCATCCGCGGCGATCCTAGCTACGCCGCCTCATGACGCGCGCCGGTTCGCGGGTTACTTCCGGAGAAGCCCGTCGACGGCGCCGCTCGCGTCGAACGTCTCCGCGTCCGTCGGGAGCGTGACTGCGACCGGCTCGCCGTAGTCGGACAGCGTCATCGTCATGTCGAGGGCCGACTGCGGGAGGGTCGCCGAGCCCGAGCCGCCGTAGACGGCGGCGACGTGCATCCGCCGGACGAGCCCGCCGGCGTCGACCCAGACGTCCACGGGCGCGTACGACACATCGGCGTTCAGCCGCTTCGTGAGCTTCGCCACCTGGCCGAGGTCGAGGACGACGGTGTAGTGCGTGACGGCCGTGCCGCCGATCGTCCCGCCGCCGACCTTCGTCACCGTCCCGGCCGCCTTCAGCCGCGCGAACGCGTCGGCCGGGGTCTGCGACGTCAGGGACCCGAGGTCGACGCCGAGCGACTTCATCGCGTTGCCGACGTCGACCCGGAGCCACGACTTGCCGCCCGGCAGCCGCCCCGCGAGCGCGTTCGACCGGACGTAGACGGTCGTGCCCGCCATCAGCTCGTGCATGTCGACCGTCTGCGCGCCGTCGCCGGCGGAGAAGGTGAGGTCGGCGCGGAGCGGGTCGTTCTGGAAGTCGCCGGAGCCGCGCATCGTCACCGTCTCCAGGCCGGAGGTGAACGTCGCCTCCATCGTCATGTGCTCGCTCGACTGCTTCGCCGACGCCTCGGCCGCCTTCGCGACGGGGTCGAGCGAGACGGTGTCGCTGCACCCCGCGGCGACGAGCGCGACCGGCACGAGGAGGAGCACGGCGAGGGTGCGGAGCGAGGGTCTCAGTATGTGCGTTCCATCGGTTCGTACTTCGTGAACCGGACCTCCTTGTAGGTAAGGGTGGGTTCTCCGTCAACCCTCGTAGTGATGGAGTGCTTCATGAACCTCTCGTCGTCGCGCTGGGGGTAGTCGTACGGCCGCGCGTGCGCGCCGCGGCTCTCCTTGCGCGCAATCCCCGCCTGCAGCATGCAGCGGGCGAGCTCGATCATGTTCCCGAGCTCGATCGCCTGCGTGAGGTCGCTGTTGAAGACCTCGCCCTTGTCCTCGACGACGACGCCGCGGTCGTAGCGCTCCTTGAGGCGCTCGAGGATCTCGATCTGCTCGGCCATCTGCTCCTCGCGGCGGAAGACGCCGAAGTTCTCGAGCATCGACGTCCCGAGGTCCTGTCGGATCTGCCACGGACGCTCGCCGTCGCTCGCCTCGAGCATCGCCTTCAGCTCTCGCTCGGCGTCGGCCTCGGCGCTCTCCGGAACGCTGACGGTCGTGTGCGAGAGCGCCCACTCGGCCGCGGCGCGGCCGGCGCGCCGCCCGAAGGTGATCGTCTCCATCAGCGAGTTGCCGCCGAGCCGGTTCGCGCCGTGGACCGAGACGCACGCGACCTCGCCCGCCGCGTAGAGGCCGGTGAGCTCCGTCGCCCCGTCGTTGTCGGTCTCGACACCGCCCATGTGGTAGTGCGCGCCCGGGCGGACGGGAACCGGGTCGTAGATCGGGTCGACGCCCGCGAACGTCATCGACAGCTCGCGCGATCCCGGGAGCCGCTCGATGATCCGCTCCGCGCCGAGGTGCCGCATGTCCAGGTAGATCGAGCCGTTGATCCCGCGGCCCTGGTCGATCTCCGTCTGCTCCGAGCGCGAGACCACGTCGCGCGACGCGAGCTCCATCGCGTTCGGCGCGTAGCGCTTCATGAAGCGCTCGCCCTCGCTGTTGATCAGGTAGGCGCCCTCGCCGCGGCAGCCCTCGGTGAGCAGGATCCCCGACGGGAACAGGGTCGTGGGGTGGAACTGCATGAACTCCATGTCCTTCAGCGGGACGCCGAGCTGGTACGCCATCGCCGCGCCGTCCCCGGTGCACGCGTACGCGTTCGTCGTCGTCCGGTAGATGCGCCCCTGGCCGCCCGTCGCGAGGACGACGGTCTTCCCGCCGACGGTCCGCAGGCCGCCGTTCAGCAGGTCCCAGCAGATCACGCCCTGGCAACGGCCCTCGTTCTCGACGAGCTTCCACGCGAAGAACTCCTCGTACACCGGGATGTCGCGCTTCACGAGCTGCTCGTACAGCACCTGGATCAGCACGTGGCCGGTGATGTCGGCGGCGTAGACGGTACGCGGCGAGCCCGCCGCTCCGAACGGCCGCTGTGCGAGCTTCCCGTCGTCACGGCGCGAGAAGACGGCTCCCCAGTGCTCGAGCTGGTAGATGTCGCCGGGGGCCTCGCGGGTGAAGGCCTCGATCGCGTCCTGGTCGCCGAGGTAGTCGGAGCCCTTGACGGTGTCGAAGGCGTGCGTCTCCGGCGAGTCGTCCGCCGCGTTCCCGAGCGCGGCGTTGATGCCGCCTTCCGCGGCGCCGGAGTGGCTGCGCGTGGGATGCAGCTTCGAGATCACGGCCACGTCCGCGCCGGCGTCGTGTGCCTCGATCGCGGCGCGCATGCCCGCGCAGCCCGCACCGACGACCAGGACGTCGTGGCTCGTCTCCACGAGACCGGAAGCTAGCGGAACGGCACGTGCGGGCGCGGCACGTCTACACCCGCGGGCCGGCGGCGCGGACGGCGGCGTCGGCGTCGGTGAACCGCTGCGAGAAGTTCTCGGCGAAGAGCTCCGCGAGCTCGCGCGCCTTCACGTCGTACTGCTCGGGGTCGGCCCACGTCGCGCGCGGCTCGAGCAGGGCGTCGTCGACTCCGGGCACGTGCACCGGCACCCGGAAGCCGAACACGTCGTCGACGCGGTACCTGCCGGCGTCGAGCTCGCCGTCGAGGGCGGCCCGCAGCATCGTCCGCGTCGCCTGGATCGGCATCCGCTGCCCCTCGCCGAACGGGCCGCCGGTCCAGCCGGTGTTGACGAGCCAGACGGTCGAGCCGTGGGCGTCGAGCTTCTGCCCCAGCATCCGCGCGTACACCGCGGGCGGCTGCGGGAGGAACGGCTGGGCGAAGCACGTCGAGAACGTCGGCTGCGGCTCCGTCACGCCGATCTCGGTGCCCGCGAGCTTGGCGGTGAAGCCGGACAGGAAGTAGTAGAGCGCCTGGTCGCGCGACAGCCGCGCGATCGGCGGCAGGATCCCGAAGGCGTCCGCAGTCAGGAACACCACCGAGCGCGGGTGCCCCGCGCGCTTCTCGGGGAGCGCGTTCGCGATCTGCTCGAGCTTGTACGCCGCGCGCGTGTTCTCGGTCTTCGAGTCGTCGTCGAGGTCGAGGATCCCGCGGTCGTCCACCGTGACGTTCTCGAGGATCGTCCCCCACGTGCGCGTCGTGCGGTAGATCTCGGGCTCCGCGACGGGCGAGAGGCGGATCGTCTTCGCATAGCAGCCGCCCTCCATGTTGAAGACGCCGCCGTCGCCCCACCCGTGCTCGTCGTCGCCGATCAGCCGGCGCTCCGGGTCGGCCGAGAGCGTCGTCTTCCCCGTCCCCGAGAGGCCGAAGAAGACGGCGACCGCACCGTCGGCGGCGACGTTCGCCGAGCAGTGCATCGGGAAGACGCCCTCGAGCGGCAGCCGGTCGTTCATGACGGTGAAGATCGACTTCTTGATCTCGCCGGCGTAGTACGTCCCGAGGACGAGGAGCTCGGAGCGGCCGGGATGCAGCACGATCGCCGTCGAGCTGCGCGTGCCGTCCTCGTCGGTGTCCGCCTCGAGGTCGGGGGTGTGCAGCACGAGCGCCTGCGGCGTGAAGTCCGCGAGCTCGTCGGGCGTGGGATCGATGAACATCGTCGCGGCGAACAGCGCGTGGTAGGGGTGGGCGGTCACGACGCGCACGCCGATGCGGTGCGCCGGGTCGGCGCCGCACCAGGCGTCGACGACGTACAGGGGCTCGGCCGCTGCGAGGTGCGACGCGACCTTCTCGCGGAGCCCGTCGAACCGCGCTTCGGGGAGCTTCTGGTTCACGTCGCCCCACCAGATGCGGCCGCTGGACGACGGCTCGTCGACGAGGAACTTGTCCTTCGGCGAGCGCCCGGTGAAGCGGCCGGTGTCGACGACGAGCGGCCCTCCTTCCGCGAGCCGCGCCTCGCGGCGCTCGAGCGCATGCATGTAGAGCAGCGACGTCGTCGGGTTCCGCAGCACCCGACCGGACGGGTCGATCCCGTGCGCCGAGAGGTCGAGGCGCCCGGGAAGCTCGGTCGTCGTCATCCGGAGCGCCTCCTTCAACGTGTCGGCCAGGTCGGTCATCCGCGGAGCGGATGAATGGTACGGATTCAGCCATTCGCTGGACGGCGCTACCGTCCTCCGCCCTCCTCCCGCCCGTCAGATCTGCCAGTCGCCGCCGCGGAGCACCGGCACGCGCGTCCCGTCGGCGGTCAGACCGTCGACGTCCACCTCCGGCGACCCGACCATGAAGTCGACGTGCTGGGCGCTGCCGTTGACCCGCTCCACGACGTCGGCGCCCACGGCGAACGGGAACCCGGCGCCGAGCGCGACGTGGCTCGCGGCGTTCTCGTCCAGGAGCGTGTTGTAGAACACGGTGCCGAGCGGCCCGATCCGGCCGTGGCCGTCCACGAGCGCGAGCTCGCCGAGGCGGAGAGCGCCGTCGTCGACCTCGAGCAGCTTCCGGAGGACGCCGGCGTTCTCGTCGGCGTCCACGGCCACCGCGACCCCGTCCTCGAAGCGAACGCGGAGGCCCCGGATCGTCGCGCCCTCGCGGAGGACGAGCGGCTTCGTGGCGGTCACGTGGCCGTTCGTCCTCGTCGGGTCGGGCGTCGTGAAGACCTCCTCGCTCGGCAGGTTCGGGAGGTGCCGGAGCCCGTCGACCCGGCGGAAGTCGGCCGCGAGCCAGCGGTGGCCCCGCAGCATCCCCACCGTCAGCTCCGTCCCCGGCCCGCGCAGCTCGAACGCGTCGAACGCGCGGGCCGTCAGGCGGTCGGCGGCGTCCGAGAGCGACGCCATCCGCTCGTCCCACGCGGCGACGGCGTCGGGCTCGTCGAGCCGGAGCACGTGCTCGAGCTCGCGCCAGAGGCGCTCGTACGCCTCGTCCTCGGGCACCTCCGGGTGGACGACGCGCGCCCACGCGCGATGCGGCGCCGGCACGATGCACCAGTTCGTGGTGCGGTCGCGCACCGTCTGCGTCAGCTCCTTCAGCCGCGGCAGGCTGTCGCGCCCCGCGCGCTCCGGGTCGAGGCCCGCGAGGACGTCGGGCGCCGTCAGCGAGGCGAGCGTCACACGCGCCCCGCCTTGCGCCGCGTGCTCGCGGATGCGCTGGCCGTACCACGACGGGACGAAGCCGAGCGTCTCGGCCGGCGCGTGCTCGATCCGCGCGCGCTTGACGTACGGGTCGAAGTAGTCGACGTCGACGAAGCTCGCGCCGCGGCGGTACCCCGCCTCGGCGACCGCGCGCGCGACGTCCTCGTTCCCGATCTCCGCCGTCACCAGCAGGATCTGGCCCGGCTGGACGTTCGCGCCGTGGACCGCGAGCTCCGCGAGACGCTGAAGACGGTTCGCCATCGGCAGGCGATCGTAGTGGCGGCGACGAACTCCTTGCGGGTGAGGACAGATGCGGCGGCGGAGCGGTTCGTCGAGCTCGCGGGAATGGCCGAGGCGACGCGGCGCGGCTACGCCGCGGACCTGCGCGAGTTCGCCGCCTGGTTCGGCCCGGCGCGCCCGCTCGAGGACGTCGACGTGCGCGTCCTCGCCGACTGGGTCGCAGAGCTCGGCCGCGCGCGGCCGGGCGGGAAGCTCGCCGCCGCGACCATCGGGCGGAAGCTGAGCGCGGTGCGGTCGCTCGTCCGGTTCACGCTCGGCGTCGACCGCGTCCCCGACGCGTCGCTCGCGCCGCGCCGGCCGCGGCGCCTGCCGGACGCGCCGAAGCAGGGGGAGGTCGAGGCGATCGTCGACGCCGTCTCGGTCGAGGGCGCGCTCGGCGTCCGCAACACGGCGCTCGTCGAGCTCGTCTACTCGGCCGGCCTCCGCGCGGCCGAGGCGGTGGCGCTCGACCTGGGGGACGTCGACTTCGAGCAGGAGCGCGTGCACGTCCGCCGCGGCAAGGGCGGCAAGGACCGCGTCGTGCCGCTCGGCGAGGAGGCGGCGCTCCTCGTCGCGCGCTACCTCCGCGAAGCGCGGCCGGAGCTCGCGCGCGGCGCCGAGAACGCGCTCTTCCTGTCCGCACGCGGGCGGCGGCTCGACACGTCCACGCTCCGCCGCCTCGTGCCGCATCCGCACAGGCTCCGGCACGCCTTCGCGACGCACCTGCTCGAGGGCGGCGCCGACCTGCGGACGATCCAGGAGCTGCTCGGCCACAGCTCGCTCTCCACCACCCAGATGTACAGCCACGTCGACGCGAAGCGGCTCCGCCGTGTCTACGACCACGCCCATCCGCGATCCTGAGCTCGAGGGGTTCCTCGCGCTGCTCGCGGCGCGGCGCTCGCCGCGCACGGTCGACGCGTACCGCCGCGACCTCCTCGCGCTCGGCGCCTACCTGGGCAAGCGGCTCTGCGACGCGACGTCGGACGAGCTCGAGCGCTACACCGCGCAACTCCGGGCAGACGGGCTCGCCTCGACGACGATCGCGCGCCGCACGGCGGCGGCCCGGAGCTTCTACCGGCACCAGCAGCTCCTCGGCGCGCGCGGCGACAACCCCGCCGCGGCGGTCAAGCTCCCGCGGCGGCCGAAGCCGCTCCCGAAGACGCTGTCGCCGGGCGAGGCCGAGCGCCTGATCGACGCCGCGAGGGGCACGCAGCCGAGGAGCCTGCGCGACCAGGCGCTCGTCGAGCTGCTCTACGGCGCCGGGCTGCGCGTGTCGGAGGCCGTGGGCCTCGACCGGACGGGCGTCGACCTCGACGGCCGGTTCGTGCGCGTGACCGGCAAGGGCGGGAAGGAGCGCGTCGTCCCGATCGGCCGCCACGCGGCCGAGGCGCTCCGCCGCTACCTCTCGCGCGGGCGGCCGTACCTCGACCGCCGGCACCGCCCCGAGCTCTTCCTGAACGCGCGCGGCGGCCCGCTGACGCGTGCCGGCGCCTTCCTGATCCTCCGCCGGCTCGCCGAGCGTGCCGGGCTCGAGCCGACCCGCATCCACCCCCACGTCCTCCGGCACTCGTTCGCGACGCACCTCCTCGAAGGCGGCGCCGACCTCAGGTCGGTTCAGGAAATGCTCGGCCATGCCGATCTCTCGACCACCGAGCTCTACACCCACGTATCCGATCTGCGGCGTCGCGAGTTGTACTTCCGGGCGCACCCACACGCCCGGAAGAGAACGATGGAGGAACAAGGTGTCGATCGATCCACACGTCGAGCTGTTGATGGCCCTGGTGTCGGCGGCGGCGTGGCTGATGACGAAGGCGGGACTCTCGAAGAACGTCCTTGAGTTCAAGCGGCGCCGCGTGATCTGCCCGTCCTGCGGGCGCCACGACTACTGCACCTGCGCGTAGCCGGGCGGACGGACGGCGTCCGGGAACGCCGCCCGCCCGCAGGAACGATCACGCGACCGCGGCGGTCACGCGCGGCGGCACCACGATCACCGGAACGTGCGCGTGGTGGACGAGCTCCTTCGACACGCTGCCGAGCAGCACGCCGTTCAGCCCGCCGAGGCCGCGGGTGCCGCACACGATCGCGTCGGCGCTCATGGTCGAGGCCGCCTCGACGATCGCGTGCGCCGCCGACCGATGCGTGACCTCGACGACGAGGCCCGCATCGACTCCGGACGCGACCAGCTCGCGGATGCGCGCGGCGAGCCGCTCGCGCCGCTCGTCCTCGTCCGGGAGGACCGGGACGCCGCCCACCCGCCCACCGCTGAACCGCTGGTCGCTGTGGAACGCGATCAGCTTCCCTCCCGGTGCGAGCAGCCTCAGCGCCTCGTCGAGCGCCAGGTCGGCGCCCTCTGATCCGTCTGTCGCCCAGAGGAGTGTCGTGTACATGGTCTCCTCCTTCCTGTCGCCCCCAGTTTCGGACCGGCCGGGGCGGGGCGCATCGGAGAAAACCCCTACTTGGCCGATTTCCGGCGCAGGTGCTGCGCGACCTTCGCGGCGAACTCGCGAAGCTCCCGCGGCTGCTCGTCGTCGCCGCCGAGCGCGGCAAGGATCTGGATCGTGTCCGGCCGCGCCGAGCCGTTCTTCAACGCCGCCACGCCGAGGCGGCGAACGGCGGCGTTCCCGTCGTGTGCGACGAGCTCGTGCAGCAGCGGCCGGACGTCGTTGACGTCCCCGGGATGGTCGCGCGAGAGGAGCTCGAGCGAGAGGAGCGCCGAGCCGCGCACGGCAGGGCTCTCGTCCTCGAGCCCGCGACGGAGCAGCTCCTTCTTCGTCCGGAAGCGGAACTGGCCGACGGCGCGGTAGGCGACGGCGCGGTCTCGGAAGTCGCGGCTGCGTGCCGCGGCCTCGAGCTCGTCGTCCCACTGCGCGCGAAGCTGCGAGAGCTCGCGCTCGTTCCCCTCGCCCGCGAGCGCGTCCGCCTGCGCTGCGGCGTCCTGCAGCGTCAAAGATCGGCGAGCGTGCGCGGCGGCGGCCCGATGTACCGGGCCGAAGGGCGGATCAGGCGGCCCGTCCGCTTCTGCTCGAGGATGTGCGCCGACCAGCCCGCGACGCGCGCGCACCCGAACATCGCGGGCGTCAGCTCGGGCGGGATCTGCGCGTAGTCGAGGACGACCGCCGCCCAGTACTCGACGTTCGTCTCGAGCTGCCGGTCCGGCGAGCGCTCGCGCAGGACCTTCAGCGCCGCCTCCTCGAGCGCGGCGGCGACCTCCACCCGCGGCGACCCGAGCTCCATCGCGGTGCGCTTCAGCACCGTCGCCCGCGGGTCGTACGCGCGGTAGACGCGGTGCCCGAAGCCCATGATCCGCTCGCCCCGCGCGAGCATGCCGTTGAGGTAGGCCTCGAGGTCGTCCTCCCCCTCCGCGCCCTCGAGCATCGGCAGCACGCGCGCAGGCGCGCCGCCGTGCAGCGGGCCCGACAGCGTCCCGACGGCCGACGACATCGCCGCGGCGCAGTCGGCGCCGGTCGAGGCGGCGATCCGCGCGGTGAAGGTCGACGCATTCAGCCCGTGCTCGGCCGCGGAGATCCAGTAGGTGTCGAGCGCCTTCACGTGCTTCGGGTCCGCCTCGCCGCGCCAGCGGATGAGGAACCGCTCGGCCGCGGTCTTGCCCTTCGCGACGTCGGGCTCGGCGACGGGGGTCTGCCTGCCCCGCGCAGCCTGGGCGACGATCGTGAGCGTCGCGCCGGAGAGCTTCGCGAGGTCGTCGCGCGCCTGCTCGTCTGAGATGTCGACGATCTTCTCCATGCCCCACTTCGGGCCGAGCGTCGCGAGCGCCGCCTGCAGGTCGGCGGGCACGGAGCCGCTCGGGTCCTGCAGCTCGATCCCGTCGACGGGCTGCAGCGGCGAGTGGATGTCCTCGTCGACGAGCAGCCCCCAGACGTTCTCGAACGGATACCGGCCGACGAGCTCTTCGATGTCGATGCCGCGGTAGCGAAGCGCTCCTCCCTCGCGATCCGGCTCGGCGATCTCCGTCTCGAATGCGACGACGCCTTCGAGCCCGGGCCGGAAGTCGCTTGTCGCGCTCATCGCGGCGGAGCGTACCCGAGGAGGCGCGCGGGCCGGGGCGGTTGCAGGGGCTGCGCCCGCGCCGCGTCTGTGTACGCTGGCGCGCGGCGATGGCCCACCGCGTGACCCTGATCCCGGGCGACGGCACCGGCCCCGAGCTGACGGAGGCGACGCGGCGGGTGCTCGAGGCGACGGGCGTCGCCTTCGACTGGGACGTGCGCGAGGCGGGGGTCGACGTCCTGGAGGCCGCCGGGACGCCGCTCCCCGAGGAGACGCTCGCGTCGGTGAAGGCGAACGCGGTCGCGCTCAAGGGGCCGATCACGACGCCGATCGGAACGGGCTTCCGCTCCGTCAACGTCGCCCTCCGTCACGAGCTCGGGCTCTACGCCTGCCTCCGCCCGTGCAAGACCTACCCGGGCGTTCGCTCCCGGTACGAGGGCGTCGACCTCGTCGTCGTCCGCGAGAACACCGAGGACCTGTACGCGGGGATCGAGTACGAGGCGGGCACGCCGGAGGCCGAGCGCGTGATCGACGAGCTGAACGCCTTGCAGCAGAAGCAGATCGCGCACGGCTCCGGGATCTCCGTGAAGCCGATCAGCCGCGAGGGGTCGGAGCGGATCATCCGGTTCGCGTTCGAGTACGCGCGCGCCCACGGGCGCCGGCGCGTCTCGTGCATCACCAAGGCGAACATCATGAAGTTCACGGACGGGCTGTTCCTGGACGTCTTCCGCGGTGTCGCGAACGACTACCCGGAGATCGAGCCGTGGGAGACGCTCGTCGACGCCCTCTGCATGGGCCTCGTGCAGCGGCCGGAGGAGTTCGACGTGCTGGTCCTCCCGAACCTCTACGGCGACATCGTCAGCGACCTGACGGCCGGCCTCGTCGGCGGCCTCGGCGTCGCCCCCGGCGGGAACATCGGGCCGGACGCGGCGGTTTTCGAGGCGACGCACGGGTCGGCGCCGAAGTACAAGGGGCAGAACAAGGTCAACCCGACGGCGATGATCCTCTCGGGGAAGCTCATGCTCGAGCACCTCGGCGAGGCGGACGCCGCGCGCCGGCTCGAGGACGCCGTCGCGGCCGTCATCGCCGAGGGCGACCGGGTCACCTACGACATGAAGCCGTCGCGCGACGACCCGACCGCCGTCGGGACGAGCGAGTACGCAGACGCGATCATCGAGAAGCTGGAGGGTTGAGCAGATGTCCGAGAGGCGGAAGGTCACCGTCGTGGGCGCCGGCAACGTGGGCGCGACGTGCGCGCAGGTGCTGGCGCAGCGCGACTACGCCGACGTGGTGCTGGTCGACATCAAGGAAGGGCTGCCGCAGGGCAAGGCGCTCGACATCAACCAGATGGGCGCCGTGCTCGGCTACGAGCCGAACGTCACGGGCTCGAACGGCTACGAGGCGACGGCCGGCTCCGACGTCGTCGTCATCACGGCCGGCCTCCCGCGCGGGCCCGGCATGAGCCGCGACGACCTCGTCACGACGAACGAGAAGATCGTCAAGGACGTCACCGAGAAGGTGGTCGCCGAGAGCCCCGACGCGATCCTGATCGTCGTCTCGAACCCGCTCGACGCCATGTGCCACGTGGCGAAGAACGTCTCCGGCCTGCCGAAGGAGCGCGTGTTCGGGCAGGCGGGGATCCTCGACACGGCCCGGCTGCAGACCTTCATCGCGTGGGAGACGGGTGCGTCGGTCAAGGACGTGAACGCCGTCGTCCTCGGAGGCCACGGCGACCAGATGGTGTCGGTGATCTCGGCGACGACCGTGGGCGGCGTGCCGCTGCGCAGGCTCGTGTCCGACGAGCGGATCGCGGAGCTCGTGCAGCGGACGGCGGTCGGGGGCGGCGAGCTCGTGAAGCTCCTCGGCACGTCGGCCTGGTACGCCCCCGGCGCCGCGGCGGCGCAGATGGTCGACTCGATCGTGCTCGACGAGAAGCGCGTGCTGCCGTGCACGGCGTACCTCGAGGGCGAGTACGGCATCGACGGCCTCTACATGGGCGTGCCCGTGAAGCTCGGCCGCTCGGGCATCGAGCACGTCTACGAGGTCGAGCTCGACGAGGCCGAGCGCGCGGCCCTCGCGAAGTCGGCGGACGCGGTCCGCGACGTCGTCGGCGTGCTGACGACCTGACGCCCTCGCCGGCTCGGCGCGCGCCTATGGGAGCGTGACGCAGCCGGTTAGGGTCTCGGCGTGACCGCGCGCCGCATCGGGGTCGGCGCCACCGTCCTGGCGCTCGCCGTGCTGGGCTGGGCCGTCGTCGCGCGGAAGGGCGACGGGATGATGATGGGAGGCACGGGCTCCTACCTCGGGATCTGGGTCGCGATGACCGTCGCGATGATGCTGCCCTCGGCAGCGCCGACGCTCCTGCTCGTCGACACGCTCTCGCGGCGGGCGGCTCCGTTCTTCGCGGTCGGCTACCTGCTCGTGTGGACGGCCCTCGGCGCGCTTGCGTACGCCGTCTCGACCCGCGTCTCGTGGCACCCGACGGCCGCGCTGCTCGTCGCTGCCGGCGTGTACCAGGTCTCGCCGCTCAAGCAGGCGTGCCTGCGCCGCTGCCGGCACCCGCTCGCGTTCCTGCGCCGCTACGCGGCCGAGCCGCCTCTCGCCGTCGGGGCCCGGCACGGCGCATTCTGCGTCGGCTGCTGCGGCGGCCTGATGGTCGTGCTCCTCGCGCTCGGGATGTCGAGCCTCGCCTGGATGGCCGCGGCGGGCGCCGTCATCGGCGCGGAGAAGCTCATGCCGCACGGCGAGCGCGTCGCCGCGGCGTCGGCGGTCGCTCTTCTCGGAGCCGGCGGATGGATGGCGCTGTGAGCTGGCGCATTGCCGGCACGTACCTCGAGTCGTGCAACTGCGAGGCGATCTGCCCGTGCCGCATGATCGGCCCGGTCCCCGGCGGCCGGTCGACCCACGGCGTCTGCTTCGGCGCCCTCGGCTGGCGCGTCGACGAGGGGCACTTCGACGACGTCGATCTGGGCGGCCTGGCAGCGGTGCTGGTCGTGCAGTACGACGACGACGAGAAGGGGTCGCCGTGGACGATCGTGCTCCACCTCGACGAGCGAGGCACCGAGGCGCAGCGGAGCGCGCTCGAGCGGATCCTCCTCGGCGAAGCGGGCGGCGACGTCATGCGCCTGCCCTGGATCCGCAAGCCGAGGAAGCTGATCGACACCCGCGTCAGCCCAGTCCTCCTCGAGGGCACGACGTTGCGCGTCGGCGGCGCCGTCGCGTTGGAGGCGCCGCACGTGTTCGCCACCACGGAGACCGTCGCGTGCGGGATCCCCGGCTACGACCGCCCGGGCACGGAGCTCACGACCGACCGGTTCGCAGTGGACGACGCGCCCTTCCGTTGGGAGCTCCGCGGCAACTGCGCGTTCACCGTCGAGTTCGAGTACGTGTCGTAGTTCCGACCCGCTACCGTGCCGCCGGCATGGATCTCGGACTTCGCGGCAGGACGGCGATCGTCTGCGGGGCGTCGTCCGGGCTCGGGCTCGCGGCCGCCGAAGCGCTCGCCGAGGAGGGCGCGAACGTCTCGATGTTCGCGCGCCGCCGCGAGCAGCTCGAGCTCGACGCCGATCGGATCGGCGCCCTCGCGGTGCGCGGCGACGTCACGAACGCGGCCGACCTCGAGCGGCTCGTCGCGCGCACGCTCGAGGCGTTCGGCGGCATCGACGTCGTGGTCTGGAACTCGGGCGGCCCTCCCGCCGGCAAGGCGTCGGAGGTGACGGACGACCAGCTGGAGCGGACGTTCGAGCTGCTGCTCGCGCCCGCGGTCCGGCTCGTCCGGCTGTGCCTGCCGCACCTCGAGCGCAGCGAGGCGGGCCGCATCGTCGCGGTCACATCCCTGACCGTGAAGGAGCCGACCGCGAACCTCTCGCTCTCGAACGCGCTCCGGCCGGGCCTCGTCGGGTGGCTGAAGACGCTCTCGCGCGAGCTCGGCGCCGGCGGCATCACCGTCAACTGCGTCGCGCCCGGGCGGATCGACACGCCGCGCATGACGGAGCTCTACGGGCCGGACGGCCCTCCGCAGGAGGATCTCGCGCAGATCCCGCTCGGACGGCTGGGGACGCCGCGCGAGTTCGGCGACGTCGTCTGCTTCCTCGCCTCGAGCCGCGCCTCGTACGTGACGGGGACCACGGTGCTCGTGGACGGCGGCCTGTCCCGCGGCCTCCTTTGAGCCGGATCGTCACGCCGGGGCGCGTCTTCGCGCTCGGCCTCGCGCTCGCGGCGGTCGTCCTCGCGCTCCTCGTCCTCCCCTCGAGCGACTACATCTTCCTGCCGGACCCCGCGCACCCGGTCGCGCCGCTCGTCAGCGTCCCCGGTGGTCACCCACCGAAGCGTGGCGGGATCTACTACGTCGACGTCGTCGTTCGGAAGGCGAAGGTCCTGGAGAAGCTCCTCGGCGGCCTCCACGAGGGCGCCGACCTCTACCCCGCGAGCGAGATCAACCCGCCGGGCGTCGACGACGCGCAGCGCCGCCAGATCGACCTCCAGGACATGCGGAACTCGCAGCTCGTCGCGGCCGCGGTCGCGCTCAAGGCGGCGGGACGGAAGGTCGTGACGCGCGCGATCGGCGCGAAGGTCGACGCCGTCGAGGACGGCAAGCCGGCGGTCGGGAAGCTGCGTCCGGACGACGTCATCGTCGGCGTCGCCGGGAGGCGCGTCACGAGCCCTCAGGGCGTGTTCGCCGCGATGAAGCCGGTGCGGCCCGGGCAGACCGTCGCCTTCTCGGTCCGGCGCGGGACGCGGTCGCTCGTCGAGCGGATCAGGACCGTCGCCTCGGACCAGGGGCCGCGGCGCGCGGTCGTCGGCGTCTTCCTGGAGCCCGCGCTCGACATCCGCCTGCCGATCCAGGTCCGCATCGACGCAGGCGGCGTCGGCGGCCCCTCCGCCGGCCTCGCCTTCGCGCTCGAGATCCTGCAGGAGCTCGGCCGGAACGTCGTCCACGGGCACAAGGTGGCTGCGACGGGCGAGATCCTCGCCGACGGCTCCGTCGGCCCGATCGGCGGGATCAAGCAGAAGACGATCGGCGCGCGGGAGGCGCATGTGGACGCATTCCTCGTGCCGGCTGGGGAGAACGCACGCGACGCCAAGCGGTACGCGCACGGGCTGCGCATCATCCCTGTGGAGACATTTCCACAGGCGTTGCGCGCCCTGGCGACGCTCCGTTGACGCACCAGAAAACGGCAGTTTTCGGCACCTTCGAAGTTGCCGGAAAGAGCACGTTTTCCCTTTGGACAAGCCCTTTTCGGCGCCTCCGGTCCGCCGTAGCATCGCCTTCGCTCCACCCCCCAGCCCCGCCCGGAAGGACACACGACGAGATGACCGGACAGACCGCTCCGACCTGCGACGACTGCTACTTCCGCCGCCACGGCCTCTGCGCCATGACACCCGAGCGCACCTGTCCCACGTTCCGCGCCGCGGCGCGGACGCTGCAGCCGCCGCGGCAGCCGCGGCTCGTCCCCGTTCCCGTCGCGGCGTCCGCCGCAGCCTGAACGCTCAGACGGCGGCGGGCAGCGCGGCGACGAGCCGCGCGACGCCCTCGTCGATCTCGTCGAGCGACACGAAGCTGAACGCGAGCCGCAGCGACTCCGGCGGCCCGCCGAAGTCGGTGCCCTTGACGAAGGTCACCCCGGCGCCCTCGGCGCGCCCGAGGAGCTCGCCCGCGTCGATGCCGTCGAGGTCGACCCAGAGGAAGTAGCCGCCCTCGGGCCGCGACCGGCGGACACCGGGGAGGTCGCGGTCGATCGCGGCGACCATCGCGTCGCGGCGCGCGCCGAGCAGGCCGCGCACGCGCTCGAGGTTCGGCTCGAAGAGGCCGCGCCGGAGGAACTCGTGCACCGTCGCCTGCCCCAGGAGGACCGGGGTGATGTACGTGGCCGTCGCCGTCGCCTCGATCTGCCGCGCGAGCGCCTCGGGGAACACGAACCAGCCGACGCGGAGGCCGGGAGCGATCGTCTTCGAGAACGACGAGCTGTAGGCGACCTCGCCGTCCGACAGGTCGAACAGCGACGGCAGCGGGTCGCCCTCGTAGCGCACGAGCCCGTACGGGTCGTCCTCGAGCACGAGCAGGTCGTGCTCGCGCGCGAGCTCGACGACCCGGCGCCGCCGCTCCTCGGGGAGCGTGCGCCCGCTCGGGTTCTGGAACGTCGGGATCAGGTACAGGAACGCCGGCGCGGCGCCGGAGCGCAGGGCTGCCTCGAGCGCATCGGGGTCGAGGCCGTCCTCGTCGCAGTGGAGCGGCACGACGTCGGCGCCGAGCTCGTTCAGGATCTTCAGCGGCCGGTCGTAGGTCGGCTGCTCGACGAGCACGCGCCTGCCCGGTGCGAGCCGCTGCGCCAGGAAGACGAAGCCCTGCAGCGAGCCGTTCGTGACGAAGATCCGCGACTGGTCGACCCCGTGGCGCTCGGCGAGCCACTCGCGGAGGGGCGCGTACCCCGGCGACGGCCCGTACGAGAGGATCGTGCGGCCGTCGCGCGCGAGCACCTCGCGGGCGCATTCGGCGAGCTCCTCGGTCGGGAGGCACTCGGGCGCGGGAACGCCGCGCGCGAACGAGATCGTCGCGGTCACGCCTCGAGACTAGCTGTCGCGACGGCGGCAGATGCTGATCATGTACGGCAGGTTCGCGATCCGCGTGTGGGCCGTCGTCCACTCGAGCGCGACGACCTCGCCGTCCCGGCGCGTGAACGTCGACGACCCGGCCGTGACCTCGCCCGACGTGACGCGTGCCATGTCTCCGGTCGCGCGGTCCGGCGAGAGCTCGCCGACCGGCATCCCGATGAGCTCCTCGCGGCTCATCCCGACGAGGCGAAGCGCCTCCTGGTTCACGGCGACGTAGTGGCGCTCCTCGTTCCACACGAAGACCGCGATCCCCTCGAGGAAGTCGAACGCCTCTCCCAGCAGCGCTTGCTGGAGCACCTGTTGGGTGTCGCCGCCCACTGATCGATGAACCTATACGGCAGGAAGGTCGACCACAAAACGCGCGCCGGTCGGCTCGCGTCGCTCGTACCGGAGGTCGCCGTGGTGCGCCCGCGCGTATGCGCGGGCGATCGCGAGCCCGAGCCCGGTGCCGGAGACGCGGTCGCGCGCCACGCCCGCGCGCGTGAAGCGGTCGAACAGCGTCTCCTCGATCTCCTCCGCGACTCCGGGGCCGGCGTCGTCGACGGCGATGCTGACGCGGCCGTCCTGGATCGAACCGACGACGCGCACCGGCGAGCGCCCGTACCGCAGCGCGTTCGTGACGAGGTTCCCGACGACGTGGTCGAGGATCTGCGGGTCGACGACCGCCGTCGCGTGGTCGGTCACGACGACCTCGACCTCGGCGGATCGCGCCCCGGCCGCCGCGGCGACGACCTCCTCGAGCCGGGCGCGGAGGTCGACCTCCTGCGGCCGGACGTCCACCGCGTCGGCGTCGAGACGAGAGAGGTCGAGCAGCTGCTCCACGAGCGCGGCCATCCGCCGCGTCTGCTGCTCGAGCGCCTCCCGCAGCTCGGCCTGCTGGTCGCCCGAGAGGCGCGTGCCGAGGTGGTTGAGGGTCTGCACGAACCCGTGGATCGTGGTGACGGGCGTCCGCAGCTCGTGCGCCGCGAGGGCGACGAAGTTCGTCATCAGCTCGTTCGCACGCTCGAGCGCGAGCCGCGCGTCGTGCTCCTGCTCGAAGAGCCGGACGCGGTCGAGGGCCGTCGCCGTCAGCGCGGCGACCGTCTCGAGCAGGCGGAGCTCGTCCTCGCCGAAGAACGGCGCGTAGGGCGACGTCCACGCGATGAACGTCGCGCCCGGCTGCTCGATCCGCACTCCTCCCCCCTGCTCCCGTGCGCCGTGGTGGGCGATGACGGTGCCGCTTCCGTCGACGATCGAGAGGGCGCGGGCGCCGACGAGCGCCGCCGACGGCGCGGCGACCCGCTGGGCGATCTCGGCGCGCGTCGTCGCCAGCGTCACGAGGTCGCGCATCGCCTCCTGGAGGCGCTGCTGCTCCGGCGCGCGCCAGTACGCACGCACGAGCTGCGGCGGCTCGATGCCGAGGTAGAACGCCACGATCGCGACGAGCCCGAGCACCTGGACGACGAGGGCGCCCGGGTGCGACTGGTTCGTCGCGAGCGTCGTCCCGAGGAGGGCGATCGTGAGGGTGGCCGACGCGAACGCCAGCATCCGCATCCGGTTCGCGGCGACCGAGGGCTGGTCGCGGCCAGCCCGCCACAGCCGGCGCGTCACCGCGACCGAGAGAACGGACCAGTGGACGAAGAAGGCGACGACGTAGACGGCGAAGAGGGGCGGCCAGTGCTCCCCCGCCGCCGGGTAGCGCGGGAGCGCGAAGGTGAAGACCGTCAGCCCGATCGTCAGCGCGGCGACGACGCGGCGCAGCCGGAGGCTCGGCGGCGCGAACGTCGTCGCGAACCGGTAGAGGAGATACGGGAAGAGCACGAGCAGCTCGATGTCGAGCCGCTGGGCGAGGTGCGCGCCGAACGAGTGCGGGTGGGTCGGCGCGAGGCGCCCGACGGTGACGAGCGCCGCCATCGCGCCGAAGGCGAGCGCGAGCCAGGCCGCCGCCTCGTCGCGGCGGCCGCGCCACCGCCGCAGAGCGAGGACCGCGAGCGCCACCAGGATGACGGAGTTCGCGATGCCGACCGAGATGACGAGCCCGTGCACAAGCCCCCCGTTTCGTGACCGCGCCGAATCGTACGCTTATGGACGTCTTAGGAGCGTCCAGGATGATTCGCACATGACGGCCCGCATCCTTGTCGTGGACGACGACCCGTCGGTCCGGTCGGCCGTCGTGCGTGCGCTGCGCGTCGACTACGAGGTGGCGGAGGCCGCCGACGGCGCGGAGGCGCTCGCGCAGCAGGCGTCGTCGCCGTCCGACATGATCGTCCTCGACCTGCTCATGCCGGGGGTCGGCGGGATCGAGGTGGCGCGGTCCCTGCGGAGGCGCGACGACCCCGTCCCGATCCTCGTCGTGACCGCGCGCGACGCCGTGGACGACCGCGTCGAGGGGCTCGACGCCGGCGCCGACGACTATCTGGTCAAGCCGTTCGCGATCGAGGAGCTGCGCGCGCGGGTGAGGGCGCTGCTGCGGCGGGCCGGCGCGGGCGACGCCGCCCTGCGCTTCGCGGACGTGACGCTCGACCCATCCACGCGCGAGGCCCGGCGCGGCGACAGGCGGATGCAGCTGACGCGAACCGAGTTCAACCTGCTCGAGCTGTTCATGCGCAACCCGCGCCAGGTGCTGACCCGCTCGCAGATCTACGAGCGGGTGTGGGGCTACGACTTCGGCGCCACCTCGAACGCGCTGTGGGTCTACATCGGGTACCTACGGCGGAAGCTCGAGGAGGGAGGAGAGCCGCGGCTCCTGCACACGGTGCGCGGCGTCGGGTACGCGCTGCGCGAAGAGCCGTGAGCTTCCGCGCACGCGTCACGCTGCTCGTCGCAATCGCGATCGCGGTGACGGTCGCCTCGGCGTCGGCGGCCGTGTGGGTCGTGGCGAAGCACGAGCTGTACGACCAGCTCGACCAGACGCTCCAGGTGCAGGCGACCCAGGGAGGCCCGTTCGGCGGCGGGGGCCCGTACACCGTCGCGATCCATTCCGACGGCGACGCGACCGGGTACCTCGCCGGCCACCTCGACCTCCGGCGGGCGCGGCAGCTCCTCTCCGCGGGCGGCGGCGAGTACTTCGCGAACGGCACCGTCACGGGCACCGTCGGCGGGGACATCGCGGTGCGCGAGTACGTGCTCGCCGACGGGAACGGCGCGCTCGTCACGGTGCAGCCGCTCGCGCCGACCCTGCACGCACTGTCGCGGATGCGCTTCTGGATCCTCCTCCTCGGCGGGCTCGGGATCGCGCTCGCCGCGGCGCTGGCCGCGTTCGTCGCGACCGCCGCCCTGCGACCGGTGCGACGCCTGACGGCGGCGGCCGAGACCGTTGCGGCGACCGGCGACCTGTCGGAGCGCGTCGACGGCTCGGGCGGCGACGAGCTCGGGCGCCTCGCGGCGAGGTTCAACCGGATGCTGGCCGCGCTCGAGGACTCGGTCGGGCGCCAGCGGCGACTCGTCGCCGACGCGTCGCACGAGCTGCGCACGCCGTTGACGGCCGCGCGCGCCAACGTCGACCTCGTCCGCGAGGGCAAGCTCCCGGCGGACGAGGTCCGGCACGCGCTCGACGAGGCGTCGGCGGAGCTCGACTCCCTCACGTCGCTCGTCTCGGACCTCGTGGAGCTCGCGCGCGGCGAGGAGCGGAAGCTGCGCCTGGAGGACGTCCAGCTCGACGACCTCGTCGCGGCGGCGGTCGAGCGCGCGAAGTCGCGCGCGCCCGAGGCGACGTTCGTGACGTCCCTGTCGCCGGTGCACGTGCGGGTCGACCCCGTGCTCGTCGAGCGCGCGGTCGGCAACCTGCTCGACAACGCCGTGAAGTACAGCCCGCCCGGTGCACCGATCGAGGTCTCGGTGCGCGACGGCGAGGTCGTCGTGAGCGACCACGGCCCGGGGATCGCCGAGGAGGACCTGCCGCGGATCTTCGACCGCTTCTACCGCGCCGCTGGCGCGCGCTCGAAGCCGGGCGCGGGTCTCGGCCTCGCGATCGTGCGCGAGGCGGCCGAGGCCCACGGCGGGCGCGCGACCGCAGAGGCGAGCGCGACCGGCGCCCGGTTCCGCCTGACGCTCCCCGCGGCACAGGGAGCCTGAGCGCCGGAGCCGTCAGGCCCCGTTCGAGCCCGCCGCCGCGACCACGAGCTCGGCGGCCTCGGTCGGCGTCGTGCCGACCCGGATCCCGGCCGCCTCGAGCGCCTCCTTCTTCGCCTGCGCCGTGCCCGACGACCCGCTGATGATCGCGCCCGCGTGGCCCATCGTCTTCCCGGGCGGCGCCGAGAAGCCGGCGATGTACGAGAACACCGGCTTCGACATGTGCTCCGAGGCCCACCGCGCCGCCTTCTCCTCCTCGTCACCGCCGATCTCGCCGACGAGGACGACGTACTCCGTCTCGGGGTCGGCCTCGAACTTCTCGAGGATGTCGACGAAGCTCGAGCCGACGATCGGGTCGCCGCCGATGCCGACGATCGTCGAGTTGCCGAGCCCGCGCTGCGCGATCTCGTGGCCGATCTGGTAGGTGAGCGTGCCCGACCGCGACACGAGCCCGATGTTGCCGGGCCGGAACACCTGGGCCGGGATGATCCCCACGTTGGCCTTCCCCGGGGAGAGGACGCCCGGGCAGTTCGGGCCGATGAGCGTGACGTCCTTCGACCGGATGTACGTGTAGACGCGCAGCATGTCGTGCGCGGGGACGTGCTCCGTGGTGCAGATGACCGTCCGGATCCCGGCGTCGACGGCCTCGTAGATCGCGTCGGCGGCGAAGCGCGCGGGCACGAAGACGAGCGACGTGTCGGCGTCCGTCGCCGCGACGGCCTCGGCCACCGTGTCGAAGACCGGGATCCCGCCGACGTCCTGCCCGCCCTTCCCTGGGGTGACGCCGGCGACGACGTCGGTCCCGTACTCGCGGTTCCGCAACCCGTGGAAGCTGCCCTCGCGGCCCGTGAGGCCCGCGACGACGAGCTTCGTGCTCGTGTCGACGAGGATCGCCACGTCAGGCCTGCGACTTCCGCGCCTTGACGACGACGTAGTCGTTCGACCACGTCGTCCCGTCCTCGTTCGCGAACGGGGCGAGCAGCTCGCGCACGCGCGCGGCGTCCGCCCCCTCGCAGCCCGTCCGGGCGAGCCACTCCGCCATGTCGTGCGTCTTCGAGAAGTAGAGCTCCTGCTCGACCTCGAGACCGGCGTCGACCAGCAGGTCGCGCCACTCGTCGGCGGACAGCGACCGCTTGTGCGACGGGTCGCGGATGCGCTCCGCCTCCTGCTCCTCCTCGGTGCGGTAGAGCATGTCCTCGATCACGAGCACGCGGTTCGACACGCGCACCATCTCGCCGATCGCCGCGCCGAGGTCGTCGAAGTGGTGTGCGGCGATTCTCGAGACGACGACGTCGAAGGAGCCGTCTGCGAACGGCAGGTGCTCGGCCGGGCACAGCACGTCCGGTCGCATCCCGGGCGAGAGATCGGTGGTGACGACCTCGGCGCCCTGCTCGCGGAGACGCCGCGCGACGTGGCCGCCCCCGGTCGCGACGTCGAGGATCTTCACGCCGGCATGCGGGTTGCAGAGCTCGACCACCGCGTCGAGGTCGTCGCCCGTCGCATGGGTGACGGAGGCCCGGTAGGCCTCGGCGCGTGCGTCCCAGATGTTGCTCACGCTGCGAGCTCCACGGCCCGCTTCGCCGCGTCGAGCATCGTCGGCTCCACGTGGAGGTTCGCGACGCCCGAGTCGCGGAGGATCGCGCGGCCCTCCTCGGCATTCGTCCCGTCGAGGCGCACGACGATCGGGAGCTCGATCCGCATCCGCGTGAGCGCCTCGAGGATCCCGCGCGCCACCTCGTCGGTGCGCGTGATGCCCCCGAAGATGTTGAACAGGATCGACCTCACCTGCGGGTCGCGCGTGATCACCTCGAGCGCGTCGACGACGCCCTGCGCGTTCCCGCCGCCGCCGAGGTCGCAGAAGTTCGCCGGGCGCCCGCCGACGGTCACGACGACGTCGACCGTCGACATCGATAGGCCGGCGCCGTTGCCGAGGATCCCGACGAACCCGTCGAGCTTCACGTACGTCACGCCTCTCTCCCGCGCGAGCGCCTCGAGCGGGTCGGCGGCGCTCGTGTCCCTCAGCTCGGCGACGTCGGCGTGGCGGAAGAGCGCGCTGTCGTCGACGGTGAACTTCGAGTCGAGAGCGCGCACCTCACCGTCGGGCGTCACGATCAGGGGGTTGATCTCGGCGAGCATCGCGTCGGACTCGACGAAGCAGCGGTAGAGCTTCTCGACGATCGCCGCGAGCTGCTTCTGCTCGCCGGCGTCGGAGACGCCCGCGCCGTAGACGAGGCGGCGGGCGACCCACGGCTGGAACCCCTCGAGCGGGTCGACGTGGAGACGGACGAGCGCGTCGGGGTCGTTCGCGGCGACCTCCTCGATCTCGACGCCTCCCTGCGTGGTGAACATGAAGAGCGGCCTGCGCGCGCCGCGGTCGAACGTGACCGAGAGGTAGTACTCCTTCGCAATCTCCGACGCCTTCTCGACCCAGAGCGTGCGGACGACGTGGCCTCGGATGTCGAGGCCGAGGATCTCGCGCGCCTTCTGCTCGGCGTCGCCGGGATCGTCGGCGAGCTTCACGCCGCCGGCCTTGCCGCGGCCGCCCGTCAGCACCTGCGCCTTGACGACGACGGGGCCGCCGAGCTCCTCGGCCGCCTCGCGCGCCTCCTCCGGCGTCACCGCGACGCGCCCGTCCGACACGGGGATGCCGAACCGCGCGAAGAGCTGCTTCCCCTGGTACTCGTAGAGGTCCATCGGCCGGGCCGGAGACTACCTGCCTAGCCCGCGTCGATCGTCGCGATGGGCTGCCCGATCGAGACCGGCTGCAGCGGCTCGACGGCGAGCTCCGAGACGGTGCCGCCCACGACGGCCGTGATCTCGTTCTCCATCTTCATCGCCTCGACGACGGCGATCACCTGACCCGCCGTCACGCGGTCGCCGACGGCCACCTTCACGTCGAGCACGGTTCCCTGCATCGGGCTGACGACCGAGCCGGAGGCGCCGCCGCCGGCCGCGGCCGCGCGCTCGTTCCGCCGGCGCGCGAGCTCGCGGTAGGGCGGCTCGGGCACGTGCAGCGTGACCTCGACCCTGCGGCCGTCGACCTCCGCGGTGACGGCGCGGGCGACCGTCGCGGACGCCCGCGGCGCGGCGGCGGCGTCGCCGCCCTCGCGCGAGAGCGCCTCGGCCTGCGCCGCGAGCTCCGGGGACTCGACGATCCCGTGGCAGGTCTCGCCCGCACGGAAGCACGGGTGCGAGAGCAGCGCCCGGTGGAACCCCACGAGGGTCCTCACACCGCCGATCCGGTACTCGCCGAGGGCGCGCAGCATCCGCCCGATCGCATCGTCACGGTCGGCGCCGTGCACGATCAGCTTCGCGATCATCGGGTCGTAGAGCGGCGAGACGACGGAGCCCTCGGCGACCCCCGAGTCGACGCGGACACCCGGGCCGCCCGGCTCGCGGTAGAAGGTGATGGTTCCCGGCGCGGGTAGGAAGCCGGCCGACGGGTCCTCTGCGTTGATCCGGCACTCGATCGCGTGCCCGCGCAGGCGGACCTCGTCCTGCGTCAGGGAGAGCGGCTCGCCGCGGGCGATCCGCACCTGCTCGCGCACGAGGTCGACGCCGGCGACGACCTCCGTCACCGTGTGCTCCACCTGGATCCGAGTGTTCATCTCCATGAAGTAGTAGGAGCCGTCCGGTGCGAGCAGGCCCTCGATCGTCCCGGCGGAGCGGTAGCCGGCGGCGCGGGCGGCATCGACAGCGATCCCGCCGATCCGCGCGCGCAGCTCGTCGGAGACGGCCGGCGACGGCGTCTCCTCCACGAGCTTCTGGTGCCGGCGCTGGATCGTGCAGTCGCGCTCGCCGAGGTGGATGACGTTGCCGTGGCCGTCGGCGAGGACCTGCACCTCGACGTGCCGCGGATTCTCGAGGTACCGCTCGACGTACACCGACGAGTCGGCGAAGTACGCCTGCCCCTCACGGCGCGCCGACTCGAACGCCGCCGCGGCCTCGTCGGCCGAGTACACCGTCTTCATCCCCTTCCCGCCGCCGCCCGCGGCGGCCTTGATCAGGAGCGGGTAGCCGACCTGCTCGCCGAGCGCGACCACCTCCTCGGCGCTCCCGACGGGGTCGGTCGTGCCGGGGATGATCGGCACCCCCGCCGCCTGCATCGCGGCGCGCGCCCGCGTCTTCGATCCCATCAGCTCGATCGCCGACGGCGGCGGGCCGATCCAGACGAGCCCGGCGTCCTCGACCGCCTGTGCGAACGCGGCGTTCTCGGCGAGGAACCCGTAGCCGGGGTGCACCGCCTCGGCGCCGGTCGCCGCGCACGCGCTGAGCAGCTTCTCGACGACGAGGTACGACTCGGCCGACGTCGCTCCGCCGAGCGCGTACGCCTCGTCGGCGTACGCGGGATGCACCGCCGAGCGGTCGACGTCGGAGTACACGGCGACCGACCGCAGGCCGAGGTCGCGGAGCGTCCGGAAGATCCGGACCGCGATCTCGCCCCTGTTCGCCACGAGAACCTTCGAGAACACCGGCGTATTCTCTCGGAGCGATGACGGCCGCCGACCAGTTGACGCTCGCGCGCGCTCTCTCGGTTCCCGTCGTGGTGGTCCTCTTCGCCGTCGACTTCCACGGCCACGACTACTGGGCGACCGGTCTCTTCTGCGCCGCGATGGCGACCGACTGGTTCGACGGCAGGCTCGCGCGCCGAAGCGGGCGGACGTCGTCGCTCGGCTCCCTCCTCGACCCGGTCGCCGACAAGCTGCTCGTCCTGTCGACGCTCATCGTCCTGATCGACCAGCACGTGTTCCCGGCTTGGATGGTGTCGGCGATCGTCGCGCGCGAGCTGCTCGTTTCGGGGCTCCGGCAGGCGGCGATCGAGCGCGGCGTCGTCATCGCCGCACGCGACCTCGCAAAGCTGAAGACGTGGTCGCAGGCGGTCGCGGCTGCGGTCGGCGGGCTCGCGGCCGCGGGCGCCTGGCGCGACGACGTCGCGTGGTGGGCGCTCTTCGTCGCCCTCGTGCTGACGTGGGTCTCCGGCCTCGACTACGCGCGGTCGGCGCCGCGCCTGCTACGCGGCGGCGGCGCGCCCGCGTGAGACGCACCAGGCGTCGAAGGCCGCCCATGCCCCGAGGTACTCCGCGAGCCGCCGGAGCCCGTCCTCGACCTCGGCCCGGACCGCGAACGTGCAGTGGACGCAGTAGGGCCGGTCGGGAGGCGTCTCGTGTTCGCCACACCGAATGCACATGACATCGGTTGAACGACCGAGGCCGCGGCGCGGTTACTCCCCGAGCGCCTCCTCGATCCCCGCCCGCCACCACGGGTCGACGTCGCCTTCCGCGGGCTCGTCGAGAGCGCCGGCGATCGCCCGCTCGACCTCGTCCGGCTGCGGCGGCGACGTCTCGACGTCCACGGCCGGAGCCTACTCCGGGCGCGAGGTCACCCGTTCGAGGGATTTCGCAGCTCCCCGGGCACCGGTACCCCGTACGGGTGATGCCTGCACAGGAGACCGCCGCCCACAATCCGCGCGTTGCGGCACCCCATCTCGGAGGACTCTCCCATGCTCCAGTGGAACACGAAGGTGACGGCGATCCTCGCTCTGACGGCGCTGGTCGTGCTCGCGAGCAACTTCGCGAACTTCACCTGGCATCACCACCTGAACTTCACCTGGTAACGGCGTCAGGCGCGACTGCTAGCGTCGGCCGCTCGAGATGAGCGGCCGGGCGCACCCTCCCGCGAAGCTCCTCGCCGTCGTCGCGCCGGTCTCCGCTGTGGGGCTGACCGCGTACGCGGCGGCGCTCGTCGCCTTCGCGCGCGACCCCGGATCGGCGACGACGCTGGCCGGCGTGGCGGTGTTCATCCTCGCGTCCACGCTCGCGGAGTGGTTCCCGGTGCCGGTCGAGGGTGCCGACGCGAACGGCGTCTCGCTCGGCTTCGTGTTCGCCGTCGCAGCGCTCGTCCTCTTCCCCTGGGGCCCGGCGACGGTCGTCTACGCGACGGCGCCGGCGCTCGTCGCGCTCGCGCGCCGCAACCCCGCGATCCGCACCGTCTTCAACGCCGGCGTCTTCGGCCTCACGGGAGCGCTGGCGGGCTGGGTCCTGACGAACCTCCACCGCGGCGAGAGCACGACCGCGGTGCTGTACGAGGTGGCCGTCACCGCCGCCATCCTGTTCACCGTCAACCTGCTGCTCGTGAGCGCCGCCATCGCGGCGTCCGGTTCGGGGCGCGGCTACCGCGCGCTCGTCGCCTCGTACACGAGGTCGCTCGCGCTCCCGTTCGCGCTGATGGCGTCCGCCGCGCTGATGCTGGTCGTGCTGTGGCAGCGGACGCCGTACCTGATCGCGGCGCTCGTCGGCCCGCTCGTCGCCATCTCGCTCTACCAGCGCTCGACGCACCAGGCGCTCAAGGCGATGCGGCTCGCGCTCACGGACCCGCTCACCGGGCTCGGGAACCACCGCCACTTCCACGAGCGGCTGCAGCGCGAGCTCGTGCGCGCGGAGGAGACGCGCCGTCCGCTCTCGCTGCTCCTCCTCGACGTCGACGACTTCAAGCGGGTCAACGACGAGTTCGGCCACCCCGCGGGCGACCGGCTCCTCGCGCAGGTCGCCGCGCGGCTCCGCCAGGGCGGCGAGGGGTTCCGCCTCGGCGGCGACGAGTTCGCCCTGCTGCTCCCCGGCGTCGAGGCGGACGTCGCCGTGACGACCGCGCAGTCGGTCGTCGCCCGCATCGGCGCGTGGTCGATCGGCGAGGCCGGGACGATCACCGTCAGCGCCGGCGTCGCGACCTTCCCGACGCACGGCCGCGAGCGCGACTCGCTGATCCGCCTCGCCGACGGCGCGCTGTACTGGGCGAAGGAGCACGGGAAGAACCAGGTCCGCGTCGCAGGGTCCGAGGGGCTCGCGCAGCTGCAGGAGATCGTCGGCGGCGTCGACAGCATCGCCCGCTTCCGGGCCGCGACCGCGCTCGCCCGGGCGGTCGACTCGCGCGACGTGTACACGGGGAGCCACTCGGAGCGCGTCTCGGCGATCGCGGGCGCGATCGCCGAGCAGCTCGGTCTGCCCGCCGCGCAGGTGGAGCTCACGCGCGTCGCCGGCAGCCTCCACGACCTCGGGAAGCTCGCGATCCCCGAGGAGATCCTGCGCAAGCCCGCGGAGCTCTCGACGGCGGAATGGCTGGTCGTGCAGCGCCACCCGCAGATCGGCCATCGCATGCTCGAGGGGCTCGGCGTGGCGCCGGTCGCAGACTGGGTGCTCCACCACCACGAGCGCTGGGACGGCTCGGGCTATCCCGACGGCCTCGCCGGCGACGAGATCCCGCTCGGCGCCCGCATCGTCTTCGTCGCCGACGCGTTCGACGCGATGACGTTCGGACGCCTGTACCGGACTGCGCTGACGCGCGACGAGGCGCTCGCGGAGGTCGAGCGCTGCGCGGGCGCGCAGTTCGACCCGCAGGTCGTCCGCGCGTTCGTCGGCGCGGCTCGCGCGACCGAGCCGGTCGGCGTTTAGGCGCCCGCCGCTCCGGCTACCGGTCCGGCATGCCGAACAGAGAGCAGCGTCGCCACCCCGAGAAGACCCAGAACCCGCCGGTCTCGCCCGAGGACGAGATGCGGAAGCCGGAGTACCCGCAGGACGCGCTCGACCCGCGCGCGAAGAACTCCGGCCACGGGAAGAAGACGGCCGACAAGTGGAACCAGTGAGCGCCGCGCCTAGAGCGGAATGTTCCCGTGCTTGCGCGGCGGGCGGCGCTCGCGCTTCGTGATCGCGGTGCGCAGCGCCTCCACGAGCACCGGCCTCGTCCGCCGCGGCTCGATCACGTCGTCGACGTAGCCGCGCTCGGCGGCCGTGTAGGGGTTCGCGAACGCCTCCCTGTACTCCGCGATCAGCTCCGCACGGCGCGCGTCGGCGTCGTCGGCCTCCGCGAGCTCGTTCCGGAAGACGATGTTGACGGCTCCCTCCGGCCCCATGACGGCGACCTCCGCGGTCGGCCAGGCGAAGTTGAAGTCGGCGCGGACGTGCTTCGAGCTCATGACGTCGTACGCGCCGCCGTATGCCTTGCGCGTGATCACCGTGAGCTTCGGCACCGTCGCCTCGCAGTAGGCGTACAGGAGCTTCGCGCCGTGCCTGATGATCCCGCCCCACTCCTGAGCGGTCCCCGGCAGGAACCCCGGCACGTCGACGAACGTGACCAGCGGGATGTTGAAGGCGTCGCAGGTGCGGACGAAGCGCGCCGCCTTCTCCGACGAGTCGATGTCGAGGACGCCCGCGAGCGAGCGCGGCTGGTTGCCGACGACGCCGACGCTGTAGCCGCCGAGCCGCGCGAAGCCGCAGACGATGTTGTCGGCGTACAGCGGCTGGATCTCCAGGAACTCGCCGTCGTCGACGACGGCCGTGATCACCGACTTCATGTCGTACGGCTTCGTCGCCTCGTCGGGGATGAGCGCGTCGAGCTCCGGCGACTCGCGGTCCACCGGATCGGCCGGCGGGTCGAACGGCGGCGGCGACGCGTTGTTCTGCGGCAGGAAGCTGAGCAGGTACCGGGCGTCGTCGAGCGCCGCCTCCTCGTCGGGAGCGACGAGGTGCGCCACGCCGGACTTCGTCGCGTGCGTGATCGCGCCGCCGAGCTCCTCGAACGTCACCTCCTCGCCGGTGACCGTCTTCACGACGTCGGGCCCGGTGATGAACATGTACGACGACCCTTCCACCATCAGGACGAAGTCCGTCATCGCCGGTGAGTAGACGGCGCCGCCGGCACAGGGGCCCATGACGAGCGAGATCTGCGGGATCACGCCGGAGGACTGCACGTTCCGCCAGAAGATCTCCGCATAGCCGGCGAGCGACACGACGCCCTCCTGGATGCGCGCGCCCCCCGAATCGTTGATGCCGATGACGGGGCAGCCGTACTTCGCGGCGAGGTCCATCACCTTGCAGATCTTCTCGGCGAAGACCTCGCTGAGCGACCCGCCGAAGACGGTGAAGTCCTGGCTGAAGACGAACACGCGGCGGCCGAAGATCGTCCCGTGGCCGGTGACGACGGCGTCGCCGTACGGCCGCCGCTCGAGCATCCCGAAGTTCGACTCGCGGTGGCGCACGAACCGGTCGAGCTCGACGAACGAGCCGGGGTCGCACAGGCGCTCGGCGCGCTCGCGCGCGAGGAGCTTCCCCGCCGCCCGCTGCCGCTCCACCGCGCGGCCCGACCCCGCGTGCAGCGCCTCCTCGCGGAGGTCCTGCAGCCACCGGAGCCGCTCCGCCGTCGTCTCGTGCGAGCGCTTTCCGGTCTGCGCCACGGGCGGAGCGTACGCGAATAGGGTGCAGGACATGATCGACGTGGAGCGGGTGCGCGCCGACACTCCCGGGGTCGCGCACGTGGCGCACCTCAACAACGCCGGCTCGGCGCTGCCGCCGCGTCAGGTCCTCGAGGCCGTGGTCGACCATCTGGAGCGCGAGGCCGAGATCGGCGGGTACGAGGCGGCGCGCGAGCGGCGCGACCGCTGGGAGCACACCTACGACGCGCTCGCGGCGCTCCTGAACGCCGGCCGCGACGAGATCGCCGTGGTCGAGAACGCGACGCGGGCGTGGGACATGGCGTTCTACGCGTTCCGCCTCGGGCCGCACGACCGCGTGCTGACGGGACGCGCCGAGTACGCGTCGAACTGGATCGCGCTCAAGCAGGTCGCCGACCGCACCGGTGCACGCGTCGAGGTCGTCCCCGACGACGAGCACGGGCAGCTCGACGTCGCCGCGCTCGAGTCGCTGCTGGACGACGACGTCCGGCTCGTCTCGCTCGTCCACGTCCCGACGCAGAGCGGCCTCGTGAACCCTGCGGCGGAGGTCGGCCGCGTGACGCGCGCGGCGGGGATCCCGCTCCTGCTCGACGCGTGCCAGTCGGCGGGCCAGCTGCCGCTCGACGTCGATGCGATCGGCTGCGACATCCTCTCCGGCACCGGGCGCAAGTTCCTGCGCGGCCCCCGCGGCACCGGCTTCCTCTACGTGCGGCGCGGCCTGATCGAGGAGCTCGAGCCGCCGCTCCTCGACATGCACGCCGCGGAGTGGCTGCCGGACGGCAGCTACCGCATCCGCGACGACGCCCGCAGGTTCGAGAACTGGGAGACGTACTACGCCGGCAAGATCGGGCTCGGCGTCGCCGTCGACTACGCGCTCGAGCTCGGCGTCGAGGCGATCCGCGACCGCGTCGCCGGGCTCGCCGGCCGCCTCCGCGCCGCGCTGCGCGAGATCGAGGGCGTGACGCTCCTCGACCGCGGCGCCGTGCTCTCCGCCACGGTCACCTTCGCCGTCGCCGGCACCGACCCCGTCGAGGTGCGCGACCGTCTCGCGGGTCGCGGGGTCAACGTGTCCGTGATGGAGGCCGCGTCGGCGCAGCTCGACTACGGCGCGCGGGGCATACACCACTCGGTCCGGTCGTCCGTCCACTACTACAACGACGACTCCGACCTCGAGCGGCTGGTCGAAGGGGTGAGGGAGATCGCGACGGGATGACCACCGTCGATCGCAACACGGCGTGGCCCTACGACCGCGACGGCGAGGCCGGCGAGTTCGTCTACCAGCGGAACGCCCATCCCACCGGGGCAGCGGCCGAGGCCGCGCTGGGCGAGCTCGAGGGCGGCGACGCGCTCCTCTTCGGCTCGGGCACGGCGGCGGTCACCGCCTGTGTCGCCGCGTTCTGCCGCCCGGGCACCACCGTCGCGATCGCGCAGGGCGCCTACTACGGCACGGGCGTGACGCTCTCGGAGTTCGCCCGGTGGGGGCTCGAGGTCGTGGAGTTCGACCAGACCGGCGAGCCGCCGGCGGACGCCGAGGTCGTGTGGGTCGAGGCGCCCGCCAACCCGATGCTCACGGTGCCGAACTGGGATGCGGTCCGCGCGCACCGCGGGCTCGTCGTCTGCGACGCGACCGCCGCGACCCCGGTCTTCCTCCGCCCCCTCGACGCCGGCGCCGACGTCGTCCTCCATTCCGCGACGAAGTACCTCACGGGGCACCACGACGCTCTCCTCGGGGCGACGGTGACGCGCGACCGCGCGAAGCGCGACCGCCTGTACGAGGTGAGGCTCCGCCTCGGCCTCTCGGCCGCTCCCGACGCCGCGGCGTCGCTGCTGCGCGGCCTGCCGACGCTCGAGGTGCGCGTGCGCCGCCAGTCCGAGACGGCGGCGGAGATCGCGCGGCGCCTCGCCGCGCACGCCGCGGTCCGCACCGTCCGCTATCCGGGCTTCGGCGGGCTGCTCTCGTTCGACGTCGCCGACGACGCGGCGCGCCGCGTCGAGACCGCCACGCGCCTCGTCGCGAACATGACCTCGCTCGGCGGCGTCCGGTCGAGCATGGAGAGCCGGTACCGCTGGGAGGGCGACCGCGTGCCGCGCGGGCTCCTGCGCCTCTCCGTCGGGCTCGAGGACGTCGAGGAGATCTGGGCGGATCTGAGCGCCGCCCTCGAGAGCGCTTAGTACGGCGGAGAGCCGGAGAGGGGACTCGAACCCCTGACCCACGCATTACAAGTGCGTTGCTCTACCAGCTGAGCTACTCCGGCGTGTCCGGCACCAGCGTGCCGCCCCTATTGCAGCACGGCGCGCGAGCCCTGGTGGGTGAGGATCTTCCGCTTCACCCGCTGGAGCGCGTTGTCGATCGTCTTCGTGTCGCAGCCGAGCTCCTCCGCCATCTGCTCGTACGACGACCCTTCCAGGTAGAGCCGGAGCGCGTCCGACTCGAGCGGCGAGAGCGTCGTCGACAGGCAGCCGACGAGCGCCTGCAGCTCCTCCGTCGAGATCACGCGCACCGACGGGTCGTTGACAGCAGGCCCCGGCAGCGCGTCGCCGAGCGTGCAGTCGTCTCCCTCCTGCCCGGCCGGCGTGTGGCTGAACGAGACGTAGGAGTTGAGCGGCGCGTGCTTGAACCGGGTGGCCGTCTTGATCGCGGTGATGATCTGCCGCGTCACGCACAGCTCGGC
The DNA here is from genome assembly GCA_036403195.1 of Gaiellaceae bacterium. Classification (GTDB taxonomy): domain Bacteria; phylum Actinomycetota; class Thermoleophilia; order Gaiellales; family Gaiellaceae; genus PALSA-600. Next base: position 60,692 of record DASWRL010000064.1, read on the forward strand.
GAACGACCGGAACGAGGTCTCCTTGTCGGCGCGGAAGTCGCGCACCGCCTTGTACAGCCCGACGAGGCCCTCCTGGATGAGGTCCTCGGAGTCGCCGCCGGCGAGGAAGTACGAGCTCGCCTTCAGGCGGACGAACGACGTGTAGCGGCGGATCAGCTGGTCCATCGCCACGCTCGAGCCGTTTCGCGCCTTGAGGACGAGCTGCAGATCCTCTAGCTCGCGTTGAGCCTTCTGCGGTGACTTCTGGACGGTTGCGGTGCGGACGGCCACAGCGGTACCCCCGTATTTGCGGACGTTTTCGAGTGGACTTCCGCCCGTGCGTCACCGAAGTCTCACCCTTAACTTGAGGTGAATCTAGCAAGGTCCCGCAAGGAGCACAAGTCCCTGTTGCAGTGGACCCGCTTACTCGCCTCGCCGCTGCCTGCGTGCCTCGTACAGGAGGACGGCCGCGGCCACCGAGACGTTCAGCGACTCGACGCGGCCGACGAGGGGGATGGAGACGAGCGCGTCGCAGGTGCGGCGCACGAGCGGCCGCAGCCCCCTGCCCTCCGCGCCGAGGACGATCGCCGCGCCGCCGGAGAGGTCGGTGTCCCAGAGGGGCGCCGCGCCCTCCTCCCCCGCGGCGCCGTAGACCCAGAGGTCCGGCCCCTTCACCTCCTCGAGGTACCGCGCCAGGTTCGTGACGACGGCGAGCGGCAGGTGCTCGACGGCGCCCGCCGAGGCCCGCGCGACCGCCGGCGTCACGACCGCCGACCCGTGCGCCGGGACGACGACGCCGGTCGCGCCGGCGCCCTCGGCGCTCCGGCACACCGCGCCGAGGTTCCGGGGGTCCGTGACCCGGTCGAGCACGGCGAGGAGTGGCCGTTCGCCTGCCGCCAGCTCGTACGCGTCCGCGTAGCGGTAGGGCTCGACCAGGGCGAGCACGCCCTGGTGGTCGCGCGTCCCGGCTCGCTCCGACAGCTCCCGGTCCGCCTTCTGCCTCGGCCGCGCCTCCGCGAGCCACGCCTCGGCCTTCACCGCGCGCTCGGTGGCCCACACGTCGAGCACCTCACGCCGCCCGCGGAGCGCCTCCCGCACCGCGCGCCGGCCGTAGACGAGGTCAGGAGTCACGGACGAGGGTGAAGCCGCCGTCGGGCTCGTCGCGCATGCGCCAGCCGAGCGCGCCGAGCTCGTCGCGGAGCCCGTCCGCCGTCCCGAAGTCGCGCGCGGCGCGGGCAGCGGCGCGGGCCACCGCGAGCTCGTGCACCTCGGGCGGCGCCTCGCCGCGGTCGGCCAGCGAGTCGAGCCCGAACACCGCCAGTCCGCGGCGAAGGAGCTCGAGCTGCCCCGCGCTCGCCCATTCGTGCAGCACGGCGAGAGCGGCGGGAGTGTCGAAGTCGTCGTCGAGCGCCGCTGCGAACGCGCCCCATCGCTCCTCCTCCGGTGCAGCGGGAGGAAGCGTGAACGCATTGCGCAGCGTCTCGCGCCGCGCCGCGGCCTGGCGCATCGTCTCGTCGGAGAAGTCGATCGGCTTGCGCCACGAGGCGGTCAGGAAGAAGACGAGGACCGTCTCCCGGCCCCACTCGTCGAGCGCCTCCCGGAGCGTCGTCGTGTTGCCGCTCGACTTCGCCATCTTCTCGCCGGTGAAGCGGAGCATCCCGTTGTGCGCCCAGATGCGCGCGAACGGATGGCCGAGCGCGCCCGACTGCGCGAGCTCGTTCTCGTGGTGCGGGAAGACGAGGTCGAGCCCGCCGCCGTGGATCTCGAACGCCGGGCCGAACGCCTCCTCGGCCATCACCGAGCACTCGATGTGCCACCCGGGGCGCCCCTTCCCCCACGGCGACTCCCACCACGTGTCCTCGGTGGCCGGCTTGTTGGCCTTCCAGAGGGCGAAGTCGCGCGGGTCGCGCTTCAGCGCCGAGGGCTCCTCGCCCTGCTCGACCTGGTCGGGGCGCTGCCCCGAGAGCCGGCCGTACGCGGGGAAGCCGGAGACGCTGAAGTAGACGTCGCCCCCGCTCTCGTAGGCGTGCCCCGCGGCCACGAGCTGCTCGATGAAGGCGACGATCTGCGGGACCGACTCCGTCGCCCGCGGCAGCAAATCGGGCATCCCGAGGCCGAGCGCGCCCGTGTCCTCGAGGTACCACTCCGTCGCGCGCTCGGCCAGCTCGGCGCTCGCGCCCGGCGCCGCGTCGTAGATCTTGTCGTTGACGTCGGTGATGTTGTGCACGAGCCGCGCCTCGTACCCCGTCGCGCGCAGCCACGACCGCAGCCACATGCCGACGACGAACGGGCGGGCGTTGCCGATGTGTGCGCGCGCGTAGACGGTCGGCCCGCAGACGTACATGCGGATCGGGCCGGGAGGCGGCGGCAGCTCGACGAGCGACCGCGTCTGCGTGTCGTGGAGGCGCACGCTAGGAGCGTACGCGGCGGATTGCCTCGTCGCGGGGCAGCGCGCGCAGCACCGCCCAGAGCTCCGGGCCGCGCTCCGCGCCGGTCAGCGCGACACGAAGCGCCCGCAGGTTCCCGCCGACCGCCTTGAGCTCGCGCACGACCGACTTCGCCTCGTCCTTCGACAGCGCCTCGGGCAGCGGCGCGCGCAGCTCGACGAACCGCTCCAGCGTCTCCGGGGCCGTGGTCGGACGCGGCGCGGGCGCGTCGAGCACCGACCGCGCGAGCGCCCGCGCCTCGACGAGGTCGTGCGCGCCGCGCATCAGCGGCACCGCCTCGACGGGGACTCCGGCGCGTGCCGCGAGCTCGTCGTCGCCGAGCCGGGCGAGCACGTCGACCGAGAGCGACCGCACGCGGTCGAGGTCGAGGTGGACGTCGTGCCGCGGCAGGTCGAGCTCCTCGAGGTAGCTGCGCACCGCCTCCGCCGGGTAGCCGGCGTCGCGGAGGCCGGCGACCGTCGCGCCCTCGGCGCGCTTCGAGAGCTTCTTCCCGTCGTCGCCCACGACGAGCCCGTGGTGGATCACGTGCGGCGCCTTCGTGCCGAGCGCGGCGTGCAAGGCGGCGTGGAGCTCCTCGTTCGGACGGTGGTCGGAGCCGCGGATGACGTGCGTGATCCCGAAGTCGGCGTCGTCGACGACGCTCGCGAGGTGGAACGTCGGCGAGCCGTCCTCGCGCCACAGCATCACGCCGTCGAACCGTTGCGGGAGCCCCGCCGCCCGCGCGGCCTCGACGTGCCGTGACGCGCGGTCGCTCTGCCGCAGCGGCCCCTCGTCCCACGCGACGCCGAGCCAGCGTAGGTCGTCGAGGATCGCGTCCTCGCCGCCGGCGACGTTCCGCTGCAGGTCCGTGTCGTCGATCCGGAGCAGGAGCCAGTCCCCGAACCGCCGGTTCGCGACGGCGCTCAGCGCGTTCCCGACGTGGAGGGTACCCGTCGGGCTGGGCGCGAACCGGACCCGGACCATCAGTCGGCCGCGGCGACTTCCTCGAAGTGCTCGACGTACGACCTCGAGCGCCGCCCCGGCACGAGCAGCGCGGCCGCGGTGCAGACGACGAGGAAGCACGTCGACATCACGAACCCGTCGGTGAACCCGGTGATGGTCGGGTACCCGTCGCGAACGTGGTCGGCGAGGAGCGTCGCGACGAGCTGGCCGCCGAGCGCCCCTCCGACGGTCCGCATGACGGTGTTCATGCCGCTCGCGACGCCGGTCTGGTGCTCGTCGACGGCCTGCACGACGATGTTGCCGAGCGCAGCGAACGAGAGCCCGATGCCGACGCCGAGCAGCGTCGAGCTGACGAGCAGGTCGTGGACATGGCCGTGGAACGCCGAGAGGTAGCCGAAGGAGCACGCGGTCACGGCGGAGCCCACGACGAGCGCGGCCTTCGAGCCGAAGCGGGCGGCGATGCGGCCCGCCGCGAAGCCCATCACGAACATGCCGACCGTCGACGGCAGCAGGTAGAGCGCGGACCCGAGCACCGAGGCGCCGAACCCGAAGCCGGTGCCCTTCGGGAGCTGCGCGAACTGCGGGAACACGACGAACGACGAGTACATCCCTGCGCCGAGCAGGAACGCCGTCAGGTTCGCTGTCCAGACGGCGCGCACACGCATGAGCCCCATGTCGACGAGCGGCTGCTCGCTGCGCGTCTCGACGAGGATCCACGCGGCGCACAGCAAGGCGCCCGCGGCGAAGACGCCGACCGTCCGCGCGGATCCCCACCCCCACGCCGTCGTCTCACTCACGGCCACGAGGACGAGCGTCATCCCGCCGCTCATCAGCGCCGCGGCGAGCCAGTTCACGCGGCCGGGCACGCGGACCGGCGACTCCGGCACGAACCGCCACGTGCAGAACGCAGACACGACGATGACGACGAGCGGGAGCCAGAAGAGCCAGTGCCAGCTGAGGTGCTCGACGATCAGCGCGCCGACGACGATGCCGACGCCGCCGCCGATCCCGAGGATCGCCGACATGAGCCCGATGCTCCCGGCGACCTTCTCGCGCGGGAACTCGTCGCGAATGATCCCGAACGCGAGCGGGAAGATGCCGCCGCCGACGCCCTGGACGGCCCGGGCGACGATGAGCACGGTGAGCGACCCGGCGAGGCCGGCGAGAACGGTCCCGGCCGCGAGCACCACGAGCGTGGCGAGGAGCAGCCGCTCCTTGCCGTACATGTCGCCGAGCCGCCCGAGGATCGCGGTGCCGACGGACGCCGACAGGAGGTAGGCGGTGAGCACCCAGGTGACGCCGTTCTCGGACGTGTGGAGGCTGTGCTGGATCGTCGGCAGCGCCGGGACTACGGCCGAGCTCAGCATCGAGAACGCGAGGCCCGCGACCGAGAGGACCGCGAGCGTCAGGCTCGGGTGGCTGCGTTCGGCGCTCCGCACCCCGGGAGGGTAACGGGGGGAGGCGACGCGCCCGCCCGCCGGCGTGCGGCAGACTCGTCGGTATGGCAGGCAGGGGCTTCGTGGGGCGCATCAGCGCGCTGGTGGCGTATTTCGGCGCGCGCCCGCGCCTCGTCAAGACGATCCAGGTGGTGCTCGTCGCGGCCACCGTCGCGCTCTGCGCCTGGGCGGTGGTCGACCAGTGGCACAAGGCGGGTCCTCGCCTCGCGAACGCGAACCTCTGGTATGTCGCCGCGGCGTTCCTGACGATCACGGCGTACTACCTCGTGTTCATCCTCGGATGGATCCGGATGCTCGGCGCCTGGGGGATCGGCGTCCACTACCAGGCCGCGCTCCAGGCCGAGATGGTCTCGATGCTCGCGAAGTACCTGCCCGGAGGCGTGTGGACGCCGGCAGCGAGGACGGTGGCGCTGCGGCGCTCCGCCGGCGTCACGGACACGCCGCGCGTCCTCGCCTCTATCCTCGTCGAGGCGGCGCTCTCCGCGATCTCCGGCGTGATCGTGTTCGTCGTCAGCCTCGCGTGGGTCCAGGGCGTGCACGCGCCGTTGTGGGCGCTCGTGCCGTTCGCGATCCTGCTCGCGTCGCTCCTGCACCCGCGAGTCTTCCGCCCGCTGTCGGAGAAGCTGCTCCGGCCGCTCGGCGCCGAGGCGATCGACCCGCTCCCGTTCCCGTTGACGATGGTGCTGCTCGTCTTCTACTGCGCGACGTGGGTCATCGGCGGCCTCGCTGTCTACTTCTTCGTGCGCAGCCTCGGGAGCAACCCCGGCCTCGCGACGATCCCGTTCCTCGGCGGCGTCTCGGCGATCGGCGCGACCGTCGCGGTGCTGGCGGTGTTCCTGCCGTCCGGGCTCGGCGCACGCGAGGCGTCGATGTACGGGCTCCTCCTCGCGGTGACGAACAGCGGCGCGGCGCTCGGCGTGACGCTTCTCAACCGGCTCGCGATCACGGTCGTGGAGGTGGTGCTGTTCGCGATCGGGATCGTCAGCTGGCCCGGACGCGCCCGCCGCGCCGAGGCGAGGGTGCCGTCGCCCGAGACCGAGTGACGGTCGTCAGCTCGCGAGCTCGAGCGTCCTGAGCGGGAAGGCGCCGCCGGCCACGTCGACGAACGCCTGCTGCGCCGGGGTCAGGACGCGGTCGCACCGCCACGCGAGCACGATGACGCGCGGCGGCACCAGCCCGCGCAACGGCGTCAGCTCGAGGCCCGCCGCGTGCTCGTTGCCGACCCAGAGCTCCGGCAGGATCGCCACGCCGAGCCCGGCGCGGACCATCTCCATCAGCGCGGCGTTGTCGTCGGAGCGGAAGACGACGTTCACGCTCTCCGTGTGCGCCTCGAGGTGCGTCGCGAGCGCGGCGGCGCTGCGACACGAGCGGTACAGGATGAGCGGCAGCCGCGCCAGGTCTTCCACCGTGTGCACGGTCGGCCGGTCGGCGGCGCGCGAGACGAGCATGAACTCGTCGCGGACGAGCTCCCGGTAGGCGAACGTCGCCGGGTCGAGCGGCAGCAGCCCGAACGCGACGTCGAGCGAGCCGTTGCGCACTCCCTCGAGGAGCGCGACGTCGTTGTTCGTCTCCACCGCCTCGACCCGCACGTTCGGCCGCACCGCCGCGTAGCGCCCGAGCACGTGCGGCAGGATTCGCGCGAGCGCGGTCTGGAACGCGCCGACGCTGAGCGACCCGGCCTCCCCGGACGCGAGCTCGCGGAGGTCTCGGTGCGCGAGCGCGAGCCGCGCGGTCAGCTCCTCGACGTGCGCCGCGAGGAGCGCGCCGGCCTCGGTGAGCGTCGCCTCGGCCCGGCCCGACGCGCGGTCGAAGAGCCGTGCGCCGACGATCTTCTCGAGGGCCGCGACCTGCTGGCTCACGGCCGGCTGCGTGTAGCCGAGCCGCTCGGCCGCGCGCGCGAACGACCGCGTCTCCGCGACCGCCTGGAACGCGGCGAGGTGCCGCAGGTCGAGGCCCGGCCAGAGGTCGTTCAGCATGGGGTCATGGTCACATCGCGAAGGCCCATCGAAGGTTCGAAACGCTTTTCGGCCGCGAAGGCTTCCGACTTGCCCGACACGGCACCGCGCCCGCACAGTGTTCGCATGAGCTCCACGCGCTACCTGAGAGCGGCCGGCGACGAGGTGGCGATCCGCGTCGCCACCGCCGACGACGCTCCGACCCTGCGGAGGCTCGCGGTGCTCGCCGAGGCGCTTCCGCTCACGGGCGAGGTGCTGCTGGCGACCGTCGACGGGGAGGCGTGGGCGGCGATGTCGCTCACGGACGGGCGGGCGATCGCCGACCCGTTCAGGCCGACCGCTTCGGTTCGCGCGATGCTCGCCCTGCGCCGCGAGAACCTCGCCGCCTGACGGTACGGTGACGCCCGATGAGGGCGATCGTCTACGCGCGGCACGGCGGCCCGTCGGTCCTCGAGCTCGTCGAGCGGACTGCGCGCGAACCGAGGCCTGGCGAGGTTCGGGTCCGTGTCGCCGTCTCGGCCGTGAACCCCACGGACTGGAAGTCGCGCAGCGGCGCGACCGGCGGCCCGGTCCCGGAGCCGACGGTCCCGAACCACGACGGGGCCGGGGTCGTCGAGGCGGTCGGATCCGGCGTGGAGGGGCTCGCGGCGGGCGACCGCGTCTGGGTGACGCTGGCCGGCCACGGGCGGCCGGCGGGCGGGACGGCGCAGGAGTCGACGGTCGTCCCGGCGGAGCTCGTCTTCCCGCTGCCGCCGAACGCGTCCTTCGACGTCGGCGCGAGCGTCGGGATCCCGGGCGTGACGGCGCACCGCGCGCTGACGGTCGCCGAGGGCGGGCCGTCGCGTCTCGAGCCCGGCGCGCTCGCGGGCGCGCACGTCCTCGTCGCGGGCGGCGCCGGCGCCGTGGGGAACGCCGCGATCCAGCTCGCGCGGTGGGCGGGCGCGACGGTGATCGCGACGATCAGCAGTGACGAGAAGGCGCGCCTCGCCGCCAGCGCGGGCGCTCACCACACCGTCGACTACACGGGCGACGACGCCGCCGACCGCATCCGCGGCCTCGCGCCGGACGGCGTCGACCTCGTGGTGGAGGTGGCGCCCGTCGCGAACGCCGCCCTCGACCAGGCAGTGCTGCGCGCCCGCGGGACGATCTCGATCTATGCGAGCGAGGGCCCGCCGCTCGCGCTCGACGTCCGCCCGAACATGAATCTCAACGCGCGCTACCAGTTCATCCTCGTGTACACCGTCGGCGGAGAGCGCATCGCCGCGGCGGCGGCCGACGTGACCGGCGCGATCGCGGACGGCGCCTACGACGTGGGCGACGCTCGCGGGCTCCCGCTGCACCGCTTCCCGCTCGAACGCACGGCCGACGCGCACGCGGCCGTCGAGGCCGGCGCCGTCGGCAAGGTCCTGGTCGACGTGGCGCCCGGCCTCGCCGGCGCCGGCGGGCGGTAGGCTCCCGCTCATGGAGCCGGACGAAGGCGTGGTGCTCACGGTCGTGTCCGGTGAGCCGGAGGCGGAGATGCTCTGCGGCCTCCTGCGCACGGAGGGGATCGAGTGCGCGTCCCGCGACACCGAGGCGATCGACTCGCCGCTCGAGGACTTCACGGCGGCGGGGCCGCGGGAGGTCCTCGTGCGTGAGCAGGACCTCGAGGCGGCCAAGGCGCTCCTGCCGCGCTCGAGCTGAGCACCGCGAAGCGCTCTGTCCTCAGCGGCCGGCCCAGTCTCGCTTCGCTTCCTCTTCCATGCGGTCGAGACGGGTGTAGTAGTCGGCGAACTCGTTCAGGTGCGCGAGGGCGATCTTCGCCGTCACGTGCGGGTCGTCGTCGCTCACGTTGGTGAGCAGGTCGTGGAGCCCGTGCTCCAGCTCGACGTTCATCCCGGCCCGAAACTCCTGGACGTCGAACGGGGCAGTCACCCAGTCGATCCCGATCTCCTGCCCGTAGCGGCGCGCCTCCTCGACCGTGAACTCCTTCTTCGGCTCAGACATGAGCAACCTCCTTCTGCTCGGCCGCGAGCTTCTCGGCCCGCTGCTTGATGCCGCGTAGCATCCTGCGCTCCATGACGAGCGAGCCCGGTTCCATCGGGATCATGCCCAGCCTGTCCCTGAGCCTCGGCAGGCGAAAGCGGTTGCGGCTGATCAGCCGCGTCCTGCCGTCTTCGAGCTCTTCGAGGACGAACGTCCAGACCCAGTTACCGTCGGCGGACCGGGTCGCGAGGACATGCTCGGGCTCGACGATCGCGAAGCTCATCTCGTTGGGGCCGTAGCCGAAGCCGTCTCCGACCTCCGGATGCTGGAACTCGGGCAGAACCGTGTCAGCGCTGTGCATGTTCAGGCCCAGCAGGTTCTCGATCCAGTCGTAGGTGTAGGCGCCCCCGCGCGGGGATGGCCCCATCTGGGCGATCCACGGCCACACCGCCGAGCGCGGTGCATCGATCGTCGTGGCGCGGGTCGCGACACCGTCGGCGTCTTCGAGCAGCTCGTCGCCGCGGAGCCGTGCCGCGGCCTCCTCCGCGGTCGCGCCGGAGGTCAGGATCGGGTCCCGCAGCAGCTTCCGGTACGCGAGCGCCCCGAGCGCGAGCATCGCTCCGGCGCCTGCGACTGTCCTGGTTGTCATCGTCGTGCCTCCTCCCACGTTGGGCTGTCTCCAGAGTCGCGGGAGACGCGAGCGAGGGCGTCGGTGCCGGGCCGGATCGCCATGTGGCGAACTACGAGGGCTGCCCGGATCGTCGGCGCCGGGGAGCGGCCGCGTGCTCGGTTAGCCTGGCCCACGTGCGGGAGCTGCTCCTCGCGTGGTTCGGGGCAAACGGCCGTGATCTGCCCTGGCGGAAGACGACAAATCCGTACGCGATCCTCGTCAGCGAGGTGATGCTGCAGCAGACGCAGGTCGAGCGCGTCGTACCGCGCTGGCGCGCGTGGCTCGCAAGGTGGCCGACCGTCGAGTCGCTCGCCGCCGCGAGCGCCGGCGACGTCATCCTCGAGTGGCAAGGGCTCGGCTACAACCGGCGCGCCGTCAGCCTCCACCGCGCAGCGCGACACGTGGCGGCGCACGGGTGGCCGGAGGACCTGACGGAGCTGCCCGGCGTCGGCCCCTACACGGCGGCGGCCGTCGGGAACTTCGCATTCGGCCGCGGCGTCCTCCCCGTGGACGTCAACATCGCCCGCGTCCGGGAGCGCACCGGCGAGGCCTTCGACGGCGGGTGCGCGCAGGCGCTCTTCGACCTCGGCGCGACGATCTGCCTGGCACGGATCCCGCGCTGCGACGGATGCCCGCTCGCGTCGCTCTGCCCGTCACGCGGCCGCCGGTACGAGCCGCTCCGGAGGCAGAAGCCGTTCGAGGGGTCGTTCCGCCAGCGTCGTGCGGTCGCTCTGCGCGCGGTCGCGGCCGGCGAGCAGCCGGCTGACGCGGACGCGCTGCACGCGCTCGCGCGGGACGGCCTCGTCGTGGTCGAGGACGGGGTCGCGTCGCTGCCGGCGACGTGACGCAGTCTCAGCCGCCCGCGAGCGCCCAGGCGAGGGCCGCGTCGAGTTGCTCGCGCCACTCTCTTCGCACGCTCGACACGTAGAGCGTCCGGACGGGGAGGCCGAGCCGGGCCAGCTCGTGCGCGAACGCCATCGTCTGCGCGGGGCGGAACCAGTGAGAGTGGTACGGCCCGCTGGAGAGGAAGAACCGCCTTCCGGCCGCGTGCAGCTCCGCCGTCTCGGCCCGGTCCGCGGCGTCGGGCTCTTCCTCGTCGTCGTGGCAGCGGCCGCCCTCGCGCGAGGCGACGCTCCGGTCAGGCGGGAGCGAGCAGCGCCACTGCCTGCGCGGCCAGCCCTTCGCCGCGCCCCGTGAACCCGAGCCCGTCGGTCGTCGTCGCACGGACGTTCACCTCCGCGCCCCCGACTGCTGCCGCGAGCCGGGCGCGCATCGCCTCCCGGTGGGGCGCGATCCGCGGCGCCTCGCCGATCAGGACGCAGTCGGCGTTGACGAGCTGCCAGCCCGCTTCGCGCACGCGCGCGTAGGCCTCCTCGAGCAGCTCGATGCTGTCGGCTCCCCGGAAACGGTCGTCGCCCGGCGGGAAGAGCGACCCGATGTCGCCGAGGCCCGCGGCTCCGAGGATCGCGTCGATCAGAGCGTGCGCGAGCACGTCGCCGTCCGAGTGCCCCGCGAGCCCGCGCGGATGGTCGAGCCGGACGCCGCCGAGCACGAGGGGCACGCCGTCCGCGAGCGCGTGCGCGTCGACGCCGAGTCCCACCCGCACCGTCACGGGAGCGCCTCGGGGAGCTCGTCGAGCGTCCGGATCCGGATCGCCGCGTCCGGTGCCTGCTGGAGGTGCCCCCACGGCCCGCGGCGGATGTGCACGGCGACCATCCCCGAGGCGATCGCCGGGAGCACGTCGTTGTCGACGCGGTCGCCCACGTACGCGATCCGCCCGGGCGGCGCGTCCGCCAGCTCCGCGACCCGCGCGAAGAACGCCGGGGACGGCTTCGCGACGCCGAGCGACTCCGACGAGGCGGCGGCGTCGACGAGCGGGCGGAGCTCGCCCTCGACGAACGCCGGCGTGTTGCCGCACGCGCACACGCGGTAGCCGCGTGCGCGCAGGCGCTCGAGGCACGGCCGCGCGTCGGCGTACCAGTCGTCCATCGTCCAGGTCCCGGGCGGGTGCTCGATCCCGAGCAGCTCCCACACGTCGTCGTGCGGCCGGCCGAGCGCGATCGTCGCGCCGAGACCGGCCATGAGCGTGAACGGCGTCACCCCGCCGGCCTCCGCCACCCGGATCCACATCGCGGTCTCGTCGACCAGCGTCTCCCCGACGTCGAAGACGACCGCCTCTACAGCCACGCCGCCACCCGCTCGAGGTCGGCCTGCGTGGTGACCTTCAAGAGCCGCTCGTCACCCTCGACGACGCGGACGCGGCCGCCGTGGCGCTCGACGAGCGACGCGCAGTCCGTCCCGTCGCCGGCGAGGGCGGCCCGCAGCACGGGCGCGACGAACGCCTGCGGGGTCTGCGCCGCGACGAGCTGCGCCCGGTCGAGCGTCTCCACGACGACGACGCCGTCGACGCGCTTCACGGTGTCGCGGACGGGGAGCGCCGGCACGGCGCCGTCGAAGCCCTCCGCGAGCGCTCCGACGACCCGCCCGAGGACCTCGTCCGGGAGGAGCGGCCGCGCCGCGTCGTGCACGAGGATGACCGCCGCGTCCTCGGGCACCTCGGCGACGCCCGCGCGCACGGAGTCGGTCCGGGTCGCGCCGCCGGTGACGCATGCGGTCACCTTGGACGCGCCGATCTCCTCCGCGAGCAGGATCGCCGGCTCCTCCCACTCGGGAGGGGCGACGACGACGACCGCGTCGACCCAGTCGCTCTCGTCGAGCCGCCGCAGGGGCTCCGCGAGCAGCGGCAGCTCGCCGAGCCGCGCGAACGCCTTCGGCCGGTCGTCCCCGAGCCGCTCCCCTCGCCCGGCGGCGACGAGAACGGCCCAGGCCGACACCTAACGCGCTGCCGCGGGCTTCTTCGCCGCCGGCTTCTTCGCCGCCGCCGACGCGGTCTTGCGGGCGGCCGTCGCCGTCGCCGGCTTCTTCGCCGCCGCCGGCTTCTTCTCGGCCGCCGCCTTCGCCGGCGTCGGCTTCGCGCCCTCGGTCAGCGTCTCCTCGAGCCACTCGAGCGCCTCTTCCTCGCTCATGTTCTTGGCGTACATGAGCTCGGAGGCGAGGATCTTCTTCGCCTTGACGTACATCTGCTTCTCGCCGGTCGAGAGGCCCTTCTCGCCGTCGCGCAGCGCCAGGTTGCGGACGACCTCGGCGAGCTCGTAGATGTCGCCCGTCTTCATCTTGTCGCGGTTGTGCTTGAACCGGCGGTTCCAGTTCTTCGGCATCTCCGTGCCGCCGGAGGTCAGGTACTTGACGACCTTCTTGACCGCCTCCTCGTCGATCACCTTGCGCAGACCGACGCGCTCGGCGTTGTCGGCGGGGACGTTCACGGTCATGTCGTTGTGCAGGATCTTGATCGTGAGGTACTCGCGCTTCTCGCCGAGGACTTCCTTCTTCTCGCGCTTCACGACCGTGCCTGCACCGTGGTGCGGGTACACCACCTTGTCGCCGACCTTGTACAAGTGCTCCTCCGGTTCCGTCTGTAGTCGCGAAAGTGCCGGCGGCCTCGAAAGGCTCCACCGGCGAAGACCGACAGGGTAGCAGAAACCCTGCAAATTCGCCCCTTTTCGCGAAAATCCCTGCTTACGACGGAGATTCGGCGAGCGCGGAGGTGAGCGCCTTGCGGAGCGTCTCGGCGGCAGGCCCGAGAACGATCTCACAGCCGAACTTGCGGCACTCCTCCGAGCGGCGGTCGGCCTGCGTGGCCGGCCGGAGGCGGCCCGTCAGCCCGATCTCGCCGAACGCTGCCAGGCCCTCCCGGACGGGGACGCCTCTGGCCGCCGAGGCGATCGCGAGCGCGATGCCGAGGTCGGCTCCCGGCTCGTCGATCCGCACGCCGCCCGCGACGTTGACGAAGACGTCCGCCGTCCCGAGCGGGAGCCCGGCATGCCGCGAGAGGACCGCGACGATCATCGCGAGCCGCTTCGGGTCGACGCCGGTGCCGACGCGCCGCGGCATCGCCAGGTCGGTCGGCGCGACGAGCGCCTGGATCTCGAGCAGCAGCGGCCGCGTGCCCTCGAGGGTGCAGGTCACGGCGGCCCCCATCTCGCCGCCGTGGGTGCGGCCGAAGATCTCCGACGGGTCGGGCACGCCCACGAGCCCGCCGCCCGTCATCTCGAACACGCCGAGCTCGTTCGTCGAGCCGAAGCGGTTCTTGACCGCGCGCAGGATCCGGTGCGCGTGGTAGCGGTCGCCCTCGAACTGCAGCACGCAGTCGACGAGGTGCTCGAGCACCCGCGGCCCCGCGACCGCCCCGTCCTTGGTGACGTGCCCGACGAGGAAGGTGGCGACGCCGCTCTCCTTCGCGACGCGGAGGAGCCGCGCGGCCGCCTCGCGCACCTGCGAGACGGATCCCGGCGCCGACCCGATCTCCTGCGACCAGAGCGTCTGCACCGAGTCGATGACGCAGACCGCCGGCCGCTCCCGCTCGAGCGTCGCGCACACCGCCTCGAGCTCGGTCTCGGCGAGGATCTCGACGTCGTCGCAGCCTCCCAGTCGAGCGGCCCGGAGCTTCACCTGCGCCACCGACTCCTCGCCCGTCACGAGGAGCGCGCGCCGGTCGCGCGAGATCGCCCCGAGCGCGTTCAGCAGGAGCGTCGACTTGCCGACGCCCGGCTCGCCGCCGACGAGCACGAGCGACGCCGGCACGAGCCCCCCGCCGAGCACGCGGTCGAGCTCCGGGACGCCCGTGGGAATCCGCTCGGACTCCTCGGCCACGACGTCGACGAGCCGGAGCGGAGCGCGCGCGGCGTCGCGGCGCGCGGCGCGCGGCGCCGGTGCCTCCGCGGCCATCGTCCCGAACGAGCCGCAGCCGGGGCACCGGCCGAGCCAGCGGCCCGATGCGGTGCCGCACTCGGTGCAGACGTGTTGGAGAGCCGCAGCCTTCGCCATGGGCGGACCACGGTACGCCCGCGGCCAGACGGCGACGTGCCGGCTTCGTGCCGAAAGAGCGTGCGAGCTACGCGGGGACGGCGTCGACCGTGCCGAGCTGCTCGAGCGCGGGCGTGGCTCCCAGCTGCTCGAGTGTCTCCACCGCCCCCATGCGCAGCGGCTCGGCCTCCGGCCGGCCCGCCCGTCGCAACCACTCCGCGTGCTCGAGCGACGTGAGCGCGGTCTCGTACGGCAGCTCGAGCGCCGCGAACTGCGCCGTCGCGGCGGCGAAGAGCCGGTCCGCCTCGGGCTCGTCCCCCGCCGTGCGCGCCCGGAAGCGCTGGACGAGCGCGACGAGGTACGGCGGCCGGAGACCGGGAGGCGCCTCCTCGACGATCCGGAGCAGGCGCTCGAGCGCCCGGTCGTCGCCGAGCTGGAATGCGGCCTCGAGGCCGTGCCGGTAGCCCTGCTTCACGTCCTGCGACCCGAGCCCGAGCGTCGCCCGACCCGCGATCGCGCGCTCCGCGGCGGCGAGCGCCTCCTGGGCACGGCCCTCGGCGAGCCGCACCGCCGCCGTGCCGCCGTGGAACGCACCGTGGGTCTGCACGTCCTCGGACCGGCCGAGCTCCTCGAAGCGGGCGAGGAGCTCCTGCGCCGCCACGAGCTGCCCTCGCCGTAGCCTCACCTCGAGGACGCCCGTCAGGAGGCTCGCGAAGCCGGTGTCCGCGCCGATCCGGTCGTCCGGCAGCTCGGCCGCTCGCGCGAGCGCCTCGTCCCACCGTCCGAGCATCGTCAGCACGTAGGACTGCTCGCAGACCAGGAACCACTCGTTCCGGCGATCGCCGATCCGGCGGGCCAGCGCGAGGCCGTCCTCGAGGAACCGGAGGCAGTCGCGGTAGCGGTCCCGCTGCATCTCGAGGTCGGAGAGGTTGCCGTTGGCGTTCACCGCCTGCCGGACCAGGTCGTGCTCGAGCGCCGTCCTCAGCGCGAGCAGATGGAGCCCGCGCGCCTCGTTCGGTCGCGTCGCGAACAGCATCATCGCCTTCGCAGCCCAGCCCCGGAGGAGCGTGTCGAGCAGGTGGTTCGCCTCGGAGATGTCCAGGCAGCGGTCGATCCGCTCGGCGGCGAGCTCGTGCTGGCCCGTGAAGGCGTAGACCTGGCCGAGCCGGCTCAGCAGGAGCGCCATGTCGTCGTCGGGCTCGTCCGCACTGATCGCCTGGTACGCCTCCTCCATCAGCCTGGCGGCCGCGTCCGCTCGCCCCGAGGTCATCTCGACGATCCCGAGCCAGGCGGCCATCCGGGCAGTCTTGTGCGTATCGCCGACCGCGGCGTACAGCGTGCGCGCCCGTTCGAACGCGGCGCTCGCACGCTCGGGCTGACCGACCAGGTACACCATCTCGCCTGCCCGCGCGAGGGCCGCCGCTTCGTCCGCGGGCGCCTCCGACAGCTCGGCCGCCTGCTCGAAGAAGCGTGCGGCCTCGGCAGACGCGCCGAGTGCCGCCGCGCGCTCGGCCCCCGAGAGGAGGGCCCGCCTCGCGCGCTCACGCAGCGCGTCCGCATCCGGCGCATCGGGGTCGATGCGGTAGGCCTCCACGAGGTGCGATGCGACGACCTCGGCGACCTCGTCCTCGGCCAGGTGCGCAGCGAGGTACTCGGCGGCGGCGAGGTGCTTGTCGCGGCGGTCCCGCTTCGAGAGCGTGTCGTAGGCGACCTGCCGGATCAGGTCCTGGAGGAACCCGTACTGGCCGTGCTCCGGTGAGCGAGGGTCGGCCTGGAGGCCGAGCAGCTCCTTGCGGACGAGGCCTCCGAGGAGCGGCTCGAGCTCTCCGGCCGCGCCCCCCGTCGTGGCGGCGAGCGCCCCGAGCGTGAACGTCTTCCCGAGGACGGACGCGTCCTGGACGATCCGCCGCTCCTCCGGCGAGAGCCCGTCGAGCCGCGCAGCCGCGAGCGCCTGCAGGGTCTCGGGGATGGCGAGCGACTCGACCTCGCCGACGACGCGGTAGGAGGAGCCGTCCTCGGCGAGGAGCCCGCGGTCGAGCAACATTCGGACCGTCTCGACGGCGTACAGCGGGATACCCTCCGCCCGCTCGAGGATCCGGTCGCGGAGCGTGCCCGGCAGACCGGGAACGAGCCCTGCGAGGAGCTCCTCCATCGCCTCCGCGGACAGCGGCTCCAGATACAGGGACGTGAAGTTGCGGTGGCCGGCGCCCCAGGTCGGCCGGCGTTCCGTCAGCTCGGGGCGGGCGAGCGTGATCACGTACAGCGGGTGATTGCGCGACCACTCGAGCAGGTACTCGATGAAGTCGAGGAGCGAGGCATCCGCCCACTGCATGTCCTCGAACGCGAGCACGGTCGGATACCCGTCGGCGAGTCGCTCGAAGAAGAGCCGCCAGGCGCCGAACAGGTCCTGGCGGTCGCGGCTCTCGTGCTCGCCGAGCCCGAGCAGCTGGGCGAGCCGCGGCTCGACGAAGCGCCGCTCCTCCGCGTCGAGCAGGTGCTCGGCGAGCGACGCCTGCAGCTTCGCGAGCGCCGTCGCCGGATCGTCGTCCTCGGCGATGCCGCAGCGCATCCGCACCATGTCGGCGAGCGCCCAGTACGTGACGCCCTCGCCGTAGGCGAGGCAGCGGCCGCGGTGCCAGTAGACGACCTGGTCGATGCCGTCGAAGTACTTGTAGAACTCCCAGGCGAGCCGGGACTTGCCGATCCCGGCGATCCCGGTGACGGACACGAGCTGCGCACGCTTCTCGTCGGCGCTGACGTGGAACAGCTCCTTGATCTGGCGCAGCTCGCGCGCTCGCCCCACGAACGGCGCCTCGAGCCGCGTCGACTTGAGCGAGCCCTGCCGTCCCGAGACGACGCGGAGCGCCTTCCAGAGCTGCGTCTCGCCGTCCTTGCCCTTCAGCTCGTGCAGGCCCGCGTCCTCGTAGACGACCGTGTCCTCCGACGAGCGGCGGGTCGCGTCTCCGACGAGCACGGTTCCCGGCTCGGCGACCGACTGCACGCGCGACGCGGTGTTGACGAGGTCGCCGGCGACCATCCCCTGCCCGGTCGCGCCGACCGTCACGGCCGCCTCGCCCGTCAGCACGCCCGCCCGTGCCCGGAGGCCCTCGGCGCCCACCTCCTCGCCGAGCGCCGAGACGGCCGCGAGCAGGTCGAGCGCCGCGCGGACGGCCCGCTCGGGGTCGTCCTCCGTCGCGGTCGGCGTTCCCCACACCGCCATGACGGCGTCGCCGATGAACTTCTCGACCGTGCCGCCGTAGAGCTCGATCAGGCGCCGGCAGGTGTCGAAGTAGCGGGAAAGGAGCTCCCGCACGTCCTCCGCGTCGCGGGACTGCGACAACGTCGTGAAGCCCACGAGGTCGGCGAAGAGGACGGAGACGATCCTGCGCTCGGCGGCGGGCGGGGCGGCGACCGGCGCCGCCGGAAGAGGAGGTGCGGCCGCGGCCGCGAGCGGCCCGCCGCAGTCGCCGCAGAAGCGCTGGCCTGGTGGGCTCGCTGCGCCGCACGCCGGGCACGTCCGGCTGAGCGGCGTCCCGCACGCGCCGCAGAACCGCTGGCCGGCCGGGTTGTCGGCGCCGCAGTGCGCGCAGGTCACCGGCTCAGCCTAATGATCCCCTAGGCTCCGCACCACATGGCGCGCCGCAAGCTCCGCCCGCAGGCCGACGTGATCGAGCGGTGCCGGGCGCTCCGCGACGAGGTGCGACGAGCGGCGGCGGCGCTGCCCTCGGGGGATCCGGCGGTGATCGACGCCGTCTGGCGCGGCGAGGCGCTCGGCACGCTCCTCTGGGCCCTCCAGCTCGTGGAGCTCCCGCCGTACGACCGTGCGTTCGCGACGGCCGAGGTCACCGCCGTCGACCCGGCCGGGGGGCGGCTGCGCGAGCCGGAGGAGGTGCTGCTCGAGCAGCGGACGGCGCGGCTCTGGCACTGGCGCGCGCGCACGAGCGAGCTGCAGCAACGGGCGGTCGCCCCGCCGGCGCGGTTCGCCAGCTTCGACCAGCTGATCGCCGCCACGGCGATGCGCGGGTTCGAGGAGGGGCTGCTGCCGGAGCCGATGCGCGGCGACTTCCGGGCGTACGGCGCCGTCTACCGGCACCTCGCGCCCGACCAGCGGGCCGAGGCGCACTCGCTCGCGGTCGAGCGGCACCACGCGCTCAACTGGCTCGCCGGCGAGGGCGCGTCGTGGAACGAGGTCCCGCTCGACACGTGATATCCGCTCCTCTATCATCGCCCCGGATGAGCGAGCGGCTGACCGCGTACGCCGAGCTGGTCGTCCACGTCGGCGCGAACGTGCAGCCGGGGCAGACGGTCCTCGTCAACGCGCTCGTCGACCACGCGCCGCTCGTCCGCGAGATCGTCGAGTCGGCGTACCGGGCGGGCGCGCGCTTCGTCGACGTCCAGTACGGCGACGTCCACCTGCGCCGATCCTTTGTCGCGCACGTCGCCGACGACGACCTCACGAACACGCATCCGTGGCAGCTCGCGCGCGCGAGCTCGCTGGACGGCAAGGCGCTGATCATGCTGACGGGCGACCCGAACCCGGATCTGCTCGCGGACCTCGACCAGCTCCGGATCGGGAAGGCACGTCCGCTCGAGGCCGCACGGGCGCAGCTGAGCGCCCAGAACGCCCTCACCGTGAACTGGACGATCGCCGGCTGCCCGACCGAGGGCCACGCGCAGCAGATGTTCGGCGAGCCGGACGTCGAGCGCCTCTGGCAGGCGATCGCCGAGACGGTCCGCCTCGACGCCCCCGACCCGCTCGAGGCCTGGCGCGAGCACGTCGAGAAGCTGCGGTCGCGGTGCCGCCGTCTCGACGAGCTCCAGCTCGACGCGCTCCGCTTCACCGGCCCCGGCACCGACCTCACCGTCGGGATCGCGGAGGGCGCGCGCTGGTCCGGCGGCGGCCTCGAGACGGTCGACGGGATCGGCCACGTGCCGAACCTGCCGACCGAGGAGGTCTTCACCGTGCCGGACTGGCGGCGGACCGAGGGTACGGTGCGCTCGACGAAGCCGCTCGCCCTCGGTGGCACGATCGTGGAGGATCTCCGGATGCGGTTCGAAGCCGGCCGGGCGGTCGAGGTCAGCGCGTCGAGCGGGGCGGACGCCGTCCGCGGCCAGATGGCGGTCGACCCCCACGGGGACGTGCTCGGCGAGGTCGCGCTGGTCGACGGCGAGTCGCGCGTCGGCCGCACCGGGCTCGTCTTCTTCGACACGCTCTACGACGAGAACGCGACGTGCCACATCGCCTACGGCGCCGCCGTCACGCTCGGCCTCGAGGGAACGGCCGGCCTCGGGCCCGAGGAGCTCCGCGAGCGCGGGATCAACACGGCGAACATCCACACCGACTTCATGATCGGCGGGCCCGACGTATCCGTCGACGGCCTGACGCGGGGCGGCGAGGCCGTGCCGATCCTCCGGGAGGACGTATGGCAGCTCCGGTGAACGACGAGCGCCTCGACCGGTACGCGGACCTCGCGGTCCGCGTCGGCGCGAACCTGCAGGAGGGGCAGCTTCTCTTCGTCACCTCCTACCTCGAGCACGCGCCGCTCGCCCGCGCGATCGCCCGCGCCGGCTACCGCGCCGGCGCGCGCTACGTCGACGTGCGGTACCACGACGAGCACGTGCGGAAGGCGATGATCGAGCTGGGCCCCGACGACGCACTGACCCACGCCCCCGAGTGGTTCAAGGAGATGACTCGGGCCCACGAGGGGAACGCCACGATCTGGACGACCGGCGACCCCGACCCGACGCTGATGGCCGATCTCGACGGCGTGCGTGTCGGCCGTGCGCGGATGCACGAGGTCGCGGAGATCGGACGCGAGCAGATGGTCGAGCGCTCCGTGAACTGGTCCGGCCTCGCGTGCCCGACGGAGGGTTGGGCGACGCAGGTCTTCGGCGAGCCGGACGTCGAACGGCTCTGGGAGGCCGTGGCGTTCTGCACGCGCCTCGACGAGGACGACCCGGTGCAGGCGTGGCGCGACCACATGGCGCGTCTCGAGCGGCATGCCGCACAGCTCGACGAGCTGGACCTCGACGCGGTGCATTACTCCGGTCCGGGAACCGACTTCACGATCGGCCTGCTGGACAACGCCCGCTGGATGTCCGCGCTCTTCCACAGCGCGAGCGGGATCGAGTTCGTCCCGAACCTGCCGACCGAGGAGGTCTTCACGACGCCCGACCGGAACCGGGCCGAGGGCACGATCCGCTCGTCGCGGCCGCTTGCCCTCGGCGGCGACCTCGTCGAGGGGCTTCAGCTCACGGTGCGCGACGGCAGGATCGTGGACGTCCAGGCCGACAAGGGCGCCGGCGTCGTCCGCGGGCAGCTCGAGAGCGACGACCGCGCCGCCTACTTCGGCGAGATCGCCCTCGTCGACGGCGCCTCGCGCGTCGGCAAGACCGGGCTCACGTTCTTCGACACGCTGTACGACGAGAACGCGACGTGCCACATCGCGTACGGCTTCGGCATCCCCGAGGTCTTCGACGGCGATCCCGGCGAAGGGATGAACGTGTCGACGGTGCACACCGACTTCATGATCGGCGGGCCGGAGCTCGCGGTCGACGGCATCACGGCGGACGGACGGCGCGTCCCGATCCTCCGCGAGGAGACCTGGCAGCTCCCGGAATGACGACGCGCCTGGAGCGCTACGCGGAGCTCGTGGTGCGTGTCGGCGCGAACGTGCAGCCGGGACAGCTCGTGGACGTCGTCGGCCGGATCGAGCATGCGCCGGTGGTGCGCGAAGTCGTGCGCGCCGCGTACCGCGCCGGCGCGAGGTACGTCGACGTCGCGTACTCGGACCAGCACGTGCGGCGCGCCCTGATCGAGTTCGGCGCCGACGACATGCTGTCGTGGACGCCCCCGTGGCTCCTCCGGCGCGAGCGAGACCTCGGGTCGGAGCACGCGGCCGTCGTCGCGCTCACGGGCGAGGCCGAGCCGGAGCTCCTGAACGACCTGCCGGCCGAGCGCGTCGGCCGGACGCGGATGGTCGAGCTCGGCGAGGAGTCGACGCGCCTCGTCAACGAGCGCGCGAACAACTGGGTCGTCGTCGGCGTGCCGAACGCCGGCTGGGCGACGCAGATGTTCGGCGAGCCCGACGTCGAGCGCCTCTGGGAGCTCGTCGAGTTCTGCGTCCGTCTGGACGAGGACGACCCGGTCGCGGCGTGGCGCGACCACGTACGGCGCCTCGCCGTGCGCGCACGCGCGCTGAACGAGCTCCGGATCGACCGGCTCGTCTTCCGCGGGCCGGGCACCGACCTCAGCGTGGGCCTCCTCCCCGAGTCGCGCTGGCAGGGCTGCGAGACGACGACCGCCGCGGGGATCCCCTACGTCGCGAACATGCCGACGGAGGAGGTCTTCACGACTCCCGACGCCCGCCGCACCGAGGGCACGGCACGCTCGACGCAGCCGCTCTCGCTGAACGGCCAGATCGTGAAAGGGCTCGAGGTCCGGTTCGAGGCAGGACGGATCGTCGACGTCCGCGCCGACGCGGGCGCCGGCGTCGTCCAGGCGCAGCTCGAGTCGGACGAGCGCGCGCCCTACCTCGGCGAGGTCTCGCTCGTCGACGGCACCTCACGCATCGGGCGCACGGGCGAGATCTTCTTCGACACGCTCTTCGACGAGAACGCGGCGTGCCACGTGGCGTACGGCAGCGCCTACGCGGAGGCGGTCGAGGGCGGTGTGATCGACGGCGTCAACGTCTCGACGGTGCACACCGACTTCATGATCGGGTCCGCCGACGTCGAGGTCGACGCGGTGACGCGCGACGGGAGCGTCGTCCCGCTCCTGCGCCGGAACGAGTGGCAGCTGGCCGAATAGGTGTCAGACACCGTTAGGTGTCTGACACCTCGCTCGGCGGCGCATCGGGAGCGGCCCCGACCGCCATCACTTCCGGCGGGCTCGGAGGCACGACGGTGATGTCGACCTCCTCCTCCCCGGCCTTCCGCGCGACGAGGATCGTCGAGCCGGGCTCGAGCTGCCGGCCCAGGACGAAGTCGGCGAGCGGGTCCTCGATGAAGCGCTGGATCGCACGGCGCAGCGGCCGGGCACCCATCGCCGGGTCCCACCCCTTCTCGACGAGCAGGTCCTTCGCCTCGTCCGTCAGCTCGATCGTGACCTCGTGCTCTGCCATCTGCACGCGCAGGCGGTTCATGAGCAGGTCGACGATCTGCAGGATCTCGTCCTTCGCGAGCTTCGGGAAGACGATGATCTCGTCGATCCGGTTCAGGAGCTCCGGCCGGAAGACCTTCTTCAGGTCGCCCATCACCCGCGTCTTCATGTCGTCGTAGGACAGCCCGTCCTCGTTCGACATGTTGAAGCCGAGGGAGACGTTCTTCGAGATCGACGCCGAGCCGATGTTCGACGTCATGATCACGATCACGTTCCGGAAGTCGACCTTGCGCCCCTGCGAGTCCGTGAGCTTCCCGTCCTCGAGGATCTGCAGCAGGATGTTGAAGACGTCCGGGTGCGCCTTCTCGATCTCGTCGAAGAGGATCACCGAGTACGGCTTGCGGCGCACGGCCTCGGTCAGCTGGCCGCCCTCGTCGTAGCCGATGTAGCCCGGGGGCGAGCCGACGAGGCGGGACACGGCGTGCTTCTCCATGTACTCCGACATGTCGATCTGGATCATCGCGTCCTCGTCGCCGAACAGGAACTCGGCGAGCGTCCGGGCGAGCTCGGTCTTCCCGACGCCCGAGGGGCCGAGGAAGATGAACGAGCCGGTCGGCCGCTTCGGGTCCTTGATGCCGGCACGCGCGCGCCGGATCGCCTTCGAGACGGCGACGATCGCCGCGTCCTGGCCGATGACCCGCTTGTGCAGCTCCTCCTCCATGCGGACGAGCCGCTGCGACTCCGCCTCCGTGAGCTTGAACACCGGGATGCCCGTCCACATCGAGACGATGTCGGCGATCTCCTCCTCGCCGATCTCGGGCTGCTCGGTCTGCTCCTCGGAGCGCCACTGCTCCTCGAGCTCGCGCTTCTTCTGCGTGAGCTTCCGCTCCTTGTCGCGGAGCGACGCGGCCTTTTCGAACTCCTGGCCCTCGATCGCGGCTTCCTTGTCCTTCCGGACCTTCTCGATCTCCTCCTCGAGCTCGCGGTACCGCGGCGGCGCGGTCATCGTCTTGATGCGCATGCGGGACGCGGCCTCGTCGATGAGGTCGATCGCCTTGTCGGGGAGGTGCCGGTCCTGGATGTAGCGGTCGGCGAGCACGGCCGCCGCCTCGAGCGCCTCGTCGCTGATCTTGCACCGGTGGTGTGCCTCGTAGCGGTCGCGCAGGCCGCGCAGGATCTCGACGGTGTCGTCGGTCGTCGGCTCCTCCACGCGGATCTGCTGGAAGCGCCGCTCCAGCGCGGAGTCCCGCTCCAGGTACTTGCGGTACTCGTCCAGCGTCGTCGCGCCGATCGTCTGCAGCTCGCCGCGTGCGAGCGCGGGCTTGAGGATCGACGCAGCGTCGATCGCACCCTCCGCCGCACCGGCGCCGACGAGGTTATGCAGCTCGTCGATGAAGAGGATGATGTCGCCCCGCTGCATGATCTCCTTCATGACCTTCTTGAGCCGCTCCTCGAACTCGCCGCGGTACTTCGAGCCGGCCACGAGCGCAGCAAGGTCGAGCGTGTAGATCTGCTTGCCCTTCAGCAGTTCTGGGACGTCGGAGTTCGTGATCCGCTGCGCGAGGCCCTC
>DASWRL010000065.1:0-27336 GCA_036403195.1 Gaiellaceae bacterium
CGACCGGTCGAACCTGCGCCTCGGCATGGTCACTCCGGCCGTGGTCGCAGCGTTCGCGTCGATCGGCTGGGGCTGGGGCGGGTCGTGGTCAGGGTCGACGAAGGACTACATGCACTTCTCTGCCAACGGACACTGACAGCCTCAGTCGCCGGATGCCACCAGGCGAGGCGAGAGGCGCAGGACTCGGTCGTCCTCGTGCGCAAGCCCCCGCTGTCGGCCTGAGCCGACAGCGGGTCTGGGGGAGGCGAGGGCGGCGCGAGCCGCCCTCGCCGCGTTTTCAGCGCGCCGGCGCCGCGCCCTGCTCGAGCTGGGCGTCGAGCTCGGCCAGCTCGGCCTCGAACTCGCGGCGCAGCCGCTGCTTCTCCGAGTCGTCGAGCCAGGCGCCGTCGATGCCGTTCATCGTGAACGTCTTCACCTCGTCCGGCGTCCACTCGGCCGCGTTCGTCATCCGGACGTACTCCGTGCCGATGTCCGTGTGGAACATCGGCGGGTCGTCGGAGTTCACCATGATCTTCAGGCCGCTCTCCGCCATGCGGCGGATCGGGTGCGTCGTGAAGTCGTCCGCGTCGAAGTAGCAGACCGCCGTCGCCGTCGGGCAGACGGTGAACGTGAGGCCCTCGTCGCGGCAACGGCGGAGGACATCCTCGTCGCCGAGGACGTGGTAGCCGTGGTCGATCCGCTCGACGCCGAGGACGTCGAGGCAGGTCGTGATGTTCTGCGCCGGAGCGTCCTCGCACGCGTGGGCGGTCAGCCGGAGCCCGCCCTGCTTCGCGAGCCGGTACGCGTCGACGAACTTCTCGGGAGGGTCCGGCGCCTCCGCGCCGTCCATCCCGAGGCCGATGACCTCGTCGGGCCGATGCTCGAGCACCTGCTCGACCATCTCGCGTGCCATCTCGGGCGGATCCTGCCGGTAGACGTCGGCGATCAGCCGGCACGGGACGCCGTACGTCGACTCGGCCTCGCGGATCCCGTCGACGAGGCCGTCGACGACCGTCGAGTACGGGACGCCGCGCCGCGTGTGCAGCGTCGGGTTGAAGAACATCTCGCGGTACCTGAGATTCCCGAGCTTGATCCCGTCCTCGATCGACTCGAACGCCGCACGCGCGAAGTCCTCGCGGTCGATCAGGGTCGACGAGACCATCGCGAAGATCTTCAGGAACTCGTAGATCGAGTCGTAGTCGTAGAGCTTGTCGGCGTCCGCCGTCGGCAGCTCCACGCCGTGCTTGCGTGCCAGGTCCGCGAACGTCTGCGGCCTGACCGTGCCCTCGAAGTGGCAGTGCAGCTCGACCTTCGGCACGCGCCGCAGGTACTCGTCGTACGTGATCGACATCGCTCTCCCCTAGCCCTTCGGGCTTCCGATGACGCCCTTGACGAACCAGTTCATCGCGTAGAGCTGGTCGACGCTCATCCGCTTGCCCTTCGCCAGTCGGAGCTTGCCGCTCTGGTCGTACAGCGGCCCCGCGAACTCGTAGTAGGACCCGTGCACGAGCTTCCGCCTGTACGAGGCGATCAGCGCCTTCGTCTTCGCAGAGACGTTCGACCCGTACGGAGCGAGCGAGGTGAAGCCGTCCTTGATCGAGCCGTAGTAGAAGCCCGGCTTCCAGGTCCCCGCCATCGCGGCCTTGACGCGCTTCAGGTAGTAGGGCCCCCAGTTCGAGACGGAGGCGGTCAGCCACACCTTCGGCGCGAACTTCGCCGAGTTCGAGTCGTACCCGACCCACGGCACGTCGACCGTCTGTGCGTACTGACCGGTCGTCGGCGAGTCGACGTTCTGGCCGAGGACGTCCGCCCCCGCCTCGTGCAGGCTCTGCGCGGCCCGCTTCTCCCCCGACGGGTTGAACCAGGAGTGCGTCCACACGACACGTACCGTCGCGCCGGGGTGCGCCACCTGCGCGCCCAGGGCGAACGCGTTCGTGTCGCGGATCACCTCGGGGATCGGGAACGCGACGACGTAGCCGAGCTTGCCGGTCTTCGAGGCCGCGCCGGCCGCGATCCCGGAGAGGAAGATCGTATCCTCCGCCGCGCCGAAGTACTCGGCCAGGTTCTTCGTCACGAGCGTCCCCGTCGCCTGCTCGAACTTCACGTCCGGGTACTTGTCCGCGAGCGCCTTCGTCACGTAGCCGAACGAGGTGGCGAAGATCAGCTTGTAACCGTCGGCCACGAGGCTCGCGACCGTCTGGTCGAACTGCGGGCCGACCGGGATGTTCTCCTTGTACGTCGTCTGGATCTTGCTGCCGAGCGCCTTCTGGACCATCAGACGCCCCTCGTCGTGCGCCTGCGACCAGCCGCCGTCGTTGTGCGGCCCGACGTAGATCCACGCGGCCTTGAACGTCGCCGACGACCCCGCCCGGGCCGAAGTCCCTAGCGCGAACGCGACCGCGGCAGCGACGAGTACGACAACGGCCACCCCGCCGGCAATCCTTGTTTTACGCACCTGCACGCCCCCATTCCCTCGGAAGATACGAAGCGACTCGACCCTAACGGACGCCGCCGGCTCAGAGCGAGTCGACGAGCGCACGCAGGCGTGCGAGCGCCTCGCGGAGGTTCGGCTCCGAGTTCGCGTAGCTGATGCGGAGGTGGCCCGCGCCCGCCGCGCCGAACGCGGTGCCGGCGAGCGTCGCGACGCCGGCCTCCTCGAGCAGGCGCTCGGCCAGGTCGGTCTCCGAGCACGGCAGCCCCGCGACGCTCGGGAATGCGTAGAACGCGCCGGCCGGGGTCGCACACGTGACGCCCGGAACGCCGTTCAGCTCGTCGACGACGATCTCGCGCCGCCGCAGGAACTCGGCCCGCATCTCCTCGACGCACTCCTGCGGGCCTTCGAGCGCCGCCACCGCCCCGTGCTGCACGAACGGCGGAACGCACGACGTGGAGTTGACGAAGAAGCGGACGAGCGGCTCGACGAGCGGGTCGGGCACGGCGGCGAAACCGCAGCGCCAGCCCGTCATGGCGTAGGTCTTCGACGCGCCGTCGAGGACGATCGTCCGCTCTGCGAGGCGTCCACCTGCCGCGACGCTGCGGAACTCGCCGTCGTAGTGCAGGCGGCAGTAGACCTCGTCGAGGAGGATCCACGCGCTCGTCTCCTCGAGCACGGCGGCCACGGCGTCGGCTCCGGCAGCGTCGAGCGAGCCGCCCGTGGGGTTCTGCGGCGCGTTCAGGATCACGAGCCGCGTGCGCGGGCCGACGAGGGCGCGCAGGCGCTCAGGGTCGAGAGCGAAGTCGTCCGCCGCGAGGAGCGGGAGCGGCACGGGCGTGGCGCCGGCGTACCTGATCGCGGACTCGTAGATCGGGAACCCCGGGTCGGGGTACACCACCTCGTCGCCGGGGCCGCACGTCGCGAGGACACCGAAGAAGAGGAACGGCTTCGCGCCCGTCGCGACGAGGCAGTTCTCCGCGCCGACTCCGAGCCCGCGCGAACGCTCGAAGTACGCGGCGGCCGATTCACGCAGCTCCTGGATCCCCGCCGACGGGCAGTAGTGCGTCTCGCCGCGCCGGAGCGCGTCGACCGCCGCCTCGACGACGTGCGGCGGCGTGTCGAAATCGGGCTCGCCGATCTCGAGGTGGATGACCGACCGGCCGGAGCGCTCGAGCGCCTGCGCACGGGCGAGAACGCTGAACGCCGTCTCCGTCCCGAGGCGCTCGATCGCGGGCGCGAGAGGGAGCGTCGCGCTCATGAGCGGTAGGCGACGGTCTCGCGCCGCCCCGATTCGGCGGACCGCAGCACGGCGTCGCAGACCTCGGCGGCGCGGTACCCGTCCTCGAACGTCGCTCCGTGCGGCGCGACGTCGCCGCCGCCGGCGATCGCCGTGAGCAGGTGGTGGATCTCGTGCACGAACGTGTGCTCCCACCCGATGATGTGCCCGTGCGGCCACCACCACTGCCAGAACGGATGGTCGGCCTCCGTCACGAGGATCGTCCGGAATCCCTTCGTCCCCTCGGAGTGCTGAAGCTCGTTCAGCCGCTCCAGGTCGAAGATCAGTGACCCCTTCGTGCCGTTGATCTCCCACGTGAACGCGTTCTTCCTTCCGGCCGCGAATCGCGTCGCCTCGATCGTCCCGAGCGCGCCGCCCTCGAACTCGACGACGGCTTCGAATGCGTCGTCGACCTCCCGGCCCTCCATGAACGTGGCGGTCGATGCCGACACCGTCGCGACCTCGCCGACGAGGTATCGGGCGAGGTCGACGACGTGCGCGCCGAGGTCCCCCAGCGCGCCGGAGCCGGCCTCGTCCTTGTGGAAGCGCCAGGCGTCGGCGGTCGTCGTGCCCCACTCCTGCAGGTACCGCCCGCGGAAGTGCAGCACGTCGCCGAGCTCGCCGGCCTCGAGCAGCTCGCGCGCGAGGCGCACCGCGGGGACGAACCGGTAGTTGAACGCGGTCATGTGCTTCACGCCGGCCGCGGCGACGCGTTGCCAGATGTCGAAGCTCTCGGCGCCCGTGCGCCCTAGCGGCTTCTCGCAGAGGACGTGCTTCCCCGCCTCGGCGGCGGCGATCGTCGGCTCGGCGTGGAGGTTGTTCGGGCCCCCGTTGTCGAAGAGCTGCACCTCCGGGTCGGTGACGAGGTCGTGCCAGTCCGTGACGTACCGCTCGAACCCGAAGCGTCCTGCAGCCTCGGCGACCGCCGCCTCGTCGCGCCCCGCGATCGACACGAGCCGCGGGCGGAGCGGCGGCGGCCACGCCATGTAGGCGAGCTTCCGGTAGCCGTTCGCGTGCGCCTTGCCCATGAAGGCGTACCCGAGCATCCCGACGCCGATCTCCGGCGCCGCACCGGCGCCGCGCGCGCCGGCGTCGACCCCGATCCCCATCAGGCACCCGCCTTCTGCATCGCCGCGTCGAACGCGATCTCGGACGGCGCGAAGTCGGTGCGGCGGACGAAGGCGAGCGCGTCCGGCGCGCCCCAGTCACGGTCCATGCCGCTGTCCTCCCACTCGATCGAGAGCGGCCCCTGGTACCCGATGCGGTTGAGCGCGCGGAACAGATCCTCGAAGTCGACGTCGCCGTGGCCCGGCGAGACGAAGTCCCAGCCGCGCGCCTCTTCACCGAAGTTCAGGTGCGACGCGAGGATCGAGCGCCGGCCGTCGAGCCGCTTGCGCGAGTCCTTGACGTGCACGTGGTAGATGCGGTCCGCGAACTCGAGGGCGAACTGCGCCGTGTCGAGGAACTGGTGCGCGAAGTGGCTGGGGTCGAGGTTGATCCCGAACGCGTCCCGGTTGCCGATCGCGTCGAGCGCACGCCGCGTCGTGACGAAGTCGTAGGCGATCTCGGTCGGGTGCACCTCGAGCCCGAACCGCACGCCCTCGGCGTCGAAGACGTCCATGATCGGCCCCCACCGCTCGGCGAACTCGTCGTAGCCGCGGTCGATCTCGGCGAAGTCGTTCGGCGGGAAGGAGTAGATGAGGTGCCACACCGACGAGCCGGTGAAGCCGTTGACCTGCGTCACGCCGAGCTGCGCCGCGGCGCGCGCCGTGTCCTTCATCCGCTCTGCCGCGCGCTGCCGCACCCCTTCGGGATCACCGTCGCCGTAGACGTCGGGCGGCAGGATCGCGCGGTGCCGCTCGTCGATACGGTCGCACACGGCCTGTCCCACGAGGTGCGCGCCGATCGCCCACACGCCGAGGCCGTGCTGCTCGAGGAGCTCGCGCCGCGCCTTCGCGTAGGCACCGTCGGCGAGCGCCTTGTCGACCTCGAAGTGGTCGCCCCAGCACGCGAGCTCGAGGCCGTCGAACCCCCAGCCCGCGCACGTCGCGGCGAGCTCGGCGATCGGCAGGTCGGCCCACTGGCCGGTGAACAGGGTGACGGGACGGCCCATCGATTCTCCTCTCAGGCGGGTGGTCGGGGAAGGGCGAGCCCGGCGGCGCCGAGCTCTGACGTCGGGTAGTCGCAGCCCGAGCGCGCGAGGAGCTCGAGCCCGAGGCGGGCCCGCCGGACGCGCTCACGCGAGAGCGCCACGGTCGTCGGCTCGAGATGGGTCCCGGCGGGGTAGACGTCGGGGGCGTTCCGCAGGCCGAACTTCACGTAGACGGGCGCGGCGACGCGGATCAGCTCGGGGATCTCGTGGTGACGGACGAAGCCGCCGACGTTGTCGGGCGCTTCGACGTAGATGTCGAGGGGCACGTCGACCGCGGCGCGGACCGCGGCGATCTGGGGCAGGGTGAGGTCGGTCGGGAGGTTGATCGTCGACGCTCCGAGTCGCTCGAGCACGCGGGCGGCGGCGGCGTTCGCAGCAGGGAGCATCACGGAGACCTTCGCCTGCATGTCCGCCGGGAGCAGGCCGGCGGCGCGCGCCTCGCGGAAGGCGTCGAGGACGCCGACGTCCGCGATCAGGACCGAGCGGAACCCGTGCTCGGCGGCGCGCACGCAGTCCTCGAGGTTCGCGACGAGCCCCTCCTGGCCGTGCGCGGTCGCCGCGAACCCGGCATGTGCCCGCGCCGTCGCCGAGAGGCCCCAGGCCGCGTTCGGGCGGGCGAACAGCGAGACCTCGACCCGCGCCTCCGCCGCCGCCCGGGCCATCGCGTCGAGCTCTGCGTCCGTCTGCATGAAGACGCCGGAGCCCTGCGAGACGCGATGCACGCGGACGTCGAGCGCGGCGGCCGCCTCGAGCACCGCGTCGAGGCACCGCGGCCCCTCCGTGGACGGGATCTCGACGCGGTACATCGCGCCGTCGGCGAACCGCTTCTGCGAGCCCGGCAGGTCGAGCAGGTCGCCTTCCGGGAGCCCGAGCGTTCGCAGGAAGGGGCGGACGGCCATCGCGCCGATCCTACGGTAGGTTGCGCGAGTGGGTCTGTCGCGCGAGCTCGAGGCGCGGTTCGCGGCGGCGGCCGCGACGATCACGGAGCCCGAGCAGCTCCGGACGTACGACTGCGACGGCCTGACCGGGCGGCGCGTCGTGCCCGCGCTCGTCGCGCTGCCGGCGACGACGGCGGAGGTGCAGGAGGTCGTGCGGATCTGCAACGGGGCCCGCATCCCGTTCGTCGCGCGCGGCGCGGGGACCGGCCTCTCCGGCGGCGCGCTCCCCGTCGCGACCGGGATCGTCATCTCGCTCGCCCGGATGAACCGCGTGCTCGAGATCGACCTCGACGCCGGGACGATCGTCGTCGAGCCAGGTGTCACGAACCTCGACGTGACGCGCGCAGTCGCCGCCGACGGCTTCTACTACGCGCCCGACCCGTCGTCGCAGCAGGTCTGCACGATCGGCGGCAACGTGGCGGAGAACTCCGGCGGCGCGCACTGCCTGAAGCACGGGTTCACCGCCAACCACGTGCTAGCCGCCGACGTGGTGCTCCCGTCGGGCGAGCTCGTCACGCTCTCGGTCTGGGACGACGGCCCGGACCTGCTCGGCGTGTTCGTCGGCTCGGAGGGGACTCTCGGGATCGCGACGCGGCTCACGCTCCGTGTCCTCCGCGCGCCCGCCGCCGTCCGGACGCTGCTCGCGGGCTTCGCCCACACGGACGCGGCGGGTGCCGCCGTCTCGGGCACGATCGCCGCCGGGATCCTCCCGGCTGCGATCGAGATGATGGACGCGATCACGATCGACGCGGCGGAGCGTGCCGTCGGCGCG
The DNA here is from genome assembly GCA_036403195.1 of Gaiellaceae bacterium. Classification (GTDB taxonomy): domain Bacteria; phylum Actinomycetota; class Thermoleophilia; order Gaiellales; family Gaiellaceae; genus PALSA-600. Next base: position 7,552 of record DASWRL010000065.1, read on the forward strand.
AACTACCCGCCGGGGTGCGGAGCCGTCCTGATCGTCGAGCTCGACGGCCCGGTCGAGCAGGTCGACGAGGACCTCGCGGCGATCGAGCGGCTGTGCGTCGCGCACGGGGCGGTCGAGGTCCGCGTGGCGACGGATCCGGCGGACCGCGCCGCCGTCTGGCGTGGGCGCAAGGCGGCGTTCGCGGCGATGGGCCGGGTGAGCCCCAACTACTACGTCCAGGACGGAGTCGTCCCGCGAACCCGCCTGCCGGAGGTGCTGCGGCGGATCGACGAGCTCTCGCGCGAGCACGGCCTCCGCGTCGGGAACGTCTTCCACGCCGGCGACGGGAATCTCCATCCTCTCGTGCTGTACGACGGGCGCGTCGAGGGCGAGGCCGGGCGCGCCGAGGAGCTCGCGAACCGGATCCTCGAGGCGTGCGTCGACGCGGGCGGATCGATCACGGGCGAGCACGGCGTCGGGGCCGACAAGGCGTGTGCGATGCCGCTCATGTTCGGCGCCGCCGACCTCGAGGTGATGGCGCGGCTCCGCGGGGCGTTCGACCCGAACGGCCTCGCGAACCCGGGCAAGGTGTTCCCGACGCCGCGACTCTGCGGCGAGGTGCCCGGGCCGTACCGTGCGCACCCTCTGGAGCTGGCGGGCCTTGCCGAGCGCCACTGACGCGATCGTCGAGTACGAGCCCGGCGACCTGACGTGCGTCGTCGGCGGGCAGATGCGGCTCTCGGCGCTGCAGGACGCGCTTCGGCCGCGGGGTCAGCGGCTCTCGCTCGACCCGCCCGGCGACCCAACGCTCGAGGAGTGCGTCCTCGACGATCTCTCCGGGCCGCTGCGGCATCGGTTCGGGACGATGCGCGACCTGCTGATCGGGATCACGGTGACGTTGCGCGACGGGACGCGCGCGAGCGCGGGAGGGAAGGTCGTGAAGAACGTCGCCGGGTACGACCTCGGCAAGCTCTTCTGCGGCTCGCGCGGGCGCCTCGGCCGGCTCGAGCAGGCGGCGCTGAAGCTGCACCCGCTCCCCGCGGCGGCGCGGACCGTCACGACGGACGGCGGGCGCTGGGGCGAGCTGCACCGGTCGGGGCTCGCGCCGAGCGCGGTCGACGTCGCGGGCGGGCGGATGCACGTGCTCTTCGAGGGCGCGCCGCGCGCCGTCGACGCGCAGGCGCGCGCCCTCGGAGGCGAGGAGTCGGACCCCTGGGAGGAGCTGCGTGCGCTCCAGGCGCGGCTCCCGGGACGGAAGCGCTGGGACGGCGGCACGGCGCCGCTCCTGCGGCCCGGGCCGCGGGTCGCGTACTTCGAGGAGCAGCCGGACGAGCGGTGGAGCCCGCTCGCCGCGCGTGTCGTGGAGGCGCTGTGCAACCCGAGCTGATCGCCGACTGCGTCCATTGCGGCTTCTGCCTGCCGACCTGCCCGACGTACGAGCTGTGGCACGAGGAGATGGACTCGCCGCGCGGCCGCATCCACCTGATGGCGGCGCTGACCGACGGGTCGCTCCCGCTCACGGACACGGTCGTCGAGCACTTCGACCGCTGCCTCGGCTGCATGGCGTGCGTGACGGCGTGCCCGTCCGGCGTGCAGTACGACCGGCTGATCGAGCAGACGCGCGCGCACGTCGAGGAGCACCACCGGCGCGGGCCGGGAGAGCGGCTCCTCCGCGCGCTCGTCTTCGGCGTGTTCCCGCACCGCCGCCGGCTGCGGGCCGCGCTCGCGCTGCGCCGGCTGCCCGCGCCCGGCCCGCTCGCGCCGCTGCGGCAGATCGCGCCGCCGTGGCTCGACGACGAGTGGCCGCCCGAGCACCTCCCCGGCCCCGGGCCGCGCGTGGCGGTCGTGGCCGGCTGCGTGCAGAGCGTCGTCTTCGGCGCGGTCAACCGCGCGACGGCGCGCGTCCTCGCCGCCGACGGCTACGACGTGCACGTTCCCCGTACGCAGGGCTGCTGCGGCGCGCTGCACGCGCATTCGGGGCGCCTCGCGGAGGGCGTCGCGCGCGTCGGCGCGCTCGAGCGGGACCTCCGCGGCTACGACGCCGTCGTCACGAACGCCGCCGGGTGCGGGTCGCACCTGAAGGACCACGGCGAGGCGAACGTCGTCGACGTGTCGGAGCTGCTCGCGGCGGCCCCGGCGCCGGCCGAGCGGCATCCGCTCCCGCTCCGCGTCGCCTTCCAGGACTCGTGCCACCTCAAGCACGCCCAGCGCATCGAGACCGAGCCGCGGGCGGCGCTCGCGGCGATCCCGGGGCTCGAGCTCGTCGAGCCGCGCGAGCAGGAGCTCTGCTGCGGCAGTGCCGGGATCTACAACATCGTGAAGCCGGAGCCGGCACGCGACCTCGGCGACCGCAAGGCACAGCGGATCCTCGAGACCGCGCCGGACGTCTACGCGAGCGCGAACCCGGGCTGTCTCGTGCAGGTGTCGGCCGCGCTGCGCCGCGCCGGGCGCCCCCTGCCCGCGCTGCATCCCGTCGAGCTCGTCGACGCCTCGATCCGTGGCGTGTCGGCCGACGAGCTGCTCGCCGCGGCTCGCCGCTGACGACCCAAGTAACAGTCTGTTACTTGGGCTCGCCGGACCGCACGGCCGGAACGGCGCCCCGGGACCGACGCTTGTAACAGTCTGTTACTAGCGTCGGTGGCCTTCAGCGCAGCGACGCCCAGGGCTCCTCGGAGGAGACGTCGACGAGGCCGTAGCCGCCCTCGCCGACCGACGGGCCGATCACCACCTGCAGGTGCGCCGTCTCGGCGCCGTCGTTGTACGACGCGTGCACGACGCCGGCGTCGAGATAGACGGAGTCGCCGGCGGCGAGCGTCGTCGACTCGCGCTCGATGAACTGCGTCACGGCGCCCTGCTTGACGATGATCATCTCCTCCTGCCCGTCGTGCCGGTGGAACGCGTGCCCCTCGCCCGGCTCGAGCGTCACGTCCATCACGACGAGGTTCTGCGACCCCGTGTTGGCCGGCCGGCACCGCCAGCCGATCGTGCCCCAGTCGAACTGCTCCTGCTCGACGTCTCCCTGCTTGACGAACGTGCTCATGACTCCTCCTGGACGGGGATGGACTTGAAGCGGCGCATGTTCTCGGTCATCGCGACCTCCGTCGGGAGGCGCTCCATCGACGACGCGCCGAAGAAGCCGACGACGCCGCTCGTCCGCTCGATCACGTACGACGCGTCGTCCGGCTCGGCGATCGGGCCGCCGTGGCAGAGCACGAGGACGTCCGGGTTGACGCGTTTCGCGGCGTCGTGCATCGCCTGGATCAGCGGCACGCACTCGTCGAGCGTCTTCGCCGTCTCGGCGCCGATCGCGCCGCCGGTCGTCAGGCCCATGTGCGGGACGAGGACGTCGGCGCCCGCCTCCGCCATCGCGGCCGCCTGGTCGGCGTCGAAGACGTAGGGCGCCGTGAGGAAGCCCCGCTCGTGCGCGAGCCGGATCATGTCGACCTCGAGTCCGTAGCCCATCCCGGTCTCCTCGAGGCCCGCGCGGAACGTGCCGTCGATCAGGCCGACGGTCGGGAAGTTCTGGACGCCGCTGAAGCCGATGCGCTTCAGCTCGTCGAGGAAGACGGGCATCAGCCGGAAGGGATCCGTGCCGCAGACGCCGGCGAGGACGGGCGTCCGCCGGACGACGGGCAGCACCTCGCGCGCCATGTCGACGACGATCGCGTTCGCGTCGCCGTACGGCAGCAGCCCCGCGAGCGACCCGCGGCCGCCCATCCGGTAGCGGCCGCTGTTGTAGATGATGATCAGGTCGGCGCCGCCCTCCTCGGCGAGCTTCGCCGAGAGGCCGGTGCCCGCACCCGCGCCGATCACGGGCCGCCGCGCGTCCACCTCGGCGCGCAGCCGAGCGAGCGCCTCGTCGCGGTTCACCGCCGCGTCCCCTGGATCAGCTCGTGCAGGCGGTCGGCCATCGCGACCGCGAACGCCGGGTCGTTCACGTCCTCGTCGCGCCCGTGCACCTCGACCGTCCCGTCGATCGTCTCGGTGAGCGCGGAGAAGAGCGCCTCGTCGGCGTCAGGGTCGTGGAACGGCTGCCCCGGGACGTCGATCGCGGAGACGCCGCCGCGCGGCACGAACACTGCGGTGGGCGACGTCGCGGCGGCGAGCTTCCGGCCGATGACCCGGCCGAGCTCGGCACATTCCTCCCGCGTCGTCCGCATCAGCGTGACCGTCGGGTTGTGGACGTAGAGGTTGCGCCCGTCGAACTGCGCCGGGACGGTCTCGCGCGGCCCGAAGTTGACCATGTCGAGCGCACCGAGCGAGACCACCTGCGGCACGCCCGCCGCACCCGCCGCCTCGAGCCGGCCGGGCCCGGCCGAGAGCACGCCGCCGACGAGCTCGTCGGCGAGCTCCGTGGTCGTGGCGTCGAGGACGCCCGCGAGGAAGCCGTCCTGGGCGAGCGCCTCCATCGAGCGGCCGCCCGACCCCGTCGCGTGGAAGACGAGCACCTCGTACCCGAGCTCCTCGAGTCGCTCGCGCGCTACCGTGACGCACGGCGTGGTGACGCCGAACATCGTCGCCGCGACGAGCGGCTTGCTGTCGAGGGCGGGCGGCTCCGCGGCCGCCATCCCCGCGATCGCCGCGGCGGCGTTCGCGATGATCCGGGCCGACACGCTGTTGACGCCGGCGATGTCGACGACCGAGTACATCATCGTCACGTCGACGGCGCCGACGTACGGCCGGGTGTCGCCGGAGGCGAGCGTCGAGACGAGCAGCTTCGGCACGCCGACCGGGAGGGCGCGCATCGCGCGGGCGGCGATCGACGACCCGCCGGAGCCGCCGAGGGCCACGATCCCGTCGAGCCGCCCCGCTGCGTGGAGTTCCCGCACGACCGCCTCCGCGCCGGCGCCCATCGCGGTCACCGCAGCGCCGCGGTCGCCTGCTGCGGCGAGCGCGGCCGCGTCGACGCCCGCGGCCCGGGCCACCTCGTCGCGTCCGATGTCGGGACGGACGCCGACCGGCTCGTTGACGCCCGCGTCCACGACGACGACGTCGACCCCGTGACCGCGCACCCGCTCGCAGAGGAAGGCGTACTCGTTCCCCTTCGTGTCGAGCGTGCCGACACAGACGACGGTCGGCACCTAGTGGCGCTCCGCGAGCGGCTCGACCCCGAGGAAGCGGCGCTGGAGCTCGATGTCGGACGAGAGCTCCTTCGCCGTCGTCTCCGCGAAGATCGAGCCGGCGACCATCACGAGCTGGCGCTCCGCGACCGCGGTCGCCATCCCGAGGTTCTGCTCGATCAGGAGGATCGCGAGACCCTCCTCCTCGAGGCGGCGGAACGTCTCGACCAGGTGCTCGACGATCGCCGGCGCGAGCCCCTCGGACGGCTCGTCCATCACGAGCAGCTCCGGGTTCATGAGCAGGGCGCGCCCGATCGCGAGCATCTGCTGCTCGCCCCCGGACAGCTGTGCGCCGCCGTTCCGGCGCCGCTCGGCGAGCCGCGGGAAGAGCTCGTACACCGCGTCCGGCGTCCACTTCCGGCCCGACCCGCGCCGCGAGATCATCCGCAGGTGCTCGTCGACCGAGAGCGACGGGAACAGCCGCCGCCCCTGCGGGACGTAGCCGATCCCGAGCTTCGCGATCCTGTAGGACGGGCGGCCGACGAGCTCCACTCCCTTGTAGCGGATCGAGCCGGTGACGCGCGCGGGGGGGATCCCGAGGATCGCGTTGCACAGGGTCGTCTTCCCCATCCCGTTGCGGCCGATGATCGACGTCGATCCGCCGGCGATCTCGAACGACACGTCCTCGAGCGCCCGCGCAGTGCCGTAATAGGCGCTCACGCCCGAGAAGCTCAGAAGGGGCTGGGCGTCACTCGCCACCGTGCCTCCCCAGGTAGAGGTCGTGCACGGTCTGGTTCGCACGGATCTCGTCGGGTGTCCCCTCGACGATCACGCGACCGTCGTGCATCATCGTGACGCGGTCCGCGACCCGGAGCGCGACGTCCATGTCGTGCTCGATCAGGATCAGCGTGATCGACGGGTCGAGCGAGAGCAGGAGATCCGTGAGCGCGACGCGCTCGCCGCGCGACAGCCCGGACGCGGGCTCGTCGAGCATCATCAGGCGCGGGTTCGACGCGCGCGCCATCGCCACCTCGAGCTGGCGCTGCTCGCCGTGCGAGAGCGCGCCGACGAGCGTCGCGTGCCGCCCCCCGAGGCCGACCGTCTGCGCCAGCTCGCGCGCCTGCTCGCGCAGCTCGCCGTCGCGTGACCGGCGCGTGAACGGCCGGAAGTGGCCCGACCGCACGCCGAGGAGCGCGAGGAAGATGTTGTCCTCGACCGACAGGCCGAGGAACGAGCGGGACTTCTGATAGGTGCGGCCCATGCCGAGCTTCGCGCGCGCCGGCGGCGGCAGCGAGCCGATCTCGGCGCCGAGGAACTCGATCGTGCCGGAGCTCGGCGGCACGTCGCCCGAGATCACGTTGAAGAGCGTCGTCTTGCCGGCCCCGTTCGGGCCGAGGATCGCACGCCTCTCGCCGGGCGCGACGTCCAGATCGACGTCGCGCACGGCGTGGAGGCCGCCGTAACGCCGGCCGATCCCCCTGAGGCGGAGGATCGGCTCGGCGTCGACGGCTGCTGCGTCGTGCGTCAAGCGCTACCCGGTGACCGGCGGCTTGATCGTCTTCCCGAGCCACGGAAGCGAGCGCTTCACGCAGGGCGGGAACGTGCGGCCCGGAGGCGGCGTCTTCGTCGAGAAGGTGCCGCCGAACGTCTGGTCGACGCCCGGGATCTCACCCACCGTCTTCGTCGCGAGCTTGCCGTCCTTCGTGAACAGCTGCCCGTAGAAGACGTTGATCACCGCCTGGCGGTTCTTGTCCAGGTGGAGCGGGCCGTACGGCGTCGCGAGCTTCACCTTGCCGATCGCGGCCTGCAGCTTCTTCTGGCCGCCGGAGATGTCGCCCTTGACCGCCTTCAGGCCGGCCAGGAGGCCCCACGTGTTGACGTAGAACCCGTAGGTGAACGTCGACGATGCCTGCGGCGCGGCTGCGCCGTACGGCGGGATCGACTTGAACACCTTCCCGACCTGGGCGTTGTACGCGGCTGCCGCCTTGGTCGCCAGGTCGCCGGCCGTCCCGGCACCGCCGAAGTACACGCCGGAGACGCGCGTCGACAGCTGCTCGAACTGGCCCGGCGTGCCCCAGAACAGGTTCCCGATGAACTTCTTGGCGTCGATCGGGCCGTGCGCCTGCTCGTAGGCCTTCAGGAACGGGATCAGCCCGGCACCGCCCACGGCGACGAACGTGCCGTCGACGTTGGTCGGCAGCTGCTGCGCGTACGACGAGTAGTCGGTCGTGTTGAGCGGCGGGAAGACCCGCTTCGTCACGTTGCCACCCGCCGCGCAGAACTCGGCGACGAAGCCCGCTGCCGACGTCCACGCGAACGAGTAGTCGTCCGCGACGACGGCGGCCGTGCGCCAGCCGAGCTTGTTGTACGCGAGGTCGCCGAGCCCGGCGTTCCACATCGCGCCGTCCCCGTTGAAGCGGAAGAAGTTCGGCGCCCGCACCTTCAGCGTCGTGTCCTGTGCGCCGGCTGCGCCGTCGACGAACGTCTTCGTGGGATGCTGCTTCGCGTAGTTCGCGACCGCGATCGACTCGTCACCCGACAGCGGGCCGATCAGGATGTCGGCCTTCAACTGCTCCATCAGGCGCTTCGTCTCCTTGATCGCCGTGTCGGCGCGGTCGTTCGAGCAGCCGATTCCGACGAGCTTGAGCGGGTGGCCGTTGATCTGGCCGCCGACCCAGCCGTCACGCGGCTTGTTCGGGTTCTTCGCCTTCGCGCCTGCGAACTGCGCCATGGCCGTCACGACACCCGCGAGATCCTGGTTGTCGAACGACCCAAAGGCTCCCTGACAATCGGACAGCACCGCGATCCTGATGGGGCTCGCGGTCGTCCGAGCGGTGGCCGTCGCTGCAACGATCGCCGCCGAGACGACGACGAGCGCTGCGAGCGGAACGAGCCTCCACCTGCGCTTGAGAGCATTCATTCGGATGCCCTCCTCCTTTCGAACCGGTTGATATGGGGGACGAACTGGGGGGTTACGCATGAGCGGGACGAACGGCGGACTACGTCCTGTCGGTTCCTCCTTTCAGACCCCGGGCTCCGCCTGGCCGTCGATCGGCAAGCGATTCGACGGCCCCCTGCGGCGCCCGATCGTTTCCGCCAGCACGCGGTCCCAGAAGCCGACGAGGCCGCCGGGCGAGACCAGCACGATCACGAGGAAGATGACCCCGATGAGCGTGTGGAACCGCGGGCCGATGAAGCTGATCTGCTGCGAGTAGTTGTTGATGACGACGAAGAAGAGCGCGCCGACCCAGGCGCCCTCGAGGCGGTAGAGCCCGCCGACGACGGCGATCACGAGCACGTCGATCGTCGCCCCGAGGTCGATCGACGCGGGGTCGATGTGGCCGTTCCACCAGACGAAGAGGATCCCGCCGACCGCGGCGACCAGAGCCCCGAAGGCGAATGCGAGGGTGCGGTGCAGCGTGACGTTGTAGCCGAGCGAGGCCATGCGCACCGGGTCGTCGCGGACGCCCTGCAGCGTCAGCCCGAACGGCGTCCGCGCCAGGTAGCGGAGGAGCGCGTAGACCACGAGCGCGACGACGAGCGCGGTGTAGTAGAGGCGGTTCCCGTGTGCGTCGACGTTGCCGATGAAGCCCGGCGCCGGGATGCCGCTGATCCCCCCGAACCCGGAGATGTCGGTCACCTGGCCGAATGTCAGGTTCGCGATCACCGAGTACGTGAGCGTGATCATCAGGAAGTAGATGCCGACGCTGCGACTCGCGAGCGCGCCGAACAGCACGCCGGCTGCGACGGTGATGACGAGGGCGAGGGCTATCCCCCACCACGGGCTCCAGCCGAGGTTCAGGCCCTTGGTGTTCCCGTTCGTCGTCACGTTCCCGACGACGAACCCGGCGATCCCGTACAGCGCCACCTGCCCGAGCGAGACCATCCCGCCGAACGCCGAGAGGAAGATGAGGCTCGCGGCGACGATGCCGAGGAACAGCATCTGCGTGAGCAGCGTCCCGACCCAGTAGCCCGAGAGGTAGAACGGGGCGAGCACCGCGAGGACGAGCGCTCCCACGCCGATGACGCGGTCCGGCGTCACGGCCCTCACGCGGGCCTCCCGAACAGGCCGAGCGGCCGCACGGCGAGGACGATCGCCACGAGGACGAAGGTGAAGATGATCGAGTAGTACGTGTAGTTCGACGGCAGGTACGCCGCCGCGAAGTTGCTCGTCAACCCGAGCAGGAGCGACCCGATCGCGGCGCCCCCGAGTGACCCCATTCCCCCGATGATCACTACGACGAGCGAATAGAGCAGCCAGTTTGCGTCGACGCCGGGGGCGAGGCTCGCGAACGAGCCGCCGATGACGCCGCCGAGGCCGGCGAGCGCCGAGCCGACGACGAACGCGATCGCGAACGTCAGCTGGATGTTGATCCCGAGGGCGGAGACCATCGCGCGGTCGTCCACCCCGGCGCGGATGACCATCCCGGTGCGCGTCCGCTTCAGCCAGAGCCAGAGCAGGACGCCGATCGCGACCGCTATCGCGAGGATCACGAGCCGCGTCTCGGTGTACTGGATCCCTTGCACCCGGAGGTTCACGAACGTGTCCCAGGTCCGCGGCCACGCGACATCCTCGGCGACGCCGCCGAAGTGGGCGAGCATCTGGTCGGCGAGGATGATCGAGATCGCGATCGTGATCAGCGCCTGTCGCAGGTCCTGGCCCTGGTTCCAGCGGAGGAACAGCTGCTGCATGACGAGGCCCATCGCCGCGACGACGACGGTGCCGACGAGCGCCGGCACGATCCAGTGCGTCAGGTTCACCTGGGAGCTCGACAGGCCGAACGAGCCTCCCTCGCCGACCAGGTGGCGCTGCATCTTGAGCGCGACGTAGCCGCCGAACAGGAAGAAGGCGCCGTGCGCCATGTTCACGACCCGCATCAGGCCGAAGATCAGCGTGAAGCCGCTCGCGACGACGAAGTAGAGCGCCGCCGCGGTGATCCCGTTCACGAGCGTGATCAGGAAGTCCTTCGGGTCGTGGACGGCCGAGCCGAAGGACGTCGCCCACTTGCCGGTCGTCGGAGCGAGGAAGAGCACCCAGAGCACGGGCGCCACGACGACGGCGGCGAGGAGGGCGAAGCCGACCCAGCGCAGCAGCCGGGCGCGCGCCGCGAAGGCGCCGGCCCTCCCGCCGCGGCCCACGCGGGGGATCCCGAGCGTCTCGCTCACGCCGGCGCGGGCTCCAGGTACAGCGTGGCCGCGAGCGACTCCTCCGTCTGCGCGACGACGTCGACGAGCCGGCGGAGCTGCGGGTACCGAGACCGGTCGAGCGTCGAGGCGTCGGGCCAGTTCAGCTCGATCAGGTTGCCCGCCGGGTCGCGGAAGTAGAGCTGCACCTGGCCCGACGGAAGCTCGACGAGATCGTTCCCCCACTCGCTCGAGGTCCAGGCGGCGACGGCGTCGTAGGCGGCCTCGAAGTCGTCGACCGTGAGGCCGACGTGGTGCCGCACCGGCGGCGCCCCCGTCTCGTCGAGGAAGAGGTGGAGCTGGAGGTCGCCACAGCGCAGCCACTGGACCGGCGTCTCGAAGATGGGCGTCGCGATCGGCCGCATCCCGAACACGTCGACGTAGAACCGCGTCGACTCCTCGAGGTCGCGGGCAGAGATGCTGACGTGGTTGATCCCCGTCACGCGCACGGCGGCAGTGTCCCGGCAATCGTGCGATAGGTCAAGGCCGCCCGAATTGCATAACGATAATAGGTTATGCCTATGAACCTCCGCCAGCTCGAGTGCTTCGTCGCGGTGGTCGACGAGGGCTCGTTCACCCGCGCGGCGCGGCGCGTCGGCATCTCGCAGCCGTCGCTCTCGCAGCACATCCGGGCGCTCGAGACGGAGCTCGAGGGGCCGCTCTTCAACCGGCTGCCGCGGCGCGTCTCTCTCACCCCGGCGGGGCGGTCGCTGCTGCCGGAGGCGCGCACCGCCGTGCGCGCGGTCGAGCGCGGGCTGCGCGGCGCGCGCTCGACGCTCGCGCTCGAGGGCGGCGAGTTGGAGATCGCCACCGTCCTGTCGATGGCGGTCGGCGTGCTGCCGCGCCACATCGGCCGCTGGCACGCGCTGCACCCTCGCGTCTCGATCCGCCTGCACGAGTTCCGGCACCGCTCGCTCCTCGAGGACGCCGTCGAGCAGGGAATCGCCGACTTCGCGCTCGGCCCCGTCCCGGTTCGGCACTGGGACGGGCCGCTCGAGATCGTCGGCTGGGAGGAGTTCGTGCTCGTCGTGCCGCGGCGCGACGAGCTCGCGTTCCGCACGTCGGTTCGGGTGGAGGAGCTCGCCGAGCGGGAGTGGGTGCTCTACCACCCCGACCACGGGCTCGCCGGGATCCTCGAGGAGATCTGCCGGTCGACGGGGTTCGACCCGCGCGGCAGCGTCCGCACCTCCCAGGCGGAGGGGGCGGCGCGGTTCGCCGCAGCCGGGCTCGGGATCGCGTTCGTGCCCGACAACATCGTCGTGCCGGGGATCGAGTGCGCGGTGGTGCAGTTCGAGCCGCGGATCGTGCGCGACGTCGCCGTCTACGCGCGCGTCCCGCTCTCCCGGACGGCGACCGCGTTCGTCGACGTCGTGCGCTCGGGGTCGCGCCGGCGCCCCGACGGAGTTCGGACGATCCGTCTCTAGACTGCGCCGCGTGCGCCGCGGCTCGATCATCGTGCTCCTGGCGCTGATCGCCGCGGGCTGCGGCGGCCACGACGCGACGAGCGGGCGCACGACGACCGCGGCGGCTCCGCCGCCGCTCCCGTCGTTCGCGAAGGCGCGCGCGCGCATGTTCGCCGCACGGACGGTTCGCATCGACCAGACGACGGCGATCGTCGTCGGCGGGAACGAGATCAAGGCGTACGACCGCGGCACCGTCGCGCTCGACGGCAGCCGCGCGCACCTCTACAAGCTGAGCGCCGGCACGGCGACCGCGGGCGAGGTGATCGTCGTCGGCCCGATCGTCTACTCGAACGAGAACGTGCAGGCCGCGCTCTCGACGCCGGGCGTCAAGCCGTGGACGAGGCTCGACCGCCGCAAGCTGACGGCGCGGGAGCGCGCGCAGCGGCCGAACGAGCTCGCGCACGTCCTCGCGCCCGCGTACCTCGCCTACGGCGCGCGGGGCGTCACGCCGGCACGGCGCGTCGCCGACGGCGCGCTCTTCTGGGCGCGCATCGAGCCTACGCTCGTCCGTCGCAGCCTCTCCCAGGCGCAGCGCGCCCTGCTCGGCGGCGCACTCGCGAGCGACTACCCGGCGAAGCCGTTCAACGCGAAGTTCTGGGTCGACGGCCGCGACCGGATCCGGCGCGTGATCGTCACGTGGACGACGAACGACGGGACGCCCGTCGCGATCGACACGTCGTTCGCAGGGTTCGGCGCGCGCGTCGACACGACGCCGCCGCCGGCGCGGTCGGTCGAGGACGTCACGGCGCGCCCGTGACGGGCGCGCCGGCGCGCTCCCACGCGAGACCCGCGGCGAGGACGACCTCGTCGGCGGGCGCGATCAGCTGCAGGTCGCCGACGGCGAGCGCCGCCCAGCCGATGACGTTGAACGGCCGCAGGAACGCGGTCGCCGGGATCCGGACGTCGAGCTCGTCGCAGTCGACGGGCGGGACCGGCACGCCGAGGACCGGCGCGACGTACAGGTCGACGTCGGGTCGGTAGCGCCGCCACGCGGCGACGGCGGCACGCGCAGCCTCGACGTCGTGCGCGTCGACCGCCTGCGCGAGCTCGAGCTTCGCACGGACGTTGGCGCCGTACTCGTCGGCGCGCGCCGGGAACGTGGCGCGGTGCGCCTCGGCGGCCTCGTGGAAGAAGAGCGGCCAGGTGTCCGCGGGCGGCTCGGGGATCCGCGCCTCGACGACCGTCGCGCCGAGCCCCTCCAGGACGTCGACGTACGCCACCGCCGCGTCGTTCGCGGGCGCAGCCGGCCCGCCGACGGACGGCGGCTGCGTCAGGAGCCCTACGCGGAGGCCCGCGAGCCGCGGCTCCGGCACGGGCAACCCGGTGAGGACGGCCCAGGCGCGTGCGACCTCCGTCACCGAGCGCGCCAGCGGCCCGACCGTGTCGAACGTCGGGCAGAGCGGGTAGACGCCGTCGACGGCGATCCTGCCCCAGGCCGGCTTGAGCCCGACGACGCCGCAGCAGGACGCGGGCAGCCGGATCGAGCAGCCCGTGTCGGTGCCGAGGCCGAGGTCGCACATGCCTGCGGCGAGCGCCGCCGCGTTCCCTCCGGACGAGCCGCCGGCCATCCGCCCCGGAAGCCTCGGGTTCTCGACCGTCCCGTACCAGGGGTTCTGGCTCGTGACGCCCCAGGCGAACTCGTGCAGGTTCGCCTTGCCGACGACGACCGCCCCTGCGGCGACGAGCCGCGCGACCGCCGACGCGGTCGCCGCCGGGACGTGGTCGGCGTGGATGCGCGAGCCGTACGTCGTGCGGACGCCGGCGGTGTCGATCAGGTCCTTGACGAGGAGGCGCACGCCGTGGAGGGGCCCCGGCTGCGGCGCCGCCGGCTCCACCTCGGTGATGACCGCGTTGTACGGGTCGCTCACGGGAGGAGCGCGACCGCCTCGACCTCGACCCGCGCGCCGGGGACCGGGAGCCGCGCGACCTCGACGAGCGTGCTCGCCGGCCGTACGTCCCCAAAGACGGCGCGCCGCACCTCGTTCACCGCCGGGCGGTCGTCCACGTCCGTGAGGAACACGGTCACCTTGACGACGTCGGCGATGCCGGCGCCCGCAGCCGCGAGGACGGCCCCGAGGTTCGCGAACACCTGGCGGGCCTGTGCGACCACGTCGTCGCCCCCGACGAGGCGGCCGTCGCCGTCGAGCGCCACGCAGCCGGAGACGAACAGCAGGTCGCCCGCGCGCACGGCGTCCGTGTAGTGGCTGATCGGCTCCGCGAGCGCGGGCACGCGGATCTCCTCGCGGCCGCTCATCGCCGCGCCGCCTCGCGCAGCGCCGTGAGCGTCGTCCGCGGGGTGATCGCGTCAGGGTCGATCCGCAGCCTGATCAGCGCCGGCGTGCCTGCACCGAGCGCGCGCTCGAATGCCGCCGGGAACTCGTCCGTCCGCGCGACGTCCTCGCCGTGCGCGCCGAACGCACGGGCGAGCGCGGCGAAGTCGGGGTTCACGAGGTCGGTGCCGACCACGCGACCGGGGAACGAGCGCTCCTGATGCATGCGGATCGTCCCGTACATGCCGTTGTCGACGACGAGCACCACGATCGGCAGCTCGTACTGCACCGCCGTCGCGAGCTCCTGGCCGAGCATGAGGAAGTCGCCGTCGCCCGAGAAGCAGAGCACCGTTCGCTCCGGCTCGAGCAGCTTCGCCGCGACGGCGGCCGGCACGCCGTAGCCCATCGCACCGCTCGTCGGCCCGAGCTGCGACGGGAACGAGTGGAACCGCCAGAAGCGGTGGATCCAGACGGTGTGGTTGCCGGCGCCGTTCGTGACGATGGCGTCCGGCACGCGCCCGCGCATGTGCGCGATGCACTCGCCCAGGTCGAGCGCGCCCGGCATCGGCTCGTGGCGCCGCCACTCCTCGTGGTCGGCCCGCGCCGCCGCCGCCCACTCGCGCCACCGTGGCTCGACACGCAGCTCGGCGGCCGCGGCCGCGAAGGCGTCCGGCGACGCGAGGATCGGCAGGTCCGGCTGGTACACGCGCCCGAGCTCCTCCGCTCCGGGGTGCACGTGGACGAGGGCCTGCCGCGGGTCGGGCACGTCGAGGAGCGTGTAGCGCGACGTCGTGACCTCGCCGAGGCGCGCGCCCACCACGAGGAGGAGGTCGGCGTCGACGACCCGCCGCGCGAGCTTCGGGCTGAGGCCGATCCCGACGTCGCCGACGTACCAGGGCGAGTCGTTGTCGAGCACGTCCTGGCGGCGGAACGCGGCCGCGGCGGGCACCGCGTTCGCCTCGACGAACCGCGCGAGGTCGCGCGAGGCCGCCGCCGTCCAGCCGCCGCCGCCCAGGATCGCGAGCGGCCGCTCGGCGGCGGCGAGCCGTCCACGCAGCGCCTCGACGTCGGCGGCCGCCGGCGCCGGCCGCACCGCGACGTAGGGGCGCGCGTCGGCGACCGCCACCTGCTCGGCGAGGACGTCCTCCGGCAGCGCGAGGACGACCGGGCCGGGGCGACCCGACGTCGCCGTCGCGAACGCGCGCGCGACGAGCTCCGGGATGCGGTCGGCCCGCTCGACCTGCGCGACCCACTTCGCGAGCGGACCGAACATCCGGCGGTAGTCGATCTCCTGGAACGCCTCGCGCTCCTCCTGGTCGGTCGCCACCTGGCCGACGAGGAGGACGAGCGGCGTCGAGTCCTGGAACGCGGTGTGGACCCCGACGGAGGCGTGCGTCGCGCCGGGTCCGCGCGTGACCATGCAGATGCCCGGCCGGCCCGTGAGCTTGCCGTAGGCCTCGGCCATGTTGGCCGCGCCCGCCTCGTTGCGACAGGTGACCACGCGGATCGGGACGTCGTGGAGCCCGTCGAGCAGCGCGATGTAGCTCTCGCCGGGGACGCAGAAGACGACGTCGACCCCGTGCACCAGGAGCTGGTCGGCGAGGACGGCGCCGCCGTGCCTCACAACCGGTGCTCGAGGTAGATCCGCGCGCTCTGGGTCTTCGGCTTGTCGGCGTCCGCGGGGTCGACGTAGGTGATCGTGCGCTTCCCCTCCCACGCGGCGGGAAGCAGCAGGACGCGGACGAACGCCGTCGGCTCCGTCTCCGAGGCGGCCGCGAAGACGGGGTCAGGCCCCGTCTCGTACCACCACTCGAACGGGCCGTACTCGTGCGAGGAGCCCTGCGTCTCGATGCGGATGCGGCCGGCGAGGAGCACGCGCAGGCCGGGCCCGGGATGCGTGTGCAGGTACGCGACGCCGCCCGGCGGGAAGTCGACGCGGTCGCAGCGCAGGAGCCACGCGCCCTCCGGCCGGTCGGCGAGCTCCCAGACGAGCGCCCGGCCTTCGACCCGCCCCGCGCCGACGTAGGCGCGGTCGGCCGCGACGTCGTAGACGACGTGGTCGCCCGGCCCGGTCTCGACGCCGTCCGGGTGATCCCGCAGCGCGAGGATCAATGGAAGGTCTGGCCCCCGTCGATCACGATCGTCTGCCCCGTGACGAAGTCCGAGCCGGGCCCGCACAGGAAGACGACGGCGCCGACGACGTCCTCGGGCACCTGGTCGCGCTGCAGCGTCCGCGCCGAGACCGACGCCTCGCGCAGCTTCTCGACGACCTCCGGGTGCGCCTCGACGCCGGCCGACATCGTGAACCCCGGGGCGACGCAGTTGACGAGGACGGAGTCCTTGCCGAGCTCCTTCGCGAGCGCGCGCGTCAGCGCCACGATCGCGCCCTTCGAGGTGACGTAGTGGAGGAGGAACGGCACGCCGCGGAACGGCGTGCCGGAGGAGATGTTCACGATCTTGCCGCCGCCACGCGACCGCATCACGGGCACGACCGCACGGCACATGAGGAACATCGACGCGACGTTCACGTCCATCACCGTGCGCCACTCGTCGAGCGGGATCTGGTCGAACGGCCGCATCTCGAGCGACGCGTACAGCCCCGCGTTGTTGACGAGGATGTCGATCCCGCCGCACCGGTCGACGACCTCGCCCACGAGACGCTCGACGTCGGCCTCGCTCGAGACGTCGCCGGCGACTCCGACGCCCTCGCGGTACGCCGACGCCGCCTCCTCCGCGCCGCGCAGGTCGGCGATCGCGATCCGCGCACCGGCGGCGGCCAGGCCGTCGGCGATGGAGCGGCCGATGCCCTGCGCGCCTCCCGTGACGAGCGCGACCTTGCCCGCGAGCATCAGCGGAGCGGCGAGAACGCCGTCGGAACGAGGATCCGGTTCTGCTGGGTGTGGAGGAGCGGCTGGAGCCGCCCGAGGAAGTCCCGCCAGCGCGGATCCGCCTGGAGCTGCGCGCGCCGCTGCTCGCGCTCGGCGTAGCTGTCGTAGCCCCAGAGCGCGGTGTAGGTCGAGAGCGCGCCGATGTCGGTCGTGAACGCGCCGAGGAAGCGGCCGAGGTGCTCCTCCTGGAGCGCGATCCCCTCGTCGGCGTACATCTGCACGACCTGGTTCAGCTTGCCGGTGTGGACGTGGTAGTCGCGCTGCTCGAGGATCACCGTCAGCCGACTCCGGCCATGCACAGGTACTTGATCTCGAGCCACTCGTCGATCCCGTACTTCGACCCCTCGCGCCCGATGCCCGACTCCTTCATGCCGCCGAACGGCGCGACCTCCGTCGAGATGACGCCGGTGTTGATGCCGACGATGCCGTACTCGAGCGCCTCCGAGACGCGCCAGACCCGGCCGACGTCGCGACTGTAGAAATACGCGGCGAGGCCGTAGGGCGTGTCGTTCGCCTGGCGCACCGCCTCTTCCTCCGATTCGAAGCGCGCGATCCCCGCGACGGGGCCGAACGTCTCCTCGGACGCCATCGCCGCGTCGGCGGTGACGCCGACGATCACGGTCGGACGATAGAAGAGGCCGCCGAGCGCCTCGCCGCCGACGAGCAGCTCGCCGCCGCGATCGAGCGCGTCCGCCACGTGGCGCTCGACCTTCTCGACCGCCTGCCGCTCGATCAGCGGGCCCACCTTCGTCTCCGGCTCGAGCCCCGAGCCGACCTGGAGGCCGCGAACGGCGTCCGTCAGGCGCGAGACGAACTCGTCGTACACCGGCGCCTGCACGTAGATGCGGTTGGCGGAGATGCAGGTCTGGCCGGAGTTGCGGAACTTGCAGAGGAGTGCTCCCGCGACCGCCTCGTCGAGGTCCGCGTCGTCGAAGACGACGAACGGCGCGTTGCCGCCGAGCTCGAGCGAGACCTTCTTGACCTGTCCGGCGCACTGCGCCATCAGCAGCTTCCCGACCTCGGTCGAGCCGGTGAACCCGAGCTTCCGCACGATCGGGCTCGACGTCATGACGCGGCCGATGACCGGCGCGTCCTCCGCGTTGCCCGTGACGATCCCGAGGACGCCGGGCGGCAGGCCCGCCTCCTCGCCGAGCTTCGCGACCGCGAGCGCGGTCAGCGGTGTCTGCTCGGCGGGCTTCAGCACCATCGTGCAGCCGGCGGCGAGCGCGGGCGCAGCCTTCCGCGTCGGCATCGCGGCCGGGAAGTTCCACGGCGTGATGCCGACCGTGACGCCGACGGGCTCCTTCGTCACGACGATCCGCCGGTCGCGCATGTAGGTGGGGATCGTGTCGCCGTAGACCCGCTTCGCCTCCTCGCCGAACCACTCGAGGAACGACGCCGCGTACGCGACCTCGACGCGGGACTCCGCGAGCGGCTTGCCCTGCTCCGTCGTGAGCAGCCGGGCGAGCTGGTCCTCGTGCTCCATCATCAGGTCGGCCCAGCGCCGCAGGATCCGGGCGCGCTCCTTCGCGAGCATCGACCGCCACCCGGGCAGAGCCTCCTCGGCCGCCCGAAGCGCGCGCTCGGTCTCGGCCGCGCCCATCCGCGGCAGCGTCCGGATCGTCTCGCCCGTCGCCGGGTCGTCGACCGCGAACTCCTCGCCGCCGTCGGCCTCGAGCTCGAGCAGCGGCAGGTCGAGGGCGGTGGTCACGAGAGCGATTGTCGCAAGAACCCGAGGCCACCGGCGGCGAGGTCGTCGCCGTCGGCGTCGAGCGGCCGCCACAGCGACACCGCGCGCGCGATCTCCTTCACGGCCGGCGTGAACGACTCGATCACGACCTGGCCGTCGTAGCCGACGTCGCGGAGCGCGTCGAAGACCTCCGCCCACGGGACGTGGCCCGTGCCCGGGGTGCCACGGTCGTTCTCGCAGGCGTGCACGTGGAAGAGCCGCCCGGCGGCCGTGCGGATCGCCTCTCCGAGCGACTTCTCCTCGATGTTCAGGTGGTAGGTGTCGAGCAGCAGCCCCACGTTCTCCCGGCCGACGTCCGCGCAGAACGCGACTCCCTGCTCCGCCGTGTTCAGGAGGTCGGTCTCGTAGCGGTTCAACGGCTCGATCGCGAGGCGGACGCCCGCCGCCGCCGCGCGGTCGGCGACCGCGCCGACGCCCTCGACGGCGCGCTCCCATTCGCGGCGCGCCTCCGCCGGCTCCGGTGGATGCGCCTTCCCGACGGACGAGTACATCGGCCCGCACACGTGCGGCGATCCGACCGCCGCCGCCAGCTCGGTCAGCCGGGCGAGGTAGTCGGCGGCCCGACGGCGCGGCGCGGTCTCGGCGTGCGCGAGGTCGCGATCAGGCCCGAACGCGCCGCAGACCGAGTACGCGACGCCCGTCTGGTCGCGCGCCGCGGCGAGAGCGTCGGCCGAGACGAGCGCCGGGTCCTCGACGCACACCTCGAGCACGTCGAATCCGAGCCGCCGCGCCCGCTCGGCGAGCGGGGTGACGTCAGCGTCGCGGAGCGGCGCCGTCCAGACCCACGTGCAGACGCCGAGCCGCACCCCCTACGCGCCGAGCGCCGCCGCGATCTCGGCGCACGTGGCGACGCTCGCGACGTTCGTCATCGCGTAGCTCAGCGCCGCGTTCTGCCAGTCGTCGTTCACCGTCGACGTGCCGTCGGAGGCGACGACGGCGCGGTAGCCGGCGTCGGCGGCGTGCCGTGCCGTGTGCTCGATCGACATGTTCGTCCACGCGCCCGTGATGACGAGGGTCTCGGCGCCGAGCCCGCGCAGGAGGATGTCGAGCCGCGTCTCGTAGAAGCCGTTCATCCGCATCTTCTCAACGACGTGATCGCCCTCTTGCGGCTCGAGCCCGTCGACGGGTGCAGCACCCCAGGACCCGCGGACGAGCGCGTTTGCTCCCTTGACGCCCTCGAAGAGCGGCGCG
>DASWRL010000066.1:0-17016 GCA_036403195.1 Gaiellaceae bacterium
TAGCAGGCCTGTAAGCCGGATTCTGTCGAGGGTGACCATCCCTCTCGGCAGCTACCCGGGCCCTCGGCGGGCAGCGTCTGCGGGCCCTGTTCGCCTTGCACCGGACGGGGTTTGGCGAGCCACCGCGTCGCCGCGGTGCTGGTGGGCTCTTACCCCACCGTTTCACCCTTACCGGCGACGTCTCCGGAGATCCGTCGCCGGCGGTGTGCTTTCTGTTCCACTTTCCGTCGGCTTTCGCCGCCTGGCTTGCGCCAGCGTCCTGCCCTGCGGTGTCCGGACTTTCCTCGACCGCTCACGCGACCGCGGTCACCCGGCCTGCACGCCCGATGGTATCGCCTCTTCGAGCGCTCCCTCGTCGCCGAGCTGGCAGCCGCACTCGGGGCAGAACACCCCGCCGCGCGCGTGCATCACGAACTCGCTGCAGGCGAGACACTCGAGGGACGCGCCGCGCAGGAGCGCGACCAGCTCCTGGTCGAGCGAGCGGTAGAGGGAGACGACGTCGCTCACAACTCGCGGAAGACACCCACGACGCGGCCGAGGACCTGGACGTGCTGTGCGTAGATCGGCTCGAGGGACGCGTTCTCGGGCTGCAGCCGGACGCGGCCGTTCTCGCGGTAGAACGTCTTCACCGTCGCCTCGTCGGCCGACTCGTCGTCGCCCGCGAGGGCGACGACGATGTCTCCGTTGCGCGCGTCCTGGGTGCGCTGCACGATGACGAGGTCGCCGTCGAGGATCCCCGCCTCGATCATCGACTCTCCCTTGACGCGGAGCAGGAAGTCGCCCTTCGTGGACGAGGGCATCGGGACGTACTCCTCGATGTGCTGGTCCGCGAGCAGCGGACCGCCCGCGGCGATCTCGCCGACGAGCGGGAGGCGCGTGACGTCGTGCGCCTCGTCTGCCGCGGGCTCCGGCTCGCGGCGCTCGCGCCCGATCAGCTCGAGGGCGCGCGGCTTCGTGGGGTCGCGCCGGAGCAGCCCCGCGCGCTCGAGGTTCGCGAGGTGCGCGTGCACCGTCGAAGGAGAGGCGAGACCCACCTGCTCGCCGATCTCCCGCACGGTCGGCGGGTAGCCGTGGCTGTCGACGTAGGCGACGAGGTAGTTCCAGATCTCCTGCTGGCGGGCGGTGAGCACGGCGCTCCTCGAGGTCGGGGGGAATCCGTCGAACGTGTGTTCGCGCCCAGCGTAGAGAGTCCTGCGGACGTCGTCAAGAACAACGAGCCGCCCCGGAAGGAGCGGCTCGTATGCGCTGGAGAGGACTTGAACCTCCACGACCTAAGCGGCCACTAGGCCCTCAACCTAGCGCGTCTACCAATTCCGCCACCAGCGCGTGGAACGAAGCCGCAGTGTAGCCGCCTCGCCGCCGCGACGGCTGCGTGCAGAATGGCGACGTGGCCGACGACTGGCGCGTGAGCGTGACGCTGACCGACGAGCGTGAGGCGAGGCAGGTCCTCGACGCGCTCCGCGAGCGCGAGGTGGACGACGAGCTTCGCGACGCGCTCGGGAGCCGCGTCGCCGTGTCGAGCGACGGCGCGACCGTGTTCCTCTACGCCGACACGCGCCGCGCCGCCGAGGCGGCAGAGCGGGTGCTGCGAGCGATCCTGGAGGACGAGCGTGCGCCGGGCGTGCCGCTCCTCGACCGCTGGCACCCGATCGAGGAGCGCTGGGAGGACGCGCGCGTGCCGCTCCCGAGCTCGCCCGACGAGGTGCGGGCCGAGGAGGAGCGCGCCGACGAGCTCGACGACGAGCTCTCCCTCTCCACGGGCATCGCGCAATGGGAGGTTCGCGTCGAGCTCGACTCGCAGGCGGACGCGGAGGCGCTCGCGGACGAGCTCGAGCGGGCGGGGCGGTCGGTGATCCGCCGCTCGGCGTACCTGCTCGTCGGCGCGAACGACCGCGACGACGCGCAGGAGCTCGCCGAGGAGCTCGAGGGCCGTGCGCGCGTGCACGTCGAGCCGAGCACCGGAGTCGCCTGGCAGCTCATGCCGGCGAACCCGTTCGCCGTGTTCGGCGGCCTCGGGATGTAGCCCGCCTACGCGATCGGGCGCAGCTCGCGCTCCAGCGTGCTCCGCTCGTCCTCGAGCCACGGCGGCAGCGCGAGCGCCTCGCCGAGGGTCTCCACGCCCTCGTCGACGAGGAACCCCGGCTCGTCGGTCGCGATCTCCACGAGCACGCCGTCGGGCATGCGGAAGTACACCGACCGGAAGTACTTCCGGTCCTGGACCGGCGTCGGCCGGAGGCCGAGCGACGTCAGACGCTCGAGCCAGGCCTGCTGCTCGTCGTCTTCGGCGGCGCGCCAGGCGATGTGGTGCGTCGTGCCCGGGCCGATCAGCGCTGCCTCCTCCATCGGCTCCGCGAACGCGAGCGGGCCGTCCTCGGCGACGAGGCCGGCGTAGAGGTCGGGGTTGCCGATCACCGCGACGTCGTGGAGGCGCGGGACGTCGCCGGGCTCGAGCCGGAGCCGCAGCCCGTCGGGGTCCTGCAGCTCGACCGGCTCCAGCACGTTCGGCGTGACGAGCCCGATCGACTCGAGCGTCCCGCGCCCGAGCCGGCCGCGCTCGGCACGCGGCCACTCGAAGAACGTGATCAGCGACCCCGGGCTGCCGGCGTCGTCGCCGAAATAGAGGTGGTAGCTGTGCGGGTCGTCGAAGTTGACCGTCTTCTTGACCAGCCGGAACCCGATCTGACGATAGAAGTCGAGCGTCTGCTGCGCGTCGGCGCAGACGCACGTGACGTGGTGGAGGCGCGCGAGCTGCACGCGCGGGACGCTACTTGAGCAGGCGGAAGAGCAGGATCGTGTTCAGGAAGAACAGCACGCCGACGACGATCGTCAGGCGCGTGAGGTTCCTCTCGACGATGTGCGTCCCGCCCTGCGAGGCAGGCGTGAACCCCATCCCGCCCATGCCCGTGTCACGGCCGGAGTGCATGAGGATCAGCCCGACGAGCGCCGCCGAGAGCAGCACGTGGATCACCGAGAAGACCTGCAGCATCGAGGGCTAGGGTAGCTGGCCGCCTGCGGCGTCGAGGATCGCGCGGACGAGGTCGCCGGCGATCTGATCCTTCGTCACGTAGCCCGTCGCGCCGGCGGCGCGCGCGCGGGAGACGTCGTGCGGCGCGTCCGACCCGGTGAGGACGATCACGCGCGCCTCCGGCACCTCTTCGCGGATCGCCTCCGTCGCCTCGATCCCGTCCATCACCGGCATCGCGATGTCCATCAGCACGATGTCGGGCCGCTCGTCGCGCGCGAGCGCGACCGCCCGCTCGCCGTTCCCGGCACGCCCGACGACGTCGATCCGGCCGTCGGTCGAGAGGATCGCCTCGAGCGCCTCCGCAAAGAGGTTGTGGTCGTCGGCGATGAGCACGCGCACGCGGTTCGTCGGCATCCGGGCAGTAAGGTACTTCGCATCGACGAAGCGGCGGCACGGGAAAGGATCCACGACCTGCTCCTGACGGGCGACAACCGCCTCAAGCAGGGCGTGGCGGCGGCGAAGATCCGGGAGAGCTACGAGCGCGCGCTCGCGATCGCACGCGAGGCGGGGCTCGAGGAGTCGGTCGGCCCGCTCGTCGAGGTCAGGCTGGCCGACCTCGAACGGCTCGAAGCAGGATCTCCTCCACCCGTTCCGCCTGCCGCCTGACGTCGTGCTCCGCGGCAGCCGCCCGCGCCGCGTCGTTCGGTGACGGATACGTCGCCGCCCGCTCGAGCGCGCGCGCGAGCTCGTCGGCGTCGAGCGGGTCGACGAGCACGCCCGCGTCCTCCGCCACGAACTCCGGAGGGCCGCCGACGCGCGTCGCGACCACCGTGCGGCCGCAGGCCATCGCTTCGAGGACCGCCTGGCCGAACGGCTCGAGCAGCGCGGGCCCGCAGACGACGTCGGCCGCGGTGAGCCAGCTCGGGACGTCGGCGTGTGGCACGCGGCCGACGACGCGCACGCGCTCGCGCCCCTCGAGGCGCGGTCGGAGCGGGCCGTCTCCCACGAAGGTGAGCGAGCCGCGGTCGAGACGCGCGAACGCGTCGGCGAGACGCACGACGTTCTTTCGCTCGACGAGCGAGCCGACGTGCACGAACGCCGGCGCCTCCAGGCGCTCCGCGGGCTCGACCGAGGGCGCGAACCGGTTGAGGTCGACGCCGGAGTCGACCACCTCCACCTTCCCCCGCGCCCCGGGGACCTTCATCTCGAGCTCCTGCCGCAGGTAGTCGGAGACGGCGATCACGGTCGCCGCGCGTGCCACGACCCGTGCCGTGGCGCGGCCGACCCCCGGGACGCTGCCGATGTTGCGGACGTCGCGCCCGTGGGCGGTGACGACGAGCGGCCCGGCGGCCTCGAGCGCGAGCGCGCCGGCGGGGACGAGGAAATGCGCCCATGTCACGTCGTGCGGAGCGGCGGCGCGAATCTGCCGGCGCAGCTCGAGGAAGCGCAGCTTGCCGCCGCCGCGGCGGTCGAGGACGCCGAGCTCGATCTCGTGGCCGCGGTCGCGCAGGGCGCGCTCCATCGTCGCGACGAACGCACCCAGATCCGGGTCGGCCGGCCCCGGGTACATCTGCGAGACGAGGAGGATCCTCAAGCGGTTCGGGCGAGGCGATCCTGCTCGCCCCACTCCTCGCGGAGGACGCCGCAGATCTCGCCGATCGTGCACCGGGCGCGGAGCGCGTCCCGCATCGGGTGGAGCATGTTCTCCGTGCCGCGGGCGGCGTCGCGCACGCGCTCGAGCGCGGCCGCGGCGGCGGCGGCGTCGCGGCCCGCGCGGACCGCGGCCGTGCGCTCGAGCTGGCGCCGTTCGGCGGCGGGGTCGATCGACTGCAGCTCGATCTCCTGCTCGTCCTCGGCTGCATGGCGATTGACGCCGACGATCACGCGCTCGCCGCCCTCGACCTGCTGCTGCCAGCGATAGGCCGAGGCCTCGATCTCGGCCTGGATCCACCCCTGCTCGATCGCCGCGACCGCGCCGCCGAGCTCGTCGATCCGCTCGATCAGCTCCGACGCCCGCGCCTCGAGCTCGTCCGTCAGCGACTCGATGTAGTGGGAGCCGCCGAGCGGATCGGCCGTCGCCGTCGTGCCGGCCTCGTCCTGCAGGATCTGCTGCGTCCGCAGCGCGATCGTGGCCGCCCGCTGCGTGGGCAGCGCGAGCGCCTCGTCGAAGGAGTTCGTGTGCAGCGACTGCGCGCCGCCGCAGATCGCCGAGAGCGCCTGGACCGCGACACGAACGATGTTGTTCTCGGGCTGCTGGGCCGTGAGCGTCGACCCGCCCGTCTGCGCGTGGAAGCGCAGCGCGAGGGCCTTCGCGTTCGTCGCCCCGAAGCGGTCGCGCATGACGCGCGCCCAGAGCCGACGCGCGGCGCGAAACTTCGCGACCTCCTGGAAGAAGTCGTTGTGCGCGTTGAAGAAGAACGAGAGCCGCGCGCCGAAGTCGTCGGGCGAGAGACCCGCGGCGACGGCCGCGTTGCAGTACGCGATGCCGTTCGCGATCGTGAACGCGAGCTCCTGGACGGCGGTCGAGCCCGCCTCGCGGATGTGGTAGCCCGAGATCGAGATCGTGTTCCACGACGGGATCCGCTCGGCGCAATACGCGAACAGGTCGGTCGTGAGCCGCATCGACGGCCGGGGCGGGAAGACGTAGTTCCCGCGCGCGACGTACTCCTTGAGAATGTCGTTCTGCACCGTGCCGCGGAGCGACGCGGACTGCACGCCCTGCTCCTCCGCGACGAGCTCGTAGAGGAGGAGCAGCAGTGCCGCCGGCGCGTTGATCGTCATCGACGTCGACACCTCGCCCAGGGGGATCCCCGCGAGCAGGATCTCCATGTCGGCGATCGAGTCGATCGCGACACCGGTGCGGCCGACCTCGCCGAGCGCGCGCGCGTCGTCGGAGTCGTACCCGAGCTGCGTCGGCAGGTCGAACGCAATCGAGAGCCCCGTCTGGCCGCGGTCGAGGAGGTACCGGAACCGCGCGTTCGACTCCTCCGCCGAGGCGAATCCCGCGTACTGCCTGATCGTCCACGGGCGGCCGCGGTACATGTCGGGGTACGGCCCGCGCGTGTACGGGTACTCGCCCGGAAGGTCGAGCGGCGAGCCGGCGTCGTCCGCGGTGTAGACCGGTTTCACCTCGATACCCGACTCGGTTTCGCGGCGATCGGTCGCAGCCACGCCGGAAGTATGCTCGCCGCATGCGGGTCGTCGCCTGCAGAGTCCGCCGGAGATGCGTCGTGACGGCTACGGTCGGGACCATGGTCGGCCCGGGACTCGCATGGCATCCGTGAACGTGCGTCTGTTCGCGGGCCTGCGCGAGCGCGCCGGCTGGGCGCGGCGCGACGTCGAGGCGGCGTCGGTCGGGGACGTCTGGCGTTCGCTCGACCTCGGCGACGAGCCCGAGGGCCTGCTCTACGCGGTGAACAAGGAGTACGCAGAGCGCGACCGCGTGCTCGTCGACGGCGACGAGGTCGCCCTCATCCCACCGGTCTCCGGCGGCGCGTTCCTGCTCAGCGACGAGCCTCTGTCGCTCGACCGCGTCGTCGAGGAGGTCGCCGCCGACGAGGCCGGCGCGGTCGCCACGTTCAGCGGCACGACGCGCGTGCACTCGCGCGGCCGGACGGTCACGCACCTCGAGTACGAGGGCTACGAAGGGATGGCCGAACGCGTGATGGAGGAGATCGCGGCGGCATTGCACGAGCGCTACGCGTTGACGGCGGTCGCGATCCACCACCGGGTGGGCCGCGTCGGCATCGGCGAGACGTCGGTGGTGATCGCGGTGTCGGCCGCGCACCGGCAGGACGCGCTCGCCGCGTGCAAGGACGCGATCGACGAGCTGAAGGAGCGCGTGCCGCTCTGGAAGAAGGAGGTCTACGAGGGCGGCGAGGAGTGGATCGGCCGCGGGTCCTGACTCGCGTACCCTCGTCGCATGAACGAGCCCGACCGCTGGGAGACGCCCGAGCGCGACTACGAGCCGATCCACCCGCGGGGGACCGACTGGCGCGGGCGCATCTCGAAGCTCACCGGACCGGTCGTCGCCGCCGTCGTCGCGCTCGCGAAGTTCTCGTTCGTCCTCGTCAAGTTCTCGTCGATCTTCATCGCGGTCGCCGCGTACGCGCTGATCTGGGGCTGGAAGTTCGCGGTCGGCGTCGTCGCGCTGATCCTGCTCCACGAGGCCGGCCACTTCCTCGAGGCGAAGCGCGAGGGGCTCAACCCGAAGCTGCCGGTGTTCGTCCCGTTCCTCGGCGCGTACGTGCGCTACACGCAGGGGCATCCATGGCAGACCGTGCGCGTGGCGATCGCGGGGCCGATCCTGGGCGGAGCGGCGGCGTTCGTCTTCTACCTGGTCGGCAGCTCGCAGGCCGACCCGCACAACATCTGGTCGGCTCTCGCGTACTTCGGGTTCTTCCTGAATCTGTTCAACATGATCCCGTTCGGCTTCTTCGACGGCGGCGCCGTCTGGCGCTCGGCGCGGTACCTCCGGCTGGGCGGCGGGCGCGACCTCGCGCTCGCCGCGTACGGGCTCTACTTCGCGACCGCGGCGATGCTGATCCTCGGGATGGTCGCCTCGCACGTCCCGCAGAGCCGCCTGTGAGCCTCGACCGCCGGATCCTCGACGAGCCGGCGCCGTTCGACATCGACGCGTCGGTCGCGCGCATCGCCGCCGAGCTGCGGGCCGGGCTCGAGAAGGTCGAGCTGATCGACCGCCCCGCGGTCACGATGTTCGGCTCGGCGCGCGTCCCCGACGGCAGCGCGCCCTACGAGGCGGCGCGCGTCGCGGGACGCCTTTTCGCCGAGGCGGGCTGGGCCGTCGTGACGGGCGGCGGCGGCGGCGTCATGGAGGGGGCGAACCGCGGCGCGCGTGAGGCGAAGGGCCTCTCCGTCGGGTTCAACATCGCGCTGCCGCACGAGCAGCGGCCGAACCCCTACCTCGACATCGCGCACACCTTCGACCACTTCTACGTGCGGAAGGTGTGCTTCGTGCGGCCGGCGGAGGGGTTCGTCATCTTCCCCGGCGGCTTCGGGACGCTCGACGAGCTCTACGAGGCACTCACCCTCATCCAGACGGGGAAGATCAACCACTTCCCCGTCGTGCTCCACGGCACCGAGTACTGGGGCGAGATGATCGACTGGATCCGTGGCGACCTGATCGGCCAGGGGATGATCTCGCCGGGCGACATCGAGCTGCTGCGGCTGACCGACGACCTCGACGAGATCCTCGACCACGTGCTCGCGTGCTACGCCCTGCGGCGGGCGGATCGTCAGGCCGTCGACGGCAAGACGATGTAGGGACCGGCCGGCGTGACGCCAGGGCCGTACACCGTCGTCGGGCTGTCGGGGATGTAGTGCGACTTGAAGACGTCCTTGCGAAGCAGCTTGCCGCCGCGGGCGTACACGCGGCGCCACACCGAGATGTCGAACCCCTGCTCGCCGGTGCCGCTCGCGACCCTGACGGAACCGCGAGGCGCGTTCGGGTCGACCGCATAGTTCATCGACGGTGACGTCCAGTTCGTCTGCGGGCCCGTGTGCGAGACGACGCGCCGCCCCTCGGGTGTCCCGTAGACCGTGAACGTGAGCGTGGCGTCGGTGTACGAGGCCTTGATCAGCAGCCCGTGGTGCAGGTCGTTCCTGAACTGGAAGTCGGGGCCGCCCCACGACACGGTCGCGTCGCGCCCGAGCGGATAGTGCGCGAGGTAGAGGTTGTGATTCGTGCGGGCGAGGATCGGCAGACCGAGCTCGAACGCGTCGTTGAACAGCGTGGTCGCGGTCTGGCAGACGCCGCCGCCGATCGACGGCAGGACGAGCGAGCCGATGATCTCCTGCCCTTCGAGGAACCCGCGCTCGGCGGTGCGCGGCCCGACGACGTCGTTGAACGAGAACGTCCGGCCCGGCTCCACGATCGTCCCGTCGATGAAGTCGGCCATCAGGTGGACGTTGTGGATGCGGTTCGACGACGACTCCCCCATCTGCGTCGTGTACGAGACGAGCTTGGTGCGGATGCCGAGCCGGCGAGCCTTCGCCGTCGTCAGCTCCGGCGCACGCGCCGCAAGCTCGACGTGCGCGACGCCCTCCTCGCGCGCGGCGCCGAACACGACGGCCGCGAGCTGCCGCGGCGAGACGTCGCGACCGGGCTTGGACGGCGCCACGCGGACGCGCGTGCCGCGGACGACGAACCGCGCGTTCCGGGCGCGGACGAGCCACTTGCCGAGCCGGGGGCGCACGAGCTTTGCGAGCACGTCGCCGCGGAGCGACACCGCGAACCCGTGGCGCTCCGTCTCGACGCGCAGCGCGTGCGCGAGCTGTGCCGGCGTCAGCGCGCCCCGGTGCGCTCCGTGGTATTCGAGCCGGACCGGCGCGTCGACGAGGCTGCCGATCGTCGCGGCGGCGCGGCGGGCCGCGACGTCTTCGATCGGCGGGTGGACGACCGTGAACGGTGCGTCGACGACGGCGTGCCGCTCGACGAGCCGGCGAAGGAGCGCCGCCCGGTCGAGGACGGCGCCGTCGCGGGCCGGAGTCGTGACGGCGCGCGTCCCCTCGACGCGAACGGTCGCCGACACCGGCCTGCGGCCGGCCC
Organism: Gaiellaceae bacterium; assembly: GCA_036403195.1. Lineage (GTDB taxonomy): Bacteria > Actinomycetota > Thermoleophilia > Gaiellales > Gaiellaceae > PALSA-600. The sequence goes on from DASWRL010000066.1 coordinate 9,534, forward strand.
GCTCGATCTGCCCGAGGACGTTCTTGGCGCCGGTCGCGGCCCCGAGCGCCGGGGCGACGTCGACGCGGCGCCCGACGACGAGGGAGCCGAGGTCGCCCGCCGCCAGCGCGCGCGCGGCGGTCGACGCGGGATCGACGGCGACGAGCCACCCACGCGGGACGTGGTAGGCGCGCCCGGCGGCGCGGATCGTCACCGGCTCCGCGCTCCACCTCCGGACGACGTTCTCGATCGCCGACCGGCGCTCACCCGACACGTCGACCCCGAGAACGTGCACGCCGGGCTTCGCCGCGCCGTGGAACTGCCAGGCACGCGCCGCCGCAGCGACCGCCGCGACCGCGAGCACGCCCGCGAGGATGATGCCGACGCGCTTCATCACCGACAGTGAAGCAACGGGCGCGGCCGACGCCGCGGCGCGTCAGTGCGACGGCAGGACGAGCTGGAACCGCGCCCCGTGCGGGGTCGCGTCCTCGTAGAAGACCTGCCCGCCGTGCGCCTGCGCGTACGCCTGCGCGATCGAGAGCCCGAGCCCGGCTCCGGGCGCCGAGCCGGGTGCGCCGCCGCGCGAGAACCGGTCGAAGAGCCGCGGGACGAAGCCAGGCGCGACGCCCTCTCCGTGATCCTCGACCGACAGGCGGAAGTGGCGGTCGTTCTGCACCGCCCGGATCGAGATCGGCGTGCCGCCGTACCGAAGCGCGTTCGTCACGAGGTTGCCGACGATCCGGTCGAACGCCGTCGCGTCGACGCTCGGCTGCAGGTCGTCGGGGACGTCGACGAGGATCTCCTCGTGCCGGTCGCCGGCGACCGACCGCAGGAGCTCCTGCACCCGCTCGCGCACGGGAAGCGGGCGACGGTCGATCGCGATCGCCTTCGCCTCGAGGCGCGAGAGGTCGAGCAGCTCGTCGATCAGCCGGGTCAGGCGCTCCGTGTGTTGCACGAGCGTCTGGTGCAGCCGCTCGACCTGCGCCGCGTCCAGTGCGCCGGTCCGCGCGGCGACGGTCTTCGCGACGCCGTGGATGACGGCTGCAGGAGCACGCAGCTCGTGCGAGGCGAGCGCGATGAACTGGCTCTTCAGCCGCGAGAGGCGCTCGAGCTCCTCGAGCGCGAGCGCGCGGTGCAGCAGGACGGCGACGAAGGAGCCGGCGACGTCCAGCAGCTCCGCGCGCTCGTCGTCCAGCGAGTCGCTCTCGGCGACGAGGAACCCGAGGACGCGGTCCGCGCACAGGAGCGGGACGGCCAGCGACCCGTCGGCGCAGACAGTACGTCCTTCGGCCAGCGCGGCCGCCATCGCCGGGTGGTCGTCGAGCCGGTCGACGTGCTGGTGGTCGTCCGTCAGCAGGAGCACCTGGCCCGACTCGGGCAGGTGGCGCCAGGCGTCGATCGGGCCGTACCCGAAGGACTCCGACAGGCTCGCGCAGACGCGGGCGAGCAGAGCCGGGACGTCCCCTTCCCCGGCGGACGCCACGCGAGCGAGGTTGTTCAGCGCACGTAGGCCAGCAGACATGGTTCAGGTGCGTGGTCGGTACCCCACGACGACGATTCGTAACGCGGGTCGACCCTCCTTTCGAGCGACCTTTCGCGCGGCGTATCGTGTGTCGGCGTGGAGCTGAGAGACTTGCCGTCCGTCGACGAGCTGGCGCGCGACGCGCACGACGGCCTCGCGGTCGAGGCGGCCCGGACGGTGCTCGCCCGCGCCCGCGAGGAGATCCGCGCAGGCCGGGACCCGGGCGACCTCGCCGCCCGCCTCCGCGACGAGGTCGACGCGCTCCGTCGTCCGTCGCTCCGGCGCGTCCTCAACGCCACGGGGATCGTCGTGCACACGAACCTCGGCCGCGCGCCGCTCGCCGAGCCCGCGCTCGCACGTGCGATCGAGGCGGGGCGGTCGTACTCGAATCTCGAGCTCGACCTGGAGCAGGGCACCCGTGGGTCGCGCCAGGACCACGTCGCCTCGATCCTGCGGCGGCTGACGGGCGCGGAGGCCGCGATCGTCGTCAACAACAACGCCGGCGCGATGCTGCTCGCGCTCGCCGCCCTCGCCGAGGGACGCGAGGTGATCGTCTCGCGCGGCGAGCTGATCGAGATCGGCGACGGGTTCCGGATCCCCGACGTGCTCGCCCGGTCCGGAGCGACGCTCGTCGAGGTCGGGACGACGAACCGCACACGGGCCGACGACTACGAGCGGGCGGTCGGGCCCGCGACGGCGTTGCTTCTGCGCGTCCACCAGTCGAACTTCCGCGTCGTCGGCTTTACCGAGCAGCCGTCCCTGAAGGAGCTGGCGGTCGTCGCCGCGCGCCACGCGCTGCCGCTGCTCGACGACCTCGGCTCCGGCGCCCTCGTCGACCTCGCGGACGAGCCGACGGCGCGCGCCGCGCTCGCGGGGGGCGCCGACCTCGTCTGCTTCAGCGGCGACAAGCTGCTCGGCGGCCCGCAGGCCGGGATCGTCGCCGGCCGCTCCGACCTCGTCGAGCGCCTGCGGCGGCACCCGCTGCACCGCGCGCTCAGGATCGACAAGCTCGGGCTCGCCGCGCTGGAAGGGACGCTCCTCCTCTACCTCGACCCGGAGCGCGCGCTCGCAGAGCTCCCCGTGCTCCGGATGCTCCACGAGGCGGAGGCCGCGGTCCGGGCGCGCGCGACGCGGCTCGCCGCGGCCGTGGGCGGCGAGGTCGAGGAGACCGTGGCGCGCGTCGGCGGCGGGGCACTGCCGCTCGCGGAGCTGCGCTCCTTCGCATGCGCGGTCGACGAGGCGCTCGCGGCGCCGCTCAGGCGAGGCGAGCCGCCGGTCGTCGGCATCGTGCGCGACGGGCGGCTTCTGCTCGACTGCAGGACGCTCGCCGACGGCGAGATCGACGAGGTCGCCGCCGCCGTCGCCGCATGCCGCTGACGGTCGGCACCGCCGGTCACATCGACCACGGGAAGACGTCGCTCGTGCGCGCCCTCACGGGCAGGGACACGGATCGCCTGCCGGAGGAGCAGGCGCGCGGGATCTCGATCGACCTGGGGTACGCGCCGCTCGCGCTCCCGGACGGCCGGACGGTCTCGCTCGTCGACGTCCCGGGGCACGAGCGGTTCGTTCGCACGATGATCGCCGGCGCCTCCGGGATCGACGTGTTCCTGCTCGTGATCGACGCGCAGGAGGGGGCACGGCCGCAGACGCTCGAGCATCTCGCGGTGCTGAGGCTGCTGGGCGTCGAGCACGGCGTCGTGGCGCTCACGAAGGCCGACCTCGTCGACGACGAGACGCTCGAGCTCGCGGCCGAGGAGGCGCGGGAGCTCGTCCCCGACGCCGAGGCGGTCGCGGTGTCGGCGCGGACGGGCCTCGGCCTCGATGACCTGCGCGCGGCGCTCGCGCGGCTCCCGGCCGCGGAGCGGGATCCCGGCGGCGCGGCCCGGCTCTACGTCGACCGTGTCTTCACGCTGGCGGGCGTCGGCACGGTCGCCACCGGGACGCTCTGGTCGGGCGCGGTCGCGGCCGGCGACACGCTGCGCGCGGAGCCGGGCGGCCGCGTCGTCCGCGTCCGCTCCGTGCAGGTCCACGACGCGGCGGTGGAGCGCGCCGTCGCGGGGCAGCGGGTGGCGGTGAACCTGCCGGCGGTCGAGCGGCGCGGGCTCGCGCGGGGCGACGTCCTCGTCGAGCCCGGCCATTTCCCCGCGTCGTACCGGCTCGACGTCCGTCTGACGGAGATCTCCGAGATCCCCGCGGCGGTCACGGTGCACCTCGGGACCCGCGCAGTGCCGGCGCGCGTCGTCCGCTCGGGGCCGTACGCGCAGCTCCGCCTCGCGGCCGCCGTCGTCGCAGCGCGGGGAGACCGCCTCGTGCTGCGGACCGACACGACGGTGGGCGGCGGCGTCGTCCTCGACCCCGCGCCGCCGCGGCGCCTCGAGCCCGAGCGGCTCGCGGTGCTGGAGTCGGGCGACCCGGCGGCGATCGTGCGCACGCTCGTCCACGAGCCGGTGACGGGAGCGGAGCTCCAGGCGCGCGGGCTGCTCGGGCCGGCGGAGCTCGCGCAGGGCCTCGCGCGGGTCCGAGGCGCGGGCGAGCACTGGTTCTCGGAGGAGTGGCTCGCCGACCTCAGGTCGAGCGTCCGCGAGCGGCTCGCGGCGCGTGCGGAGTCGAACCCGCTCGACCCGGGCCTCCCGCTCGCGGAGCTGCTCCCGAACGCCCCGTGGGCGCCCCACGTCCTCGGCCTGCTCGAGCTCGAGCGCCGGGACGCGAAGGGGTATCTCCCGGGGACGACGGCGCGCCTCGGCGACCGCGCGGACGCCGCAGCGGCGCTCGAGCGGCGGGTCGCCGACGAGGAGATCGTGAAGGTGGAGGATCCCGAGCTCGCCCGGTTCCTCGAGGCCGACGGGAGGCTCCGCCGGGTCGGCGACGGCTTCGCCGTCTCGCCGGCGCTCTACGAGCGCGGCACGGCGCTGCTCCCGACCCTGCAGCCGATCACGATCGCGTCGTTTCGCGACGCGCTCGGCGTCGGGCGGAGGACGGCACAGCTCCTCCTCGAGCGCTACGACGCCGACGGGCTGACGCTGCGGCGCGGCGACCAGCGCGTCCTGCGGCGCAGGCGCGTCTAGCATCGGCGGCGGAGCGGCGGGGGCCGGTGCCCCAGCGGGTCTTCAAAACCCGTCAGGCGTGGCAGCCCCACGCTGGCTCGGTTCGACTCCGGGGCCGCTCCGTACCGCAGCGCCGCGCAGCGCTCAAGCGTCGCGCGGCGTCGGCCGATGCCTCGGATACGAATGCCGGGAATGGAGGGTTTACCCGAGTCACCATTCGCCGCCGGCGCGGCGGCGGTGCTGTTCGAGCGCACCGGCGACGCCGTCGTCACGGTCGATCCCGGCGGTGTCGTGACCGCCGCGAACCCCGCCGCCGAGGCGCTGACGGGGTACCCGACGGCACGTCTCGTAGGCGTGCCCGTGACGCAGGTCGTCGCGCCAGAGGATCGCGAGCGCGCGACGCACGAGCTGCGCGTCCGGCTCGTGGGCGCGCTGCCGGACGTCCCGGTCGCACTCGTCCTGCTGCGCGCCGACGGGACGCGCGTCTCCGCTTCCTCGACGTGGACGGTCGCTGGGCCCGACGTCGTCGGGATCATCCGCGCGTCGAACGGCCGGCCGCCGGAGACGACCACCCTACGGGCGACGCCGGCGCCGCTGACGCCGCGAGAGCAGCAGGTGCTCGCGCTGATCGCCGACGGCCTGACGAACGACAAGGTCGCGTCCGTGCTCGGGATCTCACCCGAGACGGTGCAGTCGCACGTCCGCCACGCGATGGTGAAGCTCTCGGCGGACTCGAGGACCGAGGCGGTCGCGACGGCGCTCCGCCGCTCCCTGATCCCGTGACGGCGCGGGCGTAACACGAGCCCAACGGCCGTCTCACGCGGCTCTCATCGACGCGGCGCATGCTGCGTCGCGACCTGAACACCGGTCGTCGTGGGACGGTCCGATTGCCTGCCCGGGCCGTCCCACTTCTTCTCTCCTCGCGCCGGACCGTGGTATGCACTCACCTGTCGTGGGGAGAGGATCGCTCGTCCTGGTTGCCGCCGCCGCGGCCTGCGCGTGTGCCGCCGCCGCAGCTGCCGACACGCCGACGCTTCTCGTGAACCAGGGCATCGGCGCCGCGCGCATGGGCGAGTCGCAGGTCCAGCTCGCACTCGACTACGGCTCGTTCTGCTTCCACGGCTGCCCCGGCCGCGTGACGATCGGCGAGCACGGGCTGACGACCGTCAGCTACCGCGTCGCCGGGGGCGAGCTCGTGATCGTCCTCCGCTTCAACCGGGTCGCCGTGCTGCGGACGAGCTCGCCCCGGTACCGGACCGCGGGCGGCCTCGGCGTCGGCACGAGGATCCCGGCGACCCGGTCCTGGAACGGCTTCAGGGCCGCCGCCTGCGCCGACGGGAGCGCCGTCTGGACGAAGGGCGGACGCTCCGTCCTGACGCGGCTCCGCGTCGCCCACGGCGTCGTCGTCACGGTCGAGCTCCGCCTGCACGGCCTGCCGCCGCCGAAGACGTGCTGAGGTGGGGCCGCCGCGGCGGCCCCACCTCGCGCGCTCAGGGCATGTTCGCGGCCGCGGCGGCGAACGACGTCGTCCTCGCGAACGCGTCGAGCCACACGGTCGTCGGTGCGCTCGAGCCCCCGCGATAGGCCTGCAGGATGTCGAGGGTCGTGCCCGGGTACGAGCCGTTCCCGGTCCACTGGAGCGTCGGGACGCCCGAGAGCGACACCGTCTTCGTCCACGCGCTCTGTCCCTTGAGGCGGTGCCACACCTCGACGACGCCCGAGCTGTTCGTCGCCCAGTGCGCGTGCAGGACGAGCTCGTGCCAGACACCCGTCTTCATCGGCCGGGGGATGGCGTAGAGCGCCGGCAGGTTCGGGTGCCCGCCCGCGTCCGCGTTCGACCGGTACTGGAAGTACGGCGTCGCGCTCGTGACCTGCCCCGACGAGAAGTTGAGCGTGACGTGGTCCGCGTGCGCCTGCAGCGAGACGCCCGCGCCGGGGCCGAGATTCTCGAAGTTGACCTCCGCGAGCTGGACGCCCCAGAACGAGTTGGTGCCTGGGCTCCACCCCGACGGCACGTAGAACATCAGGCTGTAGTAGTCGTCGCCGCCGGCGTTGACAGGACGGGTGACGAACACCTGGCTGCGGGTCTTGCCCCCGCTGTAGGCAGGCAGCGAGAAGCGGCCGGAGTACTTGCCCTGGCCGACGTTCTGCGTGTCCGGGTTGAACGTCCCGAAGTGGACCTGCGCGGTGTCGGCCTTGCCGTAGTTCGCCGACTGCGCCGCCGTCCACGGCTTGTACGAGCCCGTCTCGAACCCACCGTTGAAGACGACCTGCGCCGACGCGGCGCTCGTAGCGCCGGAGGTCGTCGCCGTTGCGCTCGCGCCGGACGTGGCGGTGGTGGTGCGCGCGGTCGTCGTGCGCGACGTCGTCGTGTGCGTCCTGTGCTTCGTCTTGGCGGTGGTCGTGTGACTCTCGCAGCGGCGCCCCTTGCACCGCTCCCCCGCCGCGCCGGTGACGATCACCGATGCGAGCCACCCGGCCGCACAGATGGCCGCGGCCGCGACGAACACGAGGTGTCTTCCACGTTTGGGCATCCTCGGCTCTCCCTTCCGTCTTTGCTCTGGCGTGGTGTCCCGGCACCGTAGGTACGGCCCGTGCGAGGCCACAAGGGAGGCTTGTCGAAACAGTGTCCAAATAGCGGGAGAAGACGGCCGCCGCCGGCGAGACGCCCGCGGTTTCCCCCGGCTCCTCCTGCGGCACGATCCGTGAGTGCAGGGAGGCGGGCTCGAGATCACGGACGCGATGATCGCGCGGCGTGCCTTCGAGATCTCGCTGACGAACGCGGCATCGACGCCGGAGGAGAACTGGGAGCGGGCCGAGCGGGAGCTGCGCGAGGAGGCGGCCGCCCAGGCGGAGCGCGATCAGGCCTGACGCGGCGCCTGCTGGATGACCGCCGCGGGCGCGGTGGCCGTCGCCGGAACGCCGGGTCGTCGCCGGC
>DASWRL010000067.1:0-24013 GCA_036403195.1 Gaiellaceae bacterium
GCGTCCTTCTCGATGTGCTTGCGGTACTCGTCGAGCGTCGTCGCGCCGATGCACCGCAGCTCGCCCCGGGCGAGCATCGGCTTCAGCAGGTTCGCGGCGTCGACCGCTCCCTCGGCGGCGCCGGCGCCGACGATCGTGTGCAGCTCGTCGATGAAGAGGACGATCCGGCCGTCGCTCGACTCGATCTCCGCGAGCACGGCCTTCAGCCGCTCCTCGAACTCGCCGCGGTACTTCGCCCCGGCGAGCAGCGCGCCGATGTCGAGCGCCCAGACCTTCCGGTCCTTCAGCCCCTCGGGGACGTCGCCGGCGACCACCCGCTGCGCGAGGCCCTCTGCGATCGCCGTCTTGCCGACGCCCGGCTCGCCGATCAGCACGGGGTTGTTCTTCGTGCGGCGGCTGAGGATCTGGATGACGCGCCGGATCTCCTCGTCGCGTCCGATGACGGGGTCGAGCTTCCCTGCCTCGGCAGCGTCCGTCAGGTCGCGGCCGAACTTCGAGAGCGCCTGGTAGGTGCCCTCGGGATCCTGCGACGTGACGTGCCGGCCGCCGCGGACGTCCTTGATCCACGCGAGGATCGCGTCGCGCGGCACGGGCTCGATCGCGAGGAAGAGGTGCTCGGTCGAGACGTAGTCGTCCTCGAGGCGCGCGCGCTCCTCGTCGGCGCGGTCGAGGACGCGCGAGAACGAGGCGGCGGCGTTCGGCTGCTGCGAGCCGCCCTGCACGGACGGGAGCGCGGCGACCTTCCGCTCCGCCTCCGGCCGGAGCTCCCCCCACTGCGCGAACAGGTCCTGGTCGAGGAGCGCGAGGAGCAGGTGGTCGGCGGTGATCTCCGGGTTCCCGCGGCGGCGCGCGATGTCCTGCGCGGCACCGACTGCCTCCTGGCTCCTGATTGTCAGCTTCGAGAAATCCATCTGGTCCTTCGATCCTCCGGTGTGCTCAGTTCTTCCTGTGGGTGGGCACCGGCGCCTGCGGCGGCCGGTAGAGGATGAGGTCGCGGCGGTACTGCCGGTGCACCTCCTCGAGCGCGCGTCGCATCTCCTGCTCCATCCGCTCGATCCGCCGCCGCATCCGCTGGAGCTCGTCCTCCATGTGGAGCACGCGCTCGACGCCGGCGAGGTTCAGGCCGAGCTCGGTGGTGAGGCGCTGGATCAGCCGGAGCCGCTCCACGTCGGCGTCCGAGTAGAGCCGCGTGTTGCCCGCGGTCCGCTTCGGCCGCACGAGGCCCTTCTGCTCGTAGATGCGGAGCGTCTGCGGGTGCATCCCGACGAGCTCGGCGGCGACGCTGATCATGTAGCGGGGGCGCTCGTCGTCCGTCATCGCTAGCCCGTCTTGTCGAGCTGCTCGAGCAGCTCGCGCTGCTTCTTGTTGACCCGCTTCGGCACCGTGATCCGGACGCGGACGAGGACGTCGCCCTGCCCGTCGCCCTTGAGGCGCGGCGCGCCGCGCCCCTTGACGCGCAGGAGCTTCCCGTCCTCGGTGCCCGCGGGGATCTTCAGCGAGACGGCGCCCTCCGGCGTCGGCGCCTCGACGGTGCCGCCGAGGGTCGCGGTCGTGTACGAGACGGGGACCGTTACGAGCAGGTCGTCGCCGCGGCGCTCGTAGACCGCCGACGGCTCGACGCGGGTCACCACGTAGAGGTCGCCTGCGGGCGCGCCGCCGTAGCCGGCCTCGCCCTTCCCGCGCAGCTTGATCCGCGTGCCGTCCTTGACGCCGGCGGGGATCTTCACCGTGTACCGCTTCGTCCGCCGCTCGCGGCCGCTGCCGTGGCAGGTCGGGCACGGCGTCTCGACGATCGACCCCATCCCGTGGCACCGCGGGCACGGCTGCTGCAGCGCGAACAGCCCCTGCGACGTCGCGACGACGCCGCTGCCCTCGCACTGCGGGCAGGTGGTCGGCGCCGTGCCGGGCGCCGCGCCCGTGCCGTGGCAGGTGTGGCACGCGAGCTCGAGCTGCACCGGCACGGTCGTCTGCACGCCGCGCAGCGCGTCCTCGAACGACACGCGCACCTCGACCTCCACGTCGTTGCCGCGCTGGCCGCGGCTCTGCGGCCCCGAGCGGGAACCGCCCCGGTTGAAGATGCCGCCGAAGAGGTCGCCGAGGTCGAAGTCGCCGAAGTCGAAGGTGGTGCCGCCCGCCGGGCCGGCGCCGGGGCGCCCGTTCGCCGTGCCGAGGCGGTCGTACTGCTTCCGCTTCTCGGGGTCCGAGAGCACGTCGTACGCGCCCTGCACCTCCTTGAACCGCTCCTCGTTCCCGGGGTTGCGGTCAGGGTGCACCTCGCGGACGAGGGTGCGGTAGGCCTTCTTGATCTCGTCCTGCGACGCGTTCTTCGAGACGCCGAGGATCTCGTAGAGGCTCTTAGCCACTCGAGACGACCACCCGCGCCGGCCGGAGGACGCGGTCCCCCAGCGTGTAGCCCTTCTGCAGCACCTGCACGACCGTCCCCTCGGCCGCCTCCGACGGCTGCGAGAGGAGCGCCTCCTGCGTGTGCGGGTCGAACTGCCCGTCGGTCGGGATCTCCGCGAGCCCCTCCTTCGCGAGGGCGTCGGCGAGAGCGCGGTGCACGAGCCGCACTCCGTCCTCGAGCTTCGCCTCCTCGTGGGCGGCCGCGGCCTCGAGCGCGCGCTCGAGGTCGTCGAGCACCGGCAGGAGCTCCTTCACGAGCCGCTCCGTCGCGCGCGAGACCAGCACGGCCTCTTCCCGCGCGACGCGCTTGCGGTAGTTGTCGAACTCCGCCTTCAGCCGCTGCAGCGAGTCGAGGTACTCGTCGCGCTGCCGCTCGGCCGCCGCGAGCGGGTCGACCTCCTGGTCGACCCGCTCCTCGACCCGCTCCTCGGCCAGCTCCTCGTTCGGGAGCTGCTCACTCATCGACGACCTCGTACTCCGCGTCCTCGACGACCTCGTCGTCGGAGGCGGCGCTCGAGCCGTTGCCGCCGTTCGGCGTGGTCGAGGCCGATGCCTCGGCGTACAGCGCCTGGGCCGCCTCCGTCCACGCCTGCTGGAGCGCGTCGCTCTTCGTGCGGATCTCCGAGACGTCGCCCGACTCGAGCACCGCACGGAGCTCCATGATGCGGCCCTCGACCGTGCCGGCGAGCGCCGAGTCGAGCTTCTCGCGGTTCTCCTTGAGCGACTTCTCGATCTGGTACGCGAGCGCCTCCGCGGTGTTGCGCGTGTCGGCGAGCTCGCGCAGCCGGTGGGCCTCCTCGCTGTGCGCCTCGGCCTCGCGGATCATGCGGTCGATCTCGTCCTGCTTCAGGCCCGAGCCGCCCTCGATCCGGATCTGCTGCTCGTTGCCGGTGCCGAGGTCCTTTGCGGAGACGTTGATGATCCCGTTCGCGTCGATGTCGAACGACACCTCGACCTGCGGCATCCCCCGCGGTGCGGGCGGGATCCCGACGAGCTCGAACTTGCCGAGCGTCTTGTTGTAGGCCGCCATCTCCGACTCGCCCTGCAGCACGTGCACGAGCACGGACGGCTGGTTGTCCTCGGCGGTCGAGAACACCTCTGTCTTCCGCGTCGGGATCGTCGTGTTCCGCTCGATCAGACGCGTCATCACGCCGCCCTTCGTCTCGATGCCGAGCGACAGCGGCGTGACGTCGAGGAGCAGGACGTCCTTGACCTCGCCCTTCAGCACGCCGCCCTGGATGGCTGCGCCCACGGCGACGACCTCGTCCGGGTTGACGCCCTTGTGCGGGTCCTTCCCGATCAGCTCCTTGACCTTCGCCTGCACGGCCGGCATGCGGGTCATACCGCCGACGAGCACGACGTGGTCGATCGCCGACGCCTGCAGGCCCGCGTCCGCGAGCGCCTGCTTCGTCGGGCCGACGGTGCGCTCGAGCAGCTCGTGCGCCAGCTCCTCGAGCTTCGCGCGCGTGAGCTGGAGGTCGAGGTGCTTCGGCCCGTCCTGCGTCGCAGTGATGAACGGCAGGTTGATCTGCGTCGTCATCGTCGAGCTCAGCTCGATCTTCGCCTTCTCCGCCGCCTCGTAGAGGCGCTGGAGCGCCATCGGGTCGTTGCCGAGGTCGATGCCCTGGTCGCGCTTGAACTCGGCGATCATCCAGTCGACGATCGCCTTGTCGAAGTTGTCGCCGCCGAGGTGGTTGTCGCCGTTCGTCGACTTCACCTCGAAGACGCCGTCGCCGAGCTCGAGGACGGACACGTCGAACGTGCCGCCGCCGAGGTCGAAGACGAGGATCGTCTGGTCGGCGCCCTCCTTGTCGAGGCCGTACGCGAGCGCGGCCGCGGTCGGCTCGTTGATGATCCGCAGGACGTTGAGCCCGGCGATCCGGCCGGCGTCCTTCGTCGCCTCGCGCTGCGCGTTGTTGAAGTAGGCGGGGACGGTGACGACGGCGTCGGTGACCGACTCGCCGAGGAACGCCTCGGCGTCCGCCTTCAGCTTCTGGAGGATCATCGCGCTGATCTCCGGCGGCGCGTACTCCTTGCCGTCCGCGTCGATCCGCACGTCGTCGTTCGGGCCCTTCGCGACCTTGTACGGGACGATGGTCATCTCCTCGGTGACCTCGTCGAACTTCCGGCCCATGAAGCGCTTGACGGAGAACACGGTGTTCTCCGGATTCGTGACCTGCTGCCGGCGCGCCGGGGCGCCGACGAGCCGCTGCCCGTCCTTCGTGAAGCCGACCACCGACGGGGTCGTGCGCCCGCCCTCGGCGTTCGCGATCACGGTCGGCTCGCCGCCCTCGAGGACGGCCCTGCACGAGGTGGTCGTGCCCAGGTCGATGCCGATCGTCTTAGCCATGCGTGGGTTCTCCTTGAGGTAGGACTCAGAAAATCTAAGCCCGATCGTAGCAGATCAGCGCGTCGCGCCGATGAGGGCGCCGCCCGCGACGACGAGGACCGCCCCGAGCGCGAGCCGGCGCCCCATCCCCTCCGTGTGCCGGATCAGGAGCGCCGAGAGCGCCACCCCCCACAGCGACTCCGTCGCGACGAGCGGCGAGACGACCGTGACGCGGCCTCGCCAGTACGCCTCGAACAGCAGCACGTAGGAGAGCCCGAACATGAGCCCGGCGGGCGCCAGCCGGCGGAGCTCGACGACCGTCGGCGCGCGGCGGGACCAGGCGAGCGCCGCCACCGTGCCGGCGACGAGCGTCGCGGCCGCCGCGGTCTCGGGGGCCGTGTGCGCGTGGAGCGCCCGGGCGACGTTGTCCCGCGTCGCGAAGAGCGTCGCCGCGCCCGCGGCGTACAGCAGCCCGCGCGAACGAAGGTGCCCCGGGCGTCCGCGCTCGGCGGCGAGGAGGATCCCGCCGACGACGACGGCGAGCGCGCCGAGGATGAGCGGCGCACGGACCGGCTCGCCCAGGAAGACGAGCGCGATCAGGACCGCGACGAGCGGCGCGGCGCCGACGGCGACGGACGTTCGCGACGCGCCGATCTCCTTGATCGCGAGCGTGAAGAGGATCTGCGACCCCCCGGGCGCGAGCAGCCCCGCCAGGAGGAAGGGCCAGGCGCCGTGGGCGTCGTGCCGGAGCGCGGCGGCCGCGAGCGTGACTCCCAGCGCCGGCACGGCCGACGCGAGCGTCACGGCGGCGGCGTCGTCGAGGCCGCGCAGCGCGACGCGGACGGCGACCGTCATGCCGCCGAAGAGCGCCGCGGACGCGAGCGCGAGGAGGACTGCGGTCACAGCGCGCGATCAAAGCACGATCGCGCCGCTACTCCTCCTCGTCTTCCTCGTCGCCGTCGTCGGGCTCGAGCGCGCCCTCGCCGCCGCGATCGTCGTCTCCGGGGACGACCTCACTCATCGTCGGCCCTCCATTCCGCGTCCGCCGGCTCGTCCGAGGCGCCGCCCTCGTCGATCCGGCGCTGCGTCGGGTTGCGGCCCTGCTCGTCGATCTCGTTCTCGCCGTTCTCGGGTTGTTCGTGGGACATGCGGGTACCGTTTCCCCCGTGGACGTCCTCGACACCTTCGGCCGCCCGCTCCGCGACCTGCGCATCTCGGTCACCGACCGCTGCAACTTCCGCTGCGTCTATTGCATGCCGAAGGAGGTGTACGGCCGCGATCACCGCTTCATGGACCGGCGCGAGCTGCTCTCGTTCGAGGAGATCGCACGCGTCGCGCGCGTCTTCGCCGGCGCCGGCGTCCGGAAGGTGCGCCTCACCGGTGGAGAGCCGCTCGTCCGCCGCGACCTCGAGCGCCTCGTCGCGCAGCTCGCCGACCTCGGGCTCGAGCTGACCCTCACCACGAACGGGTCGCTGCTCGCGCACAAGGCGCGGGCGCTGGCGGACGCCGGCCTCGCGCGGGTGACGGTGAGCCTCGACTCGCTCGACGACGCGCAGTTCCGCGCGATGAACGACGTCGACTTCGCCGTCGACCGCGTCCTCGAGGGAATCGCAGCCGCCGCCGACGCCGGGCTGCCGGTCAAGGTGAACGCCGTCGTGAAGCGCGGCGCGAACGAGGACCAGGTCGTGCCGATGGCGGCCTACTTCCGCGCGCTCGGCCATACCCTGCGCTTCATCGAGTACATGGACGTCGGCCACACGAACGGGTGGCGGCTGGACGACGTCGTCCCGGCGGAGGAGATCGTGGCGGCCCTGGACGGCGCGTTCGGCGTGGAGCCGGTGGAGGCGGCGTACCGCGGCGAGGTCGCGTCGCGCTACCGCTACCGCGACGCCGACGGCGAGGTGGGCGTGATCGCCTCCGTCACGAAGCCGTTCTGCGGCGACTGCACGCGTGCCCGGCTCTCGGCCGAGGGGCGCCTCTTCACGTGCCTGTTCGCCGTCCGCGGGCACGACCTGCGGGCCGTCCTCCGCGCCGGCGCGACCGACGAGGAGCTCGAGCGGACGATCCGGGACGTCTGGGGAAGCCGCAAAGACCGCTATTCGGAACTGCGCTCGGAGGCGACGCCCCGGTCCTCGCGGATCGAGATGTCCTACATCGGCGGGTAGAATCCCCCCGTGGGGACCATGGTCGCTGTGGGGCGGCGCCATTTGCCGCGCGGGTGGTCGGATCTGGGGCGTCAGCTCCTGATCTGGTTCGGCTTCGCGCTCGTGTACCAGCTCGCGCGCGGGATCGCCGACCGCGACCCGGCGAAGGCGTTCGCCAACGGGTACCACGTCGTCCACATCGAGACGCGGCTCGGGCACCGCCTGTACGAGCTGACCTTCCAGCACTTCGTCGACCAGCGGCACCTGCTCGAGACGGCCGTCTCCTGGACGTACTGGAACTCGGAGTTCACCGTCGTCGGGCTCGCGATCCTCTGGGTGTACCTCCGCCGGCACGAGGCGTTCGTGAACTTCCGGAACTCGGTCCTGCTCGCGAACATGATCGGCCTCGTCGGCTACGTCTTCGTCCCGACGGCTCCGCCGCGGCTGCTCGGCGTCGGCTTCTCGGACGCTCACCGCGACGGGATCGTGCAGCTCGCGGCGAACCCGTACGCGGCGATGCCGAGCCTCCACGCCGCCGATGCGCTGATCGTCGGCGTCGTCCTCTTCACCGTTTGCCGTCGCTGGTGGGTGAAGGCGTTCTGGGCGGCCTGGCCGGTGTGGGTCTGGTTCGCCGTGATGGCGACGGGCAACCACTTCTGGCTCGACTGCATCGCCGGGATCCTCGTGGCGCTGCTCGCCATGACCGCCGTCTACAACGAGCGGATCCGCGCGATCGCCGCTCGTCGTGCGTAACCGACCGCCTGTCGACGGCGCGCGGGCGCGCGACGGGACGGGTGGTACGGTCAGCCGCGTGAGCAGGGCCGAGGCGATCAAGCACGGCTACACGACGGGCGCGCGCGGCCTCGCGTCGCGGTCGGTCACCGGCCTCACGCGCACCCGGATCACGCCGAACGCGCTGACCGCGACCGGTGTCACGCTGTGTGCCGTCGCCTCCGTCCTCGTCCTCTTCGAGTCGCGGAACGAGCTCCTCTTCTACTGGGCGGCGGCGCTCGTCTTCGTCCTCGGCTCGGTGCTGGACATCCTCGACGGCGCGCTCGCCCGGGCGGGCGGCAAGACGACGCCCTTCGGCGCCTTCATCGACTCCACCACCGACCGGGTCAGCGAGGGCTTCATGCTCACCGCGATCGCCTACGTGCTCGCGCGACACCACCACCCGGTGTTCGTCGCCGTCACCGTGGCCGCGGTCGCCGGCTCGTTCCTCGTCTCGTACACACGCGCGCGCGCCGAGGCGCTCCGCCTCCGCGGCGACGTCGGGATCGGCTCGCGCGCCGAGCGCGTCGTCGTGGTCACCGCGGGCCTCGTGCTGGCGCCGTGGGGCGTGCTCCCGTGGGCGATCGCGCTCCTCGCCTGCACGGCGTGGGTGACCGTCGTCCAACGCGTGCTGCACGTCAGGAAGCAACTTCTCTCTCGAACGGAGGACAACCACCCGTGACTGACCGGCAGCAGGACAGGGTCCGCGTCGCGATCATCGGCGTCGGCAACTGCGCCAACTCGCTCCTGCAGGGGCTGACCTACTACAAGGACGCGGATCCCGACGAGTTCGTCCCCGGGCTGATGCACGTCGACCTCGGCGGCTACCACGTGCGCGACGTCGAGGTCGTCGCCGCGTTCGACGTCGTGAAGGGAAAGGTCGGCGTCGATCTCGCCGAGGCGATCTGGGCGCACCCGAACGACACGATCAGGTTCGCGGAGGTGCCGCACACGGGCGTGACGGTCTCGCGCGGGATGACGCTCGACGGGATCGGCAAGTACCTGTCGCAGGTCGTCGAGAAGGCGGACGGGCCGACGGACGACGTCGCCGGCATCCTCCGCGACCGCGAGGTCGACGTCGTCGTGAACTACCTCCCCGTCGGCTCCGAGGACGCCACGAAGTGGTACGCCGAGCAGGTCATGGCCGCGGGCTGCGCGATGGTGAACTGCATGCCGGTGTTCATCGCGCGCGAGGACTACTGGAGCAAGCGCTTCCGTGACGCAGGTGTCCCGATCATCGGCGACGACATCAAGTCGCAGGTCGGCGCCACGATCACGCACCGGGTGCTCACCTCGCTCTTCCGCGAGCGCGGCGTGCACCTCGACAAGACGATGCAGCTCAACGTGGGCGGGAACTCGGACTTCCTGAACATGCTCGAGCGCGAGCGCCTCGAGTCGAAGAAGATCTCGAAGACGAACGCCGTCACCTCGATGCTCGACTACGACCTCGGGGCGAAGAACGTCCACGTCGGCCCGTCCGACTACGTGCCGTGGCTGACCGACCGCAAGTGGGCGTACATCCGGCTCGAGGGGTCGAGCTTCGGCGACGTGCCGCTGAACCTGGAGATGAAGCTCGAGGTCTGGGACTCGCCGAACTCGGCCGGCATCGTGATCGACGCCGTCCGGCTCGCGAACCTCGCGCTCAACAACGGGATCGCCGGGTCGCTCGAGGGGCCGAGCTCGTACCTGATGAAGTCGCCGCCCCGGCAGATCGCCGACGACGACGCGTACGAGCTCGTCGAGGAGTTCATCGAGCGCAACCGGCGCTCGGTGCCGTCACCCGCGCCCGCCGAGTTCTAGCCGCCGGAACGGGCCGCGAGAGCGGCCCGTTTTGCGTCCACTACGCTTTCGGAGTGAGAATCGGCCTCGTCACGCCGTTTGCCTGGTCGCAGCCGCACGACGTGAACGACCACGTCGCCGGCGTCGCCGCGGCGCTCCGCGAGCGGGGACACGAGGTGACGGTCGTCGCGCCGTCGGCGCGGGCGAAGGACCTGCTGGCGGGCCGCAGGGCGCTCGCCCGCGGGACGAGGGCGGACGTGATCGCGGTCGGCCCCGCGGTGCCGATCTCCCGCCGCTCCCAGCTCGGCGTCCCGGTCGGCGTGCAGGCGAACCTGCGCCAGGCGCTCGCGCTCGGGTTCGACGTCGTCCACGGCTTCGAGCCGGGCCTGCCGTCGCTCTCCTACCTGGCGCTCCGCGACGCCGACGCGCTCGCGGTCGCGACCTTCGTCTCGCCGAACCGGCTCGGGTACCCGCCGGCGCGCTCCGCGCGCGAGAAGCTGCTCGCCCGCGTCGACGCGCTGATCGCGCTCTCCGCCGAGGCGCGCGACGCGGCCGAGGAGCGGTTCCCCGGCGACTACCGGCTCGTCTCTCCCGGCGTCGACCCGGATCTCTTCCGCCCCGGCGCGAAGCGGTCGCTCGTCGTCGCCGAGCTGCGGCCGAACGAGCGCGTCGTCGCCCGCGTCCTCGTGCGGACGCTGCGCGAGCTGCCGGACTGGGAGCTCGTCCTCCTCCGCACGCGGCCGCTGATCGCGCGTCCGACGATCCCGCGGGACCTCGCCGACCGCGTGCACGTCCGCACGGCGCGCGACGCGCGGTCACGGGCGGCGCTGCTCGCAGAGGCCGCGATCTTCGTCCCGGGCGTCTCGGGGCTGGCACGTGTCGCGCTCGAGGCGGAGGCGGCGGGCTGCGCCGTCGTCAGGCCGCCGGGGCTCGCCGAGCAGCCGGAGCTCGCGGGCGCCGCGACCGCGCGGCTCGCCGACGACGCGGGTCTGCGCGAGCGCGAGGGCGCCGCGGCCCGCGCGCACGCGGAGGGGCAGACGTTCGCGAGCGTCGCCGGCGAGCTCGAGACGCTGTACGAGCAGCTCGCGTCGCGCCGCCGTCCCCGCCGCCGGTCGGCCGACCCGCTCGCCGACAGGCCGTGGATCGTCGCCGACCTCCACATGCACACGTCGTGGTCGCACGACTGCTCGACGGATCCCGCCGAGCTCGTCGACCACGCGGAGGCCGAGGGGCTCGGAGCGATCGCCGTCACCGACCACAACGTCTTCGGCGGCGCGCTCGAGGCGATCGACCACGCGCAGGGCCGCGACCTCGTCGTGATCCCGGGCGAGGAGGTGAAGACCGACGGGCAGGGCGAGGTGATCGGTCTGTTCCTGCAGAAGGAGATCCCGCGCGGCCTGAGCTTCGCCGACACCATCGCCGCGATCCGCGAGCAGGACGGGATCGTCTACGTCCCGCACCCCTTCGACCGGCTCCACTCGATCCCCGACCCGCGGACGCTGCACCGCCACGTCGCCGACATCGACGTCCTCGAGGTCTACAACGCGCGCCTCCTGTTCGAGGCGTACAACGACGAGGCGCTGCGGTTCGCGCGCAAGTACGACCTCACCGCCGGTGCGGGCTCCGACGCGCACGTGCTCCAGGGCGTCGGCACCGGGGCTGTCCGCATGCGCGCGTTCCGGGATGCCGAGGAGTTCCTGCTCTCGCTGCGCTCGGCCGAGATCCTGCGGCGCCCGAAGCCCCTCGCGTACCTGCAGTCGCTCAAGTGGGTGGCCCAGGTCCGGGAGAAGGTCCGCTAGGAGAAGGTCGGCGGGTCCCGAATGGACCCGAAGCCGCGTGGGCTCCACCGTGACAACAGACGAGATCTACGAGCGCTACCTCCGCAAGGCGATCACCGAGATCAATCGCCTGTCGCACGAGATCGGACGGGCGGCCGACGGAGCGCCCACGGCGCTCCCGACGGGGCATCCGCTCGCGAGCATCTTCCTCCTCAAGTACGGCCCGCAGGCGCAGGAGCTGCAGGAGGGCGTCGCGTTCCACGGCCGCGCCGGGAACGCACTGATCAAGTCGCTCCAGCGGCTCCACGTCGACCCGATGGAGGTCTACGGGACGAACTGCGTCAAGTTCGCCGGCTGCGACCTCGCGGTCGCGGCCGAATGGCTCAGGCGGGAGCTCCGGATCGTCGAGCCGAAGCTCGTCGTCGTCATGGGCGAGGACGCCCTCGAGTTCCTGAACGGGATCGGTCACCCCCTCTCGGCCGCGCTCGAGCCGACGCTCGGCGAGCTCCAGCGCTTCACGCCCGCCACCGACGCCCTCGTCGTGCCGGACATCGACCTCTCGCTCGACGAGGCGCCCGCGAAGACCGCCTTCTGGAACGCCTTCAAGGCGGTGGGCCCGTGGTGGGCGGAGCTCCCGCCGTACTAGCGGACGCCCGCCGGCGGGCGTCCGCGGTCGCCGGCGCCGTCGTCTTCGCCGCCCTGGTCGTCTACTACGAGACGCACGAGCACTGGTGGAAGGCCGGCCTGTGGTGGGACGTCGGGTTCATCGCTGCGGTGCTCATCCCCGCGGCCTTCTCGCTCGACCTGTTCGCCCTGCCGCTGCGCACGTGGCGCGGCCTCCTCCCCGCGGCCGCGGCCTTCGCGGTGCTCGCCGCGGTGCTCGAGATCGGCGGGGTCGCGGTCTTCGCGAACTTCGCCCGGCTGGCGGCGGCGACGCTCTTCGGCTGGTGGTTCCTGACGCTGTTCGAGTCGCTCTCCTGGGTCGTGCTCGTCGCGCTGATCATCCCGTGGGTCGACGCGTACTCGGTCTGGCGCGGGCCGACCAAGCAGATCGTCGCCCATCACGAGCACGTCTTCACGGTCCTGTCGTTCGCGTTCCCCGTCCCCGGCGAGAGGGCGGGCGCGAACCTCGGCGTTCCCGACCTCCTCTTCTTCGCGCTGTTCCTCGCCGCCGCGGCGCGCTTCGGGCTCCGGGTCGTCCCGACGTGGCTCGGCCTCGTCGCCGGGCTCGGGATCACGATCGTCCTCACGGTCTGGCTGGACCTGAGCGGGCTCCCCGCCCTCCCCGGGATCGCCCTCGGGTTCCTCGTCCCGAACGCCGACCTCCTCTGGCGCGACGTGCGCCTGCGCCGCGCCCGCTAGCGCTCGAGCAGCGCCACGCACTCGACGTGCGGCGTGTGCGGGAACATGTCGACCGGGCGCGCCCGCACGAGCGCGTATCCGTAGTCGTCCCGCAGGCGCTTGAGGTCGCCCGCGAGCGTGGTCGGGTTGCACGAGACGTAGACGATCCGCGGCGCCTCCGTCTCGCCGAGCCGCTTCAGCGCCTTCCCCGCGAGGCCGGCGCGCGGCGGGTCGACGACGACCACGTCGGGATCGCCGGCACGGTCGCGCAGGTCGCGGAGCACCTCGCCGACGTTGCCGGCGAAGAACGCCGCGTTCCCGATCCCGTTCAGCTCCTGGTTCTCGATCGCGCACGCGACGGACTCCTCCGAGATCTCGATGCCCCACACGGTGAGCGCCGACGGGGCCATCGAGAGCCCGATCGTCCCGATCCCGCAGTACAGGTCGTAGACCGTCTCGCCGCCCTCGAGCCGCGCGAACTCGCGCGCGATCGCGTACAGCTGCTCCGCCATCTCCGTGTTCGTCTGCAGGAACGCGTTCGGCCGCACCCGGAAGCGGAGCCCGCCGATCTCCTCCTCGATCGCGTCGTCGCCCCAGAGGACCTCCGCCGGCAGGTTCGTCACCTCGGCGACGCCGGGATTCACCGACCACTGGATCGACCGCACCTCCGGCAACGCCGTCAGCACCTCGATCAGCCGCTCACGGTCGAACCGCTCGCCGCGGGAGGTGACGAGCTGCACGAGCGCCTGTCCCGTGTTGCGTCCCTCGCGGACGACGAGATGCCGGAGGTAGCCCTCGTGCGTCTCCTGGTCGTACGCCGCGAGCCGCTCCTCGCGCGCCCATTCGCGGACGAGGTTCCGGATCGCGTTCCCGAGGTCGGAGGTCAGCCAGCACGTCTCGACCTCGAGCACCTCGTCCCAGCGGCCCGCCTTGTGCAGGCCGAGCGTCGGCCCGTCGGCGAGCTGCGTGAAGGAGTACTCCATCTTGTTGCGGTAGTGGAACTGCGACGCCGCGGGCACGATCGCGTCGAGCGGCGCGTCCGCGAGCCCGGCCAGCCGCTGCAGCGAATCGGCGACCCACCGCTCCTTCGCGGCAAGCTGCGCGTCGTAGGCCAGGTCCTGGAACCTGCAGCCGCCGCAGGCGGGATAGTGCGCGCACGGGGCGTCGACACGCTGCGACCCCGGCCGCAGGACTTCCGTCGTGAGGGCCTCCGCGTGCCGGCGCTGCACCTTCGTGACGCGCGCGCGCACGGTGTCGCCCGGCAGGCCCCGCCGGACGAACACGACGAAGCCGTCGAGGCGCGCGACGCCGTTGCCGCCGTAGGCGAGCGACTCGATCGTGAGCTCGAGCTCCTGGTCGCGCTGGACGGGCGGCGGCACCCGGCCAGGCTAGATGATGCCGCCGTCTACGACGCCGGCGTGATGTTCTGGTTCGCGCGGAAGACGTTGTCGGGGTCGTAGTGCGCCTTGATGCGTGCGAGGCGGTCGTAGTTCGGCCCGTACATGCCACGCACGCGGTCGGGCTCGTCCATCTGGAAGTTCTGGTAGCCGCCCGCCATCGCGTAGGGCCGCACCGCAGCGGCGTACCCGCCCGACCACTCGCGGATCGTGCCCGCGTTCGCCGGATCGGGGTCGACGCCCGCCACGACCTGCGCCCACCGCGCATCCCGGTAGCCCCACGCGGTGTCGCCGTTCCCGACGCGGGCCGCGACCCCGTCGACCGGGTAGAGGTGCATGAGCGACTTCCACGACGGCAGCTTCCGCCCCCACTCCCGATGCTGCTCGAGCGCGGCGTCGGGCAGCTCCGCGACGAAGTCGCCGTGCCACGACCACTGCTCGCCGGGCGGGAACATCGGGTCGAACGCCGTGTTCCAGGCCGGCAGCGGCACCGGCGCGACACCGTCGACCAGCGGCGTGCCGTGCGCCCGCGCCTCGCGGAGGGCGTCGCCTTCCTCGTCGCCGACCTGCGTCCACACGATCGCGCACACCTTCCGCATGTGGAGCTCCTCCGGGAACGGCGGCCCCGGCGGCACCGTCATGATCGAGACGAAGCCGCCGAGCTCGTCCGGCGCCGACGCGATGAAGCCGTCGTACCAGCGCATCACCTCCGGCGTCTCCTCGATGTCGTACATCACGGGGCCTGCGAGGACGGTCGTCACCGGGTGGCAGCGGAACGTGAACGTGGTGACGACGCCGAAGTTGCCGCCGCCGCCGCGGAGCGCCCAGAACAGGTCCTGCTCGTGGTCGGCGTCGCACTGCGTGACCGAGCCGTCGGCGAGGACGACGGTCGCCGCGAGGAGGTTGTCCACCGTGAGCCCGCAGCCGCGCGTCAGGTGCCCGACGCCGCCGCCGAGCGTCAGCCCGCCGACTCCGGTCGACCCGATGACGCCGACCGGCACGGTCAGCCCGTGCTCGTGGGTCGCGTCGACGACCTGCTTCAGCAGCGCGCCGCCCTGCACGTGCGCGACCCTCGCCCCCGGCTCGACCGTCACCTCGTGCATCTGCGAGAGGTCGACGACGAGGCCGTCGTCGACGCTCCCGAAGCCGCCGCCGCTGTGGCCCCCGCACCTGACCGCCAGAGGCAGGCTCTCCTTGCGGGCGAACCGGATCGCCTCGGCGACGTCGGCCTCGTCGGCGCAGTACGCGATCGCCGCAGGGCGCTTGTCGATCATGGCGTTGTAGAGCCCGCGCGCTTCGTCGTACCCGGCGTCGCCGCGCTCGACGACCCTCCCCCTAAGCGCCGCAGACAGTCCTCCTACCGAGATGGACATGGTGGCCTCCCTCGTGGCTGTCCCGGCGATGCTACGTCGTCCGAACCGGCGCCGACAAGCGCGTCACGGGACCGTCTCCGGATCGAGGGCGAACCGCACCTCGTCACCCGGCGCGAGCTGCCCCGCGAGCGGAAGGTCGCGCGTCACGACGACCGCGACGACCGGGTAGCCGCCGGTCGTCGGGTGGTCGGCGAGGAGGAGGATCGGGCGCCCCGACGGCGGCACCTGCACCGCACCGCTCACCATTCCCTCCGACAGGAGCTCGCCCGGGCGCGCTCGCGCGAGCGGGGCCCCGTCGAGCCGGATCCCGACCCGGTTCGACGCGGGCGTCACCCGCCAGCGCTCCGCGAGAAGCGCGTCGACCGCGCCCGGAGCGAGCCAGTCGTCGCGCGGGCCGACGAGCACGCGGAGGACCGGCGTCCGCGGAGGAGGCGGCGGCACGCCGACGGCCCGGGGCGGGGCCGGAGGCTCCGGCCCGACGCGCAGCTCGTCGCCGTCGCGGAGCGGCGGCGGCCCGAGGCCCGTCAAGAGGTCGGTCGCGCGACTCCCGAGCGTCGGTTCGACGTCGATCCCGCCGCGAACGCAGACGTAGGCGCGGACGCCGGCCGTGCAGCGGCCGAGCTCGAGGACGTCGCCCGCTGCTGCCGCACGGGCGCGGCCGCGTGGGAGCGGCCGGCCGGCGAGCACGGCCCCGCACTCGGCGCCGGTGACCGCGACGAGCGCGTTCCCCTCGAACCGGAGCGCGGGCCCGTGCAGCGTCGCCTCGAGGGCGGCCGTGCCCCGCGGGTTCCCGACGGCCAGGTTGCCCAGGTCGAGCGCTGGGAGGTCGAGGGCCCCCGACGGCGGGACGCCGAGGTGCGCGAGCCCGGGGCGGCCGTGGTCCTGCACAGTCGTGAGCGGGCCTGCGCGGAGCACGGCGATCGAGGTCACCGCGCCTCGAGGCGAACGCGGTCGCCGGGAGCGAGGAGCGCCGGCGACGCGCGGCCGGGGTCGAACAGCACGGCGTCCGTCCGGCCGAGCAGGCGCCAGCCGCCGGGCGAGTCGCGTGGGTAAATGCCGGTGTACGGGCCGGCGACCCCGACGCTGCCGCGCGGGACGGTTGTGCGCGGCTCGTCGAGACGCGCCACCTCGAGGCGAGGGTCGAGGCCGAGGAGGTACGCGAAGCCCGGCTGGAACCCGAGGAACCCGACGGTGTAGTCGCGCCCGACGTGACGAGCGACGACCTCCTCCGGCGAGAGGCGGGCCTCTGCCGCGACCGCGCCGAGGTCCGGGCCGTCGTAGCGCACGCCGAGTTCGTGGACGGCCGGCGCCGCGGGCTCGGGACCGGCCGACTCGCCGACGGCGAGGTCGGGCGCGGGTCCCTCCGCCCACGTGACGAGGACCGTGCGGTGGCCCGCGACGACGTCGACGAAGCACCGGCGCCCGGCGAGCGCGCGCGCCGCGCGGACCGCCTGCGGGTTGTCGTCGAGCTCGATCAGCGCGGCGCGGTCGCCCACCCAACGGACCGCGGCGCTCACGCGAACGCGCCGACCTCGACGCCGGCGTCCGTCAGCGCCGCACGCACGCATGCCGCGAGCGCCGCGGCACCGGGGGTGTCGCCGTGCACGCAGAGGGAGCCGACCTCCCCGCGCGAGGCGAGTCGCAGAGCCTGCGCGGCCGCGTCCTCGGCGTCGAGGAGGGCGCCGGGCTCCGTGCGAGGCGCGAGACGCCCGTCGGGGGCGTACCGGCGGTCGGCGAAGCCCTCGGGGACGGCCCGGACCCCGACCGCCTCCGCCCGGAGAAGGAGCGCCGAGCCGGGCCACCCGAGCACCGCGAGCCCGAACGCCTCGGCGACGTCCACGACGGCTGCGGCGACGTCGTCGTCGCCCGAGCCGCGGTGGTAGAGCGCGCCGTGCGGCTTCAGGTACGCGACGCTCGCCCCCACGCGGTCCGCCGCCGCGGCGAGCGCTGCGACCTGATCCGCGACGTCCGCGCGCACGACGTGGGGCTCGAGGCCGAGCTCGCGGCGCCCGAAGCCGTCGCGGTCGCGGTAGGACGGATGCGCGCCGATGACGACGCCACTCGCCGCGGCCAGGCTGCACGTGTCGCGCATCGTCGACGCCGACCCGGCGTGGAACCCGCAGGCGACGCTCGCGCTCGTCACCGCCGCGAGCAGGCCCGCGTCGTCGGTGAATCCCTCGCCGACGTCGGCATTCAGGTCGATTCGCACTACTGCAGGACGGTGACGTACACCGACCGCGTGCGCGGCCCGTCGAACTCGCAGAGGAAGATCCCCTGCCACGTGCCGAGGGCGAGCGCGCTGTCGCGGAGCGGGACGAGCACGTGCGGCCCCATGAGCGACGCGCGGGGATGCGACGGCGCGTTCTCCTCGCCCTCCTCGAGGTGCTGCCAGGGCCACGACTCGGGGACGACCCGCTCCATCGCCATCTCGAAGTCGCGCGCGACGAGCGGGTCGGCGTGCTCGTTGATCGTGAGGCCGGCGGTCGTGTGCGGCACGTAGACGAGGACCGCCGCGCCGGATGATCCGTCGACGGCGCGGCGCACCTCGCCCGTGATGTCGACGAGCTGCGTGTGGCGCGACGTCGCGATCCGGAGCTCCTGCACGGGTCCGTATCCTAGGGCGGCCATGACCGTCGAGCCCCTGACGAGCCGCGAGCTCGACGCATTCCGCGAGCGCGGCGACGCCTTCGAGAAGGCACTCCTCGAGGAGTACTACGTGCACTTCGCGGGCCTCAAGGAGACGCTCGAGATCGAGCGGATCTACGAGGAGTACGAGGACCTGACGACGCTCGAGACGGCGCAGCGTCTCGAGTCGGCGCCGGCCGAGCTGCGGCGCTTTGCCTGCGAGGGCTTCCTCGGCAACCTGACGCGCAACCACCAGGCGCGCGCCGCCGAGGTCGAGGCGACGCTCCAGGCGACGGTCGACGGGACGACGATCCCGTACCGGATGCTCCGGACTGCGATCGCGAACGAGCCGGACCGTGACCGCCGCGAGCGCCTCGAGCGCGAGCGCGTCCGGCTGCTCGACGAGCACCTGAACCCGCTCCACCTCGAGGCGAGCGCGATCGACCGGGACGCAGTCCGCCGGCTCGAGGCGCCGAACTACTACGAGCTCTACAAGCGCTTCGGGTTCCGGCTCGACGAGCTCGCCGACGAGTGCCGCGACGTCCTCGACGAGACGGAGCAGCTGTGGGAGCGCGAGGGCGACAGGCTCCTGCGCGACCGGCTCGGCCTGACGCTCGCCGAGGCGCGGCCGTGGGACGTGCCGCGCCTGTTCCGCGCGCCGGAGCTCGACGAGCTGTACCCCTCCGATCAGATGCTCCCGGCGCTCGAGGCGACGCTCGCCGACCTCGGTGTCGACCTGCGCTCGCAGCGCAACGTCGAGCTCGACCTCGACGCGCGGCCGAGCAAGTCCCCGCGGGCGTTCTGCGCGCCGATCGAGGTGCCGGGCCGGGTCGTCCTCGTGATCCAGCCGATCGGCGGCAAGGACGACTGGGAGGCGCTGTTCCACGAGGCGGGGCACACCGAGCACTACGCGTGGACGAGCGAGAGCCTGCCGATGGAGGCGAAGCGCCTCGGCGACAACGCCGTCACCGAGGGCTGGGCGATGCTCATGCAGCACCTCGTCACGGAGCCGGCGTGGCTGAACCGCCGCCTCGACGTCCCGCGGGTGCCCGAGCTGGCGCGCGACGGCGCCGTCTCGCTCCTCTACTTCGTCCGCCGCTACAGCGCGAAGCTCCTGTACGAGATCGAGTTCTTCCAGGCGGACGACGCGACGACGATGCGCGACCGATACGTCGAGCTCCTGTCCGACGCGCTGAAGCTGCCGGTGAACCGCGAGAGCTACCTCGACGACATCGACGGCGGCTTCTACGTCACGGGGTACCTGCGCTCGTGGGCGTTCGAGGCGCAGCTGCGCGAGTTCCTGCGCGGGGAGCTCGGCAACGAGTGGTTCGCGCGGCGGGACGCGGGCGACCTGCTCCGGGAGCTGTGGTCGCTCGGCCAGGCGCCGACGGCTGACGAGCTCCTGAAGGACGTGACCGGCGCGAGGCTCGAGATGGCGTCGGTCGTCGAGCGCATCCGCGAGCACCTGTAGACGCACGCGTCCGCGAAGCAGGCACGCGCGAGGCGAGAACGGCCGTGGCCGGGAGCCCGGCCACGGCCACAGTCGGTCGGGCGCGGGCGGTCAGCCCTCGATGGTGGGCTGCTCGCCCTCGACCGCGATCTCGATGCGCTTCGGCTTCGGCTGCTCGGGCTTCGGCACACGGATCCCGAGCACGCCGTGCTCGTACGTGGCCGTGATCTGCTCCTCCGACACGCCCTGCGGCAGGCCGACGGTGCGGGAGAACTGGCCGTACCTGCGCTCGAAGCGCTGGAAGCGGTCCTCCTCCACCTTCTGCTCGCGCTCGCGGGTCGCGGACACGGTGAGCGCGCCGTTCTCGACCTCGATCGCGATCTTGTCCTTCGGGATCCCCGGCAGGTCGAACGCGTAGTGGACGGCGTCCTCGGTCTCCCACACGTCGAGCGTCGGCACCCACGCCTGCGTCTGCCGGCCGTTGCCCTCGAAGAGCCCGTTCATGAGCCGGCTGAGCTCGGTGTGCATCGCGGCGGCCTCGCGCAGCGGATCCCAGCGAACCAGCGTCGTCATCGATCGTACCTCCTTGCGAACCACAACCTTGATTACTGCGCCAGGATAAAACCTTAGCGCGTCGTTGTCAAGTCTCAGGTGTCCTACGATTCGCGGATCCTCCCGCTGTTCGACAACGTCCCCGTCCGGCGGTTCGCGCTCGTCACGTACGGGCTGATCGCGCTGAACCTGGGCGTTTTCGTGTGGGAGCTCGGCGCGCGCGGCAGCCGCGTCGACCGGTACGCCTTCTACCCCTGCGCCGTCGCCGGCCCCTGCCTCGGCGCCGCCCGCGACCACCTCCCGTGGGCGGGGGGCGTTCTCACGTCGATGTTCCTGCACGCGAGCTGGCTGCACGTGCTCGGGAACATGCTGTTCCTCTGGATCTTCGGGAACAACGTCGAGGACGTGATGGGGCGCGGCCGCTTCGTCGCCTTCTACGTCGCCTCCGGGTACGCGGCCGCGCTCGCGCAGGCCGCCGTCACGCTCCACTGGAGCGGCCAGACGGCGGCCAGCGTCCCGACGGTCGGCGCGAGCGGCGCGATCGCGGGCGTGCTCGGCGCGTACTTCGTGCTGCTGCCGCACGCGCGCGTCGTGACGCTCCTCTTCGGCTTCCTGCCCGTGCCGCTCTCGGCGCTCATCTTCCTCGGGCTGTGGTTCCTGTTCCAGCTCTGGCAGAGCGGCTTCTCGCTGACGCACCCCGAGGCCGGCGGCGGCGTCGCGTTCGCAGCGCACGTCGGCGGCTTCGTCTTCGGAGCGGCCACCGTGCGCCTGTTCCAGGTCCGCCAGCCGCTCGGTCCGCGCTGACGCGGCAGCGTCTCCCTCCTTCGAAAAGGACTTGCTAAAGGCTCGCGGACGGGGTGCCGATACGGCGCTCGTGGCTGCGGTGAGTTCCGGGAGGGCGCGTCGGCGCTCGAGCGACGACTGGGTCGGCAAGTGGCTCGCCGCGTGCGCGGACCTCGCCGAGCTGGAGCGCTCGAACCCGATGACCGACGCCGTGATCGACGAGATCGACGGCCGGATGATCCGCATCGGCGACCACTGGCTCGCCGACTTCGCCTCGTGCAACTACCTCGGGTTCGACCTCGACCCGGAGATCATCGAGGCGGTGCCCGCATACCTCGAGGCGTGGGGCACGCACCCCAGCTGGTCGCGGCTGCTCGGCAGCCCCGTCCTGTACGAGCAGATCGAGGAGCGCCTGACGGAGCTCGTAGGCGCCTCGGACACGCTCGTCCTCCCCACCATCACGCTGATCCACATGTCGGTGATCCCGCTGCTCGCAGCGAGCGGCACCGTCTTCGTCGACCGGCGCGCGCACAAGACGATCTACGAGGGCGCCGAGCTCGCGACGCTCCGCGGCGCGACGCTGAAGCGGTTCGCGCACGACGACCTCGACGAGCTCGAGCAGCTGCTGAAGGCCGACACCGCATCGGCGCGGCTGATCTGCATCGACGGCGTCAACAGCATGACGGGCAACATGCCCGACCTGCGGGCGTACGCGGCGCTCGCGCGCGAGCACGAGGCGATCCTCTACGTCGACGACGCGCACGGCTTCGGCGTCGTGGGCGAGCGGCGCGAGGACGAGCTGTGCCCCTACGGCGTGCGCGGCAACTCGATCGTCCGCCACTGCGGCGAGACCTACGAGAACATCGTCCTCGTCGGCGGCCTGTCGAAGGCGTACTCCTCGCTCGCGGCCTTCATCGCATGCCCGCCGGACATGAAGCGGCTGCTCAAGACCGCGGCGCCTCCGTACCTGTACTCCGGGCCCTCCCCGGTGGCGTCGCTCGCGACGACCATCGCCGGACTCGACGTCAACGCGATCCGCGGCGACGCCCTGCGCGCCGACCTGTACGCGAAGACGAAGCGCGTGCTCGACGCGCTCGAGCGGCTCGGCGTGCACACACCGAACCGCGACGACCTGCCGGTCATCGAGGTGCCGCTCGCGCGCGCCGAGGACATCGGCCCGGTCGGCAGCTTCCTCTTCGACAACGGCATCTACGTGACCCTCGCGGCGTACCCGCTCGTGCCGCGCGACGAGGTCGGGTTCCGCATCCAGCTCACCTCGGCGAACCGCTGGGAGGAGGTCGACCACCTGATCGACGTGCTCGGGCGGCTGGCCGAGACGTATCCCCTGCAGGATCGAGAAAGGACAGTGGCGGCATGACGACCGCGTCCCGCTTGCGGCCGGGGCGGTCCAACGCCTGGGCGCTGTACCTCGTCGCGATGGGCCTCCTGATCGGGGCCTACCTCTTCGTCCCGCCGTTCAAGGGATACGCGCTCGTCGTCAACGCGATCGGCATCGCGTCGCTCGCCGCGATCGCCTGGGGCGTCTTCGCCAATCGCTCGCGCGCGCGCCTCGCGTGGGGGCTCATGATCGCGGGCCAGTTCCTCTACGTCTCGGGCGACTTCTACACGTACACGTACCCCGACCTGCTCGGGGGCACCGTCGGCTTCCCGTCGTTCGGCGACGCGATCTACCTGAGCGTCTACCCGCTGCTCTTCGGCGGGCTGATGCTGCTCGTGCGCCGCCGCGACCCGAGCCGCAGCGACAGCGGGGCGGTGCTCGACTCGCTCGTCCTCACCGTCGGCTTCGCGCTCCTCTTCTGGGTCTTCCTGATCGCACCGAACGTCCACGCGTCAGGGCTCACGCCGCTCGCGAAGGTCGTGTCCACGGCGTACCCGCTCGGCGACGTGCTGCTGCTCGGCGCGGTCATCCGCTTCGCCGTGCAGGCGGGGCGCAAGTCGGCGGCCTTCTACCTCCTCTTCGCGAGCACGGCGGCGCTCCTGCTCACCGACTGCGCCTACAACTACGCGCTCCTCCACGGCACGTACGACCACCAGGTGATCTTCGACCTCGGCTGGCTCGCCTACCTGACGCTGTGGGGCGCGGCCGCGCTACATCCCTCGATGCGCGTGCTCGAGGAGCCGTCCCGGATGGACCGCGCGCGGCTCACGCCGACGCGGCTCGGGCTGCTCGCGGTGGCGTGCCTCATCGCCCCAGGGATCCGGTTCGTCGAGGAGTTCAACAACAAGGACCTGCTGGTGATCATCGGCTCGTCCGCGATCCTGTTCCTGCTCGTCGTCCTACGGGTCGCCGGGCTCGCGCGGCAGGAGGAGAAGGCGGCCGCGCGCGAGGCCACGCTGCGGGAGGCGGGGCTCGCACTCGTCGAGGCCGTCGGACGCGCCAACGTGCACCAGGAGGCCGTCGAGTCGGCCGTGCGGATCGTCGGCGGCGACGTCCGCGTGCGGCTCGCGCTCTGGAACGACGACCTCGCAGACGTCGTCGCCTCGAACGGCGCCGGCTCGTGGGCGCTCACGCCCGAGGCGGTCGCGTGGCTGCGCTCGCGCCACCACCCGGTCTCGACCGCTGACCCGAGCGAGCCGGTGTCGGCCGCGCTCGGCCTCGGCTTCGGTGCCACGACCGTCGTCCTCACGCTCTCGCTGCCCGACCAGGACCAGGGCGCGATCGTGATCCAGTCCTCCGAGGGGATCCCCCTCGTGACGCTCGACGCGCTCGGCTCGCTCGCGTCGCAGGTGTCCCTCGCGATCGACGCGTCCGCCCTCTCGGAGGAACGGAACCGGCGTCAGAGCGAGGCGCGCTTCCGCTCGCTCGTCGCGCACTCGAGCGACCTGATCACGGTGCTCGACGAGAACGGGGTCATCAAGTACCAGAGCCCGTCGATCGAACGGCTCCTCGGCTACTCGGTCGACGAGGTCGAGGGAAGCGTCTTCGGCGAGCTGCTCGCCGACGCCGACCGGTCGCGGCTCGACCGCATCCTCGAGGTGGCGGAGGGGTCTGACTCCCACACCTTCGAGTGCGGGCTGCGCCACCAGGACGGCCGTTGGCTGAAGTTCGAGGTGCAGCACACGCACCTGCTCGACGACGAGCACGTGCAGGGAATCGTCCTCAACAGCCGCGACATCAGCGAGCGCAAGGCCTTCGAGGAGCAGCTCGCGCACCAGGCGTTCCACGATCCCGTCACCGGTCTCGCGAACCGGGCGCTGTTCGCAGACCGCGTGGCGCACGCTCTGCGCTCGACGGTCCGCAAGGGCTCGCTCGTGGCGATCATGTTC
>DASWRL010000068.1:0-28296 GCA_036403195.1 Gaiellaceae bacterium
TTCGGCCTGGCGCTCCGGCGCCGCGGCTGGCGGATCCTCTTCCTGGGCGCCGACACACCGTTCGACGTCCTCGCAGAGACGGCGATCGCCGAAGGCCCCGACGTCGTCGTCGTCGCGAGCGCACGCGCGCGCGCGGAGCTCGCGGATGCACGCCTCGCCCGTGTCGCAGGGGCCGCGCCGCTCGTGCTCGCCGGCGAGTGGCCGCCGGTCCCCGTCGAGGCGCGCCGGGTCTCGGGTGATCCCGTCGAGCTCGCCGCCGAGCTCACGGCCTGAGCGGATCCGGAAGGAGCCGGCCGCGCCGCGACGAACGGACCGGCTCCATGGTTCGTCTTGCCGTCATAGCGGCGACGGTGGCCCTCGCCGCGCCGGTCTCTGCGATCGCGGGCGTCAACCCGCAGGTCGCCGGCCTCCAGGTCGCGCTGCGCGCGCACGGGCTGTACCTCGCGCAGATCGACGGCGTCGCGGGCCCGCGCACCGCCGCGGCCGTCCACGCCTTCCAGCGGCAGCACGACCTCCGCGTCGGCCCGGCGGACGTCCGCACGCGGCTCGCGCTCGGGCCGCTCGGGCGCCCCGTCTTCGGGTCCCGGCTGCTCAACCGCGGCGACTTCGGATTCGACGTGGCCGTGCTGCAGTTCATCCTCACCCGGCGCGGCGTCTACAGCGGCGCCCTCGACGGCTACTTCGGGAAGGAGACCGCCGGCGCGCTCCGCCGGTACCAGCGGCTGATGCGGCTCGACGCCGACGCGGTCGTCGGGCCGCGGACGCTGTCGGCGATCGTGCGCCGCGAGCGCGTTCCGGTGCGCGAGCATCTGACGCCGCCGCCGGCGCCCGTCGTCGTCCACGTCGTGCACCCGGGTGACACGTTGACCGCGCTCGCCCGGAGCGCCGGCACGACGATCGCGGGGATCGCGTCGCTCAACGGGATCGACCCCGGGAAGCCGATCCTGATCGGCCAGCGGCTCCGCCTGCCGGCTCGCGCCGCGACGCTCGCGCCCGCGGCCTCCGACGTGCGCGCGAAGCTCGACGCGTGGTCGGCCCGCCTCGGTGTCGACCCGCATCTCGTGCGCGCGCTCGCCTGGATGGAGTCCGGCTTCCAGACGCGGATCGTCTCGTCGGCCGGCGCGCGCGGCGTCCTCCAGACGCTCCCGACGACTCGGGCGTACGTGGAGACGGTGCTCGTCGGGAGACGGGTCCCGATGACGGTCGACGGCGACATCGAGGTCGGGATCCTGTACCTGCGGCACCTGCTGCAGGTGTTCCGCGGCGACCAGCGGCTGGCGCTCGCCGGCTGGTACCAGGGTGAGCGCGCCGTGCGCGAACGCGGCGTGTACAAGGTGTCGAAGCCGTTCGTCGCGAACGTCCTCGCCCTTCGCAGCCGCATGTAGCCCCGGCGGGCAAACCGGCTCCAGCCGCGGTTTCGCCGCGTCGGGTGCCATCCGCAGCCACCGTGACGCAAGGCGCTAGACCTCGAGCGCGAGCAGGTCCTCGATCGTCTCGCGGCGGCGGATCAGGCGGGCGCCGGACGCGCCGACGAGGACGGCGGCGGGGCGGGGGACAGCGTTGTACGTCGACGACATCGCGAGCGTGTACGCACCCGTCACCGGCACCGCGAGGATGTCGCCGCGCCGCGGGCCTGGGAGCTCCACGCGCTCGATCAGCAGGTCGCCCGACTCGCAGTGCTTCCCCGCGACGGCGTAGGCGCCGTCCGGCGGCTCCTCGACGCGCGACGCGACGAGCGCCGAGTACCGCGCCCCGTACATCGCCGGGCGCGGGTTGTCCGACATGCCGCCGTCGACGGTGACGTAGGTCGTCGCGGCGCTCGCCTGCTTCACGCCCCCGACGGTGTAGAGCGTGACGCCGGCACGCGACACGAGGGACCGGCCCGGCTCGAGCACGAGCTGCGGCTCGGGCAGGGCGTGGAGCTCCCAGGCGCGCCTGAGCTCCGTCAGCAGGCCGCCGACGAACTCCTCGATCGTGAACGCGGGCTCGTCGACGACGTGCCGGACTCCCAGGCCGCCCCCGAGGTCGACGACCCGCGGCGTCCAGCCGAGCTCTGCGCGGAGCCGAGCCGCGAACTGCGCCACCCAGTCGACCGTCATCAGCGACGCGCCGAAATGCACGAGCTGCGAGCCGACGTGCACGTGGAGGCCCTCGCATTCGGGGACCCGCTGCAGCAGGTCGACGGCGTCGTCGGGCGGCAGCCCGAACTTCGAGCCGTGGTGCGCCGTCTTCACCGCCTCGTGCGTGTCGGCCTCGATCCCCGGGGTGACGCGCACGAGGAACCGCCGGACGCCGGCCGCGCGCGCCCGCTCGAGCTCCTGCGCGGAGTCGAGGACGAGTAGGGCGCCCGTCGCGGCCGCGCCGGCGAGCAGCTCGTCCTCCTTGTTGTTGCCGTGCACGACGAGCCTGTCGCCGTCGATCCCGGCACGGAGCGCGAACGCGAGCTCCCCGCCCGTCGACACGTCGGCGCCGATGCCCTCCGACGCGAGGAGGCGCAGCAGCGCGACCGACGGGAACGCCTTCGTCCCATACGCGACGAGCGCGCCGGGCGCCGCCGCGAGGTACCGCCGCGCGTCGTTCCGGAGCGTCTCCTCGTCGTAGACGACGACCGGCGTGCCGAACTCGCGCGCCAGGTCCGTCGCGCGCCGGCCGCCGAGCACGAGCTCGCCGGCCTCGACGCGCGCGCCGTCGGGGAGGAGGTCGGTCGGCGGGGCCATGTCAGGCATTGTGGCCGACGTCCATGTTTCGTCGAGTCGCCGAGCTCGCGGTGGGACGGCCACGGGCGATCCTGGTGGGGGCGCTCGCGGTCGGCGTCGCCGCCGCGGCCTTCGGCGCGACGACGCCGGCGCACCTGAGCGCGAGCGACAACGACTACCAGGACAAGGGCTCGGAGAGCTTCCGCACGTTCCGGCTGCTGTCGGAGCGCACCGGCGTCGTGCCGGGGCCGTCGGTCGTCGTCGTCGCCTCGCCCGCGCAGGCGCCCGTCGTGCTCCGCCGGCTCCACCGCGACCCGGCGATCGCGGTCGCGAAGGCCGCGCCCGCGCGCCACGGCCGCGTCGTCGTCGCCGCGTACCTCCGCAACGGGACCGACGCGGGCCGCGCGGCGCGGCGCCTCGAGCATTCGCTGCCCGGCCTCGTCGGCGGCCCGGCCGTCGCGAGCGAGCAGGTGCGCGCGCAGTCCGAGCACGATCTGTTCCGCGCGGAGCTGATCGCGTTCCCGCTCCTGCTCCTGCTCGGGATCTGGATCTTCCGGGGCGTCGTCGCCGCGTTGCTCCCGGTCGCGGCGGGCCTGCTCTCGATCGCTACGACGCTCGCGATGCTGAGGCTCGCGAACGGCGTCGTCTCGATCTCGGTGTTCGCGCTGAACCTGGTGACCGGCGCCGGCCTCGGGCTCGCGATCGACTACAGCCTCCTGCTCGTGTCGCGCTACCGCGAGGAGCTCGCGCGGACGGGGCCGGGGCGGCAGGCGGTGCACGTCACGATCGCCACCGCCGGCCGCACCGTCGCGTTCAGCGCCGTCACCGTCGCGACGGCTTTCGCGTCGCTGCTCGTCTTCCCGCTCGCCTTCCTGCGGTCGATGGCGATCGGCGGCCTGATCGTCGCGCCGCTCGCGGGGATCGTCGCGCTGCTCGTCGTGCCCGCGCTCTTCGCGCTGCTCGGTGCGCGGATCGACGCACTCGCGATCAGGCGCGTCGACGAGACGCGCGAGGGAGGCTGGTACCGGTTCGCGCACGGCGTCATGCGCCGGCCGGTGCCGATCGCAGCGGCGACCGCGGTCGCCCTCGTCGCGCTCGGGTTGCCGTTCCTCGGCGTGCGGTTCACGGGCATCGACGCGTCGGTGCTGCCGTCGAGCGCGAGCGCACGCCAGGTGCAGGACGCCACCCGGGGCGGGTCGCCGGAGCACGTCCTCCTGGACTCGCCGGCGACGGTCGCGGCGATCCGGGCGCTTCCGGGGATTGCATCCGTCTCCGCGCCGCGACGCCTCGGCGGCGGCCTCGTCGGCGTGGACGTCACGCCGCGTGCGAAGCCGATGTCCGAGGGCGCGAAGGACGTCGTGCGCCGGATCCGCGCGCTGCCGGGCGCCTCGGTCGCCGGCGTCACCGCGTGGTACCTCGACACGGCGTCGTCGCTTCGCCGCCACCTGCCGCTCGCCCTGGCGATCCTCGGGCTGTCGGTGATGGTCCTGCTCTACCTCGTCACGCGCTCGTTCGTGCTTCCGGTGAAGGCGGTGATCATGAACGCCGCCAGCCTCTCGGCGGCGTTCGGCATCCTCGTCTGGGTGTTCCAGGACGGGCGGCTCGAGGGGCTCCTGCACTACCAGAGCCAGGGCGCGCTCGAGCTGACCCAGCCCGTCCTCCTGTTCGCGATCGCGTTCGGGCTCTCCACCGACTACGGCGTCTTCCTGCTCTCGCGGATCCGCGAGGCGCACGACAGCGGGCTCGAGAATCGCGAGGCGGTCGCGCTCGGGCTGGAGCGGACGGGACGGGTCGTCACCGCGGCGGCGCTCCTCTTCTGCGTGGCCGTCGGGGCCTTCGCGACGTCGGAGATCGTCCTCGTCAAGGAGGTCGGCCTCGGCATCGCCCTCGCGGTCGCGATCGACGCGTCGCTCGTCCGCGCGCTCCTCGTCCCGAGCCTCATGGCGCTCCTCGGCGACTGGAACTGGTGGCGGCCCGGCCGCAGGCGGCGCTAAGATGACACCCATGCAGCTGCTTCTCGGCTGACGCAGGGAACCACGCGGCGAAGGCCGCGCCGGCTCCCCCACGGCCTCTCACGACGAGAGGCTTTTTCATTTCTGGAGGACTGATGCACGTGGCAGCGACCGACGGATACGACCCGAAGCGAATCGAGCCGAGATGGCAGGCCGTCTGGGAGGCCGAGCAGGCATTCCATGCCGCGGACCCCGTCCCGGGGGACGCGCAGCCGCGCTTCTACCAGCTCGAGATGCTCCCGTACCCGTCCGGGCAGCTGCACATGGGCCACGTCCTCAACTACACGATGGGCGACGTCGTCACGCACTTCCGCAGGCGCACCGGCCACGAGGTGCTGCGGCCGATGGGCTTCGACTCGTTCGGGCTGCCCGCCGAGAACGCCGCGATCAAGGAGGGCGGGCACCCGCTCGAGATCACCGAGCGGAACATCGAGACGATCTCGAACCAGATGCGCCGCATGGGCTGGGCGATCGACTGGCAGCGTGTCGTCTCCGCCCACGAGCCGACGTACTACCGGTGGACGCAGTGGCTCTTCCTGCGCTTCCTCGAGCACGGGCTGATCTACCGCAAGGAGGCGCCCGTCAACTGGTGCCCGAACGACCAGACCGTGCTGGCGAACGAGCACGTGGTCGACGGCCGCTGCTGGCGCTGCGGCGCGATCGTCGAGGCGCGGAACATGGCGCAGTGGTTCTTCAAGATCACCGCGTACGCCGACCAGCTGCTGGACGACCTCGCGACGATCGACTGGCCCGAGCGCACGAAGAAGATCCAGACGAACTGGATCGGACGCTCCGAGGGCGCCGAGGTGCTCTTCCGGGTCGACGAGCTCGACCTCGACATCCCCGTCTTCACGACCCGGCCCGACACGCTGTTCGGCGCGACGTTCTTCGTCGTCGCCCCCGAGTCGTCGCTCGTCGACGTCCTCGTCGAGGGCACGCCGCAGGCCGACGAGGTGCGCGCCTACGCGCGCATCGCCGCCGCGCGGCCGACGGAGGAGCGCGAGCAGCGCGAGAAGACCGGCGTCTTCACCGGGCGTCACGCGACGAACCCGGTGAACGGCGCGCCCATCCCGATCTGGGTCGCCGACTACGTGCTGATGGAGTACGGCACCGGCGCCATCATGGCCGTCCCGGCGCACGACGACCGCGACCGCGAGTTCGCCGAGGTGTACGCGCTGCCGATCGTGCAGGTGATCTCCGACGACGGGCTGCTCGTCAACTCGGGCCCGTTCGACGGCCGGGACGCCGAAGGCGCGAAGAGCGCGATCGTCGACGCATTGTCGGCCGAAGGGCGGGCCCGGCCGGCGATCAACTACCGGTTGCGCGACTGGAGCTTCTCCCGGCAGCGCTACTGGGGCGCGCCGATCCCCGTCGTCCACTGCAACGCGTGCGGGATCGTCCCCGTCCCGGACGAGGAGCTGCCCGTGCTGCTGCCGGACGTCGACGACTACCGCCCGAAGGGGAAGCCGCCGCTCGCCTCGAACGAGGAGTTCATCGACGTCCCGTGCCCGCGCTGCGGAGGTCCCGGCAAGCGCGAGGCCGACACGATGGACACGTTCGTCGACTCGTCGTGGTACTTCCTGCGCTACTGCGACCCGCGCAACGACGCGGCGCCGTTCGCGCGCGACAAGGTCGACGCGTGGATGCCGATCGACCAGTACATCGGCGGCATCGACCACGCGAAGGGCCACCTGCTCTACTCCCGCTTCTTCGTCAAGGCGATGAGCGACTGGGGGATGGTGGGCTTCCGCGAGCCGTTCCAGCGCCTGTTCCACCAGGGGTGGGTGCTGCTCGGCGGCAGCAAGATGTCGAAGTCGAAGGCGGGCGTGTCGCCGGACGAGCTGGTCGACGACTTCGGCGCCGACGCGGTCCGGATCTACATCCTCTTCCAGGGGCCCGCCGACCAGGACATCGAGTGGACGCCCGACGGCATCGACGCGACGGTGCGGTGGATCCGTCGCCTGTGGCGGGTCGTGCACGAGGCTGCGGCGCAGCCCGAGTCGCCGGCCGACGTCGACACGCCGCTCGCCCGGAAGGCGCACGAGGCGATCGCGAAGGTGACGGACGACATCGGGCGGCGGTTCGTGTTCAACACGCCGATCGCCGCCGTGATGGAGCTCGTCAACGAGCTGTCGCGCACGCCCGACGACCCCGCCGCGCGGTTCGCCGCCGAGACCGCGGTGTCGCTGCTCCAGCCGTACGCGCCGCACGTGTGCGAGGAGCTGTGGGAGGCGCTGGGACGGACACGCCTGTGGGAGGCGTCGTGGCCGGTCGCCGACGCGTCGAAGCTCGTGCGCGACGAGATCGAGCTCGTCCTGCAGGTGAACGGGAAGGTGCGTGACCGCGTCCGCGTCCCCGCGGGCCTGTCCGAGGAGGAGCTGATCGCACACGCGCGGGCGTCGGAGAAGGTCCGCGCGCACGTCGACGGCAGCCGAGAGCGGCGGGTGATCGTCGTGCCGGACAAGCTCGTCAACATCGTCGTCTGAACGACTCGTCGCGCTTCCGGCACGAAGCCGTCTCACACGCGTGACGATCCTGCGGGCACGCTCGAGACGTGCACGCGCTCCCGTTCCCCGTCTCCACGCGGCGTCTCGTGCTCGCCGCGCTCGTGGCCGCTGCGCTCGCGGTCACGGCCGTCCGGCATCTCGACGCGCGGTCGCATCCTCCGGCGCTCCGCGTCGCGCCGGTTCGAGGCGGAGCAGCGACGACACCGGCGGCGCACCCCACCGCCGCCGGTGTCGTCGTCGACGTCGAAGGAGCCGTCCGCCGGCCGGGCCTCGTG
Source organism: Gaiellaceae bacterium (assembly GCA_036403195.1). Classification (GTDB taxonomy): domain Bacteria; phylum Actinomycetota; class Thermoleophilia; order Gaiellales; family Gaiellaceae; genus PALSA-600. The sequence goes on from DASWRL010000068.1 coordinate 7,491, forward strand.
CGCCTGCCGCCCGGCTCTCGCGTCGCCGACGCGGTCGCGCGCGCGGGCGGATCGACCCGCCGCGCCGACCGCTCGGTTGTCAACCTGGCCGCGCCGGTCTCGGACGGCCAGCAGGTGCTCGTGCCGCTGCGCGGTGCCGCCGCGGGGGGCGCTCCGTCGGCGCCGGCCGCGCCCGCTGCGGCGCCCGGTGCGCCGCTCTCGCTCAGCACCGCGACGGCGGAGCAGCTCGACGCTCTTCCCGGCGTCGGGCCGGTGACGGCGCAGAAGATCCTCGACTACCGCACGCAGCACGGCGCGTTCCACTCGGTGGAGGAGCTCGACGCGATCCCCGGGATCGGCCCGGCGCGGCTCGCCGACCTGAAGGGGCTGGTCGTCCCGTGACGCGCGTCCTGCCCGCTCACGTCGTCGCGGCCGCGTGCCTCGTCGGCCTCGCCGCGAGCGACGCGTTCCGGATCCACTCGCCGCTTCCGGGCGCAGCCGCCGCGGTGGCCGTCGCCGTCCTCGGCGCACCGCGAAGCGCGGCGGGCCTCGCGGTGGCGGCGTCGCTCGTGCTCGTCGGGGCGTGGTGGTGGGGGAGCCTGCGTCTCGACGCCCTCGACCGGAGCGCCCTCGCGCCGCGGATCGGCACGGCGGAGCGTCTCGTCGCGGTCGCGACCGCCGAGGCGCGGCCCGGGCGGTTCGCGCAGCGCCAGCGCGCAACCGTCTCGGGCGAACGCGTGGAGCTGGAGCTGCGGCTCGGCCGTGCGCCGCCGCAGGGAGCGCGGCTCAGCCTGCTCGCCGTCGTGAAGGCACCGCGTGGCCCCGCGCACGGGTTCGACGAGCGCACGTGGCTTCGCCGTCAGGGCGTGCACGTCGTCCTGCGCGTCGACGAGTGGCACGTGATCGGCCGTCGCGGAGGCCTCGGCGGGATCGCCGACCGGCTCCGCCGGTGGCTTCGTCGCGCGTCGGCGCCGGGCCTCCGCGGGGAGCGTCGCGCGCTCGTCGAGGGCGTGCTCCTCGGCGACGACACCGGCCTCTCCGACGGCACGAAGGCCGCCTTCCGGCGCGCGGGTCTCTACCACCTGCTCGCGGTCTCCGGGCAGAACGTGGTGCTGCTCGCGGCGGGCGTGCTCGGCCTCGGCGTGGTCCTCGGCGTCGCGCGGGTGTGGGCGCACGTCGCGGCGCTCGCCGCGATCGTCGCGTACGTGCTCGCGGTCGGGCCGCAGCCGTCGGTCATCCGTGCGGGCGTCGCGGGTGCCGCCGTGTCGGTCGCGTGGCTCGCCGGCCGCCTGCCGGAGGCGTGGCACGTGCTCCTGCTCGCCGCGTGCGTGCTGCTCGCGTGGAGCCCGTACGCCCTGTTCGACGCCGGCTTCCAGCTGTCGTTCGGCGCCGTCGCGGCGATCTTCCTGCTCGGCCGACCGCTCGTGGTCGAGCTCGAGGGCTACCCGCTGCCGCGCTGGCTCCGCTCGGCGCTCGGCATCTCGGTCGCCTGCTCGCTGGCGACTGCCCCGGTGCTGTGGCTCGCGTTCGGCCGGGTGCCCCTCTACGGCGTCGTCGCGAACGCGCTCGTCGAGCTCGCCGTCGGGCCTCTGCTCGCGCTCGCGTTCGCCGCCGCGGCGGTCGACCCGGTGGCCCCGCAGCTCGCCGCGCTCCTCGCGTCGGCGAACGGCTGGGTCGCCGCCTACGTCTCCGCATGCGCTCGCCTGACCGCGGCGCTGCCGGGCGCGCAGGCCGCCGGTTCCGCCGCGGCGTTCGCGGCAGCCGGATCGCTCGTCGCCGCCGCGTTCCTCTGGCGCCGCGTCCGCGCCTATTCTTGAGACCGATGGCGGACGACCTGAAGCCGGCCTACCTGATCGCCGGGAGCGACCGGCCGAAGGTCGACCGCGCCGTCGCGCGCCTCCGGGCGCGGTTCGAGCGCGACGCGGTCGAGCTGCACGACGCGGTCGAGACGACGGGCGACGACGCCGTCGCCGCCTGCAACGCGCTCGGCCTCTTCGGCTCGGGCTCGCGGCTCGTGGTCGTCGAGCACGTCGAGGCGTGGAAGGCGCCGGACGCCAAGGTGGTCGGCCAGTACCTGAAGGCGCCGGCGCCCGGGACGACGCTCGCGCTCGTCGGCGGCGAGCTCAAGAAGGACGGGCCGCTCGCGAAGGCGGTCGCCGCTGCCGGCGACGTCCTCGTCTGGGACGTGCAGACGAAGGCGATCCACCGGTGGATCGCGGAGCAGTTCACGGTGAGCGGCGCCGCCGCGGAGCCCGAGGCGTGCCGCCGGCTCGCCGACCTCGTCGGCGACGACCTCTACGAGCTCGCCGGCGAGGTCGAGAAGCTGTCGACCTGGGGCGGGGGAGCCGAGATCACCGAGGCGGACGTCGACGCGCTCGTCGCCCCCCGCGCCGAGTCGCCGCCGTGGAACCTGACGGACGCCTGGGGAGCGCGCGACGTGGCGGGCGTCCTCCGCGCAGCCGAGCGGATGCTCGACCGAACCGGCGATCCCGTGTCGCGCACGATCCCGCGGCTCGTCGGCAGCCTCACGAACCACGTCCGCCGCGCGCGTGCGGCGCACCGGCTCGAAGCGGAGGGGCTCACGCCGGGGGACGCGGCGGCCAAGCTCGGGATCAAGCCGTACCCCGCGCAGAAGCTGTTCGCGCAGGTGCGGAACTTCAGCGCCGAGGAGCTCGACGGGGCGCTCGTCAGGCTGGCCCGGCTCGACCACGCGCTGAAGGGAGGCTCGCGGCTCGCGACCGAGCTCGAGCTCGAGCGCGCCCTCGTCGAGATCACGCAGCCGGAGCCGGCGGGGTCGGCCGCAGCGGGCTAGGAGCGCGAGCCGGCGGCGATCTTCGCCGCCTGCGACTTCTTCCGCGCCGCGGCGTTCCGGTGCAGCGCGCCCCGCGCGACGGCGCGGTCGATCAGCCGGACGAGCCCCTTGTGCTCGGCGTCGACCGCGGCGGCGTCGCCGCTCTCCACGGCCGACGACAGACGCTTCGCCAGCGTCTTGATCGTCGAGCGGTACCGGAGGTTCTCGACCCGCGCCTCGGCGGCCGTCCGGACGCGCTTCTTCTGTTGCTTGATGTTCGGCATGCGAAGAAAAGCCCGCACCGGCGGGCGCGATCAGGGTACCAGAGTAACGTGTGAGACGGTGGCCAGCGAGACGACCCCGGCGCTCGAGTCGGTCGATCCGAGCGCGACACCAGGGCGTCCGCCGCCCGAGCGCCGCAGCCTCGCGATCTCGACGCTCATCTTCGGCGTCGCGACCGGCCTCTCGCGCGTGCTCGGCCTCGTGCGCGAGGTCGTCGCCGCCTACTACTTCGGCGCGGCCGGGAAGATCAACGCCTTCACGGTCGCGTTCCAGATCCCGAACCTGGTGCGCGCGCTCGTCGCGGACGCCGCGCTCTCGTCGGCGTTCGTGCCGGTCTTCAGCGAGCTGCTCGAGAAGGGAGAGCGCAAGCGCGCGTGGCGCGTCGCCTCGACGCTCTTCTGGCTCATGCTCCTCGGCCTCGGCGGCCTCACCGCGCTGTTCATCCTCGTCGCGCCGTGGGTGATCGCGCCGTTCCACGCGAACGACCCGCACCTCGCGGCGAACCTCTCGCGCGTCCTCTTCCCGATCGTCGCGCTGCTCGGCGTGTCGGGGATCGTCGTCGGGATCCTGAACAGCTACGACCACTTCACGGTGCCGGCGCTGTCGCCGGTGTTCTGGAACGTGGCGATCATCGCGGGGCTCGCGCTCGGCGTCCCGAGCGTGTCGTCGACCGACGCCAAGCTGTACGTCTACGCCGCGTCGATCCTCGTCGCGACGGTGATCCAGGTGTTCCTGCCGATGCCGTGGCTGCGCGGGCGCGACGGGAAGCTGCAGCTCGTCCTCGACTGGCGCGACCCCGCGGTCGCGCGCGTCTTCAAGCTGATGATCCCGGTCACGCTCGGCCTCGGGCTGATCAACGTGAACGCCGTGATCGACACCCTGTTCGCGTCGCGGCTGATCGACCCGAACCTGGCGCCGAACGCGATCCAGAAGGCGTTCCTCGTCTACATGCTCCCGCAGGGGATGTTCTCCGTCGCGATCGCGACGGTGCTCTTCCCGTCGCTGTCGCGCTTCGCTGCGCGGGGCGACCTCGACGGGTTCCGCAGCACCGTCTCGACGGGGCTGCGCCAGATCGCGTTCCTGCTCCTGCCGGCCGCCGCCGTCAGCGCGGTGCTCGCCGAGCCGATCGTCCGGATCCTCTTCCAGCGCGGCCACTTCGCGCCCGCGCAGACGCCGGTCGTCGCGGGCGCGCTCGCGGCGTTCAGCGCCGGGCTCGTCTTCAACGGCGCGATGCTGATGCTGAACCGCGCGTTCTTCAGCCTCCAGTCGAACTGGGTGCCGACGGTCGTCGCGCTCGGCAACCTGGCGCTGAACGCGCTCCTCGACTTCGCGTTCTACCGCGTCGGCACGTGGGGGATCCCGCTCTCGACCGCGCTCTGCAACGTCGTCGCGACCGTCGCGCTCCTCGAGTTGCTGCGGCGCCGCATCGGCCGGCTGGACGGCAACGCGATCGCCTCGTCGGCGGCGCGGATCACGCTCGCGTCCGCCGCCGTCGCGGTAGTCTCGTACGGCGTCTGGCGCCCGCTCGACGCCGCCGTCGGTCGCTCCTTCGGCGCGCAGGCCCTGGCGCTCGGCGCCGCGCTCCTCGCCGCCGCAGCGACCTACGCGGCGGCGTGCCGCGTGCTCCGGGTGCGCGAGATGCAGACGCTACTCTCCTTGCGGAGCCGCGGCCGCCGCGGCTAGACGCCCATGGACCAGAGCGACATCCGCAACTTCTCGATCATCGCGCACATCGACCACGGCAAGTCGACGCTCGCGGATCGCATCCTCCAGCTGACGGAGACGGTCTCCGCGCGCGAGATGCGCGACCAGCTCCTCGACTCGATGGAGCTCGAGCGCGAGCGCGGCATCACGATCAAGGCGCAGGCCGTGCGGGTGCACTGGAAGGGGCACGAGCTGAACCTCATCGACACGCCGGGGCACGTCGACTTCACCTACGAGGTCTCGCGCTCGTTGCAGGCGTGCGAGGGCGCCGTGCTCGTCGTCGACGCCGCGCAGGGGATCGAGGCGCAGACCCTGGCGAACGCCTACCTCGCGATCGAGAACGACCTCGAGATCGTCCCCGTCGTGAACAAGATCGACCTGCCGCAGGCGGACCCCGACGGCGCCGCCGGCGAGATCGCCGACCTGATCGGCGAGGACCCCGATCGCGTGCTTCGCATCTCGGCGAAGACGGGCCAGGGGGTCGACGCCGTCCTCGACGCGATCGTCGAGCGGATCGCGGCACCCGCCGGCGAACCGGACGCGCCGCCGCGCGCCCTCATCTTCGACTCGTCGTACGACCAGTACCGCGGCGTCCTCGCGTTCGTCCGCGTCGTCGACGGCGTCCTGCGCCCGCGCGAGCAGCTCCGGGCGATGGCGCTCGGCACGCGGTTCGAGGCGCAGGAGATCGGGTTCATGTCACCCGCCATGCGACCGGTGCAGGAGCTCCGGGCGGGAGAGGTCGGCTACGTCGTCACCGGGCTCAAGGACGTCTCGGAGCTCCGGGTCGGGGACACGCTCACGGACGAGAAGCGGCCCGCTGCATCGCCGCTCCCGGGCTACAAGGACGTGAAGCCGATGGTGTTCGCCGGGCTCTTCCCGACCGAGTCGGACGACTACCCCGAGCTGCGCGACGCGCTCGAGAAGCTGAAGCTCAACGACGCCGCGCTCTTCTACGAGCCCGAGACGTCGCAGGCGCTCGGCTTCGGGTTCCGCTGCGGGTTCCTCGGCCTCCTGCACATGGAGATCGTGCGCGAGCGGCTCGAGCGGGAGTTCGACCTCGACCTGCTCGTCACGGCGCCGAACGTCGCCTACCGCGTGAAGCCGCTGAACGGCGAATGGGTCGAGGTGCACACCCCGGCCGACCTCCCCGACGCCTTCGACGACGTCGAGGAGCCGTACATCAAGGCGTCGATCATCGTGCCGAAGGAGTTCGTCGGGACCGTGATGGAGCTGAACAACGACCGCCGCGGGAAGTTCGACCAGCTCGAGTACCTGTCGGAGCAGCGCGTCCACCTCACGTACGAGCTGCCGCTCGCCGAGATCGTGCTGGACTACTACGACCAGCTGAAGTCGCGCACCCGCGGCTACGCGAGCTTCGACTACGACATGGCCGGCTTCCGCGCCGGGAACCTGGCGCGGGTCGACATCCTGGTCGGCGGCGAGCCGGTCGACGCGCTGTCGCTGATCGTGCACCGCGACTTCGCGTACGAGCGGGGCAAGGCCCTCGTGGAGAAGCTCCGCGAGGAGATCCCGCGGCAGATGTTCGACGTCGCGATCCAGGCTGCGATCGGAGCGAGGATCATCGCGCGCGAGACCGTGAAGGCGAGGCGCAAGGACGTGCTCGCCAAGTGCTACGGCGGCGACATCTCGCGCAAGCGGAAGCTGCTCGAGAAGCAGAAGGCGGGGAAGAAGCGGATGAAGCAGGTCGGCGGCGTCGAGGTGCCCCAGGAGGCGTTCCTCGCCGTCCTCAACCTGAACGACGGCGGGAAGCGGTGATGGCGCTCGAGATGCGGGAGTCGTGCGAGCGGTGCGGTGCCGCACTCGCTCCCGACAGCGCCGAGGCGAGGATCTGCTCGTTCGAATGCACCTTCTGCGCCGCCTGCGCCGGCGACCTCGGCGCGTGCCCGAACTGCGGCGGCGAGCTCGTGCCGCGCCCGCGCCGAACCGCGGCGTGAGCGCCCGGCACCTCTACGTCCACCTCCCGTTCTGCGCCTCGCGCTGCGGGTACTGCGACTTCGTCACGGCCGTCGGCCGGAGGTTCGACCACCGGGGCTATGTCGATGCGGTGCTGCGCGAGCTCGACCTGGAGCGCGCGAGCCTCGCCCCGGAGATCGAGACGGTGTACCTCGGCGGCGGCACGCCGACGTTCACGGAGCCGGACGAGCTCGAGCGGCTGCTCGCCCGCCTACCGCCCGCACGAGAGGTCACCGTCGAGGCGAACCCGGAGACGGTGACGCCGGAGCTGGCGGCGCTGCTGGCACGAAACGGTGTCGATCGCGTGTCGATCGGCGCACAGACGTTCCACACGCACCTTCTGGACGTGCTCGAGCGCCGCGCGCGGCCGGACGACGTCCGCCGCGCCGTGCACCGTCTCCGTGATGCCGGAATCGACAACATCTCCGTCGACCTCATCTACGGGATCCCGGGGCAGGAGCCCGCCCACCTCGAGCGCGACCTCGCGGAGGCGCTGGCGCTCGAGCCCGGCCACCTCTCCGCCTACGAGCTGGAGGCGAAGCCCGGCACGCGCTTCGCGCACGCCCACGGAGCGGAGCTCCGGCGGCAGGCGGAGGCGATGGAGGGCTACTTCGAGCGCGTCGTCGAGACCCTCACCGCGCACGGGTACCGCTGGTACGAGACAGCGAACTTCTGTCTCCGCCCCGAGCTCGCCGGCGGGCGGGACCTGCGGGCGCGCCACAACCTCGGCTACTGGCTCGGGCGCGACTACCTGGGCATCGGCGTCGGCGCGGTCAGCACGATCGCGAGCACGCGGTGGCGCAACGCGCCCTCGCTCGGGCGGTACGTGACGGCCCTCGCCGCCGGCCGGCGGCCGCCGCGGGAGGTCGAGGACCTGCCGCCGGACGTGCGCGCGACGGAGCGGCTGATGCTCGGCCTGCGGCTCGACGAGCCGCTCCCGCTCGCCGGCCTCGAGCGCGCGGTCGACGAGGGCGAGCTCGCCCGCCTCGCCGAGGCGGGCCTCGCGGCCCGGGAGCGGGGGACGCTGACGCTGACCCCGCGCGGCCGGTTCCTCGGCGGCGCCGTCACCGCGCGGCTCCTCGCCTGACGGCGCGCCTACCATGAGGGCGTGCAGACCACGCTCACGGATCGCCAGCGCGACGTCCTCCGCCTCGTCGTCGAGGAGCACGTCCACACCGGCCAGCCGGTCGGCTCGAAGACGCTCGTCGAGCGCGCCGGGCTCGGCGTCTCGCCCTCGACCGTCCGGAACGAGCTCGCGGAGCTCGAGCGGCTCGGGCTGCTGACCCACCCGCACACGTCGGCGGGGCGGGTGCCGACCGAGTCCGGGTACCGCGTCTACGTCGACGAGCTCCTGATGCGCCCCGAGTCGCGCCCGGACGCGTTCCCCCTCGGGCTGCCGACGGCGCGCGCCGAGGTGGAGGAGGCGCTGCAGGCGACCACGGAGATGCTCTCGCAGGTGACGCGCCTGCTCGCGCTCGTCTCGGCGCCTCCGCTCGAGGCGGCGACGGTGAGGCGCGTCGAGGTGCTGCTGCTCCAGCCCGAGGTCGTCCTCGTCGTCGTGATCGCCTCGACCGGCAGCGTGACCGACATCCGCTTCGCGTTCCCGGACGCCCTCGACCCCGGGCTCGTCACCTGGGCGGCGGACTACCTCGACGAGCGGGTCCGCGGCGCGCGAATCGGCTCGCGCGCCGTGAAGATGGCGTTCGACGAGCCGGGCCTCAGCGTGCGGGAGCGCACGTTCCTGCAGGCGATACGCAGCGCGTTCGAGCAGGCGGCCGACGAGAACCGGCAGCTCTTCGTCGGTGGCACGGCCGGGCTCCTCGACGAGATGCGCGCGGAGGAGATCGGCGCGTACCGGAGCCTGATGGAGGCGCTCGAGAAGCGGGCGGCGCTGCTCGACGTCGTCGCGCAGCGGCTCGACCCGCGCCGGCCGTTCGCCCGGGTGGGCGAGGAGCTCGAGCAGCCGGGCCTGCACCAGCTCGCCCTGGTCGGCTCGACCTACGGCGTCGCGCATCGCACGCTCGGCTCGGTGAGCCTCCTCGGGCCGCTCCGCATGGACTACGAGAAGGCGCTGAGGTCGGTCCGCGCCGCCGCGGCGGAGCTGTCGCGGTTCGTCGAGGACGTCTACTCCGACGAACGCTGATGAGCACGGAGCGCGACTACTACGAGCTCCTCGGCGTCTCGCGTGACGCCGACGAGCAGACGATCAAGAAGGCGTTCAGGCGGCTCGCGCGGCAGCTCCACCCGGACGTGTCGACCGAGCCCGACGCCGAGCAGCGCTTCCGTGAGGTGACCGAGGCGTACGAGGTGCTCTCGAGCTCGGAGACGCGGGCCCTGTACGACCGCTACGGGCAGGCCGGCCTCCGCTCGGGGGGCTTCACGCCGACGCACTTCGACGTCGGCGGGCTCAGCGACCTCTTCGCCGCCTTCTTCGGCGACGACGTGTTCGGCGGGACGCGCGGCGGCGGCCGCCAGCGCGGCGCCGACCTGGCGGCGGAGGTGGCGATCGAGCTGGTGGAGGCGGCGCGCGGCACCAGCGTCAAGGTCCCGCTCGAGGTCGCGGTGCAATGCGCCCGCTGCGGCGGCGACGGAGTGGAGCCCGGTACGACGCCCGACCGCTGCGACCGCTGCGGCGGCACCGGGCGGCTCCAGCAGGTCTCGCGCAGCGTCTTCGGCGAGTTCGTCCGCGCCACGACGTGCCCGCGGTGCCAGGGCCGGGGCATCGTCGTCGAGCACCCCTGCTCCGAGTGCGCCGGCGCGGGCCGGACGCCGGAGCGGCGCGAGCTCGACGTCGACATCCCCGCCGGGATCCACGACGGCCAGCGCATCCGCATCTCCGGCGAGGGCCACTCCGGCTCGCCCGGCGGCCGCGCCGGCGACGTCTACGTGCTCGTCCACGTGAAGCCGGACGCGCGGTTCGTGCGCGAGGGGAACGACATCTACTCCCAGGTCGACCTGACGATCGTGCAGGCGGCGCTCGGCGTCTCGCTGCCGGTCGAGACGCTCGACGGCCCCGTCGAGCTCGAGCTGCAGCCGGGGGTGCAGCCGGGGGAGGTCCGCGTGCTGCGCGGCAAGGGCATGCCCGTGCTCCAGGGGTTCGGCCGCGGCGACCACCGCGTGCTCGTGAACGTCTCGGTGCCGCGGCACCTGAACGACGAGCAGCGGCGCCTCCTCGAGGAGTTCGACGCTGCAAGCGACGAGCACACGTACCGCCACGACGAGAGCTTCTTCGACAAGCTGAAGAGCGCGTTCCGCTGAGCCTGCGCCGCGTCGCCGTCGAGGTCGGCCTCGACCGTGCCGAGGAGGCGCGGGCGACGATGCTCGAGCTGTTCCCGGAGGGGTTCGAGGAGGTCGACCGCCCGGGCGGCGTCGAGCTCGCCGCGTACACGGACGCCGCCGGCGAGGAGCGGATCTGGGCCTTCTTCGGCGGCGCGCGGGTCGCCGACGTCGCCGGCGGCTGGGAGGACAAGTGGCGGGCGTTCCACCGGCCGGTCCGGGTCGGGCGCCTCTGGGTCGGCCCGCCGTGGGCGGACCCGGATCCGGACGCGCTCGCCGTGGTCGTCGACCCCGGCCGCGCGTTCGGCACCGGATCGCACCCGACGACCCGGCTCTGCCTCGAGGTGCTGCAGGAGATCGAGCCCGCCTCGCTGCTCGACGTCGGCTGCGGCTCCGGCGTGCTCGCGATCGCAGCGGCGCTGCTCGGGTTCGCGCCGGTCGTCGGGGTCGACGTGGAGGAGCCGTCTGTCGCGGCGACGCTCGCGAACGCAGCGGCGAACGGCGTCGCCCTCGTGGCGGTGCACGTCGGCCCGGACGAGCCTCTGCCGCCGGCCGACGTCGTGGTCGCGAACATCGCGCTCGACGCGGTCGAGGCGCTGCCGCGGCGCGTCGCGTCGGCCACGGTCGTGACGTCGGGGTACTTCGCGAGCGACCGGCCGCGGCTCGACGGGTACGAGCACGTCGCGCACCGCTCGCTCGACGGGTGGGCGTGCGACGTTCACCGCGCCACGTAACCGCATACGATCGACCCGTGGCGACGTTCACGATCGGCTTCCTCGGCTGCAAGGTCTCGCACGTCGACGTGCACGAGGTGCGCGACGCGCTGCTCCGGGACGGGCATCGCGAGCACGAGCACGGCGACGTGGCCGTGATCAGCACCTGCTGCGTGGCGAACGAGGCGGTCGCGAAGAGCAGGAAGGCCGCGTCGCGCGCGGCGCGGACGCACGAGCGCGTCTACGTCACCGGCTGCGCCGCCAACCTGCAGGCGAACGCGTTCGCGGGGCTGCCCGGGAACGTCGTCGTGGTGGCGCGGCGGGCGGAGGAGACGGCCGCGTTCGTCGCCGGCGACGTGGGCGCGATCGGCTGCGTCCAAGCCGACGCCCGGGTCGACCGGGTGCGCGCGTTCGTGAAGATCCAGGACGGCTGCTCGTTCTCGTGCAACTTCTGCGTCATCCCGCTCGTCCGCGGGGCCTCGCGCAGCCGGACCGCCCCGGCGGTGCTCGCCGAGGTGCGCCGGCGCGTCGCGCAGGGCCACCGCGAGGTCGTCCTCACCGGCATCAACCTCGGCTGCTTCCGCGACCGCGCCGCCGGCTTCGACCTGCCGCGCCTCGTGCGCGAGGCCGGGGCGACACCCGGGCTCGACCGCCTCCGGCTGAGCTCGATCGAGATCAACCACGTCGACGACGCGCTCGTCGCGGCGCTCCGCGAGACGCCGACGGTGGCGAGGCACCTGCACGTCCCGCTCCAGTCCGGTGACGACGGCGTGCTGCGGTCGATGCGCCGCCGCTACACCGTCGAGGCGTTCCTGCGGCGGCTCGCGCCGCTCGCCGACTTCAACCTGACGAGCGACGTGATCGTCGGGTTCCCCGCCGAGGACGACGCCGCGTTCGCCCGCACCCTCGACACCGTCGAGCGCGCCGGCCTGACGAAGGTGCACGTGTTCCCGTACTCGCCGCGGCCGGGAACCGTCACGGAGCGAGACGACCCCGTGGCGCCGGCCGTCAAGAAGGCGCGCGCCGAGCGGCTGCGTGCGCTGTCGCACGAGCTGTGCGTCGCGCGCTGGCGGCGCAAGAGCGACGACGTCGTGCTCGTCGACCGGCCCGGGCGCGGCTACGGGGACGACTACACGCCGTGGCTCGTGGACGCCCCGGTCGGCAGCCTCGTGCCCGTGCGCGCCGAGCGCGTCACCGAGGAGGGGATCCTTGCCCGAGCCGCGTGAGGGCTGCATCTTCTGCAGGCTCGTCCGCGAGGGCGACCACGTCGCCGCCGCCGACGGCTTCGTCGCCGTCGCCGACATCAACCCGCAGGCGCCCGTCCACCTGCTCGTCCTCCCGGAGCGGCACGTCGACACCTTCCGGGACGTCGCCGAGTTCGACGACGACGAGGCGCGGCGCATGCTCGCGTTCGTCGCCGACACGGCGGCGGGTGCGGGCTTGACGGACTACCGCGTAGTCGTCAACGTCGGCCCTGGCGGAGGCCAGACGGTCTTCCACCTGCACTGGCACATCCTCGGCGGCCGCCCGATGGGAGAGACGCTGTGACGCTCATCACCGAGATCGAGCACGAGATCCAGGACGCGATGCGCGCCGGCGACGCAGCGCGCCGCGACGCCTTGCGGCTGATCCTCGCGAGCCTGAAGTCGGCCGAGAAGGACCTGCTGCGGCCGCTCTCCGAGGACGAGGAGCTCCAGGTGCTGCAGCGCGAGCGGAAGAAGCGGGCCGAGGCGATCGACGCGTTCCGGGGCGCCGGGCGCGAGGCGCAGGCCGCGAAGGAAGAGGCGGAGCTGGACGTGCTCGAGGAGTTCATGCCCGAGCCGCTCGGCGAGGACGAGCTCGAGCGGATCGTCGACGACGCGATCGCCGAGAACGGCGCCACGAGCCTGCGCGAGATGGGGCGCGTGATGGCCGACGTGATGCCGCAGGTCGCGGGTCGCGCAGACGGGTCGGCCGTGAGCCAGCTCGTCCGCGAGAAGCTGGCCTGACGCCGGCCGCGCCGTCAGGCGCTCTGCTGCTGCGGCCCCGACGCGACGAAGTCCTGCCGGCGCACGAGCACCGCGGCGAGCACGGCTCCGACCGCGGCGACGGCGGCTCCGACGAGCAGGATGTCGTGGAGGCCGTGGACGAACGCCGCCCGCGAATGGTCGTTCCCGACGCTCGAGGCGAAGATGGCGCCGAGCCCGGCGATGCCGGTGGCGATGCCGATCTGCCGGAAGGCGTTGTTGATCCCGGACGCCATGCCCGCGCGCTCCACGCGCACCGTCGAGACCGCGGTCGTCGCGAGCGGCGCGTTCACGAACCCGATGCCGACACCGCCGACGAGGAAGCCCGGCAGGAGCACCGTCCAGTGCGACGTCGTCTCGACCCGGCTCATCAGGAGCATCGCGAGTGCGTTCAACGCGAGCCCCGAGGCGAGCAGCGCGCGAATCGGGAGGTGCGCCGTCAGCCGGCCCGCGAGCGGCGCCGCGAAGAACGACACCGCCGACAGCGGCAGGAACCGGACGCCCGTCTCGAGCGGCGACAGCCCGAGGACGTTCTGCAGGTACAGCGTCAGGTACAGGAACATCGCGAACATCGACGATGAGATCGCGAACGCCGTCGTCTGCGCACCGACGAACGCCGGCCGCCGGAACAGCGCGAGGTCGACCATCGTCGCTCCCTCGCGCGCCTGGAACGCCACGAACGCCGCGAGGATGACCGCTGCGGCCGCGAGCAGCACCAGGATGAAGGTGCTCGTCCAGCCGCGGTCGTTGCCCTCGATCAGCGCGAGGATCAGGCAGAACAGCCCCGCCGTCAGCGTCACGAGCCCCGGCGGGTCGAGGCGGCTGTGCTCCGGGTCGCTCGACTCGCTCAGCCGGCGCGCGCCGAGCACGACGGCGACGACGCCGATCGGGATGTTGACGAGGAAGATCCACCGCCAGGAGAGCCAGGACGTCAGCATCCCGCCGGCGAGCGGCCCGATCGCGACGGCGGCGCCGATCACGGCTCCCCACAGGCCGAAGGCGGTCCCGCGCTCGCGGCCGTGGAACTCCTGCGAGAGGAGCGCGAGCGCCGTCGCGAACATCATCGCGCCGCCGATCCCCTGCAGGCCGCGGGCGATGATCAGGAAGAGGGCGTCGTTCGCGAGGCCGCAGGCCGCCGAGGCGACCGTGAAGAGGGCGATCCCGACCAGGAACAGGCGCTTCCGGCCGAACAGGTCGGCCAGAGCGCCCGCGGTCAGGACGCAGGTGGCGAGCGCGAGCGCGTAGGCGTCGACCACCCACTGCAGGTCCGAGAACGAGGCGTGGAGCGCCCGCTGGATCGCCGGGAGGGCCACGTTCACGATCGTGATGTCGAGCAGCAGCATGAACGTCGCCGTGCAGACGGCGACCAGCGTCCACCACTTCCTCGCCACGACGGCAACCTACACTGGGACCGTGGAGCAGACGCTCGACGTACCGAACGCCGTGGCGGCCGAGCTGGCCGGGATCTCGGACGGCGTCCTCGACGCGCTCAAGGAGCGCCTGAGCTGCAACGTCCGCCTCCGCGGCAACCAGCTGACGCTCGAGGGCGACGAGCAGCACGTGGCGGACGCGCGCGCCGTGATCGACGAGCTCGTCGAGCTGGTCGAGGGCGGCCACCAGATCGGCTCCCACACCGTCGACGCGGTCCTCGGGACGCTCGAGGCGGGCCAGGACGTCCGGGAGGTCTTCGACGCCGTCGTCTGGCGGCACCGCGGGAAGAAGATCGCGCCGAAGACGGTGACGCAGAAGCGGTACGTGGACTCGATCCGCCGCTCGACCGTCACGTTCGGGATCGGCCCCGCCGGGACCGGCAAGACGTACCTCGCGATGGCACTCGCCGTCGCCGCGCTCCACGAACGGGAGGTGCAGCGGATCATCTTGACGCGCCCCGCGGTCGAGGCCGGCGAGCGGCTCGGGTTCCTGCCGGGCGACCTGATGGCGAAGGTCGACCCCTACCTCCGCCCGCTCTTCGACGCGCTGTACGACATGCTCGACCCCGACAAGGCGAACGCCTACATCGAGCGCGGCACGATCGAGGTCGCGCCGCTCGCGTTCATGCGCGGCCGGACACTGAACGACAGCTTCATCATCCTCGACGAGGCGCAGAACACGACGCCCGAGCAGATGCAGATGTTCCTGACGCGGCTCGGGTTCGGGTCGAAGATCGTCGTCACCGGCGACGTGACCCAGATCGACCTGCCCCGCGAGGCGCGCTCCGGGCTCGTGCACGTGCGCGACGTGCTCTCGAACGTCGAGGGGATCCAGTTCATCGAGTTCGGGCACAGGGACGTCGTCCGGCACAAGCTCGTCCAGCGGATCGTCGAGGCCTACAAGGAGCACACGGACGAGCGGAATCGATGAAGGAGGCCCGGCGGTGATCGCCGTCGAGGTCGAGAACCGGAGCGGTGTGGAGGTCGACGAAGTCGGTGCCGCCGAGCTCGCGAGCCGCGTGCTGCGGGCGGAGGGGATCGACGAGGGGGAGCTCGGGATCGCGTTCGTGGAAGCGGGCGAGATGCGGCGGCTCAAGCGCGAGCACCTCGGGATCGACGAGGCGACCGACGTGCTCTCGTTCCCGATCGACGGCCGCGACGAGCTGCCCGAGGGCGTCCCGCGCGCGCTCGGCGACGTCGTCCTCTGTCCCGAGGTGGTCGGCGACGACTGGCGGTGGCCGCTAGCGCACGGGATCCTGCACCTGCTCGGCTACGACCACGGCGACGAGATGTCGGCGCGGGAGGAGGAGCTCCTCCGGTGAGCGTCCGGCGCGCGCCGACGGTCCTCGACTCCTTCAACTACGCGTTCGAGGGGATCATCCACGTGCTCCGCACGCAGCGGAACATGCGGATCCACTTCGCGATCGCGTTCGCCGTGCTCGTGCTCGCGCTCGTCGTCAACGTGACGAAGCTCGAGCTGATCGCCCTTCTCATCTCCGTCACGTTCGTGCTGATCGCCGAGATGCTCAACACGGCGATCGAGGCGGCGATCGACATCGCGACGACGTCGTTCGACCCGATGGCGAAGCTCGCGAAGGACATCGCCGCAGGCGCCGTCCTGATCGCCGCGGCGAACGCTGTCGTCGTCGGCTACCTCGTCTTCGCCGGCAAGGTCGCCGACCGCTCCGCGAACCTGCTCGACCGGCTCCGCCAGGCGCCGGCCGAGCTGACGCTCGTCGCGCTCGTGCTGACGGTGATCGTCGTCATCGCGACGAAGGCCTACACCGGCCGCGGCACGCCGCTCCGCGGCGGCATCCCGTCGGGGCACGCCGCGCTCGCGTTCGCCGGGTGGATGGCGGCGACCTACGTCGCCGGTGACGAGCACCGCTTCCTGATCTCGTCGATCGCGCTGATCATGGCCTTCCTCGTCGCCCAGACGCGCGTCGAGTCCGGCGTGCACTCGGCGCTCGAGGTGACCTACGGCGCGCTCGTCGGCGCGCTCGCCACGCTCGTCGTCTTCCAGGTCTTCTCGTGAGCAGGAGCGGCGCGGCAGAGCTCGTCGAGAAGGCCGAGGCGGCGGCGGAGCGGTCGTACTCGCCGTACTCGAAGTACCGCGTCGGGGCCGTCGTCCGCACGACCGACGGCCGCGAGTTCGCGGGCGTCAACGTCGAGAACGCCGCCTACCCGCTCTGCCAGTGCGCGGAGAAGACGGCGATCGGGACGGCTGCGTCGGCGGGCTACCGGCCGGGTGACATCGCCGCCGTCGGCATCACGGCCTCGCCCTGCGGCGGCTGCCGGCAGTGGCTGCACGAATGGCGCGTCCCGGAGGTCTCGTTCCGGCGGCACGACGGCTCGATCGCGACGTACGCCGCCGACGAGCTGCTGCCGGACACGTGGGACTTCCCGGAATGACGCGATCGGGCTTCGTCGCCGTCGCCGGGCGGCCGAACGTCGGGAAGTCGACGCTCGTGAACGCGCTCACCGGCACGAAGGTGGCGATCGTCTCCGACAAGCCGCACACGACGCGGCACCAGATCCGCGGCGTCCACACCGCCGACGACGCGCAGCTCGTGCTGGTCGACCTCCCGGGCTGGCAGAGGCCGATCGACGCGCTCACCGAGCGCATGCAGGAGCGGGTCGACGAGACGATGGCGGGGGACGTCGACGCCGTGATGCTCGTCGTCGACGCGCGTGTGCGGATCGGTGCGGGTGACAGGTACGTGGCCCGTCGCGTGTTCGGGCTCGGCATCCCGGTCGTGATCGTGCTGAACAAGGTCGACCGGCTGAAGCCCGGCCACATCGCGACGCAGATGAAGACCGCCTCGGGCCTGGGAGCGTTCCACGCCCTCCACCCGGTGAGCGCGAAGACGGGCGACGGCATCGACGAGCTCCGCGGCGACCTGATCTCGCTGCTGCCGGAGGGGCCGTTCCTCTATCCGCCCGAGATGTCGACGGACATGCCGCTCCACGCGCGAATCGCCGAGCTCGTGCGCGAGCAGGCGCTCCGCCTGACGAAGGAGGAGGTTCCCCACGCCCTCACCGCCGAGGTCGTGGAGATCGACGAGCGGCGCGTCCACGTCCGCGTCTACACGGAGACCGAGAGCCAGAAGCAGATCCTGATCGGCAAGGGAGGCTCGATGGTCCGCGAGATCGGCCGCGGTGCCCGGCCGCAGGTCGAGGCGCTGATCGGGCACCCCGTGTACCTGCAGCTCCAGGTGAAGGCGGCGCCGAGGTGGCGGCGGAACGAGACGATGCTCGAGCGGCTCGGGCTCTGACGGTGGCGACGCTGAGGCGCGAGGGCGACGAGATCGTCGTCAAGCTGAACGACCTCGAGAAGGCCGGTGCGTTGCGCGGCGACGTCCGTGTCCCGACCTCGTGCGTCCGCGCGGTTCGCGTCTCGCAGACGCCGTTCCGCGAGCTGCGCGGCGTCCGCGCGCCGGGGACCGGTGTGCCCGGCGTCGTCGCGCTCGGGACGTGGCGCGGCGGCGGCGGCAAGGACTTCGCCGCGATCTACCGCGGCGGCCCGGCGGTCGTGGTCGAGCTCGAGGCGGGGGAGTACCGCCGGCTGATCGTCTCCGCGCACGACGCGGCGGAGGTCGTCGCGGCGCTCGCGGATACGCCCTGAGTCAGCCGGGGCCCTGCGCGAGCCGAGCTGCTGCATCAGCCCCAGCTGGTCGACGATGTTCCAGTGCTCGACGATCGCACCTTTTCGATCTTCCCGTCGCCCTGCACGTCCTGCAGGCGCCAACGATACGAGGGAGCAAGGCGCTCGATCAAGCGCGCTAGCCCGGCTGCCGCGGCGAGAAGTAGCGCTTGAGCCACGTCGCGAGCCCGTCGAGGCCCGGAAAGAGCACGCGCTCGGTGATGTTCGCCTGGTCGAGCTTGTCCCTGACCTCCCACTTGAGCTCTGCCGGGAGGACGACGCGGCGCGCGAGCTCCGGATGCCGTTCGAGCCAGTCGTCCATCCGCGCCTCCGGCGACGGCATCAGCGAGAAGAGCGCGTACTGGTTGACGATCCGGTCGTCGAGCGCCGGCGGCTCGAAGAAGACGACGAAGTCGTCTCCGAGGCGGTCGAACGCGGCCAGCGTCGGCGCGTGGTCGCGCAGCAGCTCGGCCGAGAGGGCGTTCATGCCCTGCTCCTCGACCGCGTCGCGCAGCTCGGCCGGGAGCAGGCGGTTCGTCTTCACGAAGTCGACCATCCAGATCGCGCCGTCGTGGTCGTAGCCGCTCGGGTACGCGGTCGCGAAGTGCAGCGCGACGTACGGCGAGTACGTCCAGTCGAGGAGGCGCGTCGGGAGCCCGTGGTGCTTCGCGACGGCGAGCCAGTGCCAGAGCGAGTCCTCAGGGACGTCGGCGGCGCGCGCGTACTTCCGGAAGTTGCGCAGGAGGTGCGGCTCGACCTCTCCGAAGCCGCCGCCGAGCCGCTGCAGCGAGGTCGAGAGCTTCGCCTCGCGCGACGCCTCGCCCCGGAACACGAAGTCGGACCGGTGCCGCGCGAGCTGCTCGTGCCACGAGTCGGCGAACAGGAGCTCGTGCAGGTGCGCCCACGACTCGGCCCGGATCTCCTCCACGCGGGCGACGTTCCCAGTGCGGGGCGGCGCTACGCGCGGGAGAGGAGCAGCCGCAGGCTCGGCAGGCGGCGCGGCCGGCGGTTCGGCTCGGGCTCGGCGGTGCGCCACGTCGAGCGGCCGCGCGAGGCCTGGAGCTCGAGCATGACCTGCGAGGTGAGTGCGACGTTCGTGTACTTCATGACCCTCACGCTACGGCCGCGGCAGCGCCGCCGCGTCGGCGCCGCGGAGGATCCTCGCTCCTCCGGGAGGACGAGCGTTCAGGACCGTACGCGGGTCTACACTGGGTCGCCGATGGCGCAGGCACCCGTCCTCCCGCGCGGGTTCGAGCTGCCGCTGAAGCAGCGGCTGCCGCGGATCGGCTCGATCGACCAGGTCGCCCTCGAGGGGCGCGCCTCGGATCTCGCGAAGCGGTCGATCAAGAGGGAGGCGAAGGTCTGGGCGCTCGAGCTCGCGATCCGGTGCTGCGACCTGACGACGCTCGAGGGGCAGGACACGCCGGGGAAGGTCGCGGCTCTCTGCTCGAAGGCGGTGCGTCCGGATCCGAGCGACCCGGCGGTGCCTTCGGTCGCCGCCGTCTGCGTCTACCCGAACCTCGTCGCGTCCGCGAAGGAGCGGCTGGCCGGGAGCGGAGTCAAGGTCGCGAGCGTCGCGACGGCGTTCCCGTCGGGCCAGAGCCCGCTCGACGTGAAGGTGCGCGAGGTCGAGGAGGCGCTCGCCCTCGGCGCCGACGAGATCGACATGGTGATCGACCGCGGCGCCTTCCTGTCGGGCCGCTACGCGACGGTCTTCGACGAGATCGTGAAGGTGAAGGAGTCGTGCGGCGCCGCGCACCTGAAGGTGATCCTCGAGGTGAGCGAGCTCGGGACGTACGACAACGTCAGGCGCGCCTCGCTCCTCGCGATGGCCGCCGGAGCCGACTTCATCAAGACGTCCACCGGCAAGCTCCCCGGCGCGGCGACGCTGCCGGTGCAGCTCGTCATGCTCGAGGCGATCCGCGACGTGCACGAGGAGACGGGCCGGAAGGTCGGCATGAAGCCGGCCGGAGGCATCCGCACCGCGAAGAACGCGATCCAGTACCTCGTCCAGGTGCACGAGACGCTCGGGCCCGACTGGCTGACGCCCGACCTCTATCGCATCGGCGCGTCGAGCCTCGTGAACGACATCCTCATGCAGCTCCGCAAGGAGAAGACGGGCGCGTACCAGTCGCGGGACTACTTCACCAATGACTGACCTCGACCGGCGCGCAGACCGGGCGCCCGTCCCCGCCGGCTGGACGTACGCGCCGGCGCCGGAGTCGACCGACGTCGTCCGCCTGCAGGAGCGTTACGGGATCTACGTCGGCGGCGAATGGCTCGACACCGCGGAGCACTTCACGACGCTCGCGCCGCGCGACGAGAGCCCGCTCGCCGAGGTCGGGCAGGCGTCGGAGGACGACGTCCACCGCGCAGTCGCGGCCGCGCGCGAGGCCTTCCCTGCGTGGTCGGGCCTCGCCGGGAGCGAGCGCGCGAAGTACCTGTTCCGGGTCGCCCGCATCCTCGCCGAGCGGAGCCGCGAGTTCGCGGTCCTCGAGAGCCTCGACGGCGGCAAGCCGATCAAGGAGTCGCGCGACGTCGACCTGCCGCTGGCCGCGGCGCACTTCTTCTACTACGCGGGCTGGGCGGACAAGCTCGAATACGCGTTCCCGAACCGCCGGCCGAGGCCGCTCGGGGTCGCCGGGCAGATCATCCCGTGGAACTTCCCGCTGCTCATGCTCGCGTGGAAGCTCGCTCCCGCGCTCGCCGCGGGGAACACCGTGGTGCTGAAGCCGGCCGAGACGACGCCGCTCACCGCTCTCCTCTTCTGCGACGTCGTGCGCCAGGCCGAGCTGCCGCCTGGGGTGGTCAACATCGTCACGGGCGACGGGAGCACGGGCGCCGCGCTCGTCGACGCGGACGTCGACAAGGTCGCGTTCACCGGCTCGACCGACGTCGGCAAGGCGATCCAGCGCGAGCTCGCCGGGACGGGCAAGAAGCTGACGCTCGAGCTCGGCGGCAAGGCGGCGAACATCGTCTTCGACGACTGCGCGCTCGACCAGGCGGTC
>DASWRL010000069.1:0-31203 GCA_036403195.1 Gaiellaceae bacterium
TCTATTCGCCTGCTTTTCCGCCGCCTTCGCCTCGCGCTCCTCTTGAGACTTCCGCGCAAAAGGCACTCCGACCTCCTGTCCGCTCGTTGACCTTGCTCCCAACCATCTCAAACGAGGCGCGAGGCCGGGCAGCCAGGGGCCGCGTCTTTCCATCTGCTTTCCAACGTTCGCGCTATCGCTCATAAGGTCACCGGCCTGAACGGCGAAAACGGAGCAGATGCAGTCGGTTTTCGAGTGGGCGCACCTGGGATCGAACCAGGGACCTCTCGCGTGTGAAGCGAGCGCTCTCCCGCTGAGCTATGCGCCCCGACGCGTGTGGGGAAGCCAGTTTAGCGGCGCGGCGGCCACGGGCCCAACGCACTTGCAGGCGACGCGCGTCCTGGACGAGAATCGGTGGTCCCCTCGATCAGCGGAGGTTCCCGTGGCAGTCGTGATGTCGATGAGCTGGCCGACGATCTCGCAGGCGGAGTACGACAAGGCACGCGAGGTGGTGGGGTGGGAGCGCGAGCCGGCGCAAGGCGGGCGAAACCACATCGCCTGGTTCGAGCCCGGAGGCGGCCTGCGGGTGGTCGACATCTGGGAGTCGCAGGAGGATTTCGACCGGTTCGCGAACGAGCGGCTCATGCCGGGCCTCGCGCAGGCCGGCCTGCTCGAAGGAAAGGGCGAGCCGGAGGTCACGTTCGCGCCGCTGCACGCGCACTGGACACCCGACGCCTGACCCGGTCGGGCACCGGCGCCGAACGATCGCACCGGATTCTCTCAGGCTTCTCCGAGGAACCGCGCGTAGCGTGAGGGCATGCCCGGTCACTACACACGCCGCGGTTCGATCGCCCGGCTCGCCGGTCTGGCGGCGGCGGCTGCCGGCGGATCGGCCTGGAGGCTCGACGACGCCGACGGCGCGGGACCGCGCGCGCTCTCGTCGGGGCTC
The DNA here is from genome assembly GCA_036403195.1 of Gaiellaceae bacterium. Classification (GTDB taxonomy): domain Bacteria; phylum Actinomycetota; class Thermoleophilia; order Gaiellales; family Gaiellaceae; genus PALSA-600. The sequence goes on from DASWRL010000069.1 coordinate 929, forward strand.
GTCTCGTGCATCCTCACGCCCGAGCTGACGGAGGGGCCGTACTACGTCGCGGGCGAGAAGCTCCGGCGGGACGTCACCGGCGGCAGGCCCGGCACTCCGCTCCTTCTGCACCTCGCCGTCCTCGGCGCCTCGAGCTGCCGCCCTGTCGCCGGCGCCACCGTCGAGATCTGGCACTGCGACGCGCGCGGCGTCTACTCGGGCGCCGTCGCGAACAACCCGGGGACGAACTTCCTGCGCGGCGCGCAGAAGACGGACGCGTCGGGAGTCGCGAGCTTCCGGACGATCTACCCCGGCTGGTACCCCGGGCGCGCGGTGCACATCCACGTGAAGGTGCACGTCGCCGGGGACGTCGTGCACACGGGCCAGCTCTTCTTCCCGGCCGCCGTCACGGACGCGGTCTACCGCGCGCAGCCGTACCGGAGCCACGGCACGCAGCCCGACACGCCGAACCCGAGCGACGCGATCTTCCGGAACGGCGGCAACAAGTCGATCCTGAAGGTCGTCCGCCACGGCGGCGGGTACGCAGGGTCGTCCTCGATGGGCGTCCACGCCGCCTGAGCGACCGTCGCGCACGCCGAAAAAGTCCGCGGCACCGGTGAGGGATCCTTAGGGCTGCTTCCTCCCGGATCTGACCCGGTTCGGAATCTCACCGCGCCGCGGGCGCACGGAGTGTACCCTTGGTGTGTCCCGGCGACGAGAGGAGGTGCGCGACATGACGACTGTGCTCCACGCGTTCAGCGCGCCCTGCGCCGTCGCCCGGCTCAGCGTCTCCTGACGCATGAGTGAGGGGCCCGACGGCCCTTCACCCACGCACAAGGAGCTTTGGTTGACACTTCCGCTCACGGAGACGCTGCTTCACCGACTCGGTTGGGACGACGGCTGGGAGGCCGCCTTCGCCGACCTTCGCGCCGACGGGCTCGTCCCTGCCCGGGTCGCGATCCAGCACAGGGGCGCCTACGACCTCCTCGGCGAGCCGGGCGAGCTCCGCGCGAGCGCGGCGACGCGCCTCGTGAAGGGCGACGACCTGCCGGCCGTCGGCGACTGGGTCGGCGTCGACCTCACGACGGGTCTCGTCGAGGCCGTGGTCGAGCGCCGGACGGCGATCTCGCGCAAGGAGGTCTGGCACGCGGTCCGCGAGCAGGTGCTCGCGGCGAACATCGACGTCGCGTTCCTCGTGCAGGCGCTCCCGCTCGACTTCAACGTGCGCCGCCTCGAGCGGTACCTCGCCATGGCGTGGGAGAGCGGCGCGCAGCCCGTGGTACTGCTCACGAAGGTCGACCTCGTCGACGACCCGGCGCCCTACCTCGAAGAGGTGGAGGCCGTCACGCTCGGCGCCTGCCCTGCCCTCGCCGTCTCGGCGCCGGCCGGCGCGGGGCTCGACGTCGTACGGCAGTGGCTCGAGCCGAACCGGACGGCGGTGCTGCTCGGGTCGTCGGGCGTCGGGAAGTCCACGATCGTCAACGCCCTCGCCGGCGCCGACGTCGCCGCGACGCAGGCCGTGCGCGAGGACGACCAGCGCGGCCGCCACACGACGAGTCACCGCGAGCTGATCCTGGTCCCGACGGGAGGCGTCATCCTCGACACGCCCGGCATCCGCGAGCTCCAGCTCTGGGACGCCGACCTCGAGCAGACGTTCGGCGACGTCGAGGAGATCGCGCGGCGGTGCCGTTTCTCCGACTGCAACCACGACCGCGAGCCCGGCTGCGCCGTCCGCGATGCGCTCGAGGACGGGTCGCTGTCCGCCGAGCGGTGGCAGTCGTACGTGAAGCTCCAGCGCGAGCTCGAGGCGCTCGAGCTGCGGCGCAACCACCTACTGCGACAGGAACGCGTCCGGGAGTACAAGATCCGCGCACGCCAGAACCGACGGAAACCGAAGTAGCGCTGACGGCACCGCACGTCCGCGAGGACGGCGTCGACCTGACGCTGCCCGACGCGGGCCGCGCCCACGAGGAGGTCGTCCTCGGCCAGGAGATCGTGCGGCCGAGGCCGGGCCCGCCCTTCGAGTGGCGCGACGGCGCTTGGCGCCTCGAGTTCCCGCGCCCCGACGTCGACCGCATGGAGTACCTGATCGGGATCGACGGGTCGTTCGTCCCGGACGCCGCGAACCCGCTCCGCGCGACCGGGCCGTTCGGTGACAAGTCCGTCATCGAGTGGCCGGAGTACACGCCGCCTGCGTGGCTCGACTCGATCGCCGACGCAGGGCCGGTGGAGCACCTCGAGATCCGGTGCCGACGCCTCGTCGCGCGCGTTCACGTCCACCTCTACGCGACACCCGACCCGCCCGCCATCGACGCGCCGCTGATCGTCGCGCACGACGGTCCCGAGTACGCGGAGTACGCCGGGCTCACGCGGTTCCTCGACGTGATGAGCTGGGAGGAGCGCATCCCGCCGCTCCACGCCGCGCTGATCCAGCCGGTCGACCGCGACGAGACGTACTCGGCCTCCGCCCTGTACGCCGCGGCGCTCGCGCGTGAGCTCGTGCCGGCGATCGGCCGCCGCGTGTCGCACGGCGTCCGGATCGGGATGGGCGCGAGCCTCGGCGGGCTCGCCATGCTGCACGCGCACCGCCGGCACCCGAGCCTCTTCGACGGGCTGCTGCTCCAGTCGGGGAGCTTCTTCAGGCAGCGGTGGGACCGCTACGAGACGACCTTCCCGCGCTACCGCCGGATCACGCGGTTCGTCGGCACCGTTCTCAACGGCGCCGGCGTCGAGCGTCCCATCCCGGTGGCGATCACGTGCGGGACCGGGGAGGAGAATCGTGCGAACAACGAGGCCGTCGCCGACGCGCTCGTCGACCAGGGATACCCGGCCTGGCTCGCGCTCGTCCGCGACGCGCACACCTGGACGTGCTGGCGCGACGCATTCGACCCGCACCTGGCGACGCTGATCGAAGCGGCCACGACATGAACCGGCGCGTCGTCGACGTCGACGGCGGCGCGGTGATCACGTACGGCCACTACGGCCGGCCCGTCGTCGCGTTCCCCTCCGAGAACGGCGGCGCCGCGGACTGGGAGGAGCGCGGGATGGTCGACGCCGTCGCCTCGCTCCTCGAAGGGGGACGGCTCAAGCTCTACTGCATCCCGTCGTTCGACCACGAGAGCTGGACGCGCGACGACCTGCCGCTCGAGGAGCGCGCCCGGCGTCACGGGCACTACGAGTGGTGGCTGCTCACGCGCCTCGTGCCGTTCGTGCAGACGGACTCGCACACGCACGAGCTGCTCGCCGCCGGCACGTCGTTCGGCGCCTACCACGCCGCGAACATCTGCCTGAAGCGAGCGGACATCTTCCCCGCCGCGATCTGCATGAGCGGGGTCTACGACGTGTCGGTCCAGGGCGGCGGCGAGCGCGGCGAGGCCGTGTACTTCAACAACCCGATGGACTACGTCGCGAACCTGCACGGCGACCACCTCGACTGGTTGCGGCGGCAGGCGTCACTCGTGCTCGTGTGCGGTCAGGGCCAGTGGGAGGACACGACGGGCGCGCTCGAGTCGACGCGGCGCTTCGGTTCGCTTCTCGCCGAGAAGGGCATCCGCCACGAGGTGGACCTGTGGGGACACGACGTGGCGCACGACTGGCCCTCGTGGCGCCGTCAGCTCGCCCATCACCTGCCGAGGTTCCTCTGATGGCGGAGCGGATCGTCGGCCTGCTGCTCGGGACGGAGGAGGACTGGCCGACGGCGTTCGAGGCGCTCGTCTCGCGGCTCGGCTCCGTCGCGGGGACGGAGCTGCGCACCGAGCGGATCGTCAACGAGCCGTTCGACCTCCGGTACCGGCCGCGGTACGCGCTCGTCATCGACCGTCTCGCGTGGTGGTACGACCTCCCGCGCGCGTGGCTGAAGAAGGTCTCGCTGATGGACGACGTGTACCTCCTCAACAACCCGTTCACGTTCCAGGCGATGGAGAAGCACTCGGCGTACTGCGCGCTGATGCGCCTCGGGATCCGCGTGCCCGAGACGTGGCTGATCCCGCACAAGGTGCCGCCCTCGAACCCGCGGTTCCAGCCGACCGCCGCGCGCTACAACGCGCCGTTCGACCTCGAGGCGATCGGCGCGCACATCGGGTACCCCCTCTTCATGAAGCCCTTCGACGGCGGGCAGTGGGTCGGCGTCTCGCGCGTCGGCTCGGCGGAGGAGCTCCGTCGGCGGTACGACGAGTCGGGCGAGCGGATGATGCATCTGCAGACCGCGCTCGAGGGATTCGAGGTGTTCGTGCGCTCGCTGTCGATCGGCGCGGAGACGATGGCGATGTGGTTCGACCCGTCGCGTCCGATGCACGACCGGTACCACGTCCGGCACGACTTCCTGACGCCGGAGCTCGGCGACGAGGTCGTGACGATCTCCCGCCTCGTCAACGCGTTCTTCCGCTGGGAGTTCAACTCGTGCGAGACGATCGTGAAGGACGGCGTCGCGTACCCGATCGACTATGCGAACGCGTCGCCGGACGTCGCGCTGACGTCGCTGCACTACTACTTCCCGTGGGCGATCAAGGCGCTCGTCCGCTGGTGCGCGTTCTGCGTCGTGACGCGGCGCGAGATGCTCGTCAACCAGAACTCGCGCGACTACTTCGTCTGGGGAGACCGCGACGACCTGACGTACGAGGAGAAGCTCGCGAAGTACCGCGAGCTCGCCGACGCGTACTTCCAGGTGCCGCAGTACGAGGAGTTCTGTGCGACGCACCTCGCGCATCTCGACGAGATCGCGCACGACTGGTTCACGTCGACGGACTTCGACGACGTGCTGGTGCGCACGGTGCAGTCGACGTTCCCGCAGCACGAGCACGAGCACTTCGTCGCGCACTACCGAGGGCTGCTCGGTGCCTGGGCGCGCGACGACGCCGTTCGATAGGGTTGGCCGGTCACTGCGGCGCCCATCCGGAAGGAGGCATCGCATGGCAACCACGGAGATCGCGACGGGCAAGCTCGGGAAGCTCGCGCCGCGCGTCGACGTCCGAACGCTCTCGCTCCCCCGCTACGTCGACGGCGACGAGCTCCCGGCGCCACCGGCGGCGCTCGACCTGACGAGGCACGTGGCGGAATGGCCGGTGTACGCGAACGACCGGATCGGCGATTGCACGACGGCGGCGGCCGGGCACATGATCGAGGCGTGGACCGCGGAGGCGCGCGGCGCGCCCGTCGAGGTGTCGGAGCGCGCCGTCCTCGCGGCGTTCGACCGCGTGAAGATCGTCGACCCGTTGACGGGGGAGGAGGGGGCCGTCGAGCTCGACGTGCTCCGTGACTGGCGGAAGCACGGCGTCGGCGGGCACCGGATCGGCGCGTTCGCGCGCGTGCCCGTCCACGACCAGAGGCTCCGTCGCGCCGCGGCGTGGCTGTTCGGCGGGCTGTACATCGGGCTCGCTCTGCCGCTCTCGGCGCGTGACGAGGAGACGTGGGACTGGCGCGGGTCGCTCACCGGCCCGGACCGCCCCGGCTCGTGGGGCGGGCACGCCGTCGACGTCGTCGGCTACGACGACGGCGGCCTGACCGTCGTCACGTGGGGCCGGTTGCAGAGGATGACGTGGCGCTTCTGGGACCGCTACTGCGACGAGGCCTACTGCATCCTCTCCCGCGACTTCCTCGTGGGCGACCACGCGCCGAACGGCTTCGACCTCGCGGCGCTCCGCGCCGACCTCGCCCTCGTCACCGCATGAGCGCGCGGGTCTACCCTGGCCGGGCATGGCCGAGGCGATCCTCGTCGTCGACGACGACGCGCCGATCAGGCGGATGCTCGACCGCGCGCTCGCGGCCGAGGGGTACGACGTCGAGACCGCCGCCGACGGCGGAGCGGCGCTCGTGGCCGTCGACCGCGCCGTGCCCGACCTCGTCGTCCTCGACGTGGCGATGGAAGGGCTCGACGGGCTCGACGTCTGCCGTCGCCTGCGCGCGAAGGGGCTCTCGCTCCCCGTGCTCCTGCTGACGGCGCGGGACGGCGTCCCCGACCGCGTCGCGGGCCTCGACGCCGGCGCCGACGACTACCTGGTCAAGCCGTTCGCGACGGACGAGCTCCTCGCGCGCGTGCGCGCGCTCCTACGCCGCGGGAAGCCGCGCGAGGAGACGCTCGCGCTCGGCGAGCTCACGCTCGACGTCGCGACGCGCGCGGTTCACGTCGGCCGCGACTCCGTCGTGCTCAGCGGACGCGAGGCGGACCTGCTCGAGCTGCTCCTCCGCAACGCACGGCGCGTCGTCACACGGGAGCAGGCGGTCGCGGCGATCTGGGGCGGTGCGGCCACCGGGAACGTCGTCGACCGGTACGTCTCGAACCTGCGCCGGAAGCTCGGCGACGCGGCCCGCATCGACACGGTCCGCGGTGTGGGCTTCGTGCTCCGATGAGCACTCGGCTGCGCTCGGTGGTCGCGGCCGCGCTGGCGACGTTGATCGCGGTCGCGGTGCTCGGGTCGGTCGTCGACCTCCTCGTCGGGCGGCACCTCCACGGTGCGCTCGACCACTCGCTTCGTGCGCGCGGCGTCGAGGTCGCGCAGCTGGCGGCCTCCGCGCCCGCGCTGCTGACGACGCCGGGATCGCTCGACTCGCCGGTCGGTTCGACGCAGGCGATGGTCGAGGTCGTCGACCGCCGTGGGCGCATCGTCGCGCGGTCGCTGTCGCTCGGCGGACGCGCGCTCGACGTCTCGCTCGCCGCGCGCGCGCTGCGCGGCCGCGCCGGCTACGCCGACGGGGAGGTCGGCGAGACCGACCTGCGGGTGTACGCGGCGCCGCTCGCGACGACGGGCGGCCCGGCCGGCGGCGGGGCGGTGGTCGTCGCCGCGTCGACCGCCGACGTGGAGGACACGATCCGCGCCGTCCGTGCGCTGACGCTTCTCGGCGCGGTCGGCGCCGCGCTCGTCGGGGCATCGGCCGTCTGGTTCCTGATGGGCCGCGCGCTCCGGCCGCTCGTGCGGCTCGACCGGGCGGCGGCCGAGATCGGCCGGACCGGCGACGCGAGCCTGCGGCTGCCCGACCCTCTCCGCGCCGACGAGGTCGGTCGGCTCGCCGCCACGCTCAACACCATGCTCGCGGCGCTCGACCGTGCGCGCGAGCACGAGCGGCGGTTCGTCGCCGACGCCTCGCACGAGCTGCGCACGCCGCTCACCGCGCTCCGCGGCAACGTCGAGCACCTCGCCCGCCACGGCGCCTCGCGCGAGCTCGTCGCCGACCTGCAGGACGACGCGGCGCGCCTGGCGCGCCTCGCGGACGACCTGCTCCTGCTCTCCCGCGAGGATGCGGCCGCGCCTCCGGATGCGGAGGTGCGCCTCGACGAACTCGCGCGTGACGCGGACGCCGACGACGTGGCCGTCGAGCACGTCGTCGTGCGCGGCGACCGGGACGCGCTCGCGCGAGCGGTCGCGAACCTCGTCGAGAACGCCCGCAACTACGGCGCCCCACCGGTCTCCGTCGTCGTCGGCGCGGTCGACGGCGTCGCCCGCCTGACGGTCTCCGACGACGGGCCCGGCGTCGCGCTCGCGGACCGGGAGCGCGTGTTCGAGCGCTTTCAGGGGCGCGGCTCGGGTCTCGGCCTCGCGATCGTCCGGGCGACCGCCGAGCGCCACGGCGGGCGGGCATACGCGGAAGGCGCTCGGTTCACGATCGAGCTGCCGATCGTCAGGAAAGCGTCAGAGACCGTCGGGAATGCTTCCGCCGACACCTCCGAGAAAGGACCGCCGTGAACTTCCGCACGATGCCGACGAAGCGCCTCCTCGTCCTGCTGGCCGCGCTGGCGGCCGTCGCCGTTGCCGGCACGGTTGCCGTCGCGGCGCGCGGCGGGTCGGGAACGACGCCGCCGCCGAAGCCGCTCGCGAGCGCGATCCACGACGCGCTCACGGCGCCGGCGCCGGTGGGCGTGACGGCACGGATCTCGTTCACGAACAAGCTCTTCCCGTCCGGGGCGCTGACGGGCCAGGCCGGGTCGGCGCTGATGAGCGGCGCGAGCGGGCGCCTCTGGATGAACGCGAACGGCGGCCGGCTCGAGCTGCAGTCGGACGCGGGCGACGCGCAGATCACGTGGAGCGACTCGAGGCTCAGTGTCTACGACGCGTCGTCGAACACCGTGTACGCCGCTGACCTCCCGCAGGACGCGTCTCCGTCGAGCGGAAAGCACGCCCCGCCGAGCCTGGCCGACGTCACGCGGTTCCTGTCGCAGGCGAGCGCGCACTGGACGTTGTCGGGCGCCGACCCCTCGAACGTCGCGGGTCAGCAGGCCTACACGGTGACCGTCTCGCCGAAGCACGACGGCGGGCTGCTCGGCCGCGCGCGACTCGCGTGGGACGCGCTGAACGGGGCGCCGCTCGACATCGCCGTCTACGCCCAGGGCTCCTCGTCGCCGGTGCTCGACCTCAAGGCGACCGACATCGCCTTCGGCCCCGTGCCGCAGAGCGACATCGCCGTCGCCGCTCCCGCGGGTGCCAGGGTCGTCGACCTGTCGTCGCAGGCGAAGAGCGGCGCCGGCGCGCACGGGACCACCCTCACGGGCCTCCAGGCGGTGCAGGCGGCTGCGCCGTTCGCGGTGACCGCGCCCGACACGCTCGTCGGCCTGCCGCGGCGCGACGTCCGCCTCGTCGGTCCCGCCGACGGACGCAGTGTCGTCGCCGTCTACGGCCAGGGCCTCGGTGCGGTCATCGTCGTCGAGCGGGCGAAGGACGCACAGTCGGCGAAGGCGAGCGGCGGCCTCGACGCGCTGCCCTCGATCTCGCTCGGGCGCGTGACGGCGCACGAGCTCTCGACGCAGCTCGGCACGATCCTCTCCTGGGACGAGGGCGGAGTCTCGTACGTCCTCGCCGGCTCCGTCCCGGCAGCGGCCGCCGAGGCGGCGGCCCGCGCGCTCGGATGAGCGACACGCCGATCGAGGCGCGCGAGCTCGTCAAGCGGTACGGCGAGCTCACCGCGGTCGACCGCGTCGAGCTGACGGTCGAGCGCGGCGACGTCTTCGGCTACCTCGGCCCGAACGGCGCCGGGAAGACGACGTCGCTGCGGATGATGCTCGGCCTGATCGCGCCGACGGCGGGCGAGGTGCGTCTCTTCGGGCGCGACCCGAACGTCGTCGGAGCGCGCGCGCTCGACGGCGTCGCGGGTTTCGTGGAAGGGCCGAGGTTCTACCCGTACCTCTCGGGGCGGAAGAACCTGAGGCTCCTCGCCGACCTCGACGGCGGCGCGGCGCCGTCGCGCATCGACGAGGTGCTCGACGTAGTCGAGCTCCGCGACCGCGCGAAGGACCGCGTCGGCGGGTACTCGCACGGGATGCGCCAGCGGCTCGGCATCGCCGCGTCGCTCCTCCGCGACCCCAAGCTGTTGCTGCTCGACGAGCCGACGACGGGTCTCGACCCGGCGGGGATGCGCGACATGCGGGCGCTCGTCAAGCGGCTCGCCGGCGAGGGCATCACGATCCTGCTCTCGAGCCACATCCTGGCCGAGGTGGAGGAGCTGTGTAACCGCGTCGCGATCATCCGGAAGGGCCGGATCATCTACGAGGGCCGGCTCGACGAGCTGCTGCAGAGCGCGGCCGGCGAGTACCGCCTGCGGACGAGCGACCAGGACCGCGCGCGCGCAGCGCTCCTCGCGCACGGCGTCGAGGGCGTCGAGCACGTCGACGGCGAGCTGCGGTTCCACGCCGAGGCGGCCGAGGTCGAGGCGCTCACGGTCGTGCTCGGGCGTGCGGGGATCGGGATCTCCGCGCTCGTGCCGCACACGGCGACGCTGGAGGAGCTCTTCCTCGGGATGACCGAGCAGGAGGAGGCGGCGTGACGCTCGTCTACAAGTGGGAGATCCTCAAGCTGCTCGCGCAGAAGCGGACGTACCTCGGGCTCGGCGCCGCGATGGTCGTGCCGCTCGTGTTCGTCGTCGTGCTCACGATCCAGAAGGGCGGACCGAACGACATCCCGCTCGGACGCTACGTTCGCGAGACCGGGCTCGCGACGCCCTTCGTCGTCCTCTTCTTCATGTCGATCTGGGCGTTCCCGCTGATCACGGCGCTCGTCGCGGGCGACATCGTCGCGGCCGAGAGCCACAACGGAACGCTGAAGACGATCCTCACGCGCTCCCGGGACCGCGGCGAGATCTATGCGGGCAAGGTCGCGGCCGCGTTCACGTACGCGGTCGTCGTCGTCGTCGCGATGGCGGCGGTCGCGCTCGTCGCGGCGAGCGTCGCGTGGGGCTTCCATCCGCTCACGTCGCTGTCGGGCACGACCGTGAGCGCGATGCACGGCCTCGGGCTGCTGGCCCTGACCGTCGCGATCTACGCGTGGCCGATGGCCGCGATCGCATCCTTCGGCATCCTCCTGTCGACCGTGACGCGGAACAGCGCGGCGTCCGTCGTCGGCACGCTGATGTGGGCGCTCCTGATGCAGCTCGTCGGGGTGCTGCCCGGCACGGAGTCGATCCGGCCCTACCTCCTCGGCGAGCAGTTCTCTGCGTGGCACGGATTCCTGCGGACGCCGGCCGACTGGGTGCCCGTGGTGCGCGCGCTCTGGGTGTGCGCGCTCTACACGGCGATCCCGCTCGCCGCCGGATACCTCGTCTTCCTGCGGCGCGACGTCGCAGGCGAATAGCGAAGGAGGAACGCCATGAGCAAGCAGGCGCTCGCGGCACTGGCAGCACTCGCCGCCGCACTCGTCGCGGCGGGCGGCTCCGACGCACGGCCCGCGTACACGGCGCACGTCGACAACCCGTGGTTCCCGCTCGCCGCGGGCACGCGGTGGGTGTACACGGGCGTCAAGGACGGCGCCCCGTCGCGCGACGTCGTGACCGTGGCGCGGACGACGGTCGTGATCGACGGCAAGCCGTGCGCGGTCGTTGCGGACCGCCTCTACCTCCGCGGGAAGCTGCGGGAGCGGACGACGGACTGGTACACCCAGGACGCCGCAGGGAACGTCTGGTACATGGGCGAGGACACCGCCGTGCTCGACGCGCACGGGCGCGTGACGGGCACGGAGGGGACCTGGAAGTCGGGCGTCGACGGGGCCCGTGCCGGGATCTACATGCCGGCGCACCCGCGGGTCGGGATGGGCGGCCGCCAGGAGTACTACCGCGGCCACGCGGAGGATCGCTTCCGCGTGCTCTCGGTCCTCGGCGCGAACGCGGTCCTGACGCAGGAGACGACGCCGCTCGAGCCGGGCACGGTCGACCACAAGCTGTACGTGCGCGGGATCGGGACCGTCCTCGAGCAGACGGAGCGCGGGGGAGACGAGCGCAACGAGCTCGTCGCCGTGACCAGGCCCTCCTGACAAGATGGCCGCGTGACGATCGCGGCGGAGATCAAGGAGCGGGGGCTCGACGCCGTGCGTGAGTGGGCCGTTCGGCTCGACGGCGTCGAGCCCGCGCGAGCAGCGCCCTCGGGGGAGGTGCCCGCCGAGGCGATCCTCGCGCTCGCCGACCGGGTCCGGCGCTGGCACGAGCTGCAGCGCCCGCAGGACGTCGAGCTCGAGGTCGAGCCCGGCGTGACGCTCACGCGCCGGTGGCTGCCGCTCGACACGGTCGGTGTCTACGTGCCGCGGAACCTCGTCTCGACGCTCGTGATGTGCGCGGTGCCGGCGCAGGTCGCGGGCGTCCGTCGCATCGTCGTCTGCACGCCGCCCGCGGGCGCGGGCGCGATCGCGGCCGCCGCCGAGCTGCTCGGGCTCGAGGAGGTGTGGGCGCTCGGAGGCCCGCAGGCGATCGGCTTCCTCGCGTACGTCGAACGGGTCGACAAGATCGTCGGCCCCGGCAACCGGCACGTCAACGACGCGAAGCTCGAGGTCGCACGGGACGTGGCGATCGACCTCCCCGGGGGGCCGTCCGAGGTGGTCGTCGTGGGCGGCGACGACCCGACGCTCGTCGCGCAGGAGCTCGCCGCGCAGCGCGAGCACGGGGAGGACGCCGTCTGCCGCGCCGTCGCAACGCTCGAGGAGGCGGAGGCGATCGCGCCGGAGCACCTCGTGCTGCTCGGCGACGCGGAGGCCGACGCGGAGCGGGTGCGGAACGCCGGGGCCGTCTTCGTCGGGCGCTACTCGCCCGTCGCGGCGGGCGACTACGCGACGGGCGGCAACCACGTGCTGCCGACCGGCGGCTGGGCGCGATCGGTGGGCGGGCTCGGCCTGGAGACCTTCCTGAAGCCGGTGACGGTGCAGCGGCTGACCCGCGAGGGGCTCGAGCGCGTGCGGCCGACGGTCGAGGCGCTCGCGGCGGCCGAGGGCATGCCCGCGCACGCGGCCGCCGTCCGCCGCTGACCTCAGACCGAGGCGCGCTCCGCGTTCATCACCGACACCGCGCCGAGCACGAGCGACAGGTGCGTGAGCGCCTGGGGGAAGTTGCCGAGGTGCCGCCTCGTGTCCGGGTCGATCTCCTCCGCGAACAGGCCGACGTCGTTGGCTGCGGAGACGAGCTCCTCCATGAGGGCCTGCGCGTCGTCGATGCGCCCCATGCGCGCGTAGGCGTCGACGAGCCAGAACGAGCATGCGAGGAAGCAGCCTTCCCGCCCGCGCAGGCCCGACGTCCGGTAGAGGAACGGGCCGGCGCCGAGCTCGCGGCGCAGCGCGTCGATCGTCGTGAGGAAGCGCTCGTTCCCCGGCTCGAAGTAGCCGAAGCGTGCGCCGAGGAGGACACTTGCGTCCAACTCGTCGCTGCCCGGGTGCAGGAGGTATGCGCCCTTCGCGTCGGACCAGCATCGGCCCTCCACCCACGCCCGGATCTCGCCGCGCGTCTCCCTCCACGTGTCCACGCTGCCGTCGGGCACGCGACCCTGCTCGGTCAGCTCGATCGCGTGCTGGAGCGCCGACCAGCAGGCGACCTTCGACGTCGTGTACGGCCGCGGCTCGATCTCCCAGATGCCGGCATCGTCGCGCTCCCACAGACGGCAGACGTCGTCGGCCAGCTCGCGGCAGCGCTCGGCCGTCCGCGGGTCGAGCATGTGGCCCGCGCCGCAGAACCGGTATGCGGCGCCGATCACGTCGGCGTAGCCGCCGAGCTGGAGCTGCCCCTGCGCGTCGTTCCCGACGCGTACCGGGCGCGAGCCGCGGTACCCGTCGAGGTCGATGTCCTCGCGCGGGAGGTCGGCGCTCCCGCGGAGGGTGTACATCGGCTGCAGCTCGTCGCGGGCGCGCGAGGCCTCGATCACCCACGCGAGCGAGCGCTGGCACTCGACCGAGAGGCGCACGGCGAGCAGCGACTCGAGCGCGAGCGACGTGTCGCGGACCCACGAGAAGCGGTAGTCCCAGTTCCGGTCGCCGCCGACTCGCTCCGGCAGCGACGTCGTCGCCGCTGCGGCGATCGCGCCGGTCGGCGGGAACGTGAGCAGCCGCTGGGCGAGCACCGCGCGCCGCACTGCGGCGCGCCACGGGCCGTCATAGGGGATCTCTCGGGTGTAGGTCTGCCAGTACGCGCGGGTCCGGTCGAGCCGCACCTCGAGCTCGCCCTGCGGCGGGAGCGCGTAGGGGTCGTCGTCGAAGTAGAGCATCGCGAGCAGCGCGTTCTCGTGCGCGCGAACGGTGATCTTCCCGTGCACGTCGGCGCCGTCGATCCTCGGGTCGCCGCAGCCGTAGGAGAGGATCGCGATCGCGTCGCCGTCCCACTCGACGAGCGCGACGTCCTGCTTCAGCTCTGCGGTCACGCGCTCGCGGCCCCACCGCGGCCGCGCCTCGAGCCTCCACTCGAGCTCGACCTCGCCGTCGAGCCCCTCGACCTTGCGCACGAGCTCCGCCCACGGCAGCAGCGCGCCTCCGTCCATGAGGAACGCCTCGGTGATCTTCACGGTGCCTGTCGACGTGCTGAAGACGGTCTCGAGGACGTTGCTGTCGTCGGCGTAACGGCGTGAGACGGCGAAAGGGTCCGTCGGGGCGAGGCGGAAACGGCCGCCGCACTCGGCGTCGAGCAGCGCGGCGAGGACCGCAGGCGCGTCGAGGTCCGGAAGGCACAGCCAGTCGATCGAGCCGTCGAGCGCGACGAGCGCCAGCGAGCGCCCGTCGCCGATCAGCGCGTAGTCGTCGATCGGCGCGTAGCCGTCAGTCCGTTCCGGTCGCCTCACGTGCGGCGACTACCCGTGCGTCGCCGATCGGAAAACAGACGAGGAGCGCGCCGAACGCGACCTGGAACACGACGATCCCGATCCCCAGCAGGTCGATCAGGTGGACCTGCGACAAGCCGGCGACGATCCCTCCTGCGATCTGGACGACGTAGAGCTGCAGCACGACGGCGCGCAGCGACCGCAGCACGAGCCACAGGCCGAGCGCCGCCTGGAACAGGAAGAGAGCGGTGCTCGCGACGATGTGCAACACGTACCAGAGCTGGCTCACGGTGTCCGGCGTGAAGAGGATCGAGAGCACGAGCAGCACGTTGAGCCGGAGCGCGCGCGCGAGCGGCGGGTCCGTGTGGACGAGCTCCTCCGCGGCGCGAAGGACGAGGAAGGACGCGGCGGCGAGACCGACCGTCCACGGCACGATCGTCGACCAGCGGCCGCCGTAGAAGCTGAGCCCGTGGTTGTGGGAGAAGAGCCCGCCGCCGGTCACGGCGAAGCAGAGGCCGACGCAGATCCAGAACGCGAGCTGCGCGTCGAGGAGCAGCCGCTGCGCGCGGGTCATGATCAGATGGTACGTCGCGTCAGCAGCGCGTCGCGACCGGCCTGCCGGCAGTGGAGATCGCGACACCGGCACGGCGTGCGAGTGCCGCCAGGCGCGCGCGGTAGGTCGTCATGTCGCCGTGCGTCCAGTCGCCGTGGGTCTGGCACCGCCACGGCGCGTACCGCTCGCGGTGGTACGGGCTCGTCAGGCTCTCGGCGTGGCCGATCACGTTCGGGAGCGAGATCGCGTACCGGTGCATCAGCCAGAGCGTGAGCCGCAGCGACGCTTGCAGCTGCCTCGGGTTCGAGAGGATCTCGGCGTCGCTCGTCCCCACGTGCTCGATCCCGACGGCGGTCCAGTTCAGTCCGACCGTGTGGCGGCACATCGCAGTGAGCGGCACGAGCTGGTAGATCGTCCCGTCGCGATCGATCACGAAGTGGGCGCACGTGCCAGGGAGCTCGTGGAGCTCGACGTCCGGCGCGTCGTGCGCGAACGTGTTCCACGCCGACGTGAAGCTGTCGCTCGCGGTGTAGTGCTCGACGATGACGTGCGGGTGCACGAGGCGCCACGTGTGGATGCCGTAGTGGCGCGCGGCATACGCGGCGGTCTCGGCTCGTCGCGCCGGGCCGAACGGAATCGGCTTCTGGACGATCGGGGGCCTCGCCGGGAGAGCGAGCGCGAGCACGACGGCGGCGAGGATCCGCACGCGCCGACGGTAGCGCGTGCGGATCCTCGGTCGACTGCCGCTAGATGTGCGTCGAAGGCGTCGGCGTGCCGCCGCCGGTCGGCGGGCCGTTGCCGTCGGGCGGCGGCCCGAAGCCATGGTCGTGGCCGAAGCCGAAGCCGCCGCGGAACCCTGTCCCGTTCACGAGGTCCGTGAACCGCTGCTTCAGGCCCGCCGACAGCTGGTCGGACTGCGCCTGGGTGAGCTCGCCGTCCTTCACCTTCTGTGCGAGCTCGGCCTTCTCGTGCGTGACGAGGGCGTCGACGAGCCCGGCCGCCGACTTCCCGCTCGTCGCGTCCGCGACCTGCGCGAGAGTCTTCCCCGCCTGCAGCTTCGTCATCAGGTCGCTCGTCGAGGTGCCGAGGTACGTCGCGGCCGCGTCGAGGTCGTCACCCGGGCCGTGCCCGAAGTGGTGGCCGAACCCGGGGCGCGGGAAGGTGCCGTTCACGAGGTTCGTGATCCGGTCCTTCGACCCCGCCGTGATCTGGTCGGCCTGCGCCTGCGTGAGGTGCCCGTCCTTCACCGCCTGGTCCACCCGGGTCTTCTCGGCCGCGACGAGCGCCTCGACGAGACCCGCTGCGGACTTCCCGCTCGTCGCGTCCGCGATCTGCGCGAGCGTCTTGCCGGACTCGAGCGCCGTGCGAAGCTCGCTGTCCGTCTTCCCGAGGTAGGTCGCGGCGTCCGCCAGCGGGTTGCCGCCTTGGTGGTCGCCGTGGTGCCCGAACCCTCCGGGTGCGCCGCCGTAGTCGGCGTACGACGCGGCCGCGGCGGCGAGGCCGCTACGGGTCGACGGCGCCGACCCGTGCAGCTTCCCCGCCGCGACCGACGCGCCTGCCGCGGCGACCGCGGCTCCGACGACGACAGCGACTCCCAACCGTGTCTTCTGCGATCTGCTCATGGTCGGATCGTGGCTCCCGCCCCTAAGAGCGACCTGTGCGTCGGCTATGGGTTCGGTGGGAGATTCGTACGATTCGCTCACCCGCCGCGAACAGCCGGAGCGTACGGTCCGACCGTGAGACGTCTTCGGATAGCGGCGCTCGCAGTCGCCTCGGCGTCCGTCGCCGCAGTCGTCGCTCATGCGGGATTCACGCCGGCGTGGAGCTACCTGTCGCCGGCCCTTCGCACGCACCTCGCGGCGCAGGCGGGCGGAAGCCTGTTCCTGCCCGCGCGGACGCCGTCCGGGTACCGCTACCGCTCGGGCGCGGCGGTCGTCGCCGGAAAGCTCCAGGTTCCGTTCACTCGGCGCGTGCGCGTTCGGCAAGGCGTGTACCGCTGGACGAACGACGTCTTCGTGTGGCGGACGGAGCGGTTCGCCGGTGCCTGCACGGCGTGGGCGCCGGTCGACAAGACGCTTCAGCTGTCCGGGAACAAGGTGTACTGGTCCGCGGCGCGCGGCGCGGCCTGGCGCTGCGCCACCGACCGGCGCGGCCGCCGGATCGTCCTGAGCGCGTCCGGGGCGAGGACGCTCACGGACGTGCCGCTCGCGACCGCCGTCGCGAGCGGGCTCGACGTCAGCCGCAGGACGAGCTCCGCGACCGTTTCGCTCGCCGCGACGCCCACGATCGTCCGCCGCGGCGGGAGCGTCCTCGTCCACGGCGTGGCGGGAGGCTGCACCGCGGGTGACGCGGTCACCGTCCTCTCGAAGGCATTCTCGGCCGCGCACTCGTTCGCGGGTGTGCCCGCGGTGGTCGCGCGCGTCGGCGCGGCCGGGCGGTTCTCCGTGCGGACGCGAATCCCCTCGACGCGGGCTCCCGGGCGCTACGGGCTCACCGCGCGCTGCGGCGGCGGGAACCTCGGCGTCACCGCCTCGCTCACGGTCGCCGCGTGACCTCCACTAAGGCAGACTGCTCGCATGCGTCTGGGACGGGCGGCGGGCAGGCATCGGCGCCTCTGGCTCCTCGGCCTCGCGTCGGTGGTCGCGGATCCGATCGCGATGAAGCTGCGCGGGTATCCCATGGGCGGGAAGCTCGTCGTCCGCTGCCGGCAGGGTCACCTGTTCACGACGTTCTGGTTCCCCGGGGTGTCGTTCAAGGCGCTGCGCCTCGGCTGGTGGCGCTACCAGCGGTGTCCGGTCGGCGGGCACTGGTCGCTCGTCACGCCGGTCCGCGAGTCGGAGCTCACCGAGGCGGAGCGGCAGGAAGCGCGTGGCCGATCGGACATCCCGCTTCCGTGAGAAGAATGCTGCTCGTAGTGTCGGCCGCGGTTGCGGTCACCGGAGGGACGGCGGTGGCGCTCGCCGACTCGACGCCGGTGGGGCCGCTGCCGGCCGGGCCGCTCACGACCGTCGACGCGCCGCGCGGCGAGCTCGTCGCGGTCGCGTTGCCGAAGAGGAGCGGCGGGCGCGTCTGGCGGATTGCCCGCCCGTTCGACACGAAAGTGCTGCGCCAGGTCTCCGAGGCCGATGTCGGGCCCTCGGTCGTCCTCGTCTTCCGCACCGGCCGCGCAGGGACGACGACGGTGTCGATCGCGCTGACGAAGAGCGACGCGTCGGCCAAGGCGCTCGAGGCACGACGGTTCCGCGTCCGCGTGCGTTGAGCGTCGCCTACGGAGGCGACGGGTCGTCGCGGAACTTCTCGACCACGTAGTAGCTGCCGCAGTCCTCGATCAGGTGCTCCACCTCGGGGTCGTCGTGCCCGGGGCAGATGAGGAAGTGGCCGTGCTCGCGGATGCGCATGTACCGAGCCAGGGGCACGCGCATGAGCGCGGTGCAGCGGACGGTCGAGCACTCGCAGAGGAACGGGATCGGGTCGAGGTTCGACGCCTCCGCCGCCTCGCGGATCTGCTCGTTCGCCGCTGCGAACGTCTCCTCGTTCGAGCGCATCCTTTCGAGGTGCGTCTGCTCCACACCTTGTGGTTCCCGTGCGCGGGCGGCCGCTAACGCCGCCGGTCCACCGGCACCCGGTGCCGCTGCAGCTGCTCGCCGCCTGGTGGGGCTTCAGCGCGCGCAGCGCGGCCGCGGCGACAGGGTCCGCTGTGCTGAGGGCTGCGTGGCTCGCGTTCGCGGTCGACCTGGTCGTGACGCCCCTCGGGACGCCTGGCGCCGTCGAACGCGCTCGGGCTGCTCCTGCTCGCCGCCGCTGCTGCGCTGCTCGCGCCGCTCCTCGCATCGCTTCGGTCCGGGGCGCTTCTTCCCGGGGTGGTCCTCGCCACGGCCGCCGCGCGGTTCGTGCTCACGGGCGTCTCGGGCGAGACCCATCGAACATGGTGGGCGCACGCGTCGGGGTGGGTCGGGATCGCGGTCGCGGCGGTCGCGCTGTACGCGTCGATCGCGCTGGAGCTCGAGGGAACGGCGAAACAGCCCGTGCTGCCGACGTTTCGCGTCGCGCGGGCGCGTACGGCGATGGCCGGATCCTTCGGCGAGCAGCTCGACTCGGTCGAGCACGAAGCCGGCGTCCGTTCCACGGTGTGAGCGGCGACGAAGCGCTCGCCGCACCTCGAATAGAAGAATCCCCGCAGAAGGCGGGGATTCTGAGATGGAGCTAGGCGGGCTCGAACCGCCGACCTCCTGGGTGCGATCCAGGCGCTCTCCCAACTGAGCTATAGCCCCGGGACGGCCGACAGTGTAGCGCCGCGTCGGCTTACCGGAACCTCACACAGTCTTCACCGCTTCCCCTCGGCGCGCGGGAAACCCGCAGGAACACGACGGAAGGAGAGAGGGAATGACGCGTAGGACGAATCTGCTCGCGCTGCTCGCCGCAGGGGCCGTGACGGTGCTCGCTGTGGCAGGGCTCTCCGAGGCGGCGGGGTCGCCGCCCTCGAACCAGAGCCCCCCGACGATCACCGGCACGACCACGGAGGGCAGCACGCTGACCGCACACAGCGGAACGTGGAACGGCACGGGGCCGATCACGTACTCGTTCCAGTGGCGCCGCTGCGACCAGACCGGCGGCAGCTGCTCGAACATCTCGGGGGCGACGACCTCCACGTACACGCTGAAGAAGGTCGACGTCGGCAACACGCTGCGCGTGCGCGAGAGCGCGAAGAACAACGGCGGCACGACCAACGCGACGTCCGTCCCGACCGGTGTCGTCGCAGCGGCTCCGGCGCCGACGCCGACGACGCTGAACGGCTGCCCGACGACCGGCACCGGTCCGCTCGCGGTGACGGCGGTGTCGCAGCCGGCCCGGCTCCTGATCGACGGCCAGACCGCCTCGCCGAGCGTCGTGACGCGCTCCACCGAGGACCTGACGCTGCGGTTCCACGTCTCGGCGTGCGGCGGGCGCTCCGTCACGGGCGCGCTCGTGTACGCGACCGCCGTGCCGTTCGAGCAGTTCAACACGCCGCCGGAGGCGACCACGGACGCGACCGGCTGGGCGACGGTCACGGTCCACCAGGCGGGTCGCTTCCCGGCATCGCCGCGGCAGCAGCTGCTCGCCGTCTTCGTCCGCGCCCGGAAGGCCGGTGACCCGGCGCTCGCCGGCGTCTCCACCCGGCGGCTCGTCTCGTTCCCGGTCCACCTTTAGGCGCGTCGGGGCAAGGCCGCGCGTGCCGCCTACACTGCGGCGGTGCGCGCGGTCGCCCTCGACGCCCACGGGCTGCCCGAGCTCGTCGAGCTCGCGGAGCCGTCCGGGCCGGGGGCGCTGGTGCAGGTCAGCGGGTGCGGGCTCTGCGGCTCCGACGTCGAGAAGCTCGGCCGTGGGCCGGCGGGGTCGGTGCTGGGACACGAGGTCGTCGGGCTGCTCGACGACGGGACACGGGTGACTGTGATGCACCGTGTGCCGTGCGGCTCGTGCGCGCGCTGCCTCGCGGGGCACGAGTCGACGTGCGCCGAGTTCACGACGGTGCGGCTCGACCCGGGCGGCTTCGCCGAGCGACTGCGCGCGACGCATGTCGTCGCGCTGCCGGCCGAGGCGGGGGAGCTCGACGGCGTGTGGGTCGAGCCGCTCGCATGCGTCCTGCGTGCGGCCGAGTCGGTGCCGCGAGGGCGCGTGCTCGTCGTCGGCTGCGGCTCAGTCGGGCTGCTGTGGGTGCAGGTGCTCCGCCGGCGCGGCGACGCGGTCGTCGCCGTCGACCTGCGGCCGGAGCGCGGCGCCCGTGCGGCTGCGCTCGGGGCGGGGCGCGACGACGGAGCGTCGGTCGACGCGGCCGTCGTGACCGCGCACGGCGGCGTCAATGCGGCGCTGCGCCGGCTCGAGCCGGGTGGGACGCTGGTCGTCTTCGCCGCACCGGACGGCGACGTGCCGGTGACGCTCGACGCCGTGTACCGAAAGGAGCTCCGGGTCGTCGGCTCCCGCTCGGCGAGCCCGCGCTGGTTCGAGGCCGCGCTCGCGGTCCTGCCCGAGCTCGACCTCCCGCGAGTGACCGCGCTGCCGCTCGAGCGGTTCCGCGCCGGCGTCGAGCTCTACCGGCGCGGCGAGGTGGAGAAGGTCGTCTTCACGCCGTGAAGGCGGCGCGGCTGTACGCCTCCGGTGACCTCCGGATCGAGGACGTGCCGAAGCCCGAGCCGGGGCCGGGCGAGGCGCTCGTCCAGGTCGAGGTCGCCCTCACCGACGGCACCGACCTGAAGACGTTCCGGCGCGGTCACCCGCTCCTCCTCCGGGAGACTCCCGCGCCGTTCGGTCACGAGTTCTGCGGGATCCTCGACGGCCGCCGTGTGGTCGCGGCGAACTCGGCGCCGTGCGGCGCGTGCGACGGCTGCGCACGCGGCGAGCAGTGCTGCGACCTCGTGTTTCTCGCCGGCGCGTACGCCGACTGGATCGTCGTTCCGGCGCGGATCGCCGCGGTCAACCTGCACGACGTGCCGGCGGTGCTGGCGCCGGAGGTGGCGGCGATGGTCGAGCCACTCGCGTGCTGCCTCCGCGGCGTCGAGCGCGCGGCGGTGCAGGCGGGCGACACCGTCGCGATCCTCGGCGCCGGGCCGATCGGCCTGATGCTCGCCGCCTGCGTCGCGGACGCCGGCGGCTGGCCGGTCGTCGTCGGCGGGCGGGCCGAGCGGCGGGCGCTCGCGGGGGCGTTCGGCGCCGGGGGCGGCGACGGCCGCGGCGCCGACGTCGTCATCGAGGCGGCCGGGACGGAGGACGCGTGGGCCGCGGCGGTCGAGCTCGTCCGACCCGGCGGGACGGTCGTCCTGTTCGGGGGCCTCCCGCGCGACGCGCGTCCGCCGGTGGACGCGTATCGCCTGCACTACGACGAGCTGACGATCCGCGGGTCGTTCCACCACACGCCGGCGACCGTGCGGGCGGCGCTCGCCTTCCTTGCGAGCGGCGCGTACCCGTGGGAGCGGCTCGTGTCGCACCGCGTGCTCCTCGCCGAGCTCCCGGCGCTGTTCGCCGACCCGCCGCGCGACCTGCTGAAGGCCGCCGTGGTGCCCTAGGCGAAGAGGGTCAGCTCGGGCGTGCGCTCGCCGCGGAGCACGGCTAGGTCGACCTCCACGGTCCCGATCCCGCGCTGCTCCGCGAGAGCAACCGCCTGCGGCTTGATCTGCTGGGCGGCCACGATCCCGCGACAGGCGGAACGCGAGGGGTCGACGCGGATGCAGTCGAGGTAGCGCGTCAGCTGCTCGACGGCGTCGATCGTCCCGATCCGCTTGATCTCGACTGCGACCCAGCCGTCGCTCTCGTCGCGGCACATCAGGTCGACCGGGCCGACGTCCGTCGGCCATTCGCGCTTGACGAGACGCAGACCGGGCTCCACGTGCTCGGGGGACTCCGCGAGGAGCAACTGGAGGTCGCGCTCGACGCCGTCCTTCTCGAGCGCCGCCGCCTCGCCCATGTCGTGCGTCACGTCCGAGAGCACCTCGAGGAGGCGGATCTCGAGCCGGTCCTCCGCCCGCCCCGCGCGCTTCCGCACGACGACGAGGTCCTCGCTCGCCTCGATCACCGTCGGCGGGGTCATCCAGTTCAACGGCTTGTATCCGCCCGCGTCGGCGTGGACGAGCACCGAGCCGTCGTCCTTCAGCATCAGGAGCCGCGTGGACGCCGGGAGGAAGGCGTTCAGGCGTCCCGAGTAGGCGACCTCGCAGCGGGCGACGATCAGGCGCACCGCGCCACCCTACTGTCCAATCCGGACATGGCAGCGTCCGTCGATCCGCGACGGCCGTGACGTCGCCGTGACGTCGTTTGGCGACCGACGGGCGGGCGAAAGCGCCTGTTTTCCCTGCACCCGAGGGGGCTGTGGAAGATCTGTTTCTCTTCCGTCACGTCGTTTGGCGACGTTACGGAAGTGTGGCTACGCGCGCCGGATCAGGGTCATGCCGTCGCGGACGGAGAGCAGGACCTGCACCGTCCGCGGGTCGGCGGCGACGTGCTCGTTGAAATCGGCGATCGGCGGCCGGTCTCCGTCGACCACGCGGCCGCCCGCCAGCGTGTTGTCCGCGACGATGAGCCCGTGCTCGGTCAGCCGCGGCAGCACGGCCTCGTAGTAGTCGACGTACCCCTCCTTGTCGGCGTCGAGGAAGACGAGGTCGAAGTCGCCCTCGAGGCGCTCGATCGTCTCGATCGCAGGCCCGACGTGGAGCGTGATCTTCCCGCCGTGGGGCGAGCGGTCGAAGTAGCGCTGCGCGAACGCCGCGCGATCGGGGTCGATCTCGCACGCGTCGATCCGCCCGTTCTCGGGCAGCGCGCCCGCCATCGCGAGCGCCGAATGGCCGCTGAACGTGCCGATCTCGAGCACCCGGCGCGGGCGCCCGAACCACACGAGGAGCTCGAGGAACCGGCCCGCGACCGGCCCCGTCAGCATCTGCGTCGAGCCGAGCTCGGCCGCCGTCTCGGCCGACAACTCCGCGAGCAGCGCCTCGTGCGGCGACGTGACCTGCTCGACGTATGCCTCGATCCGCGGGTCGAGCGGCTCCACGGCGATAACCTACCGACACCCGAACCCGAGGAGTTGAAGACGAATGGCCGGCCTCTGGCAGCGATTTACGCTGATCTTCCGCGCGAAGGCGTCGAAAGCGCTCGATCGCGCCGAGAACCCGAACGAGACGCTCGACTACTCGTACGAGCAGCAGCTCCAGCAGCTGCAGAACGTGAAGCGCGGCATCGCCGACGTGACGACGGCGAAGAAGCGGCTCGAGCTGCAGTACACGAGCATGCAGCAGCAGGTCGACAAGCTCGACGACCAGGCGCGTGACGCGCTGAAGGCGAGCCGTGAGGATCTCGCGCGGGAGGCCCTGACGCGGAAGGCGGCCGTCCAGGCCCAGCTGCAGGACATCATGACGCAGGGCCAGCAGCTCGAGGCGCAGCAGCAGAAGCTGATCGAGGGCGAGCGCACGCTGCAGGCGAAGGTCGAGTCCTTCCGCACGCAGAAGGAGGTCATCAAGGCGCAGTACTCGGCCGCCGAGGCGCAGGTCCGCATCGGCGAAGCCGCGTCGGGGATCGGCGACGAGATGGCCGACGTCGGGATGGCGGTGGAGCGTGCGAAGGAGAAGACGCAGCAGATGCAGGCGCGTGCGAACGCGATCGACGAGCTGACCGCTGCCGGCGCGCTGACGGACATCACCGGCTCCGGCGACGACATCGACCGCCAGCTCCAGCAGATCTCCCAGAGCGGTCAGGTCGACGACGAGCTCGCGAAGATGAAGGCGGAGCTCGGCCAGGGCGAGGCGCCGAAGCAGCTCGAGGGGCTAGGCGCGGACGAAGGCGATGCGGGTGGAGCCCAGCAGCAGCCCGCCGTGGATCGTGAAGACGCACGGTGACGGAGTCGCCGGCGGCACGGACACCGTCCCGTTCCAGTACTCGAGCCCGGCGATGTGCGCGGCAAGCATGCGGCGGCCGCCGAGGAACACGCTGACGTCGTCCGTCGCCTTCGGGATCAGCGTCAGCTGCAGCTGGCCGCCGGCGCACCCCCAGGCCACGACCTGGGCGCTCGAGAAGATGTCGCCGTTCGGCTTCACGCCGGTACGGGCCGTCGCCACCCGCGGCGGCCCGTCCAGGCGCCACAGCGTCAGCCCGGGGTAGTCCACGCCCCGATCCTGGCGGGCGACCGGCTCGCCGACGAAGCTCAGGTCGTCGTTCGCCACGACGTACCGCTCGGGCACGGCGATGCGTCCGCCCGGCGCGGGCGCGTGCTGGCTCGAGCGCAGCGGCCCCGTGACCGCGTACGGCGGGAACGCGAGCACGTCGCGGACGCGGTCGTTCCAGAAGCGCTGCTGCCAGACGATGTTCACGTCGGCGGGGTCCCCGGCGAAGACGTAGGCGACCGGAGCGCGCGTCGCGCGGTCGACCCAGTCGCGCGGCGTCCCCACCATCGCCGCCTGGTCGAACCTGACCTTGTGCGAGATCAGGTCGGACGCGCTCACCGACGAGCCCGTGAGAGCCGCGAGAACGAGCGCGGGGAGGAGGAGCGCGATGCGGCGCGGCGCGAACAGGAAGAGGAGCAGCGCGAGCGCCACGCCGAGCGCGATCACCGTCGCCGGCTGCCTCCCCGCATGCGAGAGGAACGGCGCGATCTCCATCGTGTCCGGGAGTGCGTTGCTCGCGATCAGGTCGTTCCACGGCGCTGCGAGCACGACCGCGGCGATCCCGAGCACGCTCGCCGCCGCGACCACGAACGGCCGCGGCGTCCCGCGCGCGACCCAGAGCGCGAACACGAGGAAGAGGGGTGGCGGCACCGCCGCGAGGTCGCGCCCGAGGAGGTGCGGTGCGTACCGCGCGGCGAACACGCCGACCTGCATCGAGACCAGGAGCACGGTCATCGCAGTGACCGCGAGCAGCGCGCGGGCGCCGGGGTCATGCTCCTTCCCGCGAACCGCCTGAACGACGAGGACGGAGGCGGCGAGGATCGGCGCCACTGCGACGAGCAGGACGATGTACGCGAGGTGGTAGTAGACCAGACGGACCGAGGCGCCGAGGGGATAGCCGCGCGAGAAGGCGCCTGCGTACGCGCCGAAGAGCCCCGGTGAGGCGGCGACCGCGACCGCGACGAGCGCGAGCAGCGCCCAGATCGGCCAGAACCTGCGCACCCGGCGCGCGTCCCGCGCCATCACGGCGTCGAGGAGCACCCCGCCCGCGAAGACGCCCACGAGGACGATCGCCTGCACCCGCGTCGCGACCGCCGCCGCGATCAGCGCCAGTGCGACCAGCTGGTCGCGGAGCCGCGTCGTCGCGACCGCGTGCGCCGTCGCGAGCACGGCGAGCGCGGCGACCGGGTAGTACACGACCTCCGTCATCACGAACCCGGAGTAGAGGAGGAGCGGCGAGGACAGCGTGAGCGCCGCCGCGAGCAGCGCGTACGCCGGCGGCATCAGCCGTCGCCCGTACATGAAGACCGGCACTGCGGCGAGCGAGGCGACGAGCGCCTGCAGCAGCTTCAGCGACGCGTAGCCGCGCGCGAGCGACCCGAACGACAGCGGCAGGCCCGCGACGACGGGGTAGAGGACGCTGTACCCCGCACCCTGGCCGTTCAGGATCGGCAGCGAGAGGTGGCGCCACAGGCCGAGCCCGCGGTCGGCGTAGATCACCTCGTCCGGCATGATCCAGAGGCCGGTGATCCGGCGTCCGGCGAGCCAGTGCAGCAGCGTCGAGAGGCCGACGAGTGCCGGCAGCGCGACGGTCAGAGAGGCGCGTCGAAGAGCGCGAGCCACCGGGTGAGGTCCTGCTCGATCGGGAGCTCGTTCTCCAGCTTCGCCTTCAGCTCGAGCTCGGTGGCGTTGTCGCGCTGGTTCTTCCCCGTCGGGATGAACGGCCAGAACGCGCCGCGCTTGAACCCGTAGATCCAGTAGACGGGCCGCGCGCCTCCCTCGAACTTGAAGACGGCTGCGAGCAGCTGCTCCCCGAACCCCTGCGCCGTCAGCTCCGCCGCGAGCGTGTGCGCCGTCCCGACCAGATCCTCGAGGTCGGGGTCGTGGACGACGATCCAGTCGTAGCCGAAGTCGTCCGTCTTTCGGTCGACGGTCGAGCCCGACTGCTGGGCGACAGCGTCGAGCAGCTTGTCGACGTCGTCGAACGCACTCCGGAACTCGCCCGACGACTGCGGCTTGAAGGTGATCGCCCCGACACCCGCGGTCTTGAGCCCGAGCTCGACGTCGAGCGTGACCGCAGCCGTCGTCAGCGCGAACAGCCGGTCGTCCTTCGGGCCCGGGAGCTTCTTGCGCCCGGAGAGGATGTCCCTGAGCCCCACCCCGTCAGGCTAGACGGTCGCGACCTCTACGCGACCGGGCGGCCCATCTCGCGCGCGATCTCGGCGAGCGCCGCGAGGCGCTTCTCGATCGGCGGATGGTCCATGAAGAGCTCCGACGCAGCGCCCCGCACGCGGGCCGGGATGATGAAGAAGGCGCTCATGCCCTCGACCTGCCGGAGGTCGCGGTTCGGGATCAGCGTCATCTGCGACGAGATCTTCTGGAGCGCGCTCATCAGGTATTCCGGCGCGCCCGTGATCAGCGCCGAGCCGCGGTCGGCCGCGTACTCGCGGTAGCGCGAGATCATGCGGATGAGGATGAAGCTCAGCACGTACACGAGCATCGAGACGACGAAGATGATCAGCCAGACGGGCGGCCCGTTGTTGTCGCGGCGGTCGCCGCCGCCCCACATGCCGGCGTAGAGCCCGAACCGCGTCAGCATCGCCGCGAGCATCGCGAAGAAGCTCGCCAGGGTCATCACGAGGACGTCGCGGTTCGCGATGTGCGACAGCTCGTGCGCGAGCACGCCCTCGACCTCCTTCGGCTCGAGCCGCTCCCACAGGCCCGTCGTGACGCACACGGCCGCATGCTTCGGCGAGCGGCCGGTGGCGAACGCGTTCGGGACCGGCGTGTCCATGATCGCAACGCGCGGCTTGGGGAGGTCCGCCATGGCGCACAGCCGCTCGACCATGTCGTGCAGCTGCGGCGCGTCCTCGCGCGAGACGACCTTCGCGCCGGCGGCGGCGAGGGCGAGCTTGTCGGAGGTGTAGTACTGGAAGAACGCGATCCCGACCACGATCAGGAGCATCGGGACGAGGCCGACGTTCAGGACCTGGAAGAGGACGATCGCAAAGACGACGTAGAGCAGCCCGAGCAGCGCGCTCGTGGCGAGCATCCGCATTGTGAGGCCGGCATCGCGGCCGTATGACCTGCGCTTCATATCCCGGATTGTAGGGACGGCATCGGCCCTGCAGCGGCCCGCTTAACCCGCCGTGAACAGCGCCGCCGCTGTATACACTCGCGCTCGTGCGCCGCCTCGCCCCGCTGCTCGTGTTCGTCGTGCTCGCCGCCGGGTGCTCGACCTCGAAACCGGGGGAGGACGTCGTCGGGCCGCTGCCGACGAAGGTCGTCGGGACGGTGCCGAAGGAGCAGACGGCGGGCGTCCCGGCCCAGTACAAGAACGGCGACCCGACGGCAGGGAAGAAGGTCTTCGCGAGCGCCGGCTGCACCGGCTGCCACACCCTGAAGGACGCCGGCTCGAACGGGACGGTCGGGCCGAACCTCGACCAGGCGAAGCCGCCGCTCTCCCTGGCGGTGCAGCGCGTGACGAAGGGCGCCGGCGCGATGCCGTCGTTCAAGGGTCAGCTGAGCGACAAGCAGATCGCCGACGTGACCGCCTACGTCGTCAAGGCGTCCGGCGGGAACGCGAACGGCTGATCGAGGCGCTGCGCCTCCCCGACGACTTCCCGCGCGACGTGCGCGTCGTGGCGTCCGACTTCGACCGCACGCTCGTCTGGACCGACGGCGCGCTCCACGCACGGACGATCGAGGCGATCCGCCGCGCGCACAGGGCGTCGATCCCGGTGATCGTCGTGACCGGCAGGATGGTCAAGTCGGTCCGCCGTGCGCTCGAGCCGGCAGGCGTCGAGGCGCCGGTGATCGCCTACCAGGGCGCCGTCGTCGCCGACGAGGCGGGGCGGTGGCTCCGGCACGAGCCGGTCCCGCTCGACCTCGCCCGCGAGATCGTCGCGGCGCTCGCCGAGCACGGCTTCTCGCCGAACGTCTACGTCGGCGACGAGCTCTACGTCGCCGACGACACCGATGCTGCGCGCGCCTACGCCGACCTCAACCACATCGAGTTCCATGTCGTCGGCCCCCTCCTCGAGTGGCTCTCCGAGCCGCCGACGAAGCTCGTCTGCGTCGGCGACCCGGGTGCGCTCGACGAGCTCGAGCCGAAGATGAAGGAGCGCTTCGGCGGCCGCGCGTTCGTGTCGAAGTCGCTGCCGCACTTCCTCGAGTTCGCGCAGGCCGGGGTCACGAAGGGCGCGGGCATGGACTTCCTCGCAGCGCACCTCGGGTTCACGAAGGCGCAGACGATCGCGTTCGGCGACGGCGAAAACGACGTCGAGCTCGTGGAGTGGCCGCAGTACGGGATCGCGATGGAGAACGCGCACGAGCGCGTGAAGGCGGTCGCCCGCTGGGTGTGCCCGCCCGCAGAGGACGAGGGTGTGGCGCAGGTTCTCGAGTCGCTTCTAGACTCGACGCGATGATCGACCTGAAGAGGGCCCGCGCCGACGCGGACGCCTACCGCGCCGCGCTCGCGCGGAAGGGCGCCGCGGCGGTGTTCGACGAGCTCCTCGGCGCCGACGCCGAGAAGCGGGCGCTGCAGACCCAGGTCGAGGAGCTGCGCGCGCGGACGAAGCTCAAGGGGAAGCCCTCTCCGGAGCAGCTCGAGGAGCTCAAGGCGGTGAAGGACCGGCTCCAGCCGCTCGAGGGCGAGCTCGGGGCCGCGCAGGAGCGGCTGCAGTCGCTCCTCGACCGCGTGCCGAACCCCCCGGCGGAGGACACGCCGGACGGCGACTCGGAGGAGGACGCGGTCACGGTGCGGCTGGTCGGGGAGCCGCCGAGGTTCGACTTCGAGCCGCGCGACCACCTCGAGCTCGCCGCCCACCACGGCTGGATCGACGTCGAGCGCGGGGGGAAGGTCTCGGGCTCGCGGTTCGTCTACCGCGTCGGCGACATCGCGCTCCTCGAGCTCGCGCTCTACCGGTGGGCGCTCGACCGGATCGCGCGGAAGGGGCACGTGCCCGTGCTGCCGCCCGTCCTCGTCCGGGAGGAGGCGATGTACGGCACCGGGTTCTTCCCGTCCGACAAGGGCGACTTCTACTCCGTGCCCGACGACGAGCTGTTCCTCGTCGGGACATCCGAGGTGCCGATGGCGGCGTTCCACGGCGGCGAGGAGCTCACCGACCTGCCGCGGCGGTACGTCGCGTTCTCGACGTGCTTCCGCCGCGAGGCCGGAGCGGCAGGCAAGGACACGCGCGGCATGTTCCGCGTGCACCAGTTCGACAAGGTCGAGATGTTCGTCTTCTGCGAGCCCGGAGCCTCGCGTGACGAGCACGAGCGGCTCCTCGAGATCGAGGAGGAGCTCGTGCAGGAGCTGGGGCTGCCGTACCGCGTCCTCAACATCGCGGCGGGCGACCTCGGGGCGTCGGCGGTGAAGAAGTACGACATCGAGGCGTGGTTCCCGGGCCAGGCGCGCTACCGCGAGATCACGTCGACGTCGAATACGACGGACTACCAGGCGCGCCGCCTCAACGTGCGCTTCCGGGCCCCCGGCGGGGGGCTGGACCACGTGCACACGCTGAACGGGACGGCGGTGACCGCCCGCGCGATGATCGCGATCCTGGAGAACTTCCAGGACGAGGGAGGGTCGGTGGCCGTTCCGGCGCCGCTCGTCGACTTCGGCGCCCCCGAGACCCTCGCCGCCGACCGAACGCGTGCCTAGCGTCTGTTAGAAGGTGTCTCGCGCGGCGGGGTGCCGGAGCGGTCGAACGGGGCGGTCTTGAAAACCGCTGAACCCGCAAGGGTTCCGTGGGTTCAAATCCCACCCCCGCCGTCTAAGCAAGCAAAAACTCCGGCCTAGGCAGGCCGGTGCGGGCGGGCGATAGTTGAGCCGGTATCGGCGGGCAGCCTGGAGGGACGCCGCGAGGATGCAGTTCGCTTGATCGGGGCCGCCGAGGAAAGCCTTCGTCTGACGAGCGCTCGATGTGTTCAGTCCCTCGATCGAGTGATCTTCGCCTCGACGCCGCACCGCGTCGCGCCCGCGCTCCGTTCGCACCAGAACACGAGCGAGGAGGAGTTCGACGTGAAGTCAGGACATCTATCGACGCGGGTCGCACTTCTCGTTGCGGCGACAGCGGCGCTCGCCGCCGGGCTGGCGACGATGGCGGGCGGGTCGACCCTGGTGGTCCCGGAGGATCTCGCG
>DASWRL010000070.1:0-6643 GCA_036403195.1 Gaiellaceae bacterium
TACGGTTCGCATCGGACGTAGTCGAGCGCCCGAAGATTGATAGCGGGAGACTCAACGTGTGCCCCAGTTTTTCCCCCGGTCCTCGCCTGAACCGAGCCGAATCGAACGGCACTCGGCGGAGATCCTGAGTACGTCTCCGAAAGAGCGAAACCCCCGTGTTTACGAGGGTTTCGGCTCAACCACAGGCGATTCACGACGGTACTCGCCGCCGGCTACGTCTCTCCCAAATACGTCTTTCGCACCTCTTCGTTCGTCTTCAGCGCCGCGGCCTCGTCGGCGAGGACGATGCGGCCGGTCTCGAGCACGTAGCCGCGGTCGGCGGCGTCGAGCGCCATCAGCGCGTTCTGCTCCACGAGGAGGATCGACGTCCCCTGCTCGTTGATCTGCCGGATGATGTCGAAGATCCGCTCGACGAAGATCGGCGCGAGCCCCAGCGAGGGCTCGTCGAGGAGGAGCAGCTTCGGGCGCGCCATCAGCGCGCGGCCGATCGCGCACATCTGCTGCTCGCCGCCGGACATGGTGCCCGCCTTCTGGCTCCGGCGCTCGTGGAGGCGCGGGAACAGCTCGAAGACGCGGTCCATGTCGTCGCGGATCTCGGCGCGGTCGTTCCGCTGGAACGCCCCCATCTCGAGGTTCTCGGTCACCGTCATCCGCGGGAAGAGACGGCGACCCTCCGGCGACTGCGCGATCCCGCGCTTCACGATCTGGTGCGCCGGCACCGCCGTGATGTCGCGGCCCTCGAACTGGATCGACCCCTGCCGCGGCCGGTTGAGGCCGTTGATCGACCGAAGCGTCGTCGTCTTCCCCGCTCCGTTCGCGCCGAGGAGCGTCACGACCTCTCCGTCGTGTACCTGCAGCGAGACGCCCCGCAGCGCCTGGATCGACCCGTAGAACGTGTGGATGTCCGCGACCTCGAGGATCGGCACTCCCGTGCCGTTCGCGCTCGCGACGCTCACGACAGCCCCTGCCGCTTCATGTCCTCGACGGCGGCCTTCCCGAGGTACGCCTCGATCACGCGCTCGTTCCGCTGCACCTCGCGCGGCGACCCCTCGGCGATCTTCTCGCCGTAGTCGAGCACCGAGACGCGGTCGGAGACGCCCATGACGACCCGCATGTCGTGCTCGATCATGAGGACCGTCAGGCCGCGCTCGGCCCGCAGGTGGTGCCCGACGAACTGCGTGAACTCGGCCGACTCCTGCGGGTTCATTCCCGCCGTCGGCTCGTCGAGGAGGATGAGCTTCGGGTCGGTCGCGAGAGCGCGTGCGACCTCCAGCTTCCGCTGCTCGCCGTACGGCAGGTTCTTCGCGGCCTCCTGCGCCTTCCGCCGGAGCCCCACCTCCTCGAGGAGCGCGCGGGCCTTCTCCCGCGCCTCGCGCTCCTCGCGCTTGACGAACGGCGTGCGCAGGACCGAGTTGAAGAGGTTGGCGCGGAGCCGCGTATGCATCCCGACCATCACGTTCTCGAGCGCGGTCATGTTCTGGAAGAGCCGGATGTTCTGGAAGGTTCGGCCGATGCCGCGGGCGGTGATCGCGTGCGGCGGCTTCCCGGTGACGTCGTCGCCGAGGAACGTGATCCGCCCGCCCGTCGGCCGGTAGACGCCGGTCAGCATGTTGAAGAACGTCGTCTTCCCCGCACCGTTCGGGCCGATGAGCGAGACGACCTTGCGGCTCGGGACGGTGAACGAGACGTCGTTCACCGCGACGAGGCCGCCGAACTCCTTGCGGAGGCCCTCCACCACGAGCAGGTCGCCGTCGGGGTCGGGCGTCGTCATGCCTCCGCCCCGGCGTGCGCGATGTCGTAGAGCGGCTCGTCGTGCACGCCCTCGTGCAGCTCGGCGGCCCGCCGCCGCGACGGGAGCAGGCCCTCGGGCCGGAGGAGCATGACGACGAGGATGATCAGGCCGTAGATACCGGACGCGTAGAGCGGCACCTCGATCGGCAGGTGGATGATCCGGAGCGCACCGAACACGACGACGTCGATCACGAGGAGCGCGCCCATCACGTAGCGGAGCCACCGTTCCGACGCCGAGACGATCCCCCACAGGAGGAGCCCGAGGAAGATGCCGCAGACGAGCAAGTTGAACGAGTTCTGGCTCAGGTTGGCGTTCAGCCACGCGCCCGTGTTCGCGAGGCCCTCGCGGTCGAGGTAGGCGAGGAACGCCGCGCCGACGATGACGCCCCAGACGTTCCCCATCCCGCCGAGGATGACCATGCAGAGGACGAACACGGAGATGTTGAAGAAGAAGTCGCCGGGGAAGGTCGCGCTCTTGAAGACCGCGTAGTACGCGCCGGCGACGCCCCCGAAGAAGGCGCCGCTCGCGTACGCCCACGTCTTCGTCCGCATCAGCGGGATGCCCATCGCCGCCGCAGCGGTCTCGTCCTCGCGGATCGCGATCCACGCGCGGCCGAGGCGCGAGTACTGCAGCCGTAGCGACGTGAACACCGTCAGCAGCAGCAGGACGATCGCGACCCAGAAGAACACGTCGGTCGACTGGACCTGGTGACCGAGGTGGTTCGCCTTGCAGCACGTCAGGAAGTTCGACGGGAGAAAGCCGTGCGTCCAGTCGGAGAGGCGGTTGCCGAACCCGATCGAGTCGATGGGCGTGATCCCGTTCGGGCCGTTCGTGAGGTTGAAGCCGGTGCCGAACAGGTTGTCGCCGTTGCGCGCGATCTGGGGCAGGATCTCGCCGAAGCCGAGCGTGACGATCGCGAGGTAGTCGCCGCGCAGGCGGAGCGTCGGCAGGCCGATCACGATCCCGAAGAACGCCGTCACGACCCCTGCGAGCACGAGGAGGATCCACACCGAGATGTGAACGCCCCCGAGTCCCGGCACGAGCCCCACGCCGCCGAGGTCGAAGCTGTGCTTCGGCACCGCCGCGACGGGGCAGTTCGC
The DNA here is from genome assembly GCA_036403195.1 of Gaiellaceae bacterium. Classification (GTDB taxonomy): domain Bacteria; phylum Actinomycetota; class Thermoleophilia; order Gaiellales; family Gaiellaceae; genus PALSA-600. Next base: position 2,893 of record DASWRL010000070.1, read on the forward strand.
AACGCTGACGCCCGCCTTCGGGCACTTGGCGCCGGCGAACTGCTGGCTCGCCAGGAACGCGGCCGTGTAGGCGCCGGTTGCGTAGAAGGCGACGTAGCCGAGGTCGAGCAGCCCGGCGTAGCCGACGACGATGTTCAGCCCCACCGCCATCATCACGAAGACGAGCATCACGACGCCGGTGGCGACGTCGGGCCACGCGCCGAATACCGGGAGCGTGAACATGTGCGCCTGGTAGAAGGGGTACATCACGGTCGCCGCGACGGCGACGACCGGCAGCACCCACGCACGGTGCTTCTGTGGTGTCCACAGGGCCGCGAACGCGATCGCGAGCAGGATGCCGAGCGACGCGGGCCCGAACACGACGAACACGGCGACGAGGAGGGCCTGCGCGACGCCGCGCCAGGGGAGCGCGGGCAGGCGGCGCATCGAGACGAGCGCCGCGACGACGAGGACGGCGTACCCGAGCGCGTGGTCGACGAGGAAGAGGAGGATCCCGAGGGCGACCACGGCTGCGGCCGACAGCGCTCCCCGCTGCGGCTCCGTGAGCGCGTGCCAGCGCTCGTTCAACCGGTTCTTGAGCGTGCCCTCGGCGTCCACTGCGGGTCAGCCGCCTTCGGGCGTCTTCTCGCCGAGGAGGCCCTCGGGGCGGAAGACGAGGATGAGGATCAGGATCGAGAAGACGATCGACTGCGTCCAGTCCGACCCCGGCATGTGCCACGGCAGCCCCTCGTTCCACGACTGGATGAGCCCGATCGTGATCGCGCCGAGGACGGCGCCGGGGAGGTTCCCGATCCCGCCGAGGACGGCGGCGGTGAACGAGATGAGGCCGAGCTGGAACCCCTGGTCGAAGCGCACGGTCGTCGCCCAGAGCGAGTAGAGGGTGCCGGCGGCGCCGGCGAGCGCGCCTGCGATCAGGAACGTGAACGAGATCGTCCGGTTGACGTTGATGCCCATGATCGCGGCCGCGTCCTTGTCCTGGGCCGTCGCGCGCATCGCCTTCCCCTGCCGCGTACGCTGGACGAGCCACAGCAGGGCGAGCAGGACGGGCACGGTGATGACGACGACGATCAGGTGGTTCCACTGGTATTCGACGCCGCCGGCCGAGAAGACGTTCGAGTGCGGGAAGACGTCCGGCGCACTCACGTAGTTCGGGCCCTTCCACGCGAGGCCGACGTTCTGGATGATGAAGCTGACGCCGATCGCCGTGATCAGCGGTGCGAGCCTCGGCGCGCCGCGGAGCGGCCGGTAGGCGACGAACTCGATCGTCGCGTTGATCGCCCCGCACGCGAGCATCGCCAGCAGGATGGTGGCGACGACGATCGGGATCGTGACCGCGCCCTGCCCGTGGTGCAGGCCGAAGAAGTGCGTCGCGAAGGTGATCGTGAACATCCCGCCGAGCATGAACACGTCGCCGTGCGCGAAGTTGATCAGCTCGAGGATGCCGTAGACGAGCGTGTACCCGAGCGCGATCAGGGCGTAGACGCAGCCGTTCGTGAGGCCGATCAGCGTCGTCTGCGCGAACTGCGACGGCGAGACGATCGCCTCCTTGATCATCAGCGCCGCGAGCGCGACGACGAACACCAGCCCGACCGCGCCGATCAGGTTCGGCCGCTTGAACCGCGTGCCGAGGGTCGGAGCTGAAGCGTCGGCCGCCACGAGTTCCCGCGACTTTACTGCGTCGGGACGGAAACTCCTATCTCGTGTGGACGGCTACGATCGGCCCGCCGCGCCGGAGTGGCGGAACCGGTAGACGCGATCGACTCAAAATCGATTGCCCCTCGGGGCGTGTGGGTTCGAGTCCCACCTCCGGCACTCAGCGAACCGCGGCGGCGATCGCGGCGAGGTGCTCCGGCGTCGTGCCGCAGCAGCCGCCGACGACCTTCACCCCGCGCGCCGCGTAGCCCGCGAGGTGGCGCGCCATGTCCTCCGGCCCGGCGTCGTAGACGACCTCCTCGCCGACGACGCGCGGGACACCCGCGTTCGGCTTCACCCACAGCGGCAGCCCGTCGACGACGCCCAGCAGCTCGGCGACGATCGCGTCCGTGTCGTCGAGGGACTTCCCGCAGTTCGCGCCGACGGCGACGACGCCGAGCGGCGCGAACGCCGAGACGACCTCGGTCGGCGTGAGGCCCATCATCGTGCGGCGCCCCTGGTCGAAGCTGTACGACACGACGACGGGCACGTCGGTGACCGAGCGGATCCCGTCGAGCGCCCACAGCCCCTCGTCGAGGGAGAAGAACGTCTCGAGCACGAGGACGTCGACCGCCGCCTCGGCGAGCGCGCGCGCCTGGTCGGCGAACGTGGTGGTCGCGAGCTCCTTCGTCAGCGGCCCGAGCGGGTCCGTGAGATGGCCGGTCGGCCCCATCGACCCGGCGACGATCGTCGTCGCGTCGACCGCCTCGCGGGCGAGCTCCACGGCACGGCGGTTCAGCTCGTCCGCGCGCCCCGCGAGCCGCTCGTCGGCGAGGCGCAGCGACGTCCCGCCGAACGTCGAGGTGAGGACGAGCTCGGCGCCGGCGTCGACGAAGCTCCGGTGGAGCTCCTGCACACGATCGGGGGCGTCGAAGACCCACTCCTCGGGAGCGACGCCGGGAGCGATGCCCATCCGCTGGTAGTTCGTCCCGGTCGCGCCGTCCGCGAGGAGCGGCCGGTCGCGCGAGAGGGACTCGACGAAGGAGGGCACCGCGGCAGCGTACGCGCGTCGCGCCCGCTGCCGCGGCGCCGTCTGTCTCAGCCCTTGACCTTGACCTGCCCGCGCACCTCGCCCGGGAGGTTCTTCTTCGTGTGGACGTTCACGTAGGCCTTGCCCTTCTCGAGCGCGTCGATGACCGTCTCGTTGATCGTCACCTTGCCCGTCTGGCCGTTCTTGCACGGCGCGCAGAGCGGTACGATCACGTTGCCGGAGACGCCCGGCTTCCCCATGTGGATGTGGGCCTGGAGCGCGGGGCCGGTCAGGCCGCCGAACGTGAGCTTCCACGTCAGCGTCGCCTTCTTCCCGTGCTCGACGTACTTCCCCGTGAAGCTGCCGTGGGCGCCGGCGGCGCCCTTCGGCTTCGGCACGTCGGCGCCCGGAACCAGCTTGGCGCTGACGGTGTAGGTCTCGGCCGCGTAGGCCGCAGTGGCGACTGCGAGAGCGCCGGCGAGCAGCGCGACGACCAGGTACGACTTTCTCATGCCCCCTCCTCGAATCAACGGATCTGTCCTCCGCTCTTCGCGCGGCCGGGGCCCATCGGTTTGCGCGCCGCGCTACGCGTTCAGCTCGGCGAGCCGGCGCGCGACGCGTGCCGCCGCGCGCGCGAGCTCCGCTGCCGCCTCGGCGTCGCCGACGACCGACGACCGAAGCTGACCGCGGACGTGGTCGGCGATCTCGGCGATCTCGTCGGCGCACGCGGCGATCTCCTCCGGGACGGCGATGATCCCGGCGCGCGTCGCGTCGGTGCGATCGGCCATGAACGCCTCGTACGCCGCCGCATCCTCGTCGGCGAGCTCGGCGAGGCGCGACCACAGCGCCTTCGCGCGGACGACCGCCCTCTCGTCGCCGGCGAAGCGCCCGGCGAGCTCGACGAGCGCAGCGGCAAGCGCGCCCGTGAGTGCGGTCGCAGCGCCGGACGCGGGAGTCGGCGTGCGCTCGCCGAGCGCCGCCAGGAACTCACCGACTGAGCGCTCGCTGAGTGCCATGCACGTAGTAGTCGACATCGGCGGGGGGCAAGGGCGTGTTGCCGCGGATCAGGTCGGCGGCCTTCTCCGCGAC
>DASWRL010000071.1:0-26497 GCA_036403195.1 Gaiellaceae bacterium
CTCGTCGGCTGCGCCTCGCGGACCTCGATCTCGTCGCCGGCCGCTACCTCGCCCTCGCTCTCGACGGCGAGGTAGTAGCCGGTGCGGCCGCTCGCGAGGAACCGTTTGACCATGTCCGCGCGTCCGAAGCGAAGCCCGAGCTTGTAGCACGGCAGCCGTGGCTGGGTGACGACGAGCTTCGCGCTGCCCATCCGGAGCCGGTCGCCGATCCCGATCGCCTGCTCGAGCGGCAGGCCCTCGACGGTGACGTTCTCGCCGAAGGCGCCGAACGGCAGCTCCTCTCCCAGCTCCTCGCGCCAGTAGCCGTAGTGCTCGAGCGGATAGGCGTACACCGCCTTCGCGGCACCGCCGTGGACGGATAGGTCTGCCTGGCGATCGCCGTCGAGGTTGAGGCGGCGAACGGCGACGCGACCCTCGAACCGGCTCTTGAAGATGGCTGTGGTGACGTCTCGCCCGTTCCAACGCACCGTCCGCGGAAGGCCGACGTTCACGGAGGCGACCCGGCCGACCGGCATCACGCCACGCCGGTCTGCTTGCGAATGTCGGCGAGGATCTCGTCCCGACCGAGTCTTCCGACGAGGTGGGGATGCTCCTCGGCGAGGTGAGCCTCGATCTGCGCGAGCAGCTCGGCCTCGCTCTCGGCACTCATGACGAGGCCGTCCAGCTCACACCTGAAGATCTTGTCCATTGCTCCTCCCTTGGATTGTGGAGCAACAATCGAGCCCGTGTCTGGCCCTCGCGAGTCCGGGTCCGCCCGAGCTGTCCGCGGCAAGGTCGCGTGACGCGGCGGGTCACTTGCGGAGGACCGCACCCTCCGCAATACTGAACCTGATGGTTCACTATCAACTGTCCGTCGACCGTGCGTTCGCCGCACTCGCCGACCCGACGCGGCGCGCCGTCCTCGAGCGGCTCGGCGGGGGGAGCGCCACGATCAGCGAGCTCGCGGAGCCGTTCGGGATCTCGCTGACGGGCATGAAAAAGCACGTCCGGCTGCTCGAGGAGGCGAACCTCGTCAGCACGGAGAAGGTCGGGCGCGTACGACGGTGCATGCTCGTGCCGTACGCCTTCGAGGGCATCAGCACCTGGCTGCAGCGACTCGACCGGTTCGCCCAGGTCGTCGAACGGACGAAAGGAGCACGATGAGCACGACTCCCAAGAAAGCCAAGCAGCAGAAGGACGCCGGATTCACGGCCGAGGAGAAGGCCGCGATGAGAGCGCGCGCGAAGGAGCTGAAGGCGACAGAGGACGGCGAGACCGCCGTCCGCGCCGCGATCGCCGGAATGGCCCCGCGTGATCGGACGCTCGCGAAGCGCGTCCACGAGATCGTCAGGGACGCCGCGCCGGGGCTCACGCCGAAGACGTGGTACGGCATGCCCGCGTACGCCAAGGCGGGCAAGGTCATCTGCTACTTCCGCGACGCGGGGAAGTTCAAGGAGCGCTACTCCATGCTCGGGTTCAACGACGCCGCGAGCCTCGACGACGGCTCGATGTGGCCCGTCGCGTTCGCGCTGCGGGAGCTGAACGACGCCGAGGAGGCGCGCATCCGGGCGCTCGTCGAGCAGGCGGTGAGCTGAGGTATGGGCGAGACCACGGTCACGACGCCGAGCGGGCTCGAGATCCGCGTAGAGCGGGTGTTCGAGGCGCCGCGCGCGCACGTCTTCTCGGTGTGGACGGACCCGGAGCTGATCGCCGAGTGGTGGGGCGACGGGACCGTCGTCGAGGAGATGGACGTGCGCGCAGGCGGGACGTACCGCTTCCGGACGTCGTTCGGGGTCGTCGAGGGCGCTTTCGTGGAGGTCGACCCGCCTGCACGCCTCGTGCAGACGTTCCAGAACCACCTGCAGACGCTGGAGTTCGAGGACCTCGGCGAGCGGACGAAGCTGATCCAGACGATGCGCTTCGAGTCGACGGTCGAGCGCGACACGACGATGCAGTACGGCGTCGAGGAAGGGGCGAAGGCCGGCTTCGCGCGCGTCGACGCGCTGCTCGAGCGGATCACGGCCTGATCCCGGTGCGCGCGTCCGCCTCCGGCCGCCCGGAGGCGGCGCCCGCGCACGTTACGCTGCGGCCGTGGGCTCGGAGAAGGTGCAGGCGCGGAAGATCCAGACGCAGGGCGTGCACCACATCACGATCGTCGGCGCCGCCCGGCAGACCTCGATCGACTTCTGGGAGGGCCTGCTCGGCATGCCGTTCGTGTTCGAGCAGCCGAACCTCGACAACGCCGCCGAGAGCCACCTCTACTTCGATCCCGGCGACGGGCGGCTGATCACGATCTTCACGAACGAGGAGCGCGAGCCGGTCGGGCCGCCCGAGGACGACAAGATCGCCGGTCGCGTGCACCACGTCGCGCTGACCGTGTCGAAGGCCACGTTCGACCAGGTCGTGACCCGGCTCGACGAACGCGGGATCCGCCACAGCGGCGTCAAGGACCGCGGCTTCATGGACTCGATCTACTTCCACGACCCGCTCGGGCTGCTGATCGAGCTCGCCTCGTACCGGTTCGAGCCGCCGGTCGGGCATACGCACGCCGACGTCCTGCTCGAGGCGCACAGGCTGCGCACGGCGCGCGGCGACGACACCATCGCCCCGGAGCACCTCGCCGACGCGATCGAGCTCCTCGTCGCGCGGACGCGGCCCTCGCTGACGCGGCTCTAGGCCGCGTTCGCGCCGCGCGCCGACACGGCGAGCACCGAGACCTGCACGTCGTCGCCGAGCGCGGCGCGGAGCTCCTCGGCGACCGCGGCGGCACGCACCTTCTCCGACCAGGCGATCACCGTGGGGCCCGAGCCGGAGAGCGTCACGCCGATCGTCCCCGGCGGAGCGAGCGCCCGTACCCGCCCGAGCAGGGGAGCGCTCTCGGCGCGGTAGCTCTCGTGGAGGCGGTCCGCGAACGCGTGCCGCAAGAGCGCAGCGTCACCCGCGGCGATCGCCGCGCCGAGGAGCATCGCCGCTCCGGCGTTTGCGGCGGCGTCCTCGTGCGTCACGTGGTCGGGCAGGGCCGTCCGCGACGCGGCTGTCGACGTGCGGGTCGTCGGCACGACTGCGACCGCCGCCGCCGGCAGCCCGTCGGCGATCCGGTGCGCGCGTGGGGCGTCGTTCTCGCGCCACGCGACGCAGACGCCGCCGCGCACGACCGCTGCGAGGTTGTCGACGTGGCCCTCGAAGGCCGCCGCAGCCGCGAGGAGCTCGTCGGCCGAGGGGGAGCGGCCCGCGGCGCGGGCGCCAGCGACGAGGCCGAGGCCGATCGCCGCCGCGCTCGATCCGAGGCCGCGCTCGAGCGGGATCCGGTTCGTGAACCGGAACCGGAAGCGGGCGGCGTCGGCGAACACCCCGAACGCGCGCACCGACAGGTGCGTGCGGTCGCGCGCGAGCTCGTCCGCTCCCTCGCCCGCGAGCTCGACCTCGAAGGCGCCCTCGGCGATCTCCGCGACGTTCCAGAGGTCGAGCGCTGCGCCGGCGGCGTCGAAGCCGGGCCCGAGGTTCGCCGTCGACGCCGGCGCCTCGGCCGTGATCAACCGATCGCCTCCAGGACGGCCTCGAGCGTCGGCTCCACCGTGATGGACGTCGAGCTGTCGACGGCACCGGCGTCCTTCAGCCCATGCCCCGTGACGATGCAGACCGCCACGCGCCCTTCGGCCACGCCGTGCCGGGCGAGCGCGGCAACGCCGGCCGCCGACGCGGGCTCGCAGAAGACTCCCTCGGTTCGAGCGAGCGCGACCCACGTCGCCCGGAGCTCGTCCTCCGCCAGCGCCACGCGGGCGACCCGCCCCGCCGCGACGAGGCGGTCGACGTTCGCCCGGTGCGCGGGCTCGCCGATGCGGATCGCCGACGCGAACGTGGTCGGGCGCTCCTCGGCCTCGCCCACGACCAGCGCGGGAGCGATTCCGGCCTCGTCGCAGCCGGCGGCGACGGCGCTGACGTTCCCGCCGCCGCCGTACGGCAGCGCGACCACGTCGGGCGCACGCCCGAGCTGGTCGAGGATCTCGCCGACCACCGAGCGCTGGCCGTCGATCCGGTCCGGGTTCAGCGAGTTCACGAGCACGAACCCGTCCCGGTCGCCCAGCTCGCGGCAGAGGCGGAGGGCGTCGTCGAACGTCCCGCGGACCTCGACGACGCGTGCGCCGGCCGCATGCGCCTGGGCGCGCTTCGCGCCCGCGGTCGCGCCGGCGGGAGTCAGCACGACCGCCTGCAGGCCGGCGCGCGCCGCGTAGGTCGCGGCCGACGCGGCCGTGTTCCCGGTCGACGCGCACACGACGGCGCGCGCGCCGCGGTCCGCCGCGCGCTCGACGGCGACCGCCATCCCGCGGTCCTTGAAGCTCCCGGTGGGGTTGAGGAACTCGCATTTCAGGTGCACCTCGACCCCGAGCCGCTCCGAGAGCCGCGGCGCCCGGACGAGCGGCGTGGCTCCCTCGCCGAGCGTGAGCCAGGTCGCGCGGGCGCCCGTCACGCCCATCCGAGCTCCGCGACCCCGCGGTCGGACACGACGGGGATCGGGCGTGACCGCCGACGGACCTCGGGCAGCGCCGCGAGCTGAGTCAGCGCCGCGTCGAGGGCGCCGGCCGGCGCCTCGTGCGAGACGACGTGGAGCGTCGCGCCGCTGCCGTTCTGGTGCTGCACGAGGCGCGCGATCGAGATCTCGTGGTGTGCCAGCCCGTCGGCGACCCGCGCGAGCGCCCCCGGGCGGTCGTCGACGAAGAGCCGGAAGTAGTACGGAGACCGCGCCTCGCCCGGCGGCAGGCGCGCGAGCGACCGCCACGTCCCGTCGCTCGGCCCGGCGCCGCCCGCGCCGAGAACGCTGGTGATGTCGGCGATCACCGCGGAGGCGGTCTCCGTGCCGCCCGCGCCGGGCCCCGAGAGCGTGAGCTCGCGGATCGCGTCGCCGTGGAGCATCACGGCGTTGAAGGCCCCGTCGACTCTGGCGAGCGGATGCTGCTCGTCGACGAAAGCCGGCTCGACGCGCACGTCGTACCCGCCCTCGACGAGCCGCGCCGCGCCGACGAGCCGGACGACCATCTCGAGCTCCCGCGCGGCGGCGACGTCGAGCGGGTCGATCCCGGTGATGCCCGCGTACCCCACGTGCTCGAGCGGGACGAGCGACTTGAACGCGGTCGTCGCGAGGATCGCCATCTTGGCCGCGGCGTCTGCTCCCGAGACGTCGTCGGTGGGGTCGGCCTCGGCATAGCCCCGCGCCTGCGCGTCGGCCAGCGCGTCGGCGTAGCTCGTGCCGTTCTCCATCTCCGTGAGCACGAAGTTCGTCGTGCCGTTCACGATCCCGAGGACCCGGTGGACGTTCGTTACGACGAGCGCCTCGCGCAGGATCTTGATCACGGGGATCGCCGCGCACACGCTGGCCTCGAAGCGGAGCTGGACGCCGGCGCGCGAGGCGGTCGCGAACAGCTCGCTCGCCCGCCGTGCGACGAGCTGCTTGTTCGCCGTGACGACGTGCTTCCCGCGCGAGAGGAGCTCGAGGACGTAGTCCCCCGCCGGCTGGAGGCCGCCCATCACCTCCGCGACGACGGCGATCGACGGATCGGCTGCGATCTCCGCGAACTCGGTCGTGAGGAGGCCGTCGGCGGCGCCCCGCGTGCGCGTCGCGTCGCGCACGAGCGCGCGCACGAGCCGCAGCCGGTGCCCCGTCGCCCGCTCGATGTCGTCCGCGGACGCGCGGAGGAGGTCGTCGACGGCTGCGCCGACGGTGCCGTAGCCGAGGAGGGCCACGTTCGTCTCGATCGCCACGGCCCAATCCAACCATGCGCGGCGGAGAGTCCCGGTCGCCCCGGTGTTCGTAGGTTCCCGCAACGCACTCCGTCGGCACGCCGATGCGGGTCGTTTCCGCCGCCGCGAACCTGCAGGAGGAACTCGTAACGGAAGGAGTGAGGCTGCCATGGTCGCCTACCCGCACGCCGCCCCCGCGTATCCCGTGAGGCTCGAGGGGCGTCTCGACCGGCCGTCGCGCTGGCTCTGGCTCGTCAAGTGGCTGCTGGTCGTCCCGCACGTGGTCGCGCTCGTCGTCCTCTGGACGGCATTCGTCCTCGCGACGGTCGCCGCCTTCGCCGTCCTGCTCTTCACCGGCCGTTACCCACGGCGGCTGTTCGACTTCAACGTCGGGGTCGTGAGGTGGAGCTGGCGCGTCGGGTTCTACGCGTTCGCCGCGAACGGGACCGACCGGTACCCGCCGTTCACGCTGCGCGACGACCCGGCGTACCCGGCCCGCGTCGAGATCCCGTACCCCGAGCACCACCGGAAGGGCCTCCGGCTCGTCGGGTGGTGGCTCGCAGGGTTCCCGCACTACGTCGTCGCCGCCGCGTTCGGCGGCAGCGCCGCCGTCGCGTGGTCGTGCGGCGGCCTCGTCGGCGTCCTGGTGCTCGTGTCGGTGCTCGTCCTGCTCGTGCGCGGGGCGTACCCGCGCTCGCTCTTCGACTTCGTCCTCGGCATGGACCGCTGGGTCGTCCGCGCCGGGGCGTATGCCGCCTTCCTGACGCCGGTGTACCCGCCGTTCCGCGTCGACCCGGGCGAACGCGAAGGGGGTGCGTCGTGACCGCCGCCGTCGTCTACGAGACCTCGTTCGGGAACACACGCCGCGTCGCGGAGACGATCGCCCGCGAGTTCGGCGCCACGGCGTACGCGGTCGACGCCGCACCCGCGCTCGACGGGATCGACCTCCTCGTCGTCGGCGCGCCCACCCACGTCCACGGCCTCTCGACGGCCCGTTCGCGGCAGGCCGCTCACGACCAGGGAGCGCCCGGCGAGGAGGCCGGCGCCGGTGCCCGCGGCCTCCTCGAGACGCTGCCGCGGGGCAGCGGGCTCAGGGCCGCTGCGTTCGACACGCGCGTCGACAAGCCGCGGGTGCTGACCGGCTCCGCCGCGGCAGGCATCGTGAAGCGCCTCCGGCGGCACGGCTGCACTGTCGTCGCGGAGCCCGAGAGCTTCTTCGTCGAATCGACGGAAGGGCCGCTCGCGGCCGGCGAGCTCGAACGGGCTGCGGCGTGGGCGCAGAGGCTCGCGGACACGCGATGAGATCCTTCGCCTCTGGGAGTCGTAGCTCCCGACCCCGAGACGAAGGAGACCCGATGGGCCGAGCGACGATCACCCGCACGTTCGAGGCGCCGCGCGACCGCGTGTGGCAGGCGTTCACGGAGCCGGAGCAGTTCGCCGCGTGGTTCGGCACGCCGCCGTACACGACGCCGCCTGACCGTATCTCGATCGACCTCCGGCCGGGCGGCGAGTTCCGCGCCACGATGGTGCACGAGAGCGACGGCAGCGAGCTCCCGTTCGTCGGTCGCTACGTGGAGGTCGACCCTCCGACCCGGATCGTCCAGCTGCTCCTCGACCCGAACGACTCGGCGGACGCGAACGTGGAGACGCTCACGTACACGTTCGAGGACCTCGGCGAGGGGCGGACGCAGGCGACCTACCACCAGGAAGGGCACCTGCCGGACGAGCAGTACCCGCTGATCGAGCAGGGCGTGAACGGGTTCTTCGACCGCCTCGAGGAGCACCTGGCCGGGTCATGAGCACGCTACGATCGACGTCGATGGCGACACGCGTCGACGTCGGGGTCGAGCTCGAGCAATACCGGAAGGAGCTCCAGGGCTACTGCTACCGCATGCTCGCGTCGCCGTTCGAGGCCGAGGACGCCGTGCAGGAGACGATGGTGCGGGCCTGGCGCGCCTACGACCGATTCGAGGGGCGGGCGGCTCTGAGGAGCTGGCTCTACCGGATCGCCACGAACGTCTGCCTGGACATGCTGAACGGGCGAGAGCGCCGGCCCCGCCCGATGGATCTCGGCCCGGCGGGCGCGCCGGTGGTGGAGAACCTCAACGTCCCGGCGGAGGTCGTCTGGCTCCAGCCGGTCCCCGACTCGCACCTGCCGGAGGACGCGGCCATCCGGCGCGAGAGCCTGCGCCTCGCGTTCGTCGCCGCGCTCCAGCACCTGCCGCCGCGCCAGCGCGCGGCGCTGATCCTCTCGGAGGTCCTGCGCTGGAAGGCGTCCGAGATCGCGGAGCTGCTCGAGACGTCGGTGGCGTCGGTCAACAGCGCGCTGCAGCGCGCGCGTGCGACGCTCGCCGCGCGGGACCTCTCGGAGGCCGAGCCGTTCGAGGAGGTGGATCGGGAGCTGCTCGAGCGCTACGTCGCCGCCTTCGAGGCGTACGACATCGACGCGCTGACGGCCCTCATCCAGGAGGACGCGACGCAGTCCATGCCGCCGTTCGACCTGTGGCTGCGCGGACGCGACGACATCATGACCTGGTGGTTCGGCCCCGGCATAGGCTGCCGCGGCTCGCGCGTCCTGCCCGTCGGCGCGGTCAACGGGTCGCCGGCCTTCGCGCAGTACAAGCCCTCCGACGACGGCGGCTACGAGGCGTGGGCGCTCCAGGTCGTCGAGATCTCAGAGGGCCGGATCGTCGAGCTGTCGTTCTTCCTCGACACCGAGGCGCTGTTCCCGCTGTTCGACCTGCCGCAGCGGCTCGACGCCTAGGGCCTCCTCGAGCCCGGCGAGCGCGATCAGCTCGCGCACCTGCTCGGGCGCGCGCTCGACGGCGATCCGGAAGCCGGCGCGCCGGGCCGCGAGCTGAAGCCGGGCGAGCGCGTCGACGATCCCGAGATCGCTCATCGAGGATGGGACCGCCGGCGGCGCCGAAAGTCATCGCCCGCCGCGTCGCCGCTCGGCCCGCCGGAGCGCGTCGAGGCGGCGCCGGTCCTGCTTCGTCGGACGGCCGCCGAGGTCGGCGCCGAGCGGGGGAGGGGCGGCCTTCCGCTCGAGCCGCTGCTCCTCCCGACGCTCCCGCGACGGCGCCGTCTCCTCGTACAGCGTCTGCGCGACGCTCGCGGGCCCGCGCCTGTCGGCGAGCGCGCGCACGTGCAGCACCCATTCGACTGCGCCGATCCTGATCTGGATCTCGTCGCCGACGCGGACGTCCTTCGCCGGCTTCACGCGCGTCCCGTTCACGTGCACGTGGCCGCCGGCGACCGCGTCCGTCGCGAGCCCGCGCGTCTTGTAGAAGCGCGCGGCCCACAGCCACTTGTCGATTCTCGCGGTTTCCACGAAGGCACATCTTCGCGCCGTCCCGTAGGCTTTCGGCGATGGAGGCGCACGCCGAGGATCTGGGGATCGCGACCGACCGCGACCTCAAGGGCGTCCACCGGTACTACGAGCTGGCGAAGCGCGCGGAGTGGCAGGTGCGCGACCTGCCGTGGGGCGAGATACCGCCCGTGCCCGAGTACAGCGGGTCGCCGCAGAAGCTCGCGCGCCGCCGCGACCTGTGGCGGTCCGTCGTCACGCAGCAGCTTCAGGCGGACGAGCTCGCGGTCGAGATGGCGACGCAGCTCTTCGCGATCGCGCCCGATCACGAGGCGAAGCTCTACTACACGACGATGGTGCAGGACGAGTCGCGCCATACGGAGGCGTGGCTCAAGCTGATCGAGGAGGCCGGGGGGATGGCGGAGCGCGATCCGTACCTCGACAGGCTCGCGCACATGACGCTCGACGCCGACACCCTCGAGGAGAAGGTCTTCCTGATGCAGGTCTTCTACGAGCGCCTCATCATCCCGCGGTTCCGGATGATCGCCCGCTCGTCGCGCGGCACCGTGCTCGAGGATCTCTGCAACCGGCTCGCGATCGACGACGGCATCCACCACGGCGCGGGGATGGCCTACGAGCGCGTCCTGCTCGACGGCGCCGGGCGCCGGGTGCAGTCGTCGCTGATCGACGCGGCGAACCGGATGCTGCCGCTGTTCGCGCAGCACGCGCTGTGGCGACCGAAGGCGCGCGAGTTCATCGGCGCGCTGATGCGCAGCACGGACATCCGCATGCTCAAGGAGGACCTCGAGCACGGCGTCCGCCTTGCGAGGTCGCTCGGGATCGACGTCAGCGGCATCGAGCTGCCGGCCGAGCTGCACTAAGCTCTCCGGATCGCGTACCGCGCGTCGCTCCCGCAGCTCGACGGCACGCCGCTCGTGAGCGACGGCGGTATCGAGACGTCGCTGATCTTCCACCAGGGCATCGACCTCCCGTGCTTCGCGACGTTCCCCCTGCTCGAGCGAGAGGAGGGGCGGGAGGCGATCTCGTCCTACTTTGCGCCGTACCTCGAGATCGCGCGGCGCCACGGGACGGGCTTCGTGGTCGAGGCGGCGACGTGGCGTGCAAACCCGTCCTGGGGCGCACAGCTCGGCTACACCGGCGCGGCGCTCGCCGACGCGAACCGGCGCGCGATCGCGTTCTGCGAGGAGCTGCGCGACCGCGAGGAGGAGCCGGGGCGGCCGTTCCCCATCAGCGCGCCGGTCGGGCCCGAGGGCGACGGGTACGCGCCCGCCGAGCGGCTGTCCGCGGACGACGCGGAGCGGTTCCACCGGTGGCAGCTCGGCGTCCTCGCCGACACCGCCGCGGACCTCGCCACCGCGATGACGATCACGTACGTCGAGGAGGCGATCGGCATCGCGCGCGCCGCGTCCGCCGCGGGGCTGCCCGTCGCGATCGGGTTCACCGTCGAGACGGACGGGCGCCTCCCGACGGGCCAGCCGCTCGCGGAGGCGATCGACGAGGTCGACGCAGATACCGACTCGAGCGTGGCCTACTTCATGGTGAACTGCGCGCACCCGACGCACTTCCGCCGCGTCCTCGAGGGGCCGGGCCCGTGGCACCGGCTCCGGGCGGTGCGCGCGAACGCGTCGACGAAGAGCCACGCCGAGCTCGACGAGGCGACGGAGCTCGACGACGGCGATCCGGTCGCCTTCGGCACGGACCACCTGCCGCTGCTCGAGCTCCTGCCGCAGCTCACCGTCCTCGGCGGCTGCTGCGGGACGGACCACCGCCACGTCGCGTCGGCCGTCGACGCCTGGCTGCGCGAGCCGGCTACGCCTGCTGCAGGATGAGGCGCTGCCCGCCGCGAAGCGGCAGCACGTCCTCGACGCGCGCGCGCGTCGACCCGAGCGACAGCTCGTCCCCCGGCGACGGGGGCTGCTCGAGCTGGATTCGCCCCGTCGCGATCACGTTGCCGTCGCGACGCAACTCGTATTCGTAGTCGCTCATCTGAGGCCCCCGGACGCAGAAGCCTACCTATGCGGCCGCATGCTCCTCGACTAGGCTCGATCCCGATGTCCGACCGCCCGTTCACCGGCGGCTGCCTCTGCGGGGGCGTCCGCTTCGAGATCGACGACGCACCGCTCGGGGCGTCGTACTGCCACTGCACGCGCTGCCAGCGGCGGACGGGGACCGCCGCCTCTGCGTCGGCGCGGTTCGCGCCCGGTGCGGTGCGCGTCGTCGCGGGCGAGGAGCTCGTGCGCGAGTACGCGCCGGCCGACGGCTGGGCGAAGTGCTTCTGCAGCGCATGCGGCAGCGCGCTGTGGAGTCGTGACCCCGCGACCGGGGCGAAGGGTGTCCGCCTCGGGGCGTTCGACACCGACCCGGGCATTCGGCCGGCGTTCCGCCAGTTCGTCGCGTACGCCGCGGCCTGGGAATCCATCCCCGACGACGGGTTGCCGCGGTTCCCCGAACGGCGGCCTGCGGAGTAGCCCGTGCCGCGGGCGAAGCAACGGCGCGCGGCGAAGTCGTCGGCGTCGTCTCTCAAGGCGCGGATCGCCGAGCTCGAGCGGGAGCGCGTCCTCCTCAACTCGATCGCGAACTACGCGCCGAGCCTCATCTGCCTCGTGAACGCGGAGGGGCGCGTCCGGCCCTTCGCCACGAACAAGGCCTTCGAGCACGTCCTCGGATACGAGCCGCACGAGACGGGCGGCGTCCTCTTCTGGGAGCGCTACGTCCCCGACGGGGAGCGCGCCGCGGCGCGCGACTTCATCCTCTCCGCGGTCCGGTCGGGCGCCGCGAGCGAGTGCGAGGGCCGCTGGCTCCAGCGCGACGGCGGCGAGATCGATGTCGCCTGGGCGTGCACGCCGCTGCCGAAGATCGAGAGCGGGCCGTGGTGGCTCATCACCGGGACAGACATCACCGACCGGAAGCGGCACGAGGCGGAGGTGCGGCGGTCGCGGTCGCGGATCGTGCAGGCGGCGGACGACGCGCGGCGGCGGCTCGAGCGGAACCTCCACGACGGCGCGCAGCAGCGGCTGATCGCGTTGCTGCTCCAGCTCCGCAACGCGCAGCGCGGGGCGATCTCGGCGGAGCAGGCGGTCTCGGCCGCGGTCGGCGAGCTGGCCGCGGCGGTGAAGGAGCTGCGCGAGCTCGCGCAGGGGATCCACCCGTCGGCCCTCAGCGAGCGCGGCCTCGCGGCGGCGCTGCGGATCGTCGCCGCACGGGCGCCGCTGCCCGTGGAGCTCGACGTGACCGACGCGCCGCTCGAGTCGAACATCGCGGTCGCCGCCTACTACATCGTCTCGGAGGCGCTGACGAACGTCGCGAAGTACGCGGAGGCGACCCGTGTCGCCGTGCGCGTCCGCGAGACCGACCGCGCTCTCGTCGTCGTCGTCGAGGACGACGGCAAGGGCGGCGCCGACCCCGCGGGAGGCACCGGGCTCGCCGGTCTCGGGGACCGCGTCGCGGCGTTCGAGGGGACGCTGACGATCGAGAGCCCGCGCGGAGGCGGGACGCGCCTCCGCGCGGAGCTTCCGTTCTACTAGGTCGCCGCCGTCGCGACGCGGTCGTCGACCCAGGTGCGCTCGCCGGGCTCTCCGCCGCGTGCCACGAGGACCGGGCACATGGCGTCGTGGAGCACGCCCTGCGAGACGCTCCCGAACACGATGCGCTTGACGGCGCCCCAGCCGTGGGCGCCGAGGACGATCATCGCGGCGTCGCGCTCGCGCGCGAGCTTGCAGATCTCGTCGACGACGACTCCCTCGCGTGGGAACGTCGTGCACGGCACGCCGCCCGCCTCGGCCTTCTCGGCGACGGCAGCGAGTACCTCCTCGACGTGCTCGTGCTCTGCCTTGCGGAGCTCCGAGTAGATCTCGGCATAGCCGTAGTAGCCGTAGGACGGCGCCGAGACGTGCTCGACGGCGGTCGCGACGAGCGGCGCGCCGAGCAGGCGGGCGAGCTCGATCGCCTCTCGCGTTGCCTCGGCCGCGGAGGGCGAGCCGTCGGTGGCGAGCAGGATCGGTTTCATGGTGTCCTCCTTTGTCCGTCTCCACTCTCGCGCGGGCGCGGGCCGCTCGAATCGGGGACGGGGCCGCGCGGGTCCTCGGGAAAACCCCGATTCGGTTTCGCACGGTCCCGGCGACGCTTCCTCCATGACGATCGAGTTGGCAGAGACCCGCCCCGTCGTCGCCGAGGACGTCGTCCTCCGCGACGGGTCGACCCTCCGCCTGCACTCGACGACGCCCGCCGACGCCGCGCCGGTGCTCCGGTTCCTGGAGCGCCTGTCCCCGGAGAGCCGGTACCTGCGGTTCCAGGGCGCGGGCATGGTCGACGAGCGCACGGTGGAGCCGTTCCTGCGGACCGCCTTCGACGGGACCGTCTCGCTCGTGGGCGAGCTCGCGGGCGAGGTCGTCGCGCTCGCGACGTACGTGCGGCTGCGCGACCCGCGCCGGGCCGAGGTGGCGTTCGCCGTCGCCGACCGGCTGCAGGGCCGCGGGATCGGGACGCGCCTGCTCGAGCGTCTCGCCGCCCATGCCGCGCGCGGCGGGATCGAGGAGTTCGTGGCGCAGGTCCTGCCGCACAACGCGGCGATGCTCAGGGTGTTCGCCGAGGCGGGGTTCGCCGTCACGCGTCAGCTCGACGGCGGCGTCGTGGAGGTGCGCTTCCCGATCGCGCAGACGGAAGCCGTGCGCGCCGCGATCGACGAGCGCGACCACCTGGCGGTGGCACGCAGCCTCGAGCCGTTCTTCCGGCCTCGCTCGGTCGCCGTCGTCGGCGCCTCGGCGCGGCGCGGCACGATCGGAGGCGAGCTGTTCCGGAACATCCTCGCCGCCGACTTCGCGGGGGCCGCGTACCCGGTCAACGCGAAGGGCGATCCCGTCGGCGGCGTTCCGGGCTACGCGTCGATCGACGCCGTGCCGGAGGTCCCCGACCTCGCCGTCGTGTGCGTACCGGGGGCGGCAGTCCTCGAGGCCGCGGAGGGCGTGCTCGCACGCGGCGTGAAGGCGCTCTGCGTCGTCTCCGCCGGGTTCGCCGAGGTCGGCCGCGAGGGAGCGCTCCGCCAGGAGAGGCTGCTCGCCCTCGTGCGGTCGCACGGCGCGCGTCTCGTCGGGCCGAACTGCCTCGGCATCGCCTCGGCGGGGCCGCGGCTCAACGCGACGTTCGCCGGCCGCCGGTTCCCGCCCGGCCGCGCGGGCTTCTCGTCGCAGAGCGGCGCGCTCGGCATCGCCCTCCTCGAGCAGGCCGACGCGCGCGGACTCGGCCTCTCGTCGTTCGTCTCGGTCGGGAACAAGGCGGACGTCTCGTCGAACGACCTGCTCGAGTACTGGGAGGACGACGAGGAGACGGACCTCATCCTGCTGTACCTCGAGTCGTTCGGGAACCCGCGGAAGTTCGCGCGCATCGCGAAGCGGGTCGCACGCACGAAGCCGATCCTCGCGATGCGCAGCGGCACGAGCGCGCGCGGGGCGCGCGCCGCGAGCTCGCACACTGCCGCGCTCGCCGGCTCCGACGCCGCCGTCGAGGCGCTCTTCCGCCAGGCGGGCGTCCTGCGGGCCTCGACGCTCGAGGAGCTGATCGACACCGCCGTCCTGCTCTCGTCGCAGCCGCTCCCGCGCGGGAACCGCGTCGCCGTCGTGACGAACGCCGGCGGGCTCGGGATCCTCGCCGCCGACGCGTGCGACGGCGCCGGCCTGACGCTCCCCGACCTGTCGGAGGAGACGCGCGCGAAGCTCGCGGCGCTCCTGCCGCGCGAGGCGTCGACGGCGAATCCCGTCGACCTGCTCGGCTCCGCGGTCGGCGAGACCTACGAGCGCGCGCTCCCGCTCCTCCTCGCCGACCCCGGCGTCGACGCGGTGCTGGTGCTCTTCGTCCTCACCGTCGTCGCCGACACCGGCGATGTCTGCGCCGCGATCGCACGCGCCTCGGCGGGTGCCGAGAAGCCGGTCGTCCAGGTCGTGCTGAGCGCCGACGGAGCTCCCCGCGGCAGCTTCGCGTACCCGGAGTCCGCGGCCCGCGCCCTCGGCCTCGCCGCCGAGCGCGCGGCCTGGCTGAGGCGGCCCGTGGGGACGGTCCCGCCTCTCGACGGGATCGACCGCGACGCGGCGCGCGTGCTCGTCGAGGAGCTGCTCGCCCGGTCGACCGACGTCTGGCTCGAGGCCGCCGCGACGCGCCGCCTGCTGGAGCTCTACGGGCTGCCGCTCGTCCCTGAGCGCACGGCCGCGACTCCGGCGGAGGCGGCGGCAGCGGCCGTCGAGCTCGGCTTTCCCGCCGTCGTCAAGACCGCCGCCGCGGGCGCCCACAAGACCGAGTCGGGCGGCGTCGCGCTCGACCTCCGGTCGGGCGACGAGGTGGAGCGGGCGGCGGAGCGGATCGGCGGCCCCGTCATCGTCCAGCCGTTCCTCTCGGGTGCCGCAGAGCTCCTCGCCGGCGTGGTGCAGGACCCGGTGTTCGGCCCGCTCGTCGCGTTCGGGCCAGGTGGGACGCTCGCCGAGCTGATCGGCTCGGCACGGTTCGCGCTCGCGCCGCTCACCGACGTGGACGTCGACGTCGCGCTCACGACCGGGAAGGCGGCGAAGCTCGTCGCCGGCTGGCGCGGCGCGCCGCCCGCCGACAAGGCCGCCGTGGGAGACGTCCTCCTCCGGCTGTCGCGCCTCGCGGTCGACCTCCCCGAGGTGGCGGAGCTCGACCTCAACCCGGTGCTCGCCGGCCCGACCGGCGCCGTCGCCGTCGACGCCCGGATACGTTTGCGCCGGGTGGAGCAGGCAACGACGGCGAAGACGTGGTGACGGACGAGCTTCGGCTGCTCGACGCGTACTGGCGGGCGGCGAACTACCTCTCGGTCGGGCAGATCTACCTGCTCGACAACCCGCTGCTGCGCGAGCCGATCCTGCCGGAGCACGTGAAGCCCAGGCTGCTCGGCCACTGGGGGACGACGCCCGGGCTGAACCTGCTCTACGCCCACCTGAACCGCGTGATCAGGGCGCGCGACCTCAGCGTGGTCTACGTCACCGGCCCCGGCCACGGCGGCCCCGGTCTAGTCGCGAACACCTATCTCGAGGGCACCTACAGCGAGGTGTACCCTGCGATCGCGCAGGACGAGGAGGGGATCAGGCGCCTCTTCCGCCAGTTCTCGTTTCCCGGCGGCATCCCGAGCCACGTCGCTCCGGAGACTCCGGGCTCGATCCACGAGGGCGGCGAGCTCGGCTACGCCCTCTCGCACGCGTTCGGCGCGGCCTTCGACAACCCCGGCCTGCTCGTCGCCTGCGTCGTCGGCGACGGCGAGGCCGAGACGGGACCGCTCGCGACGGGGTGGCACTCGAACAAGTTCCTCGACCCGGTCACCGACGGCGTCGTCCTGCCGATCCTCCACCTGAACGGCTACAAGATCGCGAACCCGACCGTCCTCGCCCGCATCCCGGAGGACGAGCTGCTCGCGCTCTTCCGCGGGTACGGCTGGGATCCGCACGTCGTCGCGGGGAGCGAGCCCATGCAGGTGCATGCGGAGCTCGCAGCGACGCTCGACCGCGTGCTCGACCGGATCGCCGAGATCCAGGCGCACGCGCGCTCTGCAGGCGACGCGGCGCGGCCGCGGTGGCCGATGCTGATCCTGCGCACGCCGAAGGGGTGGACCGGCCCGGCCGTCGTCGACGGGCAGCCCGTGGAGGACACGTGGCGCGCGCACCAGGTGCCGATGACGCAGGCGCGCGACAACGCCGACCACCGGCGGCTGCTCGAGGAGTGGATGCGGTCGTACCGGCCGGAGGAGCTGTTCGACGACGCGGGGCGGCTCCGTCCGGAACTCCAGGCGCTCGCGCCCGTCGGCGCCCGGCGCATGGGGTCGAACCCGCACGCGAACGGCGGGCTCCTCCTCCGCGACCTCGACCTGCCCGACTTCCGCGAGTACGCCGTCGACGTCACCGCGCCCGCGACCACGTTCAGCGAGGCGACGCGCGTTCTCGGGACGTTCCTGCGCGACGTGGTCGTGCGCAACCGGACGAACTTCCGCATCTTCGGGCCCGACGAGACGGTGTCGAACCGGCTCGGCGCGGTCCTCGAGCAGACGGACAAGCAGTGGGACGCCGAGGTGCTTCCGGTCGACGAGCACCTCGCGCCCACGGGGCGGGTGATGGAGGTGCTCTCCGAGCACCAGTGCGAGGGATGGCTGGAGGGTTACCTGCTGACGGGGAGGCACGGCCTCTTCAACTGCTACGAGGCGTTCATCCACATCGTCGACTCGATGTTCAACCAGCACGCGAAGTGGCTGAAGGTGACGCGCCACATCCCGTGGCGGCGCCCGATCGCGTCGCTCAACTACCTGCTCAGCTCGCACGTCTGGCGCCAGGACCACAACGGCTTCTCGCACCAGGACCCTGGGTTCATCGACCACGTCGTCAACAAGAAGGCCGAGATCATCCGCGTGTACCTGCCGCCGGACGCGAACACGCTGCTCTCGGTCGCGGACCACTGCCTGCGCTCGCGCCACTACGTGAACGTGATCGTCGCCGGGAAGCAGCCTGCGCTCGACTACCTGCCGATGGAGGACGCGATCGTGCACTGCACGCGCGGCATCGGCATCTGGAAGTGGGCGTCGAACGACGACGGGAGCGAGCCGGACGTCGTCCTCGCGTGCGCCGGCGACATCCCGACGCTGGAGACGGTCGCCGCCGCGTCCATCCTTCGCGAGCGGCTGCCCGATCTGAAGGTGCGCGTCGTCAACGTCGTCGACCTGATGCGCCTGCAGCCGGAGTCGGAGCACCCGCACGGTTTGCCCGACTCGGAGTTCGACGCGCTCTTCACGCCGGACCGGCCAGTCGTGTTCGCCTACCACGGCTATCCCTGGCTCATCCACCGGCTGACGTACCGGCGGACGAACCACGCGAACCTGCACGTGCGCGGGTACAAGGAGGAAGGGACGACCACGACGCCGTTCGACATGGTGATGCTGAACGACCTCGACCGGTTCCACCTCGTCGTCGACGTGATCGACCGCGTCCCGGGTCTCGCGACGCAGGCGGCGGCGCTGCGGCAGGAGCTCGTCGACACCCGCCTGCGCGCGCGTGCCTACACCCGCGAGCACGGAGAGGACGACCCGGTCGTGTCCGGCTGGACATGGCCGCACGGCTGATCCTCGTCGTCAACGCGGGGTCGACGAGCCTCAAGCTCTCGCTGGTCGACGGCGATCGCGCGACGCCGGTCGAGTCGATCACGTCGGTGGCGGCCGATGCGGTCGCGCATCGGATCGTGCACGGCGGCGAGCGCTTTCGCGCGCCCGTCGTCGTCGACGACGCGGTGGTCGCCGGGCTCGAGGCGCTCGTCGAGCTGGCGCCGCTCCACAACGCGCCCGCGCTCGCAGCGCTCCGCGAGGCGCGCGCCGCCCTGCCCGCGGTGCCGCATGTCGCCGTCTTCGACACGGCGTTCCACGCGACGCTGCCGGACGTCGCAGCCGCCTACGCGGTCCCGCCGTCGCTCGGCATCCGCCGCTACGGGTTCCACGGGCTCGCGGTGCAGTCGGTCGCCGAGCAGGTTCCGGTCGGGCGACTCGTCGTGTGCCACCTCGGCGGCGGGTGCTCGGTCTCGGCCGTCCGCGACGGACGGTCCGTCGAGACGTCGATGGGGTTCACTCCGCTCGAGGGCGTGCCGATGGCGACGCGCTCGGGCTCGGTCGACCCGGGTGCCGTCCTGTACCTCGTCCGCGCGCACGGCGCCGACGAGGTGGGGCGGGTGCTCGAGCACGAATCGGGCCTGCTGGGCGTCAGCGGCGTCTCGGGCGACGTGCGGGAGCTCGAGGACGACCCGCGCGGCGACTTCGCGCTCGAGCTCCTGTGCTACCGCGTCGCCCAGGCGGTGGCGGCGTGTGCCGTCGCGCTCGGCGGCGTCGACGTCGTCGCGTTCAGCGGCGGCATCGGCGAGCACTCCGGGCGCGTTCGCGACGGCGTCGTGCGCCTGCTCGGCTTCCTCGCGCCCTTCGAGGCGCGCATCGTCGAGGCGCGCGAGGATCTCGTCGCGGCCGCCGAGGCACGTCGCGTCCTCGGGTGAGGCGGTTCAGGACTCGGCGATCGGGCGCCCCACGACCAGCGCGTCCCGGAGCTCGGGCTCGAGTTCCCGGTAGTGCGCGTCGGGGAGGACCTGGAGCGCGTCGAGGGTCTTCGAGAAGAAGCAGCGCGCGGTCACCGACAGCACCACGTCCATGATCTCGCCGTCGTCGAGGCCGAGGTCGCGGAGGCGCTGCAGGTCGTCCGCCGTCACGGAGGTCGCGTCGTCCACGATCTTCTCGGCGAGCTCCATCACGGCCACGTCGACCGGGTCGAGCGACGGGCGGTCGTGCAGGAGGTGGAGCACGTCCTCGCCGAGCTCGTCCTGCAGGACTGTCGCGTGCGCGAGCGAGCAGTAGCTGGACCTCAGCCGCTGCGCGGCCGCGAGGGTCGCGATCTCGTACCGGCGCGCACCGATCGTCCCGCGGATCGCGGTGATCAGCCCCCGCCATGCCGCGTAGACGTCCGGCCGGTCTTCGAAGGCGCGTTCGAGGTTGGTCGGCATGCCCCGATTCTCGCCGAATCGGCCATGGCCCGACGCCAAACGACGTGACGGAAGCGTCACAGGCTGTCCACAGGCTTCCGGATCTCGCTCGCAATGGGCGATTCCGCCCCGTGCGGCGGCGGAGGCTTCGCCAAACCACGTGCCGGGAGCGTGACGGGTCGCCCCCAGGGAGGCCGACTGCGAGGTGGGCCGCACTAGGATCGGGCGCATGTGCTTCGACCTCGACTCCGAGCCGCCGGTCGCGCGGATCGCGGGGGCGGCGGTGTCGCACGAGGACCTGACGCTCGCCGCCGCCGATGGCAACGAGCTCGCGGCGTTCCTCGCGACGCCCGAGGAGCCGACGCGGACGGGCGTCGTCGTGCTCCCCGACGTGCGCGGGCTGTACCGCTTCTACGAGGAGCTCGCGCTCCGGTTCGCCGAGCGCGGGCACGCGGCCCTCGCGATCGACTACTTCGGCCGCACCGCCGGCGCCGAGAAGCGCGACGGCGACTTCGAGTACATGCCGCACGTGCAGCAGACGACGCCGAACGGGCTGAACGCCGACGTCGCGGCGGCCGTCGCACGCCTCCGCGAGGAGGGGGCGCCCGCGATCTTCACCGTCGGCTTCTGCTTCGGCGGCCGCACGTCGTGGCTCGCGGCGGCCTCCGGCCACGGGCTCCGCGGCGCGGTCGGCTTCTACGGCAACCCCTCGGCGCTCGTCGCCCTCGGGCTCGTGCGCCAGATCGACTGCCCGATCCTCGCGCTGCAGGCAGGCGCCGACCAGAACATCACCCCGGAGCTGAACGCGTCCTTCGACGAGGCCCTGTCCGCCGCCGGCGTCGAGCACGAGGTCGTCACGTACGACGGCGCGCCGCACAGCTCCTTCGACCGCAAGCAGGAGGAGTTCCAGGACGCCTCCGACGACGCCTGGCGCCGCACGCTCGACTTCGTCGAGCGCCACGCGTGATCCTCGCCGTGGACCAGGGGACGACGGGCACCACGTGCCTCACGCTCGACGAGGACGACCTGGCGGTCGTCGGCCGCGGCTACCGCGAGCTGACGCAGCACTTCCCGCGTCCGGGGTGGGTCGAGCACGACGCGGTCGAGATCTGGGAGACGGTCGTCGCCGCGGCGCGCGCCGCCGGCGGCGCGCCCGACGTCGTCGCGATCACGAACCAGCGCGAGACGACGATCCTGTGGGACCGCGCGACCGGGAAGCCGGTGGCGCCCGCGATTGTGTGGCAGGACCGCCGCACCGCGGAACGGACGCGCGAGCTCGACCGCGAGCTGATCCGCGCGAAGACCGGCCTCGTCCCCGACCCCTACTTCTCCGCGACGAAGCTCGAGTGGCTGCTCCGCGAGCACGGGCACCGTGACGGGCTCGCCTTCGGCACCGTCGACAGCTGGCTCGTCTGGCAGCTGACGCGCGGCGAGCGGCACGTGATCGACGTGACGAACGCGTCCCGCACCCTCCTCGTCGACCTCGCGACGCTCGACTGGGACGCCGAGCTTCTCGACCTCTTCGGGATCCCGCGCGACGTCCTCCCGGAGATCGTCTCCTCGACGGCGACGGTCGGCGAGGGCGAGCTCGACGGCCGCGTCGTCGAGATCCGCGGGATCGCGGGCGACCAGCAGGCGGCGCTCTACGGGCAGGGCTGCCACACCGCCGGCGAGGGGAAGGCGACCTACGGGACGGGGACGTTCGTCCTCGTGCACACGGGCGACGACGCGACCCCGCCGCCGGACGGGCTCCTGAAGACGGCGGCCGCGGACGGCTACGCGCTCGAGGGTGCCGTCCTCGCGAGCGGCGCCGCCGTGCAGTGGCTGCGCGACGGGCTCGGCGTCGTCGAGCGGGCCGAGGACACCGAGGCACTCGCCCGCAGCGTCGACGACACCGGCGGCGTCCACTTCGTCCCGGCGCTGACCGGTCTCGGGAGCCCCTGGTGGGACCCGGACGCCCGCGGGCTCGTCACGGGGATCACCCGCGGCACGACGAGGGCCCACCTCGTCCGGGCCGCGCTCGAGGCGATCGCGCACCAGGTGGTCGACGTCGTCGAGGCGCTGCCGCGGCCGCCACGGGTCTTCCGAGCCGACGGCGGCGCGAGCGCGAACGCCTTCCTGATGCAGTTCCAGGCCGACCTCCTCGGGATCCCCGTCGAGGTGGCCGCGGAGCGCGAGACGACCGCCCTCGGCGCCGGCGCGCTCGCCGCGGGGCTCCGGTCGGGCGTCGCCGTCGGCGCCGTCTACGAGCCCGGCCGGTCGAGGGACGAGGTGGAGGCGCTTCGGGCGGCGTGGCGCCAGGCGCTCGACTTAACGGTTTCCTCTTAGGTGGAGGCGTCATCCTGTAGGGAGGGATCCCGAACGAGGAGGACGGATGGCAACTGAGAGGCTCGAACAGGCGCTGTTCGAGATCCGGCGGGTCATCGCGGGTCAGGAGGAGATGCTCGAGCGCGTGCTCGTGTCGCTGCTCGCCGGCGGCCACGTGCTGATCGAGGGCGTACCCGGTCTCGCGAAGACGCTGACGATCAAGACGACGGCCGCCGTCCTCGGCGGGTCGTTCCAGCGCGTCCAGTTCACCCCCGACCTCGTCCCGTCCGACCTCGTCGGGACGCGCGTCTACCGGCCGGACCGCGCCGAGTTCGACGTCGAGCTGGGGCCGGTGTTCTGCAACTTCCTGCTCGCCGACGAGATCAACCGTGCGCCGGCGAAGGTGCAGTCCGCGCTCCTCGAGGTGATGCAGGAGCGGCAGGTGACGATCGGCCACGAGACGTTCCCGGTGCCGAGCCCCTTCCTCGTGCTCGCGACGCAGAATCCGATCGAGTCCGAGGGGACGTACCCGCTCCCCGAGGCACAGGTCGACCGCTTCATGCTCAAGGTGCTGGTCGACTACCCCGAGCACGACGAGGAGCTCACGGTGGTCGCGCGGTCGCTCGAGGCGCCGCCGCGGCTCGAGCAGGTGCTCTCGCTCGAGGAGCTGAAGGAGCTGCAGCGGCTGACGAACGAGGTGTACGTCGACCCTGCGCTGATCAGCTGGGCGGTCGACGTGGCGACGGCGACGCGCCGTCCGCTCGAGCGCGGCCTCGGCGGCGTCGCCGAGTACGTGGCCTTCGGCGCGAGCCCGCGCGGGCCGATCAGCCTCGTCGCGGCGGCGCGCGCGCTCGCGCTCGTCCGCGGCCGCGACTACGTCGTCCCCGGCGACCTGGAGGCGCTCGTGCGCGACGCGTTCCGTCACCGGCTCGTGCTGTCGTACCGCGCCCTCGCCGAGGAGGTCACACCCGACTCGCTCCTCGACCAGGTCCTCGCGGTCGTGCCGCTGCCGCAGATCGACCTCGGGCGCGCCCAGGTCGCGTGAGCGCCGCGGCCGACCCGCTCGCGCCGACACGGACGCCCGAGCATCCGGGGCCGGGGCCGCTCTCGGCGGCCTCGCTGCGCGCGCTCGAGCTGACGGTCGGCCGCCGCGTCGACGGGCTCCTCTCCGGCGACTACCGCTCCGCCTTCGCCGGCCTGGGCAGCGAGCTGTGGCAGGTCCGGCCCTACGAGCCGGGCGACGACGTCAGGCGCATCGAGTGGAACGTCACGGCGCGAACCGGCGAGCCGCACGTCCGGGTGGAGCTGGCCGAGCGCGTGCTCGTGACGTGGCTCGTGCTCGACGGGTCGGCGTCGATGGCGTTCGGGACCGGCGACCGGCGGAAGGCCGACGTCGCCGAGGGCGCCGCGATCGCCGTCGGCTACGCCGCGACCCGGCGCGGGAACCGGCTCGGCACGGTGTTCTTCGGCGACGAGGCGACCGTCGAGCCGCCGCGCCAGGGCCGGCGCGCGCTGCTCGACACGCTGCGGCTCCTGCGCGAGCTGCCTGCCGGCGGCAGCGGGACGCTCGCCGGCGCGCTCGAGCTGACGGACCGCGTCGCGCGGCAGCGCGCGCTCGTCGTCATCGTCTCGGACTTCCGCGGCCCGCCGGACTGGCGCGCGCCGCTCCTTCGCCTCGCCGGCCGCCACACGGCCGTCGCCGTCGAGGTACGCGACCCGCGCGAGCAGGAGCTGGCCGACGTCGGCGAGCTGCGGCTCGTCGACCCCGAGACGGGTCGCCAGCTGCGCGTGAACACGAGCGACCGGAGGCTGCGCGAGCGTTACGCCGCCGCAGCGCACGAGGAGCGGCGCGCGCTCGTCGCCGCCCTGGCATCCGCCGGCGTCCGGCACGTCGCGCTCTCCACCGAGGGCGACTGGCTGCGTCCGCTCGCCGCGTTCCTCCGGCGGCGGGAGCGCGCCGCGTGAGCTTCGCGTCGCCCGTTCTGCTCGTCCTGCTCGTCGCGGTGCCCGTTGCCGCTGCCGGTGCGGTGCTGCTCGAGCGCGCGCGCCGCCGCCGCGCCACGCGGTGGGCGCCGCCGTCGCTCCTGCCGAACATGGCCTCGACGCCGCCGAGCCTCCGCCGCCACCTGCCGACGGCGCTCCTCCTGGCCGGCCTCGCGCTCCTCCTCGTCGGGTTCGCGCGCCCGAAGGCGACGTTCCACGTGCGGTCGCAGGAGGCGACGCTCGTCGTCGTGCTCGACGTCTCCGGCTCGATGGCCGCGACGGACGTCGCGCCGACGCGGATCGCCGCGGCGAAGGCGATCGTCGCCCGCTTCCTCGACAAGGCCCCGCACGGCTACCGCGCCTCGCTCCTCACCTTCTCGGACCACGTCGCCGTCGCGGCGCCGCCGACCCACGACTTCGCGACCATCCGCGCGGCCCTCGGGCGCGCGCACACGGCGGCGCAGGGCACGGCGCTCGCCGACGCGGTCGCGCGGGCGGTGCGGGTCGCGACGTCGGTGCACGGCACCACGACGCCGACGCGGCCGCCCGCCGGCATCGTCGTCATCTCCGACGGCGGGCAGACGGCGGGACGGCTGACGCCGCAGCAGGCGGCGCTCGCCGCGCGCCAGGCGCGCATCCCGGTGTCGTCGGTGCTGCTCGGCACGCCCGAAGGGGTGGTGCAGCAGAAGCTCCAGGGTGGGTACACGGAGCGCATCCAGGTGCCCGCACAGCCGCAGACGCTCGAGGCGTTCGCGCAGCAGACGCACGGCCGCTTCATGGGCGGCCTGCGCGCGGTCGACGTCGCGGGCGTCTACGGCGAGCTGGGAACGCGCGAGGGGTCGCGCCGCAAGACGATCGAGGTGAGCGCGGCGGCGGCGGCGGGCGGGCTCGCGTTCATGGTCGTCGGCGGCCTGCTCTCGGGCGTCTGGTTCAGGAGGATCCCGTGAGGGCGGTCGCGATCGCGCTCGTCGCCGCCGCGGCGGCCGCCGCCGCGCTCGCGCCCGCGGGGCGCGCCACGAACGAGTGCCGGGGGATCCAGACGTGCATCCGTGTCCCCGGGCCGTGGGTCGTCGTCCCGGCGCACGGCACGGTCGACTACCTGCTGACCTGCCCGAAGGGGCGGAGCGTCGTCGGCGGCCTCGACGCGCAGGCGACCGCCCGCGACGTCCACGTGTCGTTCGACGGCCGCCTCGGCTCGCCCGTCCAGCCGGGACAGACGACGACGCGCTACGCCTTCTTCCGCGCCGTGTCGACGTCGGCGCGGCCGCAGGCGTTCCAGCCGCGCCTCGGGTGCATCCCGCTGCAGGGCGGTGGAGGCCGCTCGACGGTGTCGGCGCGCGTGACGCCGGCGGGGCCGCCGCTCGAGTACCGGTCGCGGATCGTGGTCGTCGGGCCCGGCGACGTGAAGTTCGCGCGCGTCGCCTGCGCGCGCGGCGAGACGCTCGTCGGCGGCTGGCACGCGGTCGCGTTCCGCACGAAACAGCCGCCGAGCCTCCCGCACGTCGGGCTCGTGCGAGCCCACCACGAGCTCACCGGGAACCGGGTCGTCGTCACGGCGTCGTCGACCGACGCGCTGTCGCCCGACGCGCACGCGATCGTCCAGGGCGGGGCGGAGTGCGCGCCGTGACGTTCGCGTCTCCGGCACTCCTGGCGCTCCTGCTCGTCGTCCCGGCGACGGCGGTCGCGGCGTGGTGGCTCGACCGCCGGCGGGCGCGGTATGCCGTCGCGTTCACGAACCTGGACGTCCTCGCGTCGGTCGCCGGCCGGCAGCGGCGCTGGCGCAGCCTCGCGCCGCTCGTCCTCTTCCTGCTCGCGCTCGCGGCCGCGGCGACCGCCGTCGCGCGCCCGCAGGCGACGGTGAGCAGGACCGCCGACCGCGCGACCGTCGTCCTCCTCGTCGACGTCTCCGGCTCGATGCAGGCGAACGACGTGCGGCCGACCCGCCTCCTCGCCGCCGCGCGGGCGATGTCGCTCTTCGCCGAGCGCGTGCCGCGCCACGTCCGCATCGGGCTCATCTCGTTCTCGAGCGGCCCCAACGTCCTCGTGCCGCCGACGACCGACCGCTCGCTCCTGCAGGAGGGGATCGACCTGCTCGAGCCCGAGGGCGGCACCGCGATCGGCGACGGGCTCGGCGTCGCCGTCCAGGTCGTGAAGTCGTCGGTCGGCGTGGTGAAGCGTTCGAAGGACGGGAAGATCCCGGGCGCGATCATCCTGCTCTCGGACGGCGCGCAGACGCGCGGCACGCTCACGCCGCTCCAGGGCGCCGACATGGCGAAGCGGGCGGGGATCCGCGTCTTCACCGTCGCGCTCGGGACGAACCACGGCACGCTCGGCCCCAGCTCGTTCGGCGGCTCCCTGTTCGGCGGCGGCGGGCTGTTCGGCGGCTCCGGCCGCTTCGTCGTCCGGCCCGACCCGGTGACGCTCGCGGCGATCGCCCGCGACACCGACGGCGAGACGTTCCGCGCGAAGTCGGCGGGGAAGGTGGAGAGCATCTACAAGCGGCTCGGAGCGAGCATCGCCCGCCGCCCGGCGCACCGCGAGGTGACGTCGTGGTTCGCCGGCGTCGCGGCGCTGCTCCTCGTCGTGTCGGTCGGCGCCGCGCGCGCGACCGCCTCGCCGCTCCCCTAGGACGCCTCGGCGGCGCCCGGGTTGCGGATGCCGGCGAAGCCG
>DASWRL010000072.1:0-63002 GCA_036403195.1 Gaiellaceae bacterium
CCCCGAGCTCGGGGTCGAGGGGCTCCTCGCGCGCGAGCTCGGCCTCCCGGGGCTCCGGCTGGAGGCGATCGCGCTGTCGCGCGTCCGCCCGCGGAGCTACGCGACCCTGTTCCAGGACGGCCGGCCGGCGTGCTTCGTCAAGGCGTTCCGGGCGGCCGCGCCCGTCGAGCGCGAGCACGCCGTCCTCGAGGCCCTGACGCGGGCGGCACCTAGCTCGTTCCTCGTGCCGCGGCCGCTCGCCGTCCTCCACTGGGACGACCTGTCGCTCCTCGTGCTCGAGCCGCTCGCGCCGCGCGGGCTCTCGGTGCGGGGCTTCGGCGACGACGACGCCGCCGTGCTCGCCGAGCTGCCCGAGCTCGCGGCGGCGCTCGAGCCGGCGCTCGGCGCCGAGGAGGGGCTGGTCCCGCGGCACGGCGACTTCGCGCCGTGGAACACCGGCCGCGTCGAGGCGGGGTACGCCGTCTGGGACTGGGAGTCGGCGCGGCTCGGGCCGCCGCTCCACGACTTCTTCCACTGGCACGTGCAGCTCCTCGCGCTGCATCCGAGGAGCATCGACGGGCTCGTCCGCCTCGCGACCTCTCCGCGCGGCCACCTCGCCGCCCTGACTGCCCGGCTGGGCCTGGACGCCGACGCGCCCGCCGCGGCGCTCGCCGGGTACCTGCGCACCCGCGTCGCGAACGCGGCGGACCCGCCGCCGCTCCGCGAGCTGCTCCGCTCGGGCCTCGCCCTCCTCGGCGAGGGCGAGGCCGAGGCGTAGCCGCTACCCGGCGCTGTCGAGGGCCGGCACGAGCTCGTCCGCGCCCTGCGTCCTCGGCCGGAGCGCGATCCCGAAGGCCGCGAGCGCCCCCGCGAGGACGACCGCCGCGCCGACCCAGACGGCCGGCGTCAGGCCGTGCACGAACGACTGACCGCTCCCGTACCCGCCGCGGTGGGAGAAGACGGCGGCGAGGACCGCGACGCCGAACACGCCGCCGAGCTCGCGGATCGCGTTGTTCGCGCCCGAGGCCTGACCCTCCTCGACGCCGCGGACGGAGCCGAGGACGACGTTCGCGATCGGCGCGAAGAACATCCCCATCCCGATCCCGGAGATCGCGAACGGCAGCACCAGGTCGACGTACGGCGTCGTCGGCGTCGAGACGGCGGCGATCCAGCCGAGGCCGGCCGCCTGCAGCGCGAGGCCGGTGCCGATGATCCGGTGCGCGGGGATCCGGTCCGAGAGCGCACCGGCGATCGGCGCCACGATCATCGGCATCGCCGTCCACGGAAGGATGCGCAGACCCGACCCGAGCGGCGAGTAGCCCTGCACGGTCTGGAAGAACTGCGCGAGCAGGAAGATCGACCCGAACATCCCGAAGCTCATCAGGAGCGACGCCAGGTTCGCGAGCGCGAAGACGCGGTTCGCGAAGAACCGCATCGGCAGCATCGGGTGGTCGGTGCGGAGCTCCCACAGCACGAACGCCACCGTGACGGCGAAGCCGGCGCCGAGCGCACCGACGATCTCGGCAGACGTCCAGCCGAGCGCGTTGCCGCGCACGAGGCCCCACACGATCCCGAACAGGCCGGCGCTCGCGAGCACGAGACCCGTCAGGTCGACGCTCCCGAGCGGCCCCGTCGACTCCGACAGACGCGGCACGAGCGCGAGCAGCGCGATCCCGACCGGCACGTTCAGCCAGAAGATCCAGTGCCAGGAGATACCGGCGACGACCGCGCCGCCGACGAGCGGCCCGAACGCCACCGCGAGGCCGCTGATCCCACCCCACGCGCCGAGGAAGACGCCGCGCCGGTCCTCCGGCACGGCGGCCGAGAGCAGCGTGAGCGTGAGCGGCATCACGATCGCGCCGCCGAGGCCCTGGACGGCTCGAGCGGCGTCGAGGGCGCCGATCGTCGGCGCGAGCGCGGCGGCGGCGGAGCCCGCGGTGAAGATCGCGACGCCGATCGCGAAGAGCCGGCGCCGACCGAAGCGGTCGCCGAGAGCCGCGCCGGTCAGGAGCAGGACGGCGAACGTGAGCGTGTACGCGTTCACGGTCCACTCGAGGCCGCTGAGGCCCGCGTGGAGGTCCTTCCGGATCACGGGGATCGCGGTCGTCACGACGAGGTTGTCGAGCGTGACCATGAAGAGCGCGAGCGACGTGATCGCGAACGTCCACCACGTCGCTGCGGAGATGGTTCGTTTGTGAGTCATCACTTACCTCCAGTCGAAAAAAAGGGGTCGCCGGCTACGGCTCGACCGCGTCGAGGCACCCCTGCAGCAG
The DNA here is from genome assembly GCA_036403195.1 of Gaiellaceae bacterium. Classification (GTDB taxonomy): domain Bacteria; phylum Actinomycetota; class Thermoleophilia; order Gaiellales; family Gaiellaceae; genus PALSA-600. Next base: position 2,253 of record DASWRL010000072.1, read on the forward strand.
CCGGCGTCCCCACTCCTCGCTCGGCGCCTGCATCGACGCGAGCACGTTCATCAGCATCCCGTGCGCGAAGAACCGCGAGACCTCCTCGGTCTCGAGCCCGGACACGCGCTCGACGTACGCGACGAGGTCGCCGAAGCCGTTTCGCACGACGCACGCGATCTCGGGGTCGTCGCACGCCGCGTAGGCGTGCATCTGCACGCGCAGGTACATGCGGTCCGACCGCAGGAGGACGTCGTAGGCCTCGCCGATGGCCGTGAGCGCGTCCGCGCCCCGCTTCCCCTCGGCTGCGCGCTGGAAGAGCTCGAGCGTCTGCCGGAAGCAGCGGGCGACGACGGCGAGGTACAGCTCCTTCTTCGTCCCGAAGAGCCGGAAGACGTACGGCTGCGAGATGCCGGCGCCGCGCGCGATGTCGTCGGTCGAGGCGCCGTCGAGGCCGTGCGCCGCGAAGACCGCGAGCGCCGCGTCGAGGATGTCCTCGCGGCGCTCGTCTCTCGACTTCCGTTCGGCGACGACCATGCGCTTAAGTTAGTGATGACTCACTAGTTTGTCAAGCGTCTCCGCCACGCGGTCGAGCTCGCCGGCGCCGAGCCGCGTGTGGAACGGGAGGGCGAGGGCGCGGTCGAACACCCGGCGGGCGCCGGGGAACTCGCCCTGGTCGCGGTAGGCGCCGAGGAGCGGCAGCGCGTACGTCCCGATCTGCGCCTCGATCCCGCGCTCGCGGAGGCCGGCGAGCACGCGGTCGCGGTCGTCGAGTTGCACCACGTACGCCTGCCACCCGTGCACGTCTCCCTCGTCGGCGACCGGCAGCTCGACCGGCAGGTGCGCGAGGCGCTCGGTGTAGCCGGCGGCGATCCGCGTGCGGGTCGCGAGGAGCTCGTCGAGGCGGCGGAGCTGCGGCAGCCCGACGGCGCAGAGGATGTCGGAGAGGCGGTAGTTGAGGCCCGGGTGCGGCATGTCCGGCGGCACGAGCGAGCGCCAGCCGTGGTTCCGGAGCTCGCGCACGGTCTCCGCGACCGCGGCGTCGCCGGTCGTCACCGCGCCGCCCTCGCCGGTCGTGACGATCTTCCGGGGGTGGAAGCTGAGGCAGCCGGCGACGCCGAGGCCCCCGCACGGCCGCCCGCGGTAGCGCGCGCCGAGCGCGCCGGCGGCGTCCTCGAGGAGCGGCAGGTCGTCCGGGAGCTCGTGCAGCCGGAGCGGCCGGCCGAACAGGTGCACGCCGAGGAGGAGCCGGGTGCGCGGGCCGACCTCGATCCGGTCGGGGTCGACGTTCATCGTGCGCGGGTCCACGTCGACGAGCACCGGCCGCAGGCCGGCGAGCGCCACCACGTTCGCGGTCGCCGGGAAGGTGTACGCGGGCACGAGGACCTCGTCGCCCGGCCGCAGCCCGAGCGCGAGCACGGCGAGATGGAGGGCGGCCGTGCCCGAGGTGACGGCGAGCGCGTGCTCGACCCCGCACGCCCGCGCGAGCTCCTCCTCGAAGGCCGCGACCTTCGGCCCCATCGTCAGCATCCCGCTCTCGAGGACCTCGGCCACCTCGGCGAGCTCGCGCTCGCCGGTGTCGGGCCACCCTAGGCGGACGCGAGCGTCTTCGCCCTGTACCACGCGATCGTCTTCTCGAGACCGTCGTCGAGCTCGACGACCGGCTCCCAGCCGAGCACCGTGCGCGCCTTCTCGACGTTCGGGATCCGCAGCTCGACGTCCGCGTAGTGGAGCGGCTGGAACACGATGTCGACGTCGGCGCCCGACAGCCGTTTGATCCGCTGGGCGAGGTCGTAGATCGTGACCGCCGACCGCGGGTTGCCGATGTTGAACGTCTGCCCGGCCGCCGCGTCGTGCTCCAGGCAGGCGAGGACGCCGGCGACCATGTCGGTGACGTACGTCCACGCGCGGATCTGCGAGCCGTCGCCGTGGATCGTGAGGTCGCGGCCCGCGACCGCGCTCTCGATGAAGGCGCGGATCGCGCCGCCGCCGATCTGCCCCGGGCCGTAGACGTTGAACGGGTGGACCGTCACGGTCGGGAGCCCGAGCTCGTCGTGGTAGGCGTGCGCCATGTGCTCGCCCGCGAGCTTCGAGACCGCGTAGGTCCACCGGGCCTCGCCGACGGAGCCGATCGTCGACACCTGGCCCTCCTCGACGCGGAACGCGTGGGTGCCGAAGACCTCGCTCGTGGAGAAGTCGACGAAGCGCTCGAGCGACCCCTCCGTCGCGAGCGCGGCCTCGAGAGCGTTGTAGGTGCCGATCACGTTCACCCGCATCGTCCGCACAGGGCTCTCGAGGACCGTGTCGACGCCGGCGATGGCGGCGCAGTGGACGAAGTGGGTGGCGCCGCGGGCGGCCTCGCGGAGCGCGTCGGTGTCGAGCACGTCTCCCTGGACGAGCGTGAAGTTGCGGTGCTCGGCGAGCTCGGTGCGCGAGAGCGCGTCGCGGTGGAGGTTGTCGTACGCCACCACCTCGTTCCGGTCGACGAGCTCGCGCGCGAGCGTCGTCCCGATGAACCCGGCGCCGCCCGTCACGAAGATCCGCTTGCCCTCGAGCATTCGCGGAAGGGTAGCTTTCGCCCGTCGCGCGTCCCCGTTATCCCTCCGCGACCGGCGGCACGGCGACGAGTTCCGCCGCGTCTCCACCCGTCGCACGGAGCGCCGCGGCGGAGAAGAGCAGCGCGCCGGCCGTCATACCGCCCGCGATCTCGACCCAGACGGCCGGGTTCCCGTGCCACCGGTACAGCGGGCCGACGACGAGCCTGCCGAGTGGCCCACCCGACCCGCTCGCCGCCAGCACGGCCGTCATCACCTTCGCGCGCACGGCCACGGGCGGCCGCGTGGTGATGATCCCCATGACCGGCGCGTTGATCAGCGGCACGAAGAGCCCGCACAGGACGACGGCGCCGCCGACCACGGGCCACGGCACGGGCGCGGCGACGATCCACAGGGGCAGCGTGGCCGCGATGATCCCGAAGCTCGCGAGGCGGAGCGGCGGGAACCGGTCGAGCAGCCTGACGACGAGGACGGAGCCGGCGATCGCGCCGACCCCGAACGCCGTGAAGATCCAGCCGGCCACGTGCGGGTCGCGGTGGTAGCGCGTGTAGGCGAGGAGCGGCACGGCGACGCTGATGCCGTTCGCGGCGCCGTCGAGCACGATGATCGTGAGCGAGAGCGGCCCGAGCAGCGGGTCGCGCGCGAGATAGCGGACGCCGGCCAGGATCCCCTTGCTCTCGTCGTCGGAGACGACGGGATGCCCGCCGCGGACGAGCGCGAGCACGACGAGGAACGCGAACAGGAAGGTCGACCCGTCGACGACGAGGAGCGGTGCGGTGCCGAGCCACGCGATCAGCACGCCGGCGATCGCCGGCCCGACGACGATCGGCAGGTGCCGCGCCGCGCCGAACAGGCCCGAGGCCTTCGCGACCACCTTCTCGTCGTCGCCGAGCACCTCCGGGAGGATCGACCGCTGCGACGCGACGTACGGGGCCATGAAGATCCCGAGCACGAACACGATCGCGACGAGGAGCGGGAACGTCAGGTGCCCCGTCCAGTGGAGGATCGGGACGAGCGCGACGAGCGGCGCCCGCGCGAGGTCCGAGACGAGCATCGTCGCGCGCGCCCCGAGACGCGCGACGACGGAGCCGCTCGGGATCCCGAACAGCGCCATCGGCAGGATCTCCGCCGCGAGGACGACGCTCATCCTCGTCGCCGAGCCGGTGGTGACGAGCACGAACCACGGCAGGGCGACGAACGTCATCGCGCTGCCGGTGCTCGAGACGGCCTCGGCGACGACGAGCGCCGGCAGCGTCGGGTTGCGCATCGCGTGAAAATAGTACGTCCGTACGTTTTTGTAAAGTGCGGCCGTGCCGAAGGTGTCGGAGGATCACCGCCTGCGCCGCCGGGCGCAGATCGCAGCGGGCGCGCGGCGCGCGTTCGCCGCGCACGGCTACGCCGGCGCGACCGTCGACGTCCTCGAGCGGGAGACGGGCCTGTCGCGCGGGGCGATCTTCAGCTACTTCCCGTCGAAGCTCGACCTGTTCGTCGCCCTCGCGCAGGAGGACCAGCAGCGCCTGCTCGAGCTCTGGATCGAGCGCGGCTGGCAGGGCGTCGTACGGCACATCGTCGAGGACGACCCGGAGTGGATCGGCGTCTACCTCGACGCGGCGCGCATGCTCCGCTCCGACCCGGAGCTGCGCGAGCGGTGGCGCACGCTGAACCCGGCGCTGCAGGACGAGCTCGAGACGCAGTTCGCCCTCCTGCAGGAACGCGGCGAGGTGCGGTCCGACCTCCCCCTCCAAACCCTCGGCCGGTTCCTCGGGATCGTCTTCGACGGCATCGCCGTGCAGCAGGCGGCGCGGTTCGGCTCGCCGATCGACGTGAGCGGGACGATCGAGCTGCTCCGGTCGGCGCTCGCGCCGAAGTAGGGTAGGACGCCCGTGAGGACCGTCCTGTTCGTCGGCGCAGGCCGCCACCAGCGCCGCGCGATCCTCCGCGCGAAGGAGCTCGGCCTGCGTGTCGCCGCGGTCGACCGCAATCGCGACGCACCGGGGCTCGCGGCGGCGGACGTGGCGAAGGTGGTCGACTTCGCCGACGTCGGCGCCGTCCTGAAGGCGACGTCGCGGCTGCGGATCGACGGTGTGCTCACGGTGAGCGCCGACCGCGCCGTGCCGGTCGTCGCCGCCGTCGCCGAGGCGCGCGGCCTGCCGGGAATCGGCGTCGAGACCGCGCACCTGATGACGCACAAGGTGGCGATGCGCCGCCGGCTCGCGGAGCACGGCGTGCCGCAGCCGCGGTTCGCGGCGGTGCGCACGCTGTCCGAGACGCGGCGCGCCGCCGACGAGGTCGGCTTCCCCGCGGTGCTCAAGCCCGCCGACTCGGGCGGGCAGCGCGGCGTGTTCCGGGTCGACTCGCTCGACGACGTCGACCGCCACCTGCACGAGGCGCTCGTCGCCTCCCCGGCGGGCGAGGCGATCCTCGAGGAGTTCGTGGACGGCACCGAGCTGAACGGGATCGTCCTCGCGCGCGGCAGCGAGACGATCCCGCTCACGCTGTCGGACCGGATGCGGCCGCCGGGCGTCGGCTTCGGCGTCGGGTGGATCCACGTCTACCCGCCGACGATCCCGCCGGAGCAGCTCGCCGCCGCCGAGCGGGTCGCCGCGCACACGGTGCACGCGCTCGGCCTGCGCACGGGGATCGCGTTCCCTCAGCTGATCGCCGCCGACGACGGCAGAGTCGTCGTCGTCGAGTGCGCAGCGCGGATCCCGGGCGGGCAGATGGCCGACCTCGTGCGGTGGGCGGTGGGCGTCGACCTGGTCGAGGTCCAGATCCTGATGGCGCTCGGCGATGACCTTCCCGACGACCTCGTGAGACCGCGCTTCTCCCAGCCGCTCGCGATCCGCTTCTTCACGGCCTCGCCCGGGCCGCTGCCGACCGGCGTCGTCACGCGCATCGGGCCTCTCGACAAGGTGCTCGCGTTCCCCGGCGTCGTGCAGGCCGACGTGTACCTCCAGCTCGGTGAGACGATCCGGCCCGTGCGGCTCGACGGCGACCGCCGCGGCTACGTGATCGCGACCGGCACCACGAACCTCGAGGCGCTCGAGCGTGCCGAGGCGGCGGCGACGCTGCTCGACGTGGAGGTCCAATGACCTGCGACTTCTCGCTCGCGCACTACCGCGACCTGCTGCGCGCCGCGCAGGCGGGCGGCTATCGCTGGGCGGGGTTCGACCGTCCGCCCGGGAGCGGCGACCTGATCCTGCGGCACGACGTCGACCTGTCGCTCGCGGCGGCGGTCGCGGTCGGCGAGGTCGAGGCCGCGGAGGGCGCGTGGTCGACGTGGTTCCTGATGACGCGCTCGGTCTTCTACAACCTCGCCTCGGCCGAGGGGGAGAGCGCCGTCGCGCGGCTGCGGGAGCTCGGGCACCACGTCGCGCACCACGCGGTGTGGCCGCACGTCGACCTCGACGGCCGCTTCGACCCCGTCGTCGCCTGGCACAACCCCGACCCGGAGTACATGAGCGCGCCGATCGACGGCGCGACGAACGTGATGGCGCCGCAGTTCTTCGACCCCGACCACTACCGCTCCGACTCGAACCAGCACTGGCGGCACGGCTGCCCGCACGAGGCGCTCGCCCGCGGCGAGTTCGACTGGCTGCAGCTCCTCACCCACCCCGAGATCTGGGCGTTCCCCGGCGCGACGATGCGGGAGACGATGGAGGCGATGCTCGAGGCCGACCGCGCCGCGCGGCTCGAGCACCTGCGGCACGACCGCATCGACCTCTCGTGAACGCGTACGGGACCGAGCCCGGGGAGCGCGCGTGGGCGGAGGAGCACGCGGCGGAACTCGGTACGTTCCTCACGTGAAGCCGCTGACGGTCATGGTCACCGCGTCGGGCGCGCCGGGCACCGCCGCGCTCCTCCGCGCGCTGCGCCAGAACGGCGAGCGGGATGTCCGGCTCGTCGGCACGGACATGAGCGAGCGCTCCGTCGGGCGTCATCTCTGCGACGCGTTCCACCGCGTCCCTGCCGGCTCCGACCCCGCGTTCCCGGACGCCGTGCTGGAGGCTGCGACGCGCGAGCGGGTGGACGCGATCCTGCCGCAGTCGTCGTTCGACCTCGAGGGCCTCGCCGAGCACGTCGACCGGTTCCCGATGCCGGTGCTCGTGTCTGCGCCGGGGGCGATCGCGCGTTCGAACGACAAGGCGGAGACCTACGCGTTCCTGCACCGGATCGGGGTGCGCGCGCCCGAGTTCCGGCGGGTGAACGGCGCGCGCGAGGTCGACGCCGCCGCGCGGGACCTCGGCTATCCCGAGCGCCCGGTGTGCTTCAAGCCGGTGTTCTCGTCCGGGTCGCGGGGGTTCCGCGTCCTCGACCCGACCGTCGACCGGGCCTACCAGCTGCTGAACGAGCGCCCGGGGTCGGTGGCGATGCGGCTCGAGGAGGCGGTCGAGCTGCTGCCGGACGAGGGCGGGCCGGACCTGCTCGTGATGGAGCTCGCGACCGGGGGCGAGCGGACGATCGACGGGATCGGGAACGGCCGCGAGATCGTGCTCGGCCATCCGAAGACGCGCGAGGCGATGCGCGCCGGGCTCGCGATGTACTTCGTGACGCTGGAGGACGAGGAGCTGATGCGGACGGCGAACCTGATCGTCGCGGAGCTCGGGATCGAGCACTTCTTCAACATCCAGCTCGTCGGCGACCAGGTGATCGAGATCAACCCGCGGATCTCGACGATCGTCTACCAGGAGGACCTCAACCTGCCGTACCTCGGCGTGAAGCGCGCGATCGGCGAGATCTCCGACGACGAGCTCCGCACGTACGCCGCCCGCGTCCGCCCGGGCCGCACCGCGCTGCGCTTCTTCGACCAGCTCGAATTCGACGCGTGACCGTCTCCGAGAGGCGTGTCCCTTCGCCAAACGACGTGCCGGAAGCGTGACGAATCGTCCACAGCCTCTTCGGGTCACGCACTGTCCGGTCAACATCGCGGGGATCCCGTGGGAGAACGTGCAGGCGCTGCGGCGGAAAGGGGTCGACGCGCGGCTCGTCGTCTTCGAGCGCGGGAAGCTGCACCACGAGGCCGACTGGTCGCTCGACCGGCACGGGCCGCTGCCGCTCCGGGTCGCGCAGCAGGCGGCGGCGTTCGCACGGCTCGCACCGCGCACCGACGTCTTCCACTTCTACTTCGGGCTGACGCTCATCCCGAAGTCGCTCCAGTTCCCGCTCCTGCGGGCGCTCCGGAAGAAGAGCGTCTTCCACTACCTCGGCTCCGACATCCGCGGGAAGACGCCGGCCGACCTCGCGTACGGCAAGCACGCCGACGCCGAGATCGTCGGCAGTTTCGACGCGATCCGCTGGGTCCCCGAGGCGCACGTCGTGCCGCCGGGGCTCGACCTGCGCGACTTCACGCCGGTCCCGCCGTCGGACGCGCCGCGCCCGCGCGTCGTCCACGCGCCGTCGAACCGCGAGAAGAAGGGGACACGGTACGTCGTCGAGGCATGCGCGCAACTCGATGTCGACCTCGACATCGTCGAGGGCGTCCCGCACGTCGAGGCGCGCGAGCGCTACGCGCGCGCGGACATCGTCGTCGACCAGCTCAACGCCGGGTGGCACGGCGTGTTCGCGCTCGAGTCGATGGCGCTCGGGAAGCCGGTCGTGACGTATCTGAAGCCCGACGTCGTCGAGAAGAGCGCACAGGGCTTCGGGATCAGGATCCCGATCGTCCCCGCGACGAAGGAGACGCTCGTCGACGCGCTCCGGCCGCTCGTCGAGAGCCCGTCTCTGCGCCGAGAGGTCGGGACGGCGAGCCGCGCGTACGTCGAGCAGGTGCACGACGTCGATCGCGTCGCCGACCGCCTGGTCGCCGTCTACCGTTCGCTCTAGCGTGTCACTCGCGTTCCAGATGCGGCGGCTCGCGCGGCACTCCGCCGTCTACGGCATCGGCGGCCTCGTGTCGCGGATCCTCGCGACGATCCTGCTCCCGCTCTACACGCACTACCTGCCGCCGAACGCGTTCGGGCGCGTCGAGATCGTGACGGCTGCGACGGCGGTCGGCGCGATCGTGCTGCAGCTCGGGATCGCCTCGGCGTTCTTCCGCTTCTACTTCGACGCGAAGGAGCCGCGGGCGAAGCTGACGGTCGTCCGCACGTCCTTCTGGTTCACGATGGCGATGGCGACGCTCGGCCTCGTGCTCGGCGTCGCCTTCGCAGGGCCGCTGTCGCACTGGCTCGGGCTCGGAGACGACCCGTGGCTCGTGCGCGCGGGCGCCGTGGGGCTCTGGGCGCAGGCGAACTACCAGCAGCTGACGAACCTCTTCCGTGTCGAGGAGCGTTCGACGGCGTTCGCCATCGCGAGCGTGACGAACGTCCTCGTCACGGTCGCGGCGATGGTGCTGTTCGTCGCCGTCTTCCACTGGGGCGCGATCGGTCTCGTCGTCGGCAACTTCACCGGCACGCTCGTCGTCTACCTCTCGCTGCTCGTGTACCGGACGGAGCAGCTCGGGGTCGAGTGGGACCGCGACCTGCTGCGCGCGATGCAGCGGTTCGGGCTGCCGCTCGTGCCGTCGGCGCTCGCGCTCTGGGTGATCAACTTCGTCGATCGCGAGTTCGTCGTCTGGTTCAAGGGGCTCCCCGAGGCCGGCGTGTACTCCGCGGCCGTGAAGATCGCCTCCGTGATCACGTTCGTGCTGATCGCGTTCCGCACGGCCTGGCCGGCGTTCGCGTACTCGATCGAGGACGACCGCGAGGCCAGGCGGACGTATGCGTTCGTCCTCACCTACCTGCTCGCGTTCGCGTCGTGGCTCGCCCTCGCGCTCGGCGCGCTCGCACCGTGGTGGACGAGGCTCCTCACCGGCGACCCGGCGTACGCACGTGCGGAGAAGGGCGTCGCGCTGCTCGCGTTCGCCGGCGCGGTCTACGCCGGCTACACCGTCCTCGCGATCGGGAGCGGCCGCGCGCGGCGGACGCAGCTGAACTGGGTCGTCACCGGCGTCGGCGCCGCTGCGAACGTGGGACTGAACTTCTGGCTGATCCCGCGGTGGGGGATGGTCGGCGCGTCCATCTCCACGCTCGCCGCGTACGTCGTCCTCTTCGCCGGCATGACGGTGTACGCGCAGCACGTGTACCCGGTCGCGTACCAGTGGCGCCGCGTCGTGACCGCCGTCGCGGTCGGCGTCGCGCTCACGGTCGCGGCGCGCGCGGGCGGGCTGTCGCTCGCACCGTCGCTGCTGCTCGTCGCGGCGTACCCGCTCGGGCTCGCCGTCGCCGGCTTCTACCTGCCCGCGGAGCGGGCGCGGCTGCGGCGCCTCGTACCGATCCTCTAGGTCCGCCGGCGCTTCGCGACGACGCCTGCCGCACCGGCGGCGACGAGCAGGAGCGCGAGCGCCGCGAGCACGAGCAGCGGCACCGGTACGCCGCCCCCGCCGGACGCCGCGGCCGGGGGCGCGGCGGAGAGCGTCGTCGTCGGCACCGTCGCGCTCACGGGCTCCTGACCCGACGTGCTCGTGTCGGTGGCCGACGGCGACTCGCTCGGGACGGTTCGCGTCGTGTGCACCTTCGTGGGCGGCTTCGGGGTGCCGCCCTTGCCGACCTGCGTCGGGACGTGAGACTTCCCGTTCTTCCGCGCGAGGGCGGCCTGCATCGCGGAGCGGATGTCGTCGGCGAGGCTCGAGTAGGTCCGCGCGTCGTCGCGGATGTGCGCGAGCGCGTCCCGGTAGCAGGCGATCGTGTACGTCGTCGCGATCTTCCCGTCGGGGTACCAGTCGTTGTAGATGCGGTCGCGGCACGGGGTCGACGCGTTCGCGGTCCCAGGCGCCACGACTGCGAGCACCAGCACGAGCAAGGCGAGGCGCTTCACTCGGGTCATGTTCCCCGCCCGGCGAAAAGATCCGTCTGTCGAAGGCGTAAGGCTTGTGTAAAGCCTCAGTCGAGGACGCACGCGTCGTGGCAGGAACCGGACACGTGCAGCGTCGCGAGCGACCTCCCGCGCGTGTCGAGGATCGCGAGCGTTCCGCGCGAGAGCGACGGCGTCACCACGAGCCCGCGTGCGTGCTGCACGTTGTACGACCCCGGAGGCACGGCCGTCCTCGCGACGGCGGAGCCGTCGGCGCGGAGCACGTGCAGCGTCCCGGAGTCGCCGCTCGTGACGAACGCGAGCCCGCGGCCGAACGTGACGTGCTGCGGCGCGAGGTCCGCCACGTGACGTGCGCCTTCGACCGAGAGGACGCGCTCGCTGCCCGAGGTGATCCAGAGGCGACCGTCCGGAGCGGCGCCGACGTCGTGCGCGGGGAAGCCGGGCGTGAGCTCGCCGACGTGCCGGAGCGGGGCCGTCTCGAGGACCGCGACGTGCGCAGACGCGGAGCCGAGACCGACCCACAGGCGGCGGCCGCCGGGCGCGATCGTGATGTGCCGCGCCCACCCGGGCAGCCGGACACGACCGAGGATCGCGCCGCGCCGGACGTCGACGAGCACAACACCGCTGCGGCCGGAGTCGGTGACGAACGCGTGCACGCCGTCGGGATGCGCCGCCGTGTACCGGGGCTCCGCGAGCCCCCTGAGAACGTGCCGGACCCCCGTCCGGTCGACGACGGAGAGCGCGCCGGCGGCGGTGTGGCAGACGACGGCGAGGTCGCCGACGGTCTCGATCGAGCGCGGGTCGGGCGGCGTCGCGATCGAGGCGACGATCCGGAACGCCCGGAGGTCGACGACCGAGAGCCGCGACTCGGCGTCGCACGTGACGAGGGCGACGGGAGCGCGGGCCGCGTGGGCGCGGATCGCGAGCGGCGTCGCCGCCGCGGCCAGGAGGAAGCGACGCCGGTCCACGCCCGGAATACGTCGCTGCGCCCGCGCGAGGTCCCGTTACCGTGGCTCCATGAGCCACCCGGAGCTCGAGGCGGAGCAGGCGTACGTCGATCGGGCGTACGCGCACCTCGAGCGCATGCGCCAGGCGGTCGCGGGCGCATCGGACCGGGTCGACGGCGAGGTCGCGCAGGCGGCGATGGACGCCTGGGCGGTGCGCCGCCTGCGGACGTTCGAGGACGCCGAGCGCGGCCTCTGCTTCGGCCGCCTCGACTTCGAGAGCGTGTCACGGCCGCTGTACGTCGGCCGCCGCTGGGTGCACGACGACGCGCAGCAGCAGCTCGTCGTGAACTGGCAGGCGCCGGCCGCGCGCCCGTTCTACACGGCGACGCCGCAGGACCCGCACGGCGTCACGCTGCGCAGGCGGTTCCGCACGGAGGGCCGCCGGCTCGTCGACATCGCAGACGAGGCGCTCGACGGCAGCGTGCTCGACGGCGCCGCCCTCGGCGACTTCCTGCTCGAGGAGCTCGAGCGCGGCCGCGACCTGCACATGCGCGACATCGTCGCGACGATTCAGGCCGACCAGTACCGGCTGATCGCGCACGACCCGGACGGCGTGCTCGTGATCCAGGGCGGCCCCGGCACGGGGAAGACCGCCGTCGGCCTGCACCGCGCGTCGTGGCTCATCTACACCCTCCGCGAGCGGCTGCAGCGGCGCGGCGTGCTCGTCGTCGGGCCGAATCCGACGTTCATGGAGTACGTGTCGCACGTGCTCCCGGCGCTCGGGGAGGACGCTGTGGAGCAGCGTGCGGTCGGGGAGCTCGTCGACGGCGTCGCGCCCGATCGTCGCGACCCGCCCGACGTCGCGGAGCTGAAGGCGGACACGCGACTCGCCGAGGTGCTGCGCCGCGCTGCCGAGCGCGAGCTGCGGTCGGAGCCGGAGGAGCTCGCGATGCGGCTCGAGGGGTCGTTCGTCTGGGTGAAGGAGCGCGAGGTGCGCGAGCTCGTCGAGCAGGCCCGGGAGGAGCTGGGGACGGCCGCCGCGGCACGCGAGCGTTTCCGGATGATGGTCCTCCGGCGCTTCTACGAGGAGTACGGGCGGATCCACGGCGCGGGGGCCGTGCGCAGCTTCGACGAGGTCGAGCGTGCGCTGCGCGGGGGCGGCTACCTCGACCGCGTCCTGAAGGCTGCGTGGCCCGTCGTCTCGCCCGACCGCCTGGTGCGGAGGCTCCTGACGACGCCCGCGGCGCTCGCGGAGGCCGCCGACGGCGTCCTCGACGCCGCAGAGCAGAAGCTCCTCCGCCGCCGGGGCGGCGGCTTCTCGGACGGCGACGTCGCGCTCCTCGACGAGGCGCGCGCCCTCCTAGCCGCGCCGCCGCGGGCGTACGGGCACGTGATCGTCGACGAGGCGCAGGACCTGACGCCGATGCAGCTGCGGATGATCGCGCGGCGGGCGCGCGAGGGCGCGCTGACCGTGCTCGGGGACGTCGCGCAGGCGACCGGCCCCGTCCGCTACCGCGCCTGGTCCGACGTCCTGCCGCACCTGCCGCGCGGCGACGAGGCGGTCGTCGAGGAGCTCCGCCACGCCTACCGCGTCCCGCGCGAGATCATGGACGTCGCCCTGCCGCTGCTCGCGGAGATCGCGCCCGACGTGGCGCCGCCGGTCGCCTACCGGACGGGTGCGCCGCCGCCCGGCGTGCGGCGCGTCGACGAGCCGCACCTGCTCCGCGAGGCGTTCGGCGCCGCCGCTGCGGCCCCCGACGGCCTGCTCGCGGTGATCGTCCCCGAGGAGCTCGCGGCCGCCGCGCCGTCCGACGAGCTCGTCCCAGTCCTGACGCCGCGTGAGGCCAAGGGCCTCGAGTTCGACCACGTCGTCGTGGTCGAGCCGGCCGCCATCGACCTGCGCGAGCTGTACGTCGCGCTGACGCGGCCGACGAAGACGCTGACGATCGTCCACTCCCGGCCGCTGCCGGACGCACTCGCGGTCTGACGCGCTCGCGCGCTGCTCAGGCGACGACGCGGTACACCTGGAAGACCTCGGCGTACTCGCGGTTCACGTTGATCCCGTGCGTGCGGGCGACGCTTCGCACGTACTCGGCGTTCGCGTACCGGCGGTGCTGCTGCGACGCGTACTTCTCGAGCGCCGCCACCTTCCGCTCGACGTGCTCGTGCCCGAGCGCGATGTAGGCCTGGTAGCTGAAGTCGAAGTTGTTCCACGGGATCTCGTAGCCGAGGATGGTCGTGCGCTTGAACGCGCGCAGCCCCTCGGTCGCGATCGTCTGGTGGTCCTGGTGGACGTCGTGCAGCGACGGCTGGAACACGCAGTCCGGCTCCCACTCGTTCCACAGCTCGATCAGCAGCTCGAGGATCTCCTGGCGGTGCTCCGGGAAGGTGCGCACGTCGAAGTCGTGGACCGTGAGGTTCTCGGGAGGGATCCCGAGCTCGGCCGTCGCCTCCCGGACCTCGCGCGCGAGCGTGTCGGGCGCGAACCCGGGCGGGAGCGACCGCGTCGCGATCGAGAACGCGACGTACCGCACCTGCGCGCCCTGCTCGACCAGACGCGCCATGGTCGCCCCGCACCCGAACTCGCCGTCGTCCGTGTGCGGCGCGAGCACGAGCGCCCGCTGCACGCCTTCGATCACGGCCGCACCACGCCGTCCGCGCGGGCCGCGACGACGACGAGCGCGAGGAGACCCCAGAACGTCGGGTCCTCGAAGAGCGCGTTGTAGAAGACGCAGTGCACGAGGATCGCCGCCAAGGCTAATGCGAACGCGAGACGGGCCGCCCCGTCGAACGTCCCGGCGATCCGCGTCAGCGCGACGCGCAGCGCGACGACGACGAGCCAGACGAAGAGGAGGAGCCCCGGGATCCCGGTCTCCGCCGCGACGGTGACGGGCGTCGTGTGCGACGCCGCCGCCTTCGGGTTCCGGCCGCGGAGATGCGCGAGGTCGGCGTACGCGCGGCGGAAGCCGCCGACGCCGACGCCGAGCACGGGATGGTGCTCGGCGACCTTCACGCCTTTCGTCACGAGCGTCGAACGGCCACTCGTGATGTGCGAGAGCGACGCCTTGTGCCGCACGGCCGGCGAGACGACGACGGCGAGCGCGACCGCGAGCACGGCGGCCGCGACGACGAGCAGGCTCGCGCGCCGCCACGCGACGATCGTGCCGAGCACGGCCGCGACGATGAGCGCGACGAAGCTCGACTGCGAGAACGACGGCAACAGCCCGGCCCACGTGATCGCGATCGTGAGAGCGGCCGCGAGCCGCCACAGCGCGTCCGCGCGGCGGAGGAGGATCACGACGAGGCTCGCGAGGATCGCGACGACGAGGAACCGCCCGTAGATCGACGGGTCGTAGAACACCGAGTTGACGCGGTAGAACCAGCCGCTCGGCGCGTAGGCGTTGTCGACGCGCACCTTCGGGTTCCAGAAGATGTTCCGCGTCTCGTACTGGACGATCCCGATCACGGCGAACACGAGGCCCGTCACCGCGAGCTGCGCGTACAGCGTGAGCGTCCAGCCGTGCGACCACGCGAGCCGCGAGAGCGCCACCGCGAGCAGCCCGAACGGCAGCACGAAGAACAGGAGCTCGATCGCGCCCTGGCGGACGTCCTTCGTCCAGAGGAGCGACAGGCCCTCCCAGCCGACGAGGAGCGCGAGAGGGTTCGCGAGCGGCCCGAGCTCCCGCGCGCGCCCGTCGCCGTCGCCGCTCAGCTCCCACGCGAGGGCGACCGCCGCGGCCGCGACGACGCCGTACAGCGGCAGCAGCAGGTTTGCCTGCGTCGAGCCGACATGCACCGGGAAGCGGGCGGGCACGCAGGCGAGTGTCGCGAGCGCGAGCAGCCACGGCAGGCGCAGCACGACGAACGCGCCGACCGCAGCGCCTGCGAGACCGACGACGACCGCCGCGGCGAGCAGCCGGTGGTGACCGTGCGGGGCGAGATAGACGACGAGGCCCGCACACCCGAGCGCCCACGCAGCGAGGCCGGCGATCCGCAGGTCGCGGCGATGCGCGGCGAGCAGGATCGCGAGCCCGACGGCGCCGACCGCGCCCGCGACCTGTGCAGCGCCGGCGCTCATGCGACGACCACCGCGCAGACGGCGGTGTGGGTGCGGACGGTCACGTACAGGTGGTAGACGCCGCGGCTCCTCGGCGCCCGCAGGTGCAGCGTCCCCCGCGGCAGCGTCCCACTGCGCCCGTGGAGCCGCCACTGGACGCGCGGCGCGTCCGTCGACACCCTGATCGCGAACCGCCCGCCGGGCCGCGCGACGACCCGCGACCGGGCGAGCGCGACGTAGCGGATCTGCGCGATCGCGAACGGGACACCCTTCGAGCGGTTCCCGGCGGTGTCCTGCGCGGCGATCGCGAGCACGTAGCGGCCGGGGCGCAGCCCGCGCCGGGTCACGCGCGACCTGGCGTTCCACACGAGCGTCCCGCTCGGCTTCTGGCGGAGCGTGAAGATCGCCCGCTGCCCGCGGACGAGGAGGATCGCGTGCGCGCGCTCGTCCACCGTGTAGGGGACGCGCAGCACGTCGCGGTGGCCGTCGCCGTCCGGCGAGAGGATCGGGTACTTCGACGGCGGGTGCGCGCGGATCACGGGAGCGCGCGTGTCGAGCCGGATGTCGCTCGGGAGCACGATCGTGCGATGCGACAGGGTCAGCTTGACGACGGCGCGGTACACGCCGTCGGGGTCGATCAGCCCGGCGGGAGAGACACCGTCCCAGACGAGGACGAGACGCTGCCGCGGCCGGACGGACCGGTCGACGAGGAGGTCGGCCACGTTCGCGCCCTTCGCGTTCTCGACCCACACGTCGATCCGCTCCCTTCGCCGAACACGGAAGCGGATG
The DNA here is from genome assembly GCA_036403195.1 of Gaiellaceae bacterium. GTDB lineage: Bacteria > Actinomycetota > Thermoleophilia > Gaiellales > Gaiellaceae > PALSA-600. Next base: position 18,371 of record DASWRL010000072.1, read on the forward strand.
TGGGCCACGCCCTTCCCTGGCGCCTTGCTGTTCGGCGAGAACACCTGCCCCGGCTGTGTCCCGTAGATCGGCGACAGCTCGAGCTTCGCGCGCTCGGTGAGCGCGAACGCAGCCGCCGTCGCGGCGAGGAGACCGAGGACGAAGACCGTGGAGAGGACCCGGGGGGCGCTGCGCAACGCCCGCGCGATTCTACGCGGCGTCGTGCGCGAGGAGGCGCCGCGCGCGCAGGGACCAGAGCGACCAGAGAACGAGGGCGGCGACCGAGACGCCCGCGCCGACCTCGACGATCGTGTTCGCCGCCGGCGCCTTCACGAGCTTGATGCCGGACAGCACGAGCACGACCGCAAACGAACCCCGGAGCATCCCGTCCGGCACGCGGATGGCGAGGTGCGAGCCGAGGATCACGCCCGGGATCGACCCGACGAGGAGCCACGCCATCGCGTGCAGGTCGACGTTGCCGTGCAGCAGGTGCCCGGCACCCGCGACCCAGAGCAGGAGGGCCGCGTGCAGGAGGTCTGTCCCGACCATCCTCGTCGCCGAGAGCGGGAACAGCAGGAGCAGCGCGAGGCCGAAGAACGTCCCCGACCCGACCGACGTCAGGCCGACGATGAAGCCGAAGAACGCGCCGATCGTGATCGCGATCGCCCGGACCCGCGGCGTGATCGCGAAATGGTCGTCGTCGGGACGGGCGGCGACCGGCAGGAACGTCTTCGCCGCGAACCCCAGGCCGCCGAAGATGAGCGACGCGCCGACGACCTGCCCCATCACCGACTGCGCCGAGTCGGAGAACGAGCTCGCGAGCTGGACGCCCACGAGCGACAACGGCCCGGACCCGGCGAGCATCCACAGCGCGAGCCTCGCGTGGACGTTGCCGAGACGGCGGTGGCGCCACGCCCCGAACGACTTGAACACGGCGCCGTGCAGGATGTCCGTGCCGACCGCCGTCCTCGGGTCGAACCCGAAGATGAGGATCAGCATGGGCGTCATCAACGAGCCGCCGCCCATGCCGGTCATGCCGACGAGCGTGCCGACGGCGGCACCGGCGATCACGAACTGCCAGGTCACGCCTGCGCTACGCCGCCTCGACGACCATGCCGGCGCCGACCGTCTCGTTCGTCGCGTCGTCGACGAGGATGAACGCGCCCGTCGCGCGGTTGCGCGCGTACGGGTCGACGGCGAGCGGCTCGGCGAGCCGGAGGCGGACGACGCCGAGGTCGTTCAGCTCCATCCGCCCCGGCCGCTCGCGATCCTCGAGCGTGGCGATGTCGACCACCGAGAGCACCTCGTCGATCCGGGCGGGGACGGTGCGCGTCGTGTGCTTGACGAGCAGCCGCGCACCGTCGGCAACGGCGCGCTCCGACATCCAGCACACGCGGGCCGTGAGCTCGCGCGCGACGGCCGGCGGCCGGTCGGGGTCGGCGAGCATGTCGCCGCGGGAGACGTCGACGTCGTCGGCGAGCAGGATCGTCACGGACTGCCCGGGGATCGCCTCGTCGACCGGCCCCGCGAGGGTGTCGACCGCGGCGACCCTCGACCGCAGGCCCGACGGGAGCACGACGACCGCGTCGCCGGCGCGCCACGTGCCGCCCGCGACCTGACCCGCGTAGCCGCGGTAGTCGTGGTGCTCGTCGGCCATCGGCCGGACCACCCACTGCACCGCGAACCGCCGGTCGTCGACGTTCAGGTCGGCGGCGAGCTCGATCGCCTCCAGGTGCTCGAGCAGCGTGGACCCGGTGTACCACGGCATCGCATCGGTTCGCTCGACGACGTTGTCGCCCTTGAGCGCCGAGATGGGGATCATCGTCGGGTCGCGCAGCCCGAGCTGCGCCGCGAGCTCCGAGAGGTCACGGACGATCTCGTCGAACCGCTGCTCGGCGTAGTCGACGAGATCCATCTTGTTGACGGTGTAGACGACGTGCGGCAGCTCTAGCATCGCGACGATGTACGAGTGCCGGCGCGTCTGCTCGATCACGCCCTGACGGGCGTCGACGAGGATGACCGCGACGTCGGCGGTCGACGCGCCCGTGACCATGTTCCGCGTGTACTGGACGTGGCCCGGCGCGTCGGCGAGCTGGAAGCGCCGCCGGGGCGTCACGAACGACCGGTAGGCGACGTCGATCGTGATCCCCTGCTCGCGCTCCGCGCGCAGGCCGTCCGTCAGCAGGGCGAGGTCGACGTAGTCGTACCCGCGCCGCCGCGACGCATCCTCGATGTGCTCGAGCTGGTCGACGAGGATCTGCTTCGTGTCGTAGAGCAGCCGCCCGATCAGCGTCGACTTCCCGTCGTCGACCGATCCGGCCGTCACGAGCCGCAGCAGCTCCGTGTTCATCAGCTCGCTAGAAGTAGCCAACGCGCTTCCGATCCTCCATCGCGGCCTCGCTGACGCGGTCGTCGGCGCGCGTCTCGCCGCGCTCGGTGACGCGCGTGGCCGCGATCTCGCTCACGACGTCCTCGAGGGTCCGCGCCTCGCTCAGGACGCCGCCGGTGCAGGTCATGTCGCCGACCGTCCGGAACCGGACCGTGGCGCTGAACGGCTCTTCCTCGGGATAGCGCTCGACGAAGTCGGAGCAGGCGTAGAGCATCCCGTCGCGGCGGAAGACCTCGCGCTCGTGCGCGTAGTAGATCCTCGGCAGCTCGAGCTCCTCGCGCGCGATGTACTGCCACACGTCGAGCTCCGTCCAGTTCGAGATCGGGAACACGCGGATGTGCTCGCCCTTGCGGATGCGCGCGTTGTAGAGGTTCCAGAGCTCGGGCCGCTGCGCACGCGGGTTCCACTGGCCGAAGTCGTCGCGGAAGCTGAAGATCCGCTCCTTGGCGCGCGCACGCTCCTCGTCGCGGCGGGCGCCGCCCATCGCCGCGTCGAACCCGTGCTCCTCGATCGCGTCGAGCAGCGTCGTCGTCTGCAGCTGGTTGCGCGACGCGCGCGGGCCGGTCTGCTCGACGACCCGCCCCCTGTCGATCGACTCCTGCACGCTCGCGACGACGATGCGCTCGCCGAGCTCGGCGACGCGGCGGTCGCGGAACTCGACCACTTCCGGGAAGTTGTGGCCCGTGTCGACGTGCATCACGGGGAACGGGAACCGCGCGGGGCGGAACGCCTTCTCCGCGAGCCGGAGCAGCACGATCGAGTCCTTGCCGCCGGAGAAGAGGAGCACGGGGCGCTCGCGCTCGGCGGCGACCTCGCGCATGATGTGGATCGCTTCCGACTCGAGCGCGTCGAGGTGGCTCAACGTGCGCGTCATGTGTGGAGCCCGCATTCCGTCCGCTCGGTGCCCGCCCACCGGCCCTCGCGGCCGCGGCCCGGGAGCGTCGAGTGGGTGTCGCCGATCGAGTCGTAGCCGCTGTCGTGGAGCGCGTTGTACGGCAGCCCCCGCTCCCTGATGTACGCCCAGCAGTCGTCGTCGCTCCAGTCGGCGATCGGGTTCGCCTTCCACAGCTCGTGCGCGTCGTCCCAGCCGATCTTCGGCGCGTCCGCGCGCGTCGGGGACTGGTCGCGGCGGATGCCCGTGATCCAGCAGTCGAGGTCGAGGAGCGCGCGGTTGAGGGGCTCGACCTTCGCGAGCGCGAGGTAGAGGTCCGGCTTCCGCTCCCACAGCCCGTCCTCGACCTGCGGGCCCTCGAAGACCTCGACGGTCGTGCCGTACCGGCGCTCGATCTCCCGCCACAGCTCGTACGTCTCCGGGAAGAGGTGGTGCGTGTCGATAGCGAATACCCGCGCGCCCGGATCGAGCCCGAAGAGCATGTCGAGGAGGACGGACTCCTCCTTCTGGAACGAGCACGCGAGGGCGACCCTGCCGGGGAACGTGTCCAGGCAGAACCGGAGGATCTCCTCCGGGGTCATCGCCTCCACGTCAGGAGGCAGCTGCAGGCCGGCCGTCGCCAATGAGCACCTCCTTCAGCGTGTCCCCGCGGAGCCCGAGACGCAACGTCTCGAGCGGGATGACCTCGTCGGGCGGGATGTTCCCGAGGTTCACCCCCGGGCCGAAGTGCTTCACGAACCACGCCTGCGACTGCTTCGTCGGCGCCTCCCAGACGAGGTCGTGGAAGTCGACGGCGTGCTCGATCTCGGCGATCAGCCCCGTGCGCATGTCGCCGTCCGAGCGGAAGATCCCGGACGTCCCGCCCTCGCGCGCCTCCGTGATCACCTTCCACGCCCCGGCCTCCTTCTCGGCCTTGATCCACTCGACCCACTCGTACGGCGCGTAGACGACGTCGGAGTCCTTCGACCCGACCTCGGAGAGGACGGTGAAGTCGCGCGCGAAGTCGGCGATCAGCTCGAGCTTGCGGTCGCGCGGGATCTCGACGGTGCCGTCCGAGATCTCGACGTGCGTCAGCCCGAGCTCTCCGAGCCACCGCTTGTACTCGTCGAGCTTCCCGCGGACGTAGACGACCTCGAAGAAGGTGCCGCCGATGACGACACGCTTGTCGCGGAGCACGTCGAGCTTGCGCCGGAGGTTCGCCGTCACGTACGCCGTCCCCCAGCCCAGCTTCACGATGTCGACGTAGTCGCCGGCGGTCTCGAGGACGTCCTCCCAGGCGCGGGGGCCGAGGCCCTTGTCGAGGACGTGCGTGAGCCCGCCGTCGCGGCCGAGGTCGAGGTCGAGGTCAAAGTCGGGCATAGAGCTCCTCCAGCTTCGCGGTGGCACGTGCCTGCACGTCGCGATAGAGCGAGGCGCCGTGCGCGTCGATCCCGACCGTGAGCGGCCCGAAGTCCCTGACGCGGAACCGCCACAGGCACTCGGGCATCAGGTCCTCCCAGGCGACCTCCTCGATCGCCTCGATCTGCGTGGTCTCGAGCGCCGCGGCGCCGCCGACTATCGCGAGGTAGACCATCCCGAGCCGCGCCATCGGCTCGATCGCCTCGTCCGGGAGGCCGCCCTTGCCGCAGATCGCGCGCACGCCGAACTGGGCGCCGAGGGGCTCCGTGAACCGGACCATCCGCGCGCTCGTCGTCGTGCCGATGCAGATCTTCTCGTAGCGCCCGTCGCCGAGCTTCCGGACGTTCGGCGCCGTGTGCAGGAGGAGCGCGCCGCGGAGGTCCATCGGCGGCGTCTGCCCCTCGTCGAAGATCCTGATCTGCGTCCGGTCGCGGATGCCGATCACCTCGCCCTGGACGACGACCTCGTCGCCCGCGCGGAGCTGCAGGATCTGCTCCGGGTCGGTGATCGGGAACGTGAGCTCGTGGGTCACCTAGGCCTCGCGGTCGTAGTGGGTATCGCCGGTGGCGCTGATGTGCGCCGAGGCGCGGCGCGCGGCCCAGCACTGGTAGTTGACGGCGACCGGGTTGAGGGTCATGTGCGTGTCTGCGTGCTCGACGTGGCACTGGAGCACCGTCACCTCGCCGCCGAGGCCCATCGGGCCGATGCCGGTCTCGTTCAGGAGCTCGAACAGCTCGTCCTCGAGGCGCGCCACGACCGGGTCGGCGTTCCGGGTCCCGACGGGGCGCATGATCGCCTCCTTGGCGAGCTGCATCGCGTAGTCCGCGGTGCCGCCGACGCCGACGCCGACGATCCCCGGGGGGCACGGCTTCCCGCCGGCGCCGACGATGCTGTCGAGGACGAACCGCTTGATCCCGCGCACGCCGTCGGCCGGGACGCACATCTTCAGGAAGCTCATGTTCTCCGAGCCCGAGCCCTTCGGAACGCACTTGACGTCGAGCCCGTCCGCGTCTGGCACGAACTCCCAGTGGACGATCGGCAGGCGATGCCCCACGTTCGGCCCCGTCGCCTCGCGCGTGAGCGTGTGCACCGCGTTCGAGCGGAGCGGGTGCTCGACGGTGGCGCGCGCCGTGCCGTCGCGGAGCGCCTCGTAGATGCGCGCCGGGTGCAGCGGGAAGCGCTCGCCGACGCGGGCGTGGTAGACGGCGATACCGGTGTCCTGGCACACGAGATTCCCCTCGGCGTCGGCGACCGAGACGTTGCGATGGATCGTCTCGAGGACGCGGCGCCCGGTCGTCGACGTCTCCCGCTGCAGCGCGGCGCCGAGCGCGTCGCGCAGGTCCTGCGGGATGTCCTTCAGAGCCCACACGTAGAGGTGCGCGGCCGCGTCCTCGACGGCGTGCCGGAGGTCGGTCGCGACGGCCGTCATGCCGCCGCCCTCGCGGCCGCGGCCCTGCCGGCGCGCCGGCCGAAGACGACGCACTCGAGCAGGCTGTTGCCCATCATGCGGTTCCGCCCGTGCGTGCCGCCGGCGATCTCGCCGCAGGCGAAGACGCCCTCCAGCGTCGTCTCCGCGTCGGCGTCGATCACGAGGCCCCCGTTCTGGTAGTGGAGGACCGGGTAGGTGAGGATCCGCTCGCGGAGCGGGTCGATGCCGGCGCCGCGGTAGCGCCGGAGCATGTACGGCAGCGAGACGTCGGCGTCGGCCGGGGGGATGCGCGTCGTGTCGAGGTACACGGCGGGGCGGCCGTCGGGGGTCTCGACGCCGCGCCCGTTCGCTACCTCGTCGAAGATCGCCTGGCTGACGGTGTCGCGCGGCCCGAGCGAGTCGGTGAACTCCTCGCCGTCGGCGTTCAGCAGGACTGCGCCGTAGGCGCGCGTCGTCTCCGGGATCGAGTAGCCCTGCATGTTCGGGGGCCAGGCGCCGCCGTTCGGGTGGTACTGGAGCGCGTCGAGGTCGCGCGCCTCGGCGCCGACCGCGAGCGCGAGCTGCGTCACCTCTCCTGTCGCGTTCGGGTGGTTCGTCGAGAGCTCGCCGCGGCGCTCGGCCTCGGCGTAGCAGCGACCTCCTGCGGCGAGGACGACGGCGCCGGTGTCGAGGACGTGGTCGCCGACCTGTGCACGCCAGTGCCCGTCGACCTGCGCGAGGTCGCGGAGCGGCGAGTTCGTGTAGCTCGTCCCGGTCGAGGCCTCCCACGCCTCGCGCAGCTGCTTCGTGATCGCGTGCCCCGTCCGGTCGCCGACCTGGAGGAGCCGCTTCGCCGTCGCGCCGCCGCACCGTGCGAGGCGGTAGCGGCCGTCGGCCTCGCGCGTGAAGGCGACGCCCAGCTCCTCGAGCCAGTGGATCGCCGCCTGCGCGTCGCCCGTGAGGGTCTCGACGAGCGTCCGGTCGGCCGTCTCGTGCGACGAGCGAACGACGTCCTCGGCGTGGCGCTCGGGCGAATCGTCCTCGGCGAACGCGGCCTGGATGCCTCCCTGCGCCTTCGACGAGTTGTTCGCCTGGAGCGACCCCTTCGTCGCGAGCGCGACACGCGCGCCCGCGCGCTCGGCGGACACGGCGGCCGCGAGCCCCGCAGCGCCGCTGCCGATCACGAGCACGTCGAAGGGCGGCGCAGTCTGCGTCACGGCCAGACTATACCTGAGATAAGGGACGCTTATTCTTTGTTCAGCGCCGCGGTGGGCAATGCGCTGGACCCGGCTGCGAGGGCATCACCAGATCTCCCGCAGCATCGCGTGGATCTCGTCGGCGGCCGCCGGGCGTGGGTTCGCGAGGTTGCCCGCGCGACGCGAGGCCGCGTCGGCGAGGCGCTGAAGATCGGCCTCCGGGACGCCGAAGTCGCGGAGGCGCTCGAAGCCGCCGAGCCGCGCGAGCTCGCGCGCACGGGCGGCGGCGTCGCCGCCGACCGCGTCCCCGAAGCGCGCGACCGCCTCCGGCACGACCCGCTCGTTGAAGCGGAGCGCCGGGGGAAGGCAGAGCGCGTTCATCGCGCCGTGCGGCAGCCCGTAGGCGCCGCCGATCGCCTGCGCCATCGCGTGCGCCAGCGCGAGGCCCGCGAGCCCGAGCGCGTGGCCGGCGTGCATCGCGCCGCGGAGCAGGTCGGTGCGCGCCTCGCGGTCCGCGGGGTCGGCGAGCACGCGCGGCAGCGCGGCCGCGATGAGCGGCGCTCCGGCGAGCGCCTCCTCGTCGCCCTCCGGCGTGTGGCGCTCGGCGTAGAGCGCCTCGGCGCAGTGCGCGAGCGCGTTCAGCGCCGTCCCCGCCGTGAGCTCGCGCGGGAGGTCGAGCGTCAGCTCGACGTCGTAGACGATGCCCGCCGGGTGCGCCCCCGCGCCGCCCCCGCGGATCACGCGGTCGGGCGAGCGGACGCCGTAGAAGGCCGTCCACTCCGCGCCGGAGTACGTGGTCGGGACGTGCACGACGGGCAGGCCGCTCTGCGCGGACGCGAGCTTCGCCGTGTCGATCGCCGACCCGCCGCCGATGCCGAGGATGCCGTCCGCCTCCGACGGGACGGAGACCTCCGCGGAGGGCACCTCGGACCACCAGTCGAGGTGCGGCAGGTCGAGCGAGTGCCAGCGCGGGCTCGCGACGACGAACGGCCGCGCGATCCCGACGTCGGCGAGCGTCCCCGGGAGCTCGGCGAGCCCCCAGCGGACGATCACGGGAGCTCCGCGCGGGCGAACTCGACGAAGGCGTGCGCGGCGCGCGTCTCCGTGCGGCCGGCGGCGCGGACGAGGTGGATCTCCCGCTCGAGCTCGAGCCCCTGGACGCGCGCCTCCACGAGCGTCCCCGCGGCGAGGTCGGCCTCGATCGACGCCCGCGAGATGAACGTGACGCCGTACCCGCCTCGGACGGCGTGGGCGACGGACTCCTGCAGTCCGAGCTCGATGCGCACGTCGAGGTCGCGCAGCCGCGTGCCGGCGCGGCGCAGCTCCTCCTCGAGCATCTGGCGGACGCCTGCGCCCTCCTGCATCAGGATCAGGTTCTCGCCGCGCAGCTCGTCGAGTGTGACGGTTCGGCCGGCGAAGGGGTGCCCGGGCGGGCAGACGAGAACGACAGCGTCGTGGACGAACGGCTCGTACTCGACCCCGCGGTGGCGCGGCGCGGCGCCGACGACGCCGACCTCGAGGCTCCGCTCGGCGACCCGCTCGACGACGGTCTGCGTATCGAAGACGGAGAGCCGCACGTGGAGCAGCGGGTGCTGCTCGGCGAAGCGGCAGAGGAGTGTCGAGAGGACGACGCCGCCGGGGCCGGTCGACGCGCCGATCTCGAGCGTGCCGCCGAGCTCGCCCGTCGCGTCCGAGGCGAGCTCGTCGACGATCTCCGCCTCGAGCGCGAGCAGGCGCTGCGCCGAGCGGTAGAGCTTCAGCCCGGCCTCGGTCGGCTCGACGCGGCGGCCCGAGCGGTCGAGGAGCTTCGTCCCGAGCCGCTTCTCGAGGGCGCGCACCTGCAGGCTGACGGCGGGCTGCGTGACGCCGAGCCGCTCGGCCGCCTGGGAGAACGAGCGCCGCGCGACCACCTCGCAGAACGCATGGAGCTGACGTGTATCCATAAGGGAATCTTATCCGAGGGTCGCGCCACCCATGCGCTCGACTTCGTGTCGACACGTCCCGTGGAGCCACCGTCACGCCTGCCGGAGCTCGAGCCGGTTCCCGAACGGGTCGGCGACGTGGAAGCGGCGCGTCGCGGGGATCGCCTCGTCCCATGCGACCTCGATCCCGGCGCCGCGGAGGCGGGCGGCCACGCCGTCCAGGTCGTCGGCGACGAGCCCCGGGTGCGCCTTCCGCGCCGGGGTGAACGGGTCCTCGACGCCGACGTGGAGCTCCTGGGCCCCCGCCCGGAACCAGCAGCCGCCCCGCGCGGCGAGCGGCTCCGGCTTCGCGAGCTCCTCCAGGCCGAGCAGGCGGCCGTAGAACGCGCGCGCCTCGGCCTCGCACCCGGGCGGCGCGGCGACCTGGACGTGGTCGATCCCCGTGATCGGCAAGGAGGACGGTTTACCATCGATCCGTGGCAACGGCGCCACCACGGCTCGAGGAGACGCTCGTCAGCGGCTACGTCCGCCTCGCGGCCGAGGCCGAGCACCGGCGGATCGACCTCGAGCTGCGCTTCCTCGACGTCGTCCTCGCCGCCGTGTTCGGGATCCTCGCGCTGCCGCTCGCCCTCGTGATCGCGCTGGTGCAGCTCGTCACGAGCGGGCGCCCGGTCCTCTACCGCGGCGAGCGCGTCGGCAGGCGCGGGCGCTTCTTCCAGATGCTCAAGTTCCGCACGATGCGGCCCGGCGCCGAGGAGCGGATCGGGCAGTACCTCGGCGAGGAGCTCGTCCAGGCGACGGAGGCCGAGCTCACGCCGCTCGGACGGTGGCTGAAGGCGTCGCAGCTCGACGAGATCCCCCAGCTCTGGAACGTCCTCAGGGGCGACATGTCGTTCGTCGGCCCTCGCCCGATCCGGCCGCGGTTCTTCGCCGAGCTCGCGCAGGAGCTGCCGGCGTACTGGCAGCGGCTCGTCGTGCGGCCCGGCCTGACCGGCTTCGCGCAGGTTCGGCGCGGCTACGAGACCTCGATGGCGGAGAAGCTCGCGCACGACCTCGAGTGGATCGCGGACCGCTCCGTGCGCCTCTACCTGCGCACCGTCGCCGTCACCGCCGTGCGGGTGCTCGGCCAGGTCCTCGGGCGCCGCAACTAGCCTAGGCGCATGTGCGGGATCTGCGGGATCGCGTCCGCGCGCGGTCCGCTCGACGAGGAACGGCTCCGCCGCATGGCGGAGACGCTCCGGCATCGCGGCCCCGACTCCGAGGGCATGCACGTCACGGAGCGCGTGGGCATCGCCGCGCGCCGCCTGGCGATCATCGACCTGACCGGCGGCGACCAGCCGATCGCGAACGAGGACGGCACCGTCGTCGTCGTCCAGAACGGCGAGATCTACAACTACCGCGAGCTGATGCACGAGCTCGAGCGCGCCGGCCACCGGTTCCGGACGCGCTGCGACACCGAGGTGCTGGTCCACGGGTTCGAGCAGTGGGGCGCGCGTCTCTGGGAGCGCCTGCGCGGGATGTTCGCCGTCGCCGTCTGGGACGCACGCCACCGCCGGCTCGTCCTGGCGCGCGACCGCTTCGGGATCAAGCCGCTCGCCTACCGCGACGTCGGCGGCGAGCTGTCGTTCGCGTCGGAGCTCGACGCGCTCCCCCGCGGCGAGATCGACCTCGACGCGCTCGAGGCGTTCCTCGCCTTCAACACCGTGCCTGCGCCGCTCTCGATCTTCGTCGACGTCCGGAAGCTGCCGCCGGGTTACACGCTGACGTGGGTCGACGGGCGCGTGTCGCTCGACCGGTTCGCGCGGCCCGGGCCGCTCCCCGCGCGCCACGGTGAGGACGAGGCCGAGCTCGTGGAGGAGTGCCGCGCCCGCCTCCGGGACTCGGTGCGCGCGCACCTCGTCGCAGACGTGCCCGTCGGCGTCCTGCTCTCGGGCGGCGTCGACTCGGGCGCTCTCGCCGCGCTCGCGGCACAGGAGTCGGCCGAGCCGGTGCGGACGTTCTCGATCGGGTTCACCGAGGCGTCGTTCGACGAGCTCGCAGGCGCCCGCGCCGTCGCGCGCCGCTATGGGACGGTGCATCGCGAGCTCACGCTCGAGCCCGACGCCGCGCTCCTCCTGCCGGCGCTCGCGGCTGCCTTCGACGAGCCGTTCGCCGACTCCTCGGCGCTGCCGACCTACCTCGTGTCGCGGCTCGCGGCGGAGGACGTCAAGGTGGCGCTGTCGGGCGAGGGCGGCGACGAGCTGTTCGGCGGCTACTACACCTACGTCGCCGACCTGCTCGCGGAGCGCTTCGGCCCCGTCGCGGCGGCCGCGCGGCCGCTCGCGGACCTGCTGCCCGCGTCCACGCGAAAGGCGAGCTTCGACTACAAGGCGAAGCGGTTCACGCGCGCGGCGCACCTGCCGCCCCTCGAGCGCCACCACGGCTGGAAGGAGATCTTCTCGCCGGACGCGCGCGCGGAGCTGACGATGAGACGAAGTGGCTTCGACCCGCTCGAGGCCCACCGCGAGCGGTTCGCGCAGACGGAGGGGCACGAGCTCCTGACGCGCCTCCAGGACGTCGACTTCGGCCTCTACCTGGTGGACGACCTGCTCACGAAGACCGATCGCGCGTCGATGGCGTGGTCGCTCGAGGCGCGCGTCCCGTTCATGGACACCGTCGTCGCGAACTTCGCGTTCTCGCTGCCCGCGAGGCACAAGGTGCGCGGGCTCTCGAAGAAGCGCCTCCTCCGGAAGGCGGTCACGCCGCTCCTGCCGAGCGAGATCGTGCGCGGCAGGAAGCGCGGCTTCTCGATCCCGGCCGCGGCGTGGCTGCGGGGGGAGCTCGAGCCGTTCGCCCGCGAGACGCTCTCCGCCGCCACGGTTCGCCGCCAGGGCTTCTTCCGCCCCGAGGCGGTGACGCGGCTCCTCGACGCGCACGTGTCGGGCCGCGAGGACCTGTCGCGCCAGCTGTGGGGCCTCCTCGCCTTCACGTTGTGGCACGAGCACCACGTCGAGGGCGTCGACCGCGGCGTCTCGCTCGGGGCCGTGGTGCGATGAGGGTCTGGTGCGACTTCACGGCGAGCGCGCACCCGCTCGTGTTCCGTCCGCTCGTCGGGCTGCTCCGAGAGCAGGGCCACGAGGTCGAGATCACCGCGCGCGACTACGCGCAGACGCTCCAGCTGATCGAGTCGCACGGCATGAGCGCGACGGTGATCGGCCACCACGGCGGCCGCTCCGCTGCGGGCAAGTTCAACCAGATGCGGTCGCGGCTCAAGGCGTTGCGGCGGTGGGCGCGCGACCACCACTTCGACCTCGCGCTCGCGCACGGGTCACACGAGCTGACGATGACGGCGCACCGGCTCGGCATCCCGAGCTCGACGACGTTCGACTACGAGTGGGCGTGGCTGCAGCACCAGCTCGGCTGCCGCGCCGCGACGAGGGTCGTCGTGCCGCAGTCGGTGCCGCCGGAGCGACTCGCGCGCTACACGGCGGCCCCTCCCAAGCTGCGGCAGTACGCGGGGCTCAAGGAGGAGTACTACCTGGCGGACTTCGAGCCGGACGGCGCGGTACTGGACGGCTGGGGCATCGACCCGGCGCGCGTGCTCGTCGTGCTGCGCCCGCCGCCCGACGTGTCGCTGTACCACCGGCACTCGAACCCGCTGTTCCCTCAGACACTCGAGCATCTAGGCCGTTCAGACGACGTGCACGCGTTCGTGATCCCGCGGACCGAGGAGCAGCGCGACTTCGTGCGCGCGCTCGCGCTGCCGTCGGTGATCGTCCCCGACCGCGCCGTCGACGCCCAGAGCCTGATCGCCCTCTCCGACCTCGTCGTGTCGGCTGGCGGGACGATGAACCGCGAGGCGGCGGCGCTCGGCGTCCCCGTGTACACGACGTACGGCGGGCGCCTCGGGGGCGTCGACGAGGAGCTGATCCGCGAGGGACGGCTGCGGCCGCTCACCGACCCGCGCGCGCTCGAGCTGCGGAAGCGGGAGCGGGGGCCGGGAGAGCGCGTGCGGCGCGACCCGCAGGCGATGCTCGACCTGCTGCTCTCGGCGCTCGAGGACGACTAGACCGCGAGCTCGGCGAGGAGCTCGGCGCCGTAGCGCTCGAGCTTCGCCGGCCCGACGCCGCTGATCTGCGCGAGCTCGCCGAGCGACCCGGGGCGCGCGGCGGCGATCGCCTGCAGAACGGCGTCGTGGAAGACGACGTACGGGGGGACGTTGTCGGCGCGCGCCCGCTGCAGCCGCCACTCCCTGAGCCGCAGTGCCTCCGGGCTCCAGTCCGCTTTCTCGCGCGGCTCCGCCGGCGCCGGCGCGGCGCCGAGCTCGCGCAGGAACCGCGACGGCTTCCCGGTCCACGACACCCAGACGACGCGCTTCGCGCGCGTGAGGCCGACGTAGAGGAGCCGCCGCTCCTCGGCGACCTCGGCCTCGGTGCGCGCCTGCTTCGACGGCAGCTCCTTCTCCTGGAGCCGCGGCAGGAACACCGCCTCGAACTCGAGGCCCTTCGCGCGGTGGAGCGTCAGCAGGTGCACACCGTGCGCACCGTCGCCGCCGGGCGCGAACCGCCGGCGGAGATCGGCGACGAATGCCGCGGCGTCGCCGTCGAACTCGGACGCCAGAGCGAGGAGCCTGCCGAGGTCCTGCTGGCGGACCTGCTCACGCTCGCCGAGCCGGTCCGGCGGGCGCGCGAGCCACCCCGCCTCGACGACGGCGTCGCGGACGGCGTCGGCCGCCGGATCCGGGCTGCGCTCGAGGCGGCGGCAGACGCGGCGGGCGGCGTCGCGCTCGAGGAGCGACGCGCCCTGGAACGGGATGCGCGCGGCGTGGAGGACCTCTTCGAAGTCGGCGAGCCTCGCGTTCGTCCGCGCGAGGATCGCGACCTCCTCGAGCGGGCAGTCGAGCGCGCGGACGGCGTCGCCGAGCGCCGCGTCCTCGTCGGCGGCCGCCGCAAACGGACGGACGACGGGGTCGGGCCCGGCCGGGCGCGTCGCGCGCAGCGTCTTCGCGACCCCGCCGAGGCGCGGGACGAGCAGGTTCGCGAGCTCGAGCACCTGCGGGCTCGACCGGTGGTTCTCCTCGAGCCGCACGACGACCGCGTGCGGGAAGCGCTGCGGCATCCCGAGCAGGTGCTCCGGCCCGGCGCCCGTGAACGAGTAGATCGACTGATAGTCGTCGCCGACGACGCACAGCTCGTCGCGGTCACCGAGCCACAGGTCGAGCAGCGTCTGCTGGAGCGGGTTCACGTCCTGGTACTCGTCGACCGTGAACGCCCGGTACTGCGCGCGAAAGGTCGCGCGCGCGCCGTCGTCGTCCTCGAACAGCCGGATCGCGAGCCCGAGGAGGTCCTCGAAGTCGACCGCGCCCGCCGCGCCCTTCCGGCGCTCGTACTCGGCGTAGACGCCCTGCATCAGATCGAGCGGGATCGGTGGCTCCCGGTCGCGGTATGCCTCCGGGCCGATCCGGCGGTTCTTGGCCCACTCGATCTCGGTCGCCAGGTCCCCCGCCGGCCGGAACTTGTACGGCGCGGGCAGCCGGTTCGCGATCTGCCGGAGCAGGAGCACCTTCGAGGGCAGGATCGAGCCGACGGCGCCGGGGGCGAAGTGCCGCAGCTGCCTGAGCGCGGCCGCATGGAAGGTGGAGGCGCGGACGCCACCTGCACCGAGGAGGCGCAGCCGCGACCGGAGCTCTCCCGCAGCCTTGTCCGTGAACGTGACGGCCATGATCGAGCTCGCGGGAAACGCCTCCGCCCGCACCTGCTGCGCGATGCGCCGCGTGATCGTCGTCGTCTTGCCCGTCCCGGCGCCCGCGAGGATGCACACCGGCCCGCGAACCGCCTCCGCGGCGCGGCGCTGCTCGGCGTTCAGGCCGTCCAGGGGATCCATCGAGCCACCGTACCGGCGCGCCCGGCGCGCAACCGTCACGACTTCGCGCCGCGCGTCGCGCGATCAGTGCAGCGTGTCTTCCAGAACCGCCTGGGTGCCGGTGCGGTGCGGCTCGTCGACCATCGCCCGGAGCTTCGCGACGACGCCGAGCGTGTCCGCCTCCTCGACGAGCCGCTCGAGCTCGACGAGGCGCTCCTCGAGCCACTCCGCGTCGATGGGCGGCCGCGCCGCTCGCATGATCTTCGGGTGCGACGTCGGTCCGACCGTCTCACCGTCGTTCCAGAGCACCTCGTGCAGCTTCTCGCCGGCCCGCGCGCCCGTGAAGACGATCGGGATCTCGTCCTCGGCCTTGCCCGACAGGCGGATCATCTGCTTCGCGAGGTCGAGGATCCGGACGGGCTCGCCCATGTCGAGCACGTACACCTGCCCGCGGCCGCCCATCGCGCCCGCCTGCACGACGAGCGACGACGCCTCGGGGATCGTCATGAAGAACCGCGTCATCTCGGGGCTCGTGACGGTGACGGGGCCGCCGCGCTCGATCTGGCGGCGGAAGAGCGGGATCACCGAGCCCGACGACCCGAGCACGTTGCCGAACCGCACGGCGACGAAGCGCGTCTCGACCTCGTCGCGCAGCGCGAACGCCTCGACGATCCACTCGCCGACCGCCTTCGACTGGCCGAGCAGGTTCTTCGGGTTCGCGGCCTTGTCGGTGGAGATCAGGACGAAGCGCTCGACGTCCTGCTCGATCGCGACCTCTGCCAGGTTGCGCGTCGCGAGGACGTTGTTCGTGACGGCCTGCAGCGGATTCGACTCGAGCATCGGCACGTGCTTGTACGCCGCCGCGTGGAAGACGACCCGCGGCCGGTACCGCTCGAGCACCTGCCGCATCTTCGACCGGTCGCCGCAGTCGGCGAGCACCGGGATCGCCGCGGTGAAGTCACGCTCGTCGACGAGCTCGCGCTCGATGTCGTAGAGGGCCGACTCGGCCTGCTCGACGAGGATCAGCTGCGCGACGCCGAGCCGCGCCAGCTGGCGGCAGAGCTCCGAGCCGATCGAGCCGCCGGCGCCGGTGACGAGGACTGCGCGCCCGTCGAGGTACGACCCGACGAGCTCGATGTCCACCTCCACCTGCTGCCGCCCGAGGACGTCCTCGACCTGGACGGGGCGGATCTGTCCCGCGAGGTTCACGTCACCGGCGATCAGCTCGTTGAGTCCCGGCAGCGTCTTCACCGGGACGTTCTCCGCACGGCACACCTCGAGCACCCGCTGGCGGACGGAGCCCGGCGCGGACGGGATCGCGATCAGCACCTCGTCGGGGCGGTTGTCGCGAAGGATGTGCGACAGGTCGTCGGTCGTGCCGAGGACGCGCACGCCGACGATGCGCGTGCTGCGCTTGCGCGGGTCGTCGTCGACGAAGCCGATCGGCGTGTAGAGCAGCTGGCGGTTGCGCTGCATCTCCCGCGCCATCAGCTGACCCGCGTCCCCCGCGCCGACGATCAGCACCTCCTTGCCGCGTGCGATCAGCCCGGCCCGCGGCCGCTCGATCAGCGAGCGCGCGAGGAGCCTCGTGCCGGCGACGAACGCGAGCAGCAGCAGGAAGTCGAACGCCGCGATGCTGTGCGGGAGCCGCGACGTGTGGTTCGGCGGGAACGCGTACAGCGTCAGGTACGTCAGAGCCGACGCGACCGTGACGCCGCGCGCAGCTCCCCACATGTCCCGCGTCGAGACGTACCGCCACCACCGGTTGTAGAAGCCCGAGAGCACGAACACCGAGAGCTTCAGCGCGACGACGAGCGCGACGAGCTGCCAGTCGAGCAGGTGCCGGTAGAAGACCGGCGTCGTCTTGTCGAAGCGCAGGAAGAACGTCAGCCGCCAGGCCGCGACGATCAGGACCGCGTCGAAGACGAGCTGCCAGATCCGGTGACGGTTCACCGGAAAGCGCATCTACGACCTGACGATCCGTGAGGCGCGCCGGAGGACCGACGCCACCTCGTCCTGCTGCTCCTCGGAGATGCCGGCCCAGAGGGGCAGGCAGAGATTCTCGCGCGCCGCCTGCTCGGTCTCGGGAAGGTCGCCCTCCGAGTACCCGAGGTACCGGAGCGCGGGCTGGAGGTGCAGGGGCGGGTCGTAGTACACCGAGAACCCGATGTCGGCCTCCGCGAGCGCCGCGGCGAGCGCGTCGCGCTCGCGCGAGCGGACGCAGTACATGTGGTAGACGTGCCCGGCCTCGTCGTCCGGCGTCTCGACGAGCCCGGAGAGCAGCTCGGTGTACCGGGCCGCCGCCTCCCGGCGGAGGCCGTTCCACTCGTCGATGTGTCGGAGGAAGATCCGGAGGAACGACGCCTGCATCGCGTCGAGGCGCGAGTTGTAGCCGACGTAGACGAACTCCTTCTTCGCCGCCGATCCGTGGAACCGCAGCATGCGGAGACGCTGCGCGAGCTCCGCGTCGTTCACGCCGATCAGCCCGCCGTCGCCGAGGGCGAACAGGTTCTTCGTCGGGAAGAAGCTGAACGTCGACGCGACGCTGGTCGCGATCCCGCCGGCGCCGAACGCCTGCGCCGCGTCCTCGATCACCGGCAGGCCGAGCCCCGACAGGTCGGGAGCTGGGCGGCCGAACAGGTGCACCGGGATGAGCGCCTTGGTCCGCTCCGTCACCTTGCGCTCGACGTCGCCCAGGTCGACGTTGAGCGTCGCGGGGTCGATGTCGACGAAGACGGGCGTCGCCCCGACGCGCGCGATCGCCTCGGCCGTCGCGTAGAACGTGAACGAGGGGCAGATGACCTCGTCGCCTGCCCCGATCCCGAGCGCGTCGAGCACGAGCACGAGCGCGTCGGTCCCGTTCGCGCAGCTCACCGTCTCCTGGACACCGAGCTTCTCGGCGGCCTCTCGCTCGAATGCCTCCACCTCGGGGCCGAAGATGAAGCGCCCGCTGGCCAGCGTTCGCGCGAACGCCTCCTCGAGCTCCGGGACGAGCGGCGCGTACTGCGCCTTTACGTCAACGTGAGGGATCGCCATGGGTGGGAAGGGTAGCCGTGCGGCGGCGCCGCCAGATCCAGTACGCCGCGGTCGCCACGATTCCCGCCACGACCGCGTACTCGACCCAGCGGAAGTCGTGGTGGAAGGTGTCCCAGCTCGACCCGAGCCCCCAGCCGATCGCGGCGAGGACGGCGCACCAGACGCCGTTCCCGAGCAGCGTCAGCAGGTTGTAGCGGCCGAACGGGCTCTCGAAGAGCCCGGCCGGGATCGAGACGAACGAGCGCGCAACGGGCGTCACGCGCCCGACGAGCACCGCCCACGCGTCCCAGCGCTCGAACCACCGCTCCGCACGCTCGAGCCGCTCCGGCGACAGGTGCACCCACCGGCCGTAGCGCTCGACGAACGCACGGCCCCCGCGGAACCCGATCCACCAGCCGGCGATCGCCCCGACCTGGTAGCCGGCGATCCCGGCGAGGACGACGGCGACGTACGCGGAGAAGCCGGAGCCGTGCCAGCCGAGCACGTCGACCTCGTGCGCGAGGGCGCCGGACGCGAGCGCGCCGCCGTACACCATCACCAGCTCGCTCGCCGCCGGGAACACGGCATCGAGCATCATCAGGAGGAAGATCGCGACGACGCCGTAGTGGGCGAGCCAGGACGTCATCGCGGGCGACTCTAACGGCGGTATCGGAACGGCGCCGAGAGCTCGGAGCTCCCGACGTCGCTCGTGACGAGGAGGTGCGCGACGTAGGCGCCGCCGTACGCGCGCGAGCCGAGCGGCAGCCGTCCGTCCCAGCGGGCCGTTGCCGCGCCCGCGCCGAGGTCGAGGGGAGCGAGCTCGCGGACGAGGACGCCGCCGCGCGACTCGATCCGGAGCGTCACCCGCGCCGGCCGGGTGAGCGTGAACGACACCGTCTCCCCGCCGCGCGCGACGCGCGGCACGACGAGGCCGCGGAGCGTCGTGTCGTAGCGGAACGTGCGGTCGACGCTCGACGAGCGCCCGAGGTCGTCGACGGCGGTCACGTTCCAGTGCCACGTCCCCTCCACGTCGAACGCGGTCTGCGACACCGTGACCGTCCCCGGCTCGTGGTGGGCGCCGGTCTCGAGGGCGCGGGCGACACCGTCGGGTCCGACGAGCTGCGCGGTCACCGCCGAGGGGCGCACGACCGTGTAGGCGAGCGGCTCCCCGGTCCTGCCGGGATCGCCGTTCAGGAGCGGCACCGGCGGGTCGGGCGCGACGACGCCGAAGTACTCGACGAGGAGCGCGTCCTTCACCGGCAGCTCCGCGGTCCCGCTGGGCCGGTTCAGCACGCGGCCACCGGCTGCGAGCGTCACGGCGTCGCCCGGGGCGAGCCCTGCCGCGGTGACGGCGCCGAGGCGGACGAGGGCCTGGCCGAGCTCGAAGCTCGTGAGGCCGACGCTGTATCCGGGCCGGCCGCCGTCGACGGTGACGAGCAGGATCCGGCCGTCGGCGAGCTGCCCGACCGCCGCGCGCGCCGTCCGCGCCGTCAGCTGGTCGTTCGTGAAGTCCTCGAGCGACCGGAAGACCGCCTTCCCGCCGCGGACGAGGAGCGGGCCGCCGCCGAGGGCGGACGCGACCCCGGCCCACGACGGCTGCAGGATGAGCCGGCTGCGGACGAGGGTGCCTGCGGGCGCCTCGGCGGCGAGCTTGGCGGCCGCCGCGCCGCGGGCCATCAGGACGGCGCCGCCGGGCGGGATCGCCTCGCCGCCGCCGGAGCCCGTCGCCGCCACGGTCGCGGTGAGCGCCGCGTTCGGCGTCGCGCCCGGGAACGACGCGAAGATCGCCTCTGCGGCGCCGGGCGCCGCCGGCGTGTGTGCGCCGTACGCGGAGGTGAACAGCACGACCTGCCCCGGCGCGGGGACGTCGTTCACGCTCGCGAGGGGCCGGCGCTGACCCGTCCCCTGCCAGGTGCCGACGAAGCGGACGCGGTCGACGTGCAGCGCGCCGTCCTCGCCGACGCCGATCGAGCTGCGCCCGGCGAGCGGCGGGTGGGCAAGGGTTCCGCCCGAGAGGACGATGCCGCTCGGGTGACCGTCGACGGGACTGAAGAGGTCGCCGCCCGCCCCGACCGTCGCCGAGGCGGTCGGGAGCTCACGCTCGAGCTGCGACACGCGCTCCGTCCCACCCGAGATCGTCCCGTGGGCGAGCACCGGCGCGAGCCGGTAGAGCCCGTTCCCCTCGCCCGGCCGGGGCGCCGTGACCACGTCGAGCACGACGGCGCCGTGCGGCGTGTAGGAGACGGCGTGGTCGTGCGTCACGCCGGGGAAGAGCTCGACCGTGTCCGCGCGTGCGGGCGGGGCGAGCGTCGCGGCGGCTGCGAGGACGATCGCGGCGCGGCGGAGCATCGACGCTGCGAGCCTACCCGGAGCACCCGGCCTTACCTTCGCCTTACACGGGACTCGCGCTGCGCACACGGCCGGCGACGAGCCTTCGGGGAACAGCTCCAGGGGAGGACATCGATGCGCAAGCTGGCATTCGCCGCCGTCACGCTCGTCGCGCTCGCAGCGACCGGAGTCGCGGTGGCCCACGGCATCCGCGGCACGGGCAGCCCGAGCGCCGTCACGGCGACGTTCACCGCCGCCGCGGCCAAGACGAGCTCGTGGAACTGCACGACGAGCGACGCGAAGGCCGTCGTCGTCACGCGCGGCACGTACACCGGCACCGCGACGGGATCGCCCGACCTCACCGGCGCGATCACGCTCCAGGTGCGCAGCATCGTCGGCGCGACGAGCGGCGTCGGCGTCGTCGACGGAGCGTTCCGCATCGACGTCGGGAAGGGCGCCGACGCGCGCGGGCTGCTCACCGGCGTCTACGACCACGGCTCCGTGGCCGGCGTACTCGTCGGCCGTTCGCACGGGTCCGCCGGGCGGCTGGTCGCGAACGTCTCCGCGTCGTTCGCCGCGGCGAGCGGCTTCACGAACGGCAAGATCGGCGGCACCACGGGAGGCGGCGCGGTCGAGGTCGCCGGCGGGCGCTGCAAGCTCGTCGCGACCGACCACCCCGGCGGCGGCTCGTCGCGCACCGGGGCGAAGGGCGCGATCGCGGCGATCTCGCCGGCGTCGATCACGGTCGGCGGCCTCACCTGCGCGATCCCGCAGGGCAGCCGCGCGTCGGCGCTCCTGCCGAGGCTCGGGCTGAAGGTCGGCGACCGGGTCGAGATCCGCTGCGAAGGGCCCGGCGGCAGCGCGACGCTGACCGCGGTCGAGCGGATCCGGTGACCTGCGGCACCTGGGCCCGGCCGTAGACTGGGCCCATGTGCCGGAACATCCGCATCCTCTACAACTTCTCGCCGCCGACCACGGACGACGAGGTCCGCGCGGCGGCCCTCCAGTACGTCCGCAAGGTCAGCGGCATGACGAAGCCGTCGAAGGCGAACGAGGAAGCGTTCGCACAGGCGGTCGACGACGTCACCGCGGTCACCGAGCAGCTGCTCGCCCGCCTCGTGACGACCGCGCCGCCGCGCGACCGCGAGCTCGAGGCCGAGAAGCGCCGTGCGCGCTCGGCCGAGCGCTTCGGCACGGCGGCGTGACCGTCGTCGTCTTCGAGACGCACGCGACGAGCGAGGACAACGAGGCCGGGATCGCGACCGGCTGGCTCGGCGGCGCGCTGTCCGCGGCAGGCCGCACGCAGGCCGAGGAGCTCGGCGCCCGCCGCCGCGCCGACCGGCTCGACGCGGTCTACTCCTCCGACCTCCACCGTGCCGTCGAGACGGCGCGGATCGCCTTCCCGGACGCGGAGCTGCCCGTGCGGCTCGACTGGCGCCTGCGCGAGTGCGACTACGGCGAGCTGAACGGCATGCCGCGCGCCCGCCTCGACCAGGCTCGCGTCGCGCATGTCGAGCGGCCCTGGCCCGGCGGGGAGAGCTGGCGGCAGGCCGTCTATCGCGTGAGCTCGTTCCTCGACGAGCTCGCCGGCGGCCGCGTGCTCGTGATCGGCCACGTGGCGACGCGATGGGCGCTCGAGCATCGGGCGCACGGCCGGTCGATCGACGAGCTCGCGCGCGAGGAGTTCGAGTGGCGGCCGGGGTGGGAGTACGCCCTGTGAGCCCGGTCAGACCGGGGCGGCGGCGGTGACGAACCGGAGCTCGGGCACCTCGTCGAGCTCGCCCGCCTCGTGTGCGTGCTCGAGGAACGTGTAGAGGCCCGCGCGCTCGCGCGGCCCGAACCGGTACCGCAGCTTCTCGAAGTAGCGCGCGAGGAACCCCGGCGGGTAGCCGTACCGCGCCGACGCCTCGTAGGCCAGCCGCTCGGGCTCGGCCCGCGCCGCGCGCACCGACCGCACGAGCGCCTCCTCGAGCTCCGGCAGGTCCGGGTGGGTCGGCTCGGGCGCCGCCCAGACGGCGAACACCATCGGCAGCCCCGTCCGCTCGAGCCAGAGGCGGCCGAGGTCGTGGTGCGGCGTCGGGTCCTCGAACGCCGACTTCAGGGCGGCGTCGCCGATCAGCAGCGTCGCCTCGGCGTCCTCGCCGAGCGGGACGTGACCCGCATTCGGGAACAGCACCTTCGTCAGGACGACCGACGTCGCCGACTCCGGCGTCACGGCGATCGTCCGGATCTTCTCGAGCGGCAGTCGCGACACGAGCTGGATCGACTCGACCGCACCCTCGCTCGAGACGCAGAGGCGTGGCAGGAGCCGCAGCCCGCCTGCGTGGCGCGCGTACTCGATGGAGGAGATGGGCGCGACGTCGAGCTCCCCCGCGACGAGCCGCCGGTTCAGGTGCGTGGGGACGCCGACGACCTCCTCCACCTCGGTCTCGAGGCGGAAGAACATCGGCGCCATGTTCGCGTAGCCGATTCGGCCGAGCCTGATCACGCGATCAGCCTGCACGGTCCACGACGGCGTACGTCAACGCTTCCAGCTCTTCACGGTGCGGGTGCGCGCCGAGCTCGGCGCGCGCGCGCGCAGCGTAGTGCAGCGCGGCTTCCCGCGACCGCTCCAGGGCCCCGGTCGCGGCCACGCGGAGGAGCGCTCCGTCGAGCGGCCCCCCGGCGAGCGCGCGCCGCACGACGTCGTCCTCCTGGGCGGCGTAGAGGAGCGGCATCGTCGGAGTCCCCTCCCGCAGGTCGGTGCCCGGGATCTTCCCCGTCTCCTGCGTCTGGCCGGCGCAGTCGAGGATGTCGTCGGCGATCTGGAAGGCGAGCCCGAGCGCGGCGCCGTAGCGGCCGAGCGACTCGTCGCCTCCCGACCCGAGCAGGCAGGCGGCCTCGATCAGCTTCCCCGTCTTCAGCGAGCACCGCTCGAGGTAGGCGTCGACGCTCGTGTCGGGGTCGTTCGTCTGGAGCCGCTGCATCGCCTCGCCGCGCGCGAGGGAGAGCGCAGCGTCGGCGAGGGTCCGCACGGCTCGGTCTCCGCCCGTTTCCGCGAGCACCGCGAACGCGCACGCATACAGGTAGTCACCGGCCGCCTTCGCGGCGTGCTCGCCGTAGACCGACCAGGCCGCGGGCAGGCCGCGACGCAGACGCGCGCCGTCGACGAGGTCGTCGTGCACGAGCGTCGCCATGTGCACCATCTCGACGGCGACGCCGGCGTCGACCGGCGGCTCGTCGCGCGCCGTGAGGAAGCAGAGCAGCGGGCGCAGCCGCTTCCCGCCCGCCGCGAGCGCCTCGCCCGCGACCTCCTGCGCGAGCCCCGGGACCGCCGCGACGGCACGTGCGAGCCCGGCCTCCACCTCGGCCATGTACGCCGCCACACCCGGCGTCGTGTGCACCTGTGCGAGCGTCACGAGGCGACGCCCGTGTGGAGGGCGACGATGGAGCCGCCGAGAAGGCGGTAGCGCACGTCGTCGAAGCCGCTCTCGCGGAGGAGCGCGGCGAGCCGGTCCGCGTCGGGGAAGCGCCGCACCGACTGCGGCAGGTACGTGTAGGCCGAGCCGCCCGGCAGCACCTTCCCGAGCAGCGGGACGACCCGGTCGAACCAGAGCGAGAAGAACGGGCGCAGCACGCCGCGCGGCTGCGTGATCTCGAGGATCGCGAGGCGGCCGCCCGGCCGCAGCACGCGCCGCAACTCGCGCAGCGCGAGCTCGAGGTCGGCGACGTTCCGCACGCCGAAGCCGACGGTGGCGGCGTCGAACGACGCGTCCGCGAACGGCAGCGCGAGCATGTCTCCCTGAACCCAGTCGAGCGGCGCCTTCCGGCGCGCGCGCTCGAGCATCCGCTCGGAGAAGTCGAGACCCGTGACCGCGCCCGCGCCGGCCGCCCGGTCGGCGATCGCCAGGTCGCCCGTCCCGCAGGCGGCGTCTAGCACGATGTCGCCGGGGCGGACGGCGGCCTCGGCGGTGAAGCGGCGCCACCGGACGTCGAGGCCGGCGGTCATGACGCGGTTCATCGCGTCGTAGACGGGGGCGATCCGGTCGAACATCGACCGGACGGCGTCGGGCGCGAGCGTCACGCGTCGCCCCAGCGCGGCATCAGCGCGTTGTCGAGCCCGACGTGGTCGAGGATCCGCGCGACGACGAAGTCGAGCAGGTCGTCGACGGACTCGGCGCCGTGGTAGAAGCCCGGCGCGAGGAAGAGGATCGTCGCCCCGGCGCGACGCAGCGTCAGCATGTTCTCGAGGTGGATCGCCGAAAGTGGCGTCTCGCGAGGGCAGAGCACGAGCTTCCGCTCCTCCTTCAGCGCCACCGACGCCGCCCGGTGCACGAGGTTCTGCATCGCGCCGGAGGCGATCGTGCCGAGCGTCCCCATCGAGCAGGGGCAGACGACGTAGGCGTCGACCTTCGCCGAACCCGACGCGTACGGCGCCTTCCAGTCGTTCGGGTCGTACACGACGACGTTGTCGCCGGTGCCCTCGGTCAGGCGGGCAGTCGTCTCGTCGCGCGACAGCCGCGCGTCCCCGTACAGCTCCGTCGCCAGCACCTCGATCGCGGCGCCGGACGCCGAGACCCCCACCTCGCAGTCGGCCGCGGCGAGCGCGTGCAGGAGCCGCCGCGCGTACGGTGCGCCGGACGCCCCGGTGATGCCCAGAAAGACGCGCATCAGCGCGAAGCGTAGTGCGGCGCCGTTACTTGGTGCCCTTGGACGCCTCGAGGAACGTCGCGAGCTTCTTCAGGTTGTCGTCGCCGAGCCCGGCGAACGACGGCATTGGCGAGCCCGGGTTGACGCAGGCCGGGCACTTCAGGTGGGCGACCTGGAACGCGATCCCGCGGCCCTTCGCCCCTTCCGCGGTAAGGGTCGGCGCGCCGGGGAAGCCGCCGCCGGCGTCGATGTAGCTGTGACAGTTGAGGCAGCCGGAGACGGCGAACAGGTGCGCTCCCGCGACCGCCGTCTTGTTGCCGGTGAACCCTTCCTGTGCCGCCCAGTGCGGCACCTTCAGCGTCAACTCGGACCCGAGCGACTCCTTCGCCGTCGCGCCCTTGTACGTGAGGACACCCATCGAGACGATGACGAGCGCGGACGCGACGATCGCGACGGGGCGGCGGAGCAGCCGCCGCTCCGAGCGGATGTCGATGAACGGGATCGCGAGGAGCAGGACGAGGAGCACGGTCGGCAGCCCGACCGTCCCCAGGATCACCGTCTGCGGCCACTTGAAGATCCGCAGCAGGTAGAAGAGGAAGTAGAAGTACCAGTCGGGGCGCGGGACGAAGTTGGTGGTGCCCGGGTCCGCCGGGTCGTCGTACAGCTTCCCGAGCCACCCCGCGTCGGTCCCGATGTGGTTGCCGGGAGTCGAGTACTTCCAGACGATCGAGAGCCCGACGATGACGCAGACCACGACGAGCGACATCACCGTGTCGTGGAACATCGCGTACGGGTAGAACGGCTTCCCGCGCTCCTTGACGTCCTCCTTGTACTGCTGGAAGACGCGGCGCCGCTCGACGAGGCGGTCGGACGGCATCAGCGCGACCCCCGCCCGAACCGGGAGAGACCGGAGCGCGAGGCGCGGCCGTTCTTCACGGCGCCGTTCAGCGGCCCCGTTCCCGCAGCCTCCTTCGACCACGGCGGCGAGGTGACGCCGAGGCGGATCACGAGGTAGAGGTGCAGGCCGATCAGCGCGAAGATCGCGCCCGGGATCATGAGCATGTGGATCGCGTAGAACCGCGACAGGGTGTCGCCGTTGATGTACGTGCCGCCCTGGAGGAACTGCGCGAGGAACGGGCCGAGGAACGGCGCCGTGCCGTTGATGTTCACGCCGACGACCGTCGCCCAGTACGACGTCTGGTCCCACGGGAGCAGGTAGCCGGTGAAGCCCTCGCCGAGGCCCATCGCGAGCAGCAGCACGCCGATGATCCAGTTGAGCTCGCGCGGGTACTTGTACGCGCCGAACAGGAAGACGCGTCCCATGTGCATGAACATGAGGATGATGAAGACGGAGGCGCCCCAGCGGTGCATACCGCGCACCAGCCAGCCGGCCCAGATGTCGTTCGTGATGTGCTGCATCGACTCGTACGCGACCGGGAGCTTCGTCGCCGGGTCGACGGTCGGGTCGGGCTTGTAGTACATCGCGAGGATCGAGCCCGTGAGCGCCTGGACGATGAACGCGGTCAGCGTGGCCGACCCGAGCGTCTGGAACCAGTTGATGTCGCCCGGCACCTTCCGGAACAGGAAGTACCGGACTCCCCCGATCAGCCCGGAGCGCTCCTCGAGCCAGTCGATCGGGTACATGATCGTCTGCTGGAGCTGCTCGCTCCGTGTCATGCGCCGCGTCGCCATCAGTGGGGCGGCTGCACCGGGTAGAGCCAGGACTCGATCCCGTTCACGTGCTCACCCGGGAACGCGAACTTCCACTTGTGGATCTTCGCGCTCGCGCCGGCGCCCTCGACGTGCGACACCGAGAAGGGCTTGCCGAGGAACAGCCGGCCGTTGCGGATCGAGAAGGAGTAGCGGTCGAGCGCCCGGACGGGCGGGCCGGCGGTGCGGTTCCCCTCGGTGTCGTACTGGCCTCCGTGGCACGGGCAGCCGAAGCCGGCGATCGACACGGTGGGGATCAGCGTGACGTCGGAGAGCTGCTTCCTGTTCTGCTCGTCGAGCGGGCCGTTCGCCTGCACCGGGCACCCGAGGTGGGCGCAGTGGTTGGAGATGATCGTGAAGCTCGGCTGGCCCTGCAGCTGGCCGTTGTAGCGGACGAAGGCCGTCCGCCTCGAGACGTTCCCCTGGCTCGGGTCGGCGGTGAACGTCGCGATCACGTACTTGCCCTCGGGGAAGTCGGTCAGCGGCCCGATGTCGTGGTCCTTCTGGCCCTGCTTCAGGAACGCGGGGGCGACCATGAACCCGAGGGCCGGCACGGTGACGACCGCGCCGATCACGCCGCCGAGCCCGAGGGTCGAGAGCTCGAGGAAGGTCGACCGCGGGTACCGCTCCTCCGGCTCGGTGGGCGGCATCGCCGCCCCGCCCTCGTGGGCCGGGAGCGCTGCGCCGGTCGGGCTCTCCGGCGGCACCTCGTCGGCGTGCGTCAGGTGCGTCCCGGCCGTGAGGTCGCGGATCCAGAGGAACGCGAACGCCCCCGCGAGGATCGCGCCGAGGGCGGTGATCCACCAGGAGATGATCAGGCCGACGAGCAGGACGACGATGCCGACGGCGAAGCCGACCGGCCAGAGGCTCGGGCCGGGCACGTGCGGATGGTCGTCGTGCGGCTGTGTCACCGGCGTGTGGGATTCAAGCGGGGGGCAGACGAGGGGTCAACGTCGTAACAGGCGGCGCGAACTCTGACGGATCCTTCCGTTCCGTGCAGCGGGAACCGACGACGGGCCGATCCCATACTCGTCCCAGCGCCGGTCGACGAGCTCGCGCACGTCGTCCGACATCCGGATCTCGGGGGGCCACTCGCGGGTGCCCTCGAGCGGGCCCTTCGCCGTGGCGTCGATGCCGATCTTGCCTCCGAAGAACTGGAGCGTCGGCGCGTGGTCGAGGTGGTCGAGCGGCCCCTCGCCGATCACGACGTCCCGTTTCGGGTCGACGTTCGCCCCGACGTAGAACATCACCTCGGCGTAGTCGTGGACGTCCACGTGCTCGTCGACGACGACCACGCCCTTCGTGAGGCTCAGCATCCCGAGCCCCCAGATCGCGTTCATCACCTTGCGCGCGTGGCCGGGGAAGGCCTTCCGGATCGAGACGATGCAGAGGTTGTGGAACGCGCCTGCGACCGGCAGGTCGTAGTCGACGATCTCGGGGACGGTCATACGGACCGCCGGCAGGAAGATCCGCTCCGTCGCCTTCCCGAGCCACGCGTCCTCCTGCGGGGGCTTCCCGACGACGATCGACGGATAGATCGCGTCGCGCCGCATCGTGATCGCGGTCACGTGGAAGACCGGGAACCGCTCGACCGGCGTGTAGAAGCCGGTGTGGTCGCCGAACGGCCCCTCGTCGGCGAGCTCCTCCTTGTCGATGAAGCCCTCGAGGACGATCTCCGCGTGCGCGGGGACCTCCAGGTCGACCGTGACGCCCTGCACGAGCTCGACCGGCTCGCCGCGCAGGAACCCTGCGACCATCAGCTCGTCCACGTGCTTCGGGAGCGGCGCGCTCGCGGAGTACGCCGTGACCGGGTCGAGGCCGAGCGCGACAGCGACCTCCATCCGGCCCTCGCTGAAGAGGTAGTCGGCGCGCCCGTCCTTGTGGATCTGCCAGTGCATCGCGGTCGACCGCGGCCCGAGCACCTGCATGCGGTACATGCCCACGTTGCGGCGGCCGTCGCGCGGGTCGCGTGTGATCACCGCGGGGAGCGTGATGAACGGCCCGCCGTCGCCCGGCCACGCGGTCTGCACCGGCAGCAGCGAGAGGTCGACGTCGTTGCCCTGCAGCACGACCTCCTGCACCGGGCCGCGGCGCACCGTGCGCGGCCGCGAGTCCGCGATCGACTTCAGCGTCTTCAGCCCGCGGACCTTCGCCGCGAGGCCCTCCGGCGGCTGCATCTCGAGGATCTCCCCCACGCGCTCGCCGAGCTCGTCGAGCGACGAGACGCCGAACGCCAGGCACATGCGCCGCTCGGTGCCGAACTGGTTCACGAGCAGCGGCAGCCGGCTCCCCTTCGGGCGCTCGAAGAGCAGCGCGGGGCCGCCGCCCTTCACCACGCGGTCGACGATCTCCGTGATCTCGAGGTGAGGATCGACCTCGGCGCCGACGCGGACGAGCTCGCCCTCGCGGTCGAGGAGCGCGACCCAGGCGCGCAGGTCCTCGAGCACTAGTACGACTGACGGCGCGCCCGACGGCGCGCGGCGCGGCGGTGGCCGGCCCAGTTCGTCAGCTCGCCGAGCACGACCACGCTGAGGAAGATCAGCCCGACGATCAGCATCCCGAGGATGACGTGCGTGCCCTCGCTCGCGGCGTCGAAGATCACGCTGCGACTCTAGCGGAGTGCGCTTCGAGCGCGCGCGCGACGGCGTCGTCGGCCGGCGTCCCGCCGAGCGCGCGCGCGGCTCTCACCCACGCCTCGCCGTCGCCGTCGGCTCCGTCGGCGCGGAGGGCGGCGCAGCGGGCGATCAGGTCGGCCATCACGGCGACCGCGGGCACGCCGCCGGCCTCGGCGATGCGCACGAGCCCGTGCGCGTAGAGGTAGTCGCCGAGCAGCACCGCCTCGTCCGCGTCCGCGGCCGAGAACAGCCGCGGCCGCCCGTAGTGCACGAGGTACGCCTCGTACACCGTCTCGACGCCGAGCGCGAGCGGCTCGGGCACGAGCGGCGAGAACACGGGCTGCGGCTCGGGCGCGGCGGCGAGCGACGCCGCCCACACCGGGCTCTCCGCCTCAGCGACCGTCGTGATGGTCTCGAACAGCGTCAACGGTGAGGTCGACGACGTCGTCGCCGTGGGCGAGGGACGGGAAGAGGCACTCGTACGGGCTCGGGGCCACGTAGACGCCGCGGTCCAGGAGCCCGCGGAAGAGGGCGCCGTACGTGTCAGCGTCGAGCTGCGCGAACCGCTCGACCGGCTCGTCGCGCCCGGCGAACAGCGTCAGCATCGCTCCGACGCGCTGGACGCGGCCGAACGGCGCCAGCCCGTCGGCGAGCCGCGCCGCCCGGCGCTCGAGCTCGACGTAGACGTCGGGGTCGCGGAGCCGCCGCAGCACGGACACCCCGGCCGCCGTCGCGAGGGGGTTCCCGCTCAGCGTTCCGGCCTGGTACACGCTCCCGGACGGTGCGAGCTGCTCCATGATCTCCGCGCGCCCGCCGAACGCCGCGAGCGGCAGCCCGCCGCCGACGATCTTCCCGAGCACCGTCAGATCGGGGGTGACGCGGAACCGCTCCTGCGCGCCGCCCCGTGCGACGCGGAAGCCGGTGATCACCTCGTCGAACACGAGGAGCGCGCCCGACGCGTCGCACAGCAGCCGCAGCGTCTCGAGGAACCCGGGGAGCGGCGGGACGCACCCCATGTTCCCGGCGACCGGCTCGACGAAGATCGCGGCGAGGCCCTCGCCGTAGCGCTCGACCGCAGCGGCGACTCCGTCGACGTCGTTGTATTCGCACACGATCGTGTCCTCGACGACGCCCGACGGCACCCCGGGCGACGCCGCGATCCCGAGCGTGGCGAGGCCGGACCCCGCCTGCGCGAGGAACGCGTCGGCGTGGCCGTGGTAGCACCCGGCGAACTTGACGACGCGATCGCGGCGCGTGAACCCGCGCGCGAGACGGAGCGCCGACATCGCCGCCTCGGTCCCGGACGAGACGAGGCGCACGCGTTCCACGGACGGGACCGCGTCGACGATCTCCGCCGCGAGCTCGAGCTCCCCTTCGGTCGGCGCGCCGAAGCTCGTCCCGGCGAGCGCGGCCTCGCGCACGGCCTCCACGGTGTCCGGGTCCGCGTGCCCGAAGACGAGCGGCCCCCACGACTGCACCCAGTCGACGAGCCGGCGCCCGTCGGCCGTCTCGAGGTACGGCCCCTCGCCGCGGGCGACGAAGAACGGCTCGTCGAGGCCGACGCCGCGCATCGCGCGCACGGGAGAGTTGACGCCGCCCGGGATCAGGCGCAGCGCCCGGCTCCAGAGCTCGGTGCGGGTCAGAGCCACGCGGCGAATTCCTTCGCCCAGTACGTGAAGACGACGTCGGCGCCCGCGCGCCTGATCGCGGTGAGGGACTCGACCACGGCCGCCTGCTCGTCGAGGTCTCCCGCGGCCGCCGCCGCCTTCAGCATCGCGTACTCGCCGCTGACGTTGTAGGCGCCCAGCGGGAGGTCGAACCGGTCGCGCACCGCGCGCAGCACGTCGAGGTACGGGAGCGCGGGCTTGACCATCAGCACGTCCGCGCCCTCGGCGACGTCCTGCTCGCACTCCCGCAGCGCCTCGCGGACGTTCCCGGGGTCCATCTGGTAGCCGCGCCGGTCGCCGAACGCCGGTGCGGAGTCGGCGACGTCGCGGAACGGCCCGTAGAAGGCGGAGGCGTACTTCACCGCGTACGAGACGATCGGCGTGTGGGCCAGCGCGTCGCGGATCGCGCCGACGCGGCCGTCCATCATGTCGCTGGGGCAGACGACGTCGGCACCCGCTTCGACGTGCGAGACCGCCGTGCGCGCGATCAGCTCGAGCGACGCGTCGTTGTCGACGTCGCCGTCGGCGGTCACGAGACCGCAGTGGCCGTGGGCCGTGTACTCGCACAGGCAGACGTCGGTCATCAGGACGAGCTCGGGGAAGCGCGGGCGGAGCGCACGCAGCGCACGCTGGACGATGCCGTCGTCGATCCACGCGCCCGAGCCCTCGTCGTCCTTCTCGTCCGGGATCCCGAAGAGGAGCACCGCCGGGATGCCGAGACGGACGAGCTCCTCCACCTCGCGCACGACCGACTCGACGGTGTGGCGTGCGAGACCCGGCAGCCGCTCGTTCGGCAGCGCCTCGGGCGCGACGAACAACGGCATCACGAGGTCGTCGACGGCGAGCGTCGTCTCCCGCACGAGCCCGCGCAGGGCGGCGCTGCGTCGCAGCCGCCGGAGGCGCGTGACCGGAAACGCGTTCACGGCGCGAATGGTCGCACAGCCGCCCGCGCCGCCACGGCGAAGACGCCGCCGAGCCCCGCCAGCCACGCCGCCTCCCGCGCGATCGACCCCCACGGGTGGACGTCGTAGAGCGCGGCCGAGAAGAGCCGCACGCCGTGCGCGAACGGCAGCGCGTCGCTCGCCCACCCGGCGGCGGCGAAGATCTCGGGCGGGATCAACCCGAGGAACACGATCGGGAGCACGAGCAGCACGGCGACGAGCGACGCCGTTCTCGCCTCGCGCGCCGCGGCCCCGACGAGGGCGCCGAGCGCGCCGAGCGCGGCGCCGGTGAGCGCGATGCCTGCTGCGAGCACGGGGAGCCGCTGCCACGGCTCGCCGCCCGGCGCGTCCCCGGCGACCGTGACGACCGCGAACGCGAGCGCGACGCCGAATCCGAGCACCACCGCGACGACCGCCGCGAGCGCGACCTTGGCGCCGACGAGCTCGCCGGGCGCGACGAGGCCGCGCCCGAGGCGGGGGAGGACGTTCTCGTCGCGCTCGGCGGCGAGGGCGCCGGCGGCGAGCACGAGCGCGAGGAACGTGATCGTCAACCCGATCGCGTAGCTCTGCACCTGCGCCGACAGCGAGGCGATCCGGCCGCGCTCGGGGACCTCGACGAGCTCGATCGGCGACGCCGTCGCGTGCAGCGCCTCGCTCGTCTGCGCGAGTGCGA
Organism: Gaiellaceae bacterium; assembly: GCA_036403195.1. Lineage (GTDB taxonomy): Bacteria > Actinomycetota > Thermoleophilia > Gaiellales > Gaiellaceae > PALSA-600. Next base: position 50,974 of record DASWRL010000072.1, read on the forward strand.
GCCGCGCGGTGCGCACGAATCCCTCGATCCGCTTCACCCGTGCGCCCTGCGGCAGCGACCTCAGCTCGCGCTCGGTGCCGTCGAGCCCGAGCACGTCGAAGCTCTGCCCGAGGAAGCGGCCCTGACCGCCGCGCAGGATCAGCCGGACGTACTGCAGGTTCGCGTCGATGTACGCGCGCTGCAGCTTGCGGTTCAGCGAATACACGAGCGCCTGCACCTGCTGGCGGACGCGGCTCGACGTGCCGCCGCGCGTCACCGCGAGCTCGAGCGTCGGGCTCCTCACCATCTGCCTGAGCGTCGCGACGAAGCCGGGCGGCACGGTGACGACGGCGACGACCTTCCCCTCCTCGAGCTCCCGCCGCGCCTCGTCCTCCCCCAGGCGGACGAGCCGGACGTTCCGCGCCACCTCGTCGATCGTCCCCGCGACGTCGAAGCGACGCGTGCCGACGACGATGTGGGCGGGCAGCCCGTCCCGGTCGACGAACGCGACGCGCGGCTTCGAGCTCGCGTAGCCGGCGACGAGCCCGAGCAGCGCCGCGATCAGCAACGGGTACGCGACGAGGACGGCGAGCAGCGCCGGCGTCCGCAGCAGCGTCCGCAGGTCCTTCGCGAGCACGAGCGCCGCCGCCCTCACGCGAGCCTCCCGTCGACGAGCTCGAGGACGCGGTCGGCGCGCTCGCGCAGCTCCTCCCAGTGGTGCGTCGCGACGAGGACGGCGCCGCCCGCGGCGGCGAGCTCCCGGGCGATCCGCCACACGCGCTGACGCTGCGCCGGGTCGAGCGACGCCGTCGGCTCGTCGAGCAGGAGGACCTGCGGCTCGGCGAGCAGCGCGAGCGCCACGTCGAGCCGCTGCCGGTTGCCGACGCTGAGCGCCGCCGCACGCGTCGCCGCCGGCAGCTCGAACTCCTCGACCAGCGCGTCCGCCCGCGCCGGGCCTACGCGCTCGAGCGCCGCGAACAGCCGTAGGTTCTCGCGCGCCGTCAGGCGCCCGTAGTGCGCGGGCCGCTGCGGGACCCAGCCCACCCGCGGCGGCCGCTCGACCTCGCCGGCGCTCGCCGAGAGCGCGCCGGCGAGGATCGCCAGGAGCGTGGACTTCCCGGCGCCGTTCGGACCGACGAGCGCCACCACCTCGCCCGGCTCGAGCGAGACGTCCGTCGGGTGCAGCGCGACGCGGTCGCCGAACGTCCTGGCGACGCCGCGCGCGGCGAGGAGCGTCACCGCCGCTCGGCGGCCGTCGGCTCCGCGAGCACCTCGACCGGCGCGACCTCGGCGACCTCCGGCGCGGTCGTCCGCGCCCAGGGCTCGAGCTCGATCCGACCGGAGAAGAACTCCCAGAGCGCGCGCGCGACGGCGAGGAGCGGCAGCGCCACGAGCGCGCCGGGCAGCCCGTAGAGCTCGGCTCCGGCGCCGAGCCCGAAGATCACGAGCAGCGGATGCAGCCGGAGCGCGTTCCCCATCACCTTCGGGACGACGACATGCCCCTCGACCTGGTGGATGCCGAGGAAGAGCAGCGCGACCCACAGCGCCGAGATCGGGTGCACGACGAGCGCGTAGACGAACGGCGGGATCGCGCCGAGCCACGGCCCGAGGTACGGGATGATCTCGGTGACCGCCACCCACGCCCCGAACAGCAGCGCGTACTGCTCGGCGTGCGGCAGCAGCCCGACGACCGCGAACAGCCACAGGCCGATTCCCGCCGTCGCGCCGATGATGAAGCTCAGCGCGGCCTGACCGCGCACATACGACGCGAGCGCGTGCTCGAGCGAGCGCAGCAGCGAGAGCTCCCCCGGTCGAGGCGGCAGCTTCCGGTCGAGGAAGCGGCCGAACCGCTGCATGTCGAGCAGCATGTAGATGGAGACGACGAGGAGCAGCACGACGCTGAACAGCGTCTTCCCGATCGAGATCGCGGCGCCCTCGACGAACGTCACGATCTTGTGGGTGTACTTGCCGACGTCCCGCTGCCGGATCTGGCGGACGAGACGGTGGCCGCGCTTCTCGATCTTGATCGACTTCAGGTGGTGCGTGTCCAGCCAGCTCTGCAGGCGGTCGACGTCGAGGTATGCCGACGTCTGTCCGGATCCCGCGTGAGGATGCGTGAAGTACTCGTTGAACCGGTCCGCCGCCGTCTTCGTCTGGGAGACGACTGCGGTGGCGACGGCGAAGATGACCAGCCCGACTGCCGCCGCGAACATCAGGTACACGAACGCGACCGAGAGGCCGCGCGGGAGCCGGGCCCGCTGGAGCACGCTGGTCAGCGGATCGAGCAGGAGCGCGACGAGCGCCGCGACGACGAACAGGAAGACGAGGTGAATCACCGCCGTCGCGAAGACCCACGCGAGGACGAGCAGCAGCGGCAGCCCGACGAGCTGAACCCAGCGTGGGATGCGTATCCGCTGCGGCCGCCCGACGGCGCTCACGCGCCCGATGCTACTCGCCGCGCCGCACGGCTCCGGCCCCCGGACTGGGAGTGGCACGGCGGGTTCGACGGCGCGCTCGCCGTCGCGCTCGACCCGGCGCCCCGGTTGAAAGGGCAGGAGGCGTCCGCTACGGTGCCCGCCATGTCGCCCCCGGTGCGAAACCGGCGGCGCGCGCGGCGCGCGCCTCGCCGGCACCTGGAGCGCGAACGGCGCCTGCGCCGTCTCGCCGTCCTCTCTGCGGTCGCCTTCGTGGCGCTCGTGGTCGTTCTCCTGTCGGCGTTCGGGGGCTCGAGGCCGCCGCTCGACGCACCGGTGCCCGCGAGCGCGACGCGCCTCCTGCCGGCCGGCCCGCCGACGCCCGAGGTCGTCGCGCGGCTGGGGTCGCTGCACCTGCAGCTGCCGGTGAGCCAGTCACGCGTCACCACGATCGGGTACCAGGGCGGGAGCGAGGGCGCGCTCGCGCTGGCGCCGCTCGGCACGCAGGCGAACGCCGGCGCGCTGCGCCGGCTGGCCCACACGATCTTCGGCACCTCGAGCGGCGGGCCGCGCTGGTACCAGCTGCCCGGCGGCGTCGGGCCGTCGACGTCGGCGCTGCACGTCGGCGCCCCGGCCGGGACCGACGTCTACTCCCCCGTGGACGGCACCGTGCTCGCGATCTCGGACGTCGTCGTGGGTGGGCGTCGCCTCGGCTCGCGGATCGACATCGAGCCGGCCGGGGCTCCGTCGCTCGTCGTGTCGGTGTCGCACGTGCAGGCCGACCCGGCGCTCGTCGTCGGCTCACCGCTCACCGCCGCCGGCACGCGCCTCGGGTCGCTCGTCGACGTCGCGCGCGTCGAGCACGAGGCGCTCGCGCGCTACACGAACGACTCGGGGAACCACGTCGTCGTCGAGGTCCACCTCTCGGCGACGCTGGGGCTCGACTAGAAGGGACCGCTCCCATCCGCATCCTGTTCGTCGCCGACGTGTTCGGCGCACCCGGCCGCAGGGCGGTCGAGGCGCACCTGCCGGGGATCCGCCGCGACCTCGGCGTCGACTTCTGCGTCGTCAACGGCGAGAACGCCGCCGCCGGCAGGGGCATCACCGCGAAGATCGCCGACCGCCTGCTCGCGAGCGGCGCAGACGTGATCACGCTCGGCAACTGGGCGTGGGGCCAGCAGGGCTTCGCGCCGTATCTCTCGGGGACCGACCGCGTTCTCCGCCCGGCGAACATGTCGCCGCACACACCCGGCCGCGGGATCGCCGTGCACGGCGGCGTCGCAGTCCTGAACCTGCTCGGCGCGTTCTCGCTCGACCCGTTCGAGAGCGCCTTCGTCGCGGCGGACCGGCTCGTCGAGGAGGCACGCCGCGAGACGCCGGTCGTCGTCGTCGACTTCCACGCGGAGGCGACGAGCGAGAAGGTCGCCCTGGCGCGATACCTCGACGGGCGCGTCAGCGCGGTGCTGGGGACACACACGCACGTGCAGACGAACGACGCGCGCGTGCTCGCAGGTGGCACGGCCGCGATCACCGACGCGGGCATGACTGGGCCGCACGACTCGGTGATCGGGAGCGACGAGCACGCGGCGATCCGCCGCTTCGTGACCGGGATGCCGACGCGCCTCGAGCCGGCGACGGGTGACGTCCGCATCGAGGGCGCGCTGGTCGACGTCGGAGACGACGGCCGCGCGAGCTCGTGCGAGGCGGTGCGCGTGCCCGTCAGCGCGTAACGCGCGCCGGCAGCGCGAGCACCGCGAAGAGCGCCACGAGGACGGCGTCGCGCAGCAGCACCACCCACGCGAGGTGGAACCCGTAGACGTAGTCCCAGTAGCGGAGCGGAAACCACACCTGCGTGAGCACGCACGCGGCCGTCAGGAGCGCGGCGGCGGCCGCGCCGCGCGCCCCCCGTACGAGCGGCACGAGCGGGATCAGCCAGATCAGGTACTGCGGCGACAGCACCTTGTCGAAGGCGACGAAGGCGGCGACGGCCGCGGCGCAGTAGCGAAGGAAGCGCGCCTCGGTCGCGGCGCCGCGCGCGAACGCGATCCAGACGGCGAGGAGCGAGGCGACGCCGGCGGCGCTGAGGGCGGCCCCGGCGGCGCCGTGCCCGACGAGGTTCTGCGAGCCGTGCGACGAGACCACGTGGGGGTGACCGAAGGTCGTCAGGACGGCCGCGCCGAGGCTCTCGACCTGGAGCGGGCGCGACGCCTGGCCGCGCAGGCTCGCCCACAGCCCGTGCGGTGCGATGATCGCGAACGGGACGAAGCACGCGGCGGCGACGGCCGCCCCGACGAGCGCGCTGCGGCCGGTCCCGCGCCGCACCGACCACGTCAGGGCGAGCGGGACGAGCACGAGCGGCCACAGCTTCGCGGCGACCGCCCCGCCGAGCAGCGCCCAGCCGAGGCGGTGGCGCCCGTGGAGGAGCGCGGCCAGCGCCCCGGCGGCGAGCAGCGCCGGCCAGAGGTCGAAGCGCGAGAGGATCAGCGACCCGGCGAGCACCGGCGCGAGCGCGGTGAAGAACGCCGCACGCGGCGACGCGAGCGCGACGGCGACGACGAGCGCGAGCCCGACGATCGCCATCAGCCACGCGAAGCTCGTCGGGTAGTCGCCGACCAGCGCCGGCGCGACGAACACGGGCAGCGCCCCCGGCGGGTACTCGACCGCGAAGTCGCGGTACGGCACGCGGCCGTGGTCGAGAATCGCGGTCCCGTAGGTGCGGTAGGTCGGCCAGTCGACGAGCTGCCCGTGGCCCCAGAACCACGTGTGGACGAGCCCGAAGCAGGCGAGGAACAGCGCCGCGGCTGCGAGCGCCTCAGGCCACGGCAGCCGGCGGCTGCTCACGTCCGTTCCCGGGAACCGGTGCCACGAGCGCGAGCACGAGGAACGGGAAGAACCACGGCAGGTAGAGATAGAACCAGTGCGTGAGGACGAGCTCGAAGCCGATCACGACGGCGGCGGTGAGCGCGGCGATCCGCAGCGGCGAGCGGCGCCGCGGCACCCAGAAGAGCGACAGCGCGAAGACGACGAGCGCGACCTGCAGCACGCGTTGCACGAGCCGCAGGTCCGGGATCCCCTTCGCGTGGTACTGCCGCCAGTCCCAGATCGAGAACGGCGAGTCGCGGTGGAACTGGAACCGGACGCTCCGGTCGAAGAAGACGCGGGCCGCGTGGACCGGCGACGGCTCGAAGAAGAGCATGAAGAACACGGTCACCGTCGCGAGCAGGAACCCGAGCAGCATGACCGTGACGGACCTCGGTCGGCGCGCCTCCGGGTAGCCGGTCCACAGGGGCAAGGCGAGCAGGGACGCGAACTTGGCCCAGCCGGAGACGGCAATTGCCGCGCCGCGGCCGAGGTCGCTGGTGAGTGCGGCGAGGCCCCAGACGGCGAGCGCGGGCGCGATCGCGTCGTTCGTGTTGGACATCGAGGCGTACTGCGTGAACGGCCACGCGACCCACGCGAACGCGGCGGCCGCGCCCACTCGCGGGCCTCCGAGGCGCCGCCCGACGAACGCCAGGCCGAGCATCGCGAGCAGGTCGAACACGATCGTCGTGAAGTGGACGGCGGGGAGCGTGTCCCACTTGTGGCTCCAGCCGAAGATGAGGTAGCCGGGGATGTACGCGAGATAGGCGACCGGGCCGTACGTGTCGCCGAGCGGGTTCGCGCTCTCGCAGACGCCGTTCGTCTGGATGCGGTCGCGGATCTCGCCCGACGCGTCGGCCGGGCCGCACGCCTTCAGGTCGTCCTCCCGGGGGAAGTGCCCGTACGGGCTCTGCCCGTGCACGATCCGGTCGGCGCCGATGACACCCGAGTACCCGACGTCGATCACGTTCGACGCCCGGATGTCGAGGCCCACGCGGAAACCCGCGACGAAGACGGTCGCCGCCGCGAGCACCCACACCGGCCAGACGGTCCCGCCGCGCGGCGGCGTGTCGCCGCGCGCCACCCAGACGCAGCGCGCGAGCAGCCACAGGAGCGGCGGGTACGCGAGCGGCATCGCCGCGAAGATGTTCCCGTGGTTGAAGAACCACAGCGAGACGGTCAGGGACACCAGGACCAGGAGGTCGACGTTCCGCACCGACCGCAGCCGCCGCCAGTCGACGAGGCCGAGCAGGAACACGCCGCAGAGGCCGAGCCAGAGGTACGGGCTGTTGATCTTCTTCCCGCCGAAGGCGCCGCTGTAGCCGCGCGCCATCCGCCACGCGACCTGCGGCCCCGTCCACGCCTCCGTCACCTCGCCGGTGGCGTCGTCGACGGTCCCGGTCGCGATCTCCCCGGCCGGGTCCCAGCTCACGTTGACCGTCCAGGACGCGGACGTCTCCGAGTAGCTCGCCTCGGTCGTCAGCGTCTTCGGGTACCGCTTCAGCCAGTCGCGCACCTTCGCATCGGCGAGGAACCGGCGGATCACCTCGCTCCGCGTCAGGTGCCCCGTCGTCGGCGAGAACGGCAGCGACCCGTTGCCGTTCGTGAGGGTGAGGCCGGTCGTCGTCTGGGCGCTCGGCGCCGTCGCGGCCGCGGCGGCCGCCGGGAGGAGCGCGAGGGCGGCGGCCGCGACGGCGGCGAGCTTCAGCGCCTGAACGACCAGAGCTTGTTCCCGATGAAGTTCAGGGGCGTGACGAGCACGATCGCGACCGCCTGCGACACGATCTTGCCCCACCCGAGCCAGTCGAGGAACACGAGGAGCCACACCTGGTTGACGACGAGCGCGCCGATCGCGACGACGAAGAACCGCACCCCCTGGTGCGCGAAGTGGCCCTTCTGCCGGGCGAACGTCCAGTGCCGGTTCCACCAGTAGTTGTTGGCGGCGGACACGGCGAACGACACGACCGCCGCCTGGTGCGCGCCGATCCCGAGGAGCGCGGCGTAGACGCCGAGGTTGATGACGTACCCGCTTGCACCGACGACCCCGAACTTCGCGAGCTGGATCCAGTTGTGCGGGCTGCGGAGGGCATGCGCCGTCCTGGCACCGAGTGCGGACACGGCCGGGACGGTACTACGCGGCGCTGCGGGCTTCGTGGATCTCGCCCCGCGCGTCGACCCACGGATCCGCGTACCCGAGGTCGGCGAGCCGGCGCGATCGGCGGCGGTAGAAGCCGAGGTCGCGCTCGTCGATCAGCATCAGCGCCGACCTGAGCGCGAGCTCGTCGTCCCTGATCTCGGCGACGGCGAACGGCAGGAACCGCCGCGACTCGTCGCCGCAGATCACCTCGAAGCCGACGACGCGGTCGCTCGTCGCGTCGACGAGCGCCTCGACCGGGCGCCCGAGCTGGATTCCGTTCAGGCGGACGGGAAGCGACAGGAGATCCGCCGCAGAGCGACCCCTCATTGCGAAGCGGTCATTTCCGGGGGCGCGTCGGCGGAAACAGCGAAGTGCCTGCTGATCGCGGCCTTCACGCCGGTGATCGAATCGGGCGGCGCGCCCATCCCGACGCTCAGCATCGGCACCTCGGAGTCGGCCGTCTCGAGCGAGCCGTGGCTCCCGCCGCCGAGGTGGTGGCGGCCCGCCAGGTCGAGGAACTCCCAGCCGGGCGCGGCCGAGACGATCACCTCGCCCGCGTTCGGGTTCGCGAGCGCCGCGGCCGCGCGCACCCGACCGTCGGGCATCGCGTCGAGGACGGCGTCGTCCTCGTCGCCGTCACGGCGGGCGACGACGCGGCCGCCGTCGCGGAAGACGACGACTCCCGCGGACGGCTCGGCGTCAAGGCGCTCCGCGACGCGCCGCGGCTCCTCCGTGTAGACCATCGCGGCGCGGTTCGACGCGGTCACGAGATCGCCGCCGACGTCGAGTCGCGCGACGTGCTCGACCCGCGACTGCCCGTGGTCCGAGCAGACGATGACGCCGTACCGCTCGAGGAACTCGTCGGGCCCGCCGGCGGCGTCCATCAGCGCCGCGACGGCGGTGTCGCTGCGCTCGAGCGCCTCGTGCGCGCTGTCGGGGCCGGCGGCGTGCGACGCGTAGTCGTAGTCGGGGAGGTAGTAGACGAGCAGGTCGAAGCCGTCCCGCGTGACGAGCCAGCGCCCGACCCATGCGGCGTACGCGTCGATCGAGCCGAGGGCGCGGTTGCGGACGGCGATCGGCGCGCCGGTGCGGTCGCTCGAGTACAGCGAGTAGAAGAAGAACCGCTTCGGGCCGTTGACCGCCGGCGCGCCCGGGATCGTCGGCAGGTGGCGCGTGCGGCCGCGGTAGCACGTGATGTTGATCGCGGCCGTCGTCAGTCCCGCGTCCTCGAGCGTCTCGTACACGGTCGAGACGTCGCGCGAGAGGTGGCGAGCGTTCAGGTCGACGATCGTGTCGCGCAGCGAGCGCGCGATCCCGGCTGCGCGAACGGCGCCGAACGACGACCCGTACTCGACGATCCGCTGCTCGCCGCGGTGCCACCAGACGAGGTGCGGGATGTGGTGCCGGTCGGGGTGCGCCCCGGTCGCGATCGAACTGAGGCAGACCGGAGTCAGCGACGGGAATGTCGAGGCGGCGCGGCGGTACTGCCCGTGCTCTGCGAGGAAGCGCAGCGCCGGCGTCTCGGCCGCCTCGAACATCGACGGCGTGAGCCCGTCGATCACGACCAGGACGACCGGCTTGGTGCCGTCAGTCCTTGGCAAGTGAGCGCAGGCCCGCGTGACGCTCGGGCGCCCGCCGCAGGAGGCGCGCGCCGAGCGCCAGCACGACGACGGCCTCGACGTATCCCACGACGGGAACGAACGCGAGCGCCGCGCCGATCACCGCCGCGACGCCGAGCAGGAGCGCGGTCCCGCCGCGCGTCCCGCCGCGGCGCAGTGCCCCACTGACGAGCGGCGAGGCGCCGAGCGCGCCGCACACGGCGCCGACGGCGCCGCCCACCGCCTCGTCCCACTGTCCGAACACGAGGCCGATCGCGACGGCGACCACGACGGCTGCGACCACGCCGAGGAGCGCGCGGCGCAGGAGCGCCGTCGCGGCGACGCCGATCGCCGTGCCGAGGCCGACGAGGATCCCGACCGTGTACCAGTCGCCCACGCCGCGAGGTTACACACGCCCCGAAGTTGGGCACTACTTCGACAACCCCCTGTTGTCCGACGTCGGGAGACGCCTGAATGACCGGAGACGCTCGTCCGCTGCTGCTCTTCTTCACCTCGTCGCGCTCCGGCCCCGCCCGCCGGATGGAAAGCCTCGTCGCACACGTCGCGCGCAAGGAACGCGGACGCCTCCGCGTCATCCAGGTCGACGTCGACCAGCAGACGGACCTCGTCGAGCGGCTCGACGTGACCGACGTGCCGACGCTCGTCCTCGTCGTCGACCGCAAGGCGGTCGCGCGGCTCACGGGTCGCGCCAGCGCGCCGAAGATCGACGCGCTGCTCGACCGGCACCTCGGCGTCGTCGCCTAAGCGGCCTGCAGCCGTGCGATCACGGCGAGCGTGAACTCGGCCGCGCGCGCGCCGTCGACGACGCGGTGGTCGAAGGTGACGCTGACGTTCCCGACCGGGCGCACGACGATCTCGCCGTCGCGCACGACCGGCCGCGGCGCGATCCGGTGCACGCCGAGGATCGCGACCTCGGGGTGGTTGACGAGGGGCGTCACGAGCAGGCCCCCGAGCTTGCCGGCGCTCGTGACGGTGAAGGTCGAGCCGCGGAGCTCCTCGGGCGCGAGCGTCCCCGCGCGAGCGGCGTCGGCGAGCCGGTCGACGTCGGCGCGGAGGTCGTCGAGCGAACGTGTGGCGCAGTCGCGCACGACCGGGACGACGAGGCCGAGGCCGGTCTGGACGGCGACGCCGAGGTCGTACCGCTCGACGTAGACGATCTCGTCCCCCTCGAGGCGCGCGTTGAGCTCGGGATACTCCTTCAGCGTCTCCGCCGTCGCCCGCAGGACGGTCGGGAGCAGCAGCTTCAGGTCGACGCCGGTGAAGTCGCACTCCTCGACGAAGGTGACGGCCGGCACCTCGCGGTGCGCGCGCGTCAGGTGCTCGAGGATCTGCCGGCGGACGCCGCGCACCTTCTCGCGGCGGCCGCCACCGGGCGCCGTCCCCGCCGCCGCGGCCCGGACGTCGTCCTCGGTGATGCGCCCGCCCGGGCCGCTCGGCGCCACCGCCCCGAGGTCCACGCCGAGCTCCTCGGCCACCCGCCGAACGAGCGGTGTCGCCTGGACGCGCGGGGCAGGTCCCGTGGTTTGGCGACGGGACGCGGCCGGTGGAGACGGGCCCGCGCCCTCCTGCGCACGCGGCTCTGCGGGCTCCTCGCCCGCGGCGCCGATCACTACGAGGACGGTGCCGACCGGGACGACGTCGCCCTCGCCGACGAGGATCTGCGTGACGGTGCCGGCCGCGGGGGACGGGATCTCGACCGTGGTCTTGTCGGTCGCGATCTCGACGAGCGGCGCGTCCTCCGCGATCTCGTCGCCCTCCGCGACGAGCCACCGCGCGACCTCCCCCTCGGTCAGTCCCTCTCCGAGGTCCGGCAGCCTGAACTCGTACGCCACGACCGGGGAAGTTACCGCCGCGGCCGCCCGACCCACGACCCCGGCGGGGCGAGCAGCACCCGCAGCCCCTCGCCCGCCCGCCACAGCGAGACCGCGACCTCGTCGCCCGTCAGCTCCGCGGCGACCTCGCGCGGCACGTAGCCCGCCTGCAGCGTCCGCTCCCCGTTCCAGATCGCGACCGCGTTCGGGTCGTGCTCGTTCTCCGGCTCGCGCACGAGCGCGAGCCGCGCGCCCGGGTCGAACGACGCGTCCGCGACGGCTTCCGGGCGGAAGGAGACACCCGCGACGGGGACGACGCGGACGCGCGGGTCGTCGCGTGCGACGGGCTCGCCGGTCGCCGCGTCGCGCAGGTGGTAGCCGGCGCCCCGGCGGTCGCGCTCGAGCCAGAGGCGCAGCCGCTCGCTCAGAACAGCGACCGGACGGCGTCCGCGACGCGCTCCGGCGACGGCATGTACGCGTCCTCGATCGCCCAGTACGGGTACGGGACGTCGTACCCCGTCACGCGGAGCACGGGCCCCTGCAGGTCGAAGATCGCCTTCTCGGCGAGCAGCGCGACGAGCTCCGCGCCGAACCCCACGGTCCGCGGCGCCTCGTGCACCACGACCGCGCGCCCGGTCTTCGCCACCGACGCGAGCACCGCCTCCTCGTCGAGCGGCCGCAGCGAGCGGATGTCGAGGATCTCGCAGGAGACGTCGAGCGCCTCGGCCGCGCGTTCGCACACGCCGACCATCGCGCCGTACGCGATCAGCGTCACGTCGTCGCCCGCGCGCGCGACCCTCGCCGATCCGAGCGGCACGACGTGCTCGCCCGCGGGCACCTCGCCGCGCGCGGTCCGGTAGACGAGCTTCGGCTCGAGCACGACGACCGGGTCGGGGTCGCGGATCGCCGCGGCGAGCAGCCCCTTCGCGTCGGCCGGCGTCGACGGGATCGCGACCTTGATGCCCGGCGTGTGCACGTAGTAGGTCTCGGGCGAGTCGTCGTGCAGCTCGGGTGCGCGCACGCCGCCGCCGTACGGCATCCGGATCGTCAGCGGAAACTCCATGCGCCCGCCGCTCCGCCAGCGGTAGCGCCCGACGTGCGTGATCAGCTGGTTGAGCGAGGGGTACGAGAACGCGTCGTACTGCATCTCGACGACGGGGCGCCAGCCCGCCATGCACAGCCCGATCGCGCCGCCGAGGATGCCTGCCTC